>NZ_AP022609.1:0-628093 GCF_010729485.1 Mycolicibacter hiberniae
GTCAGGACATGACTGCGGCCCGGTTATCCCGCCGGGGAAGCTGTCGGATCACTCGTGATCGCCGGGCAGCAGGTTGCGTTTGACCACCTTGCCGACCTCGTTGCGCGGAAGCTGATCGACGAACACGATGCGCGCGGGCACCCGGTGGGTCAGTCGCGCGGCACCAGGCATCCAGATCCTGCACGGTCACTGTGTCGTCAAGACGAACCACGAACGCCCACGGCACCTCACCGACACGCTCGTCGACGCCGACGACGGCGGCCTCGCACCCCGCCGCGGACAGCAGAACATCCTCCACGGTGCCCGGGAACACCTTCAACCCGCCGCGGTTGATCATGTCCGACACTCGCCGTCGAGCCAGAGGAATCCGTCGTCGTCGAACCAGCCGAGATCGCCGGTGCGAAACCAGCCGTCGGCGGTGAGCCGGTCCCAAAACGCCGGGTCGATTTTGCGGGCCTTCGTCGTCGGAGTGCGCACCAGCACTTCGTCATCGGCGATCATGACATCGATCCCCGGCAACGGGCGCCCGACGGACCCCAGTTTGGTCTCACCCCATTCGCGGGCGTCAGCGGCTGACCAGCCGACCACCCGCCGCCGAGTTCGGTCTGACCGTAGGAGTTGAGCACCACGACCCGAACTTGTCGCGGAAGGCCGCGGCGTGGATCGAGACAACGGGCGGTGACCGATCGCACGATCGTCAGTGGTGACAGGTCGGTCACCGTCGTCTCGTGCAGCACCATGGTCAACGCACGTCGGCGGCAGCACGGTGGAGCGCAACCGGTGTCGCTTGACCAGCATGGCGAAATCTCGTGGTGTGAAGCGCTCCATCAGCACCACACCGGAGCCTGCGCGGAACGCGAACAGCACCTGGTAGATACCCGCCCACAACGACAGCGACAGGGGTACCAGATTCGGCATCGGCGCCCGTTTGGCCCTGGGGGCGTTCGAATTTCCCCGAAGTTTGCTCAGCAGGCGGTCGATGAGATCGAGCACCGTGGCGTGCCGCGGCACCGGCTTCGGCTTCCCGGTGGTGCCCGAGGTGAACTGCAGCAGTGCGACGTCGGCGTCGTATTGGGGTCGTTCGGGCGGCGCCGTCGGCAGACAGCGCCAGGCCGCCCGTTGTCGGTGATCACCGGCAGTCCGCAAGCGGCGAAGCGATGCGCCGACCTGCCTGTGGTGACCACGGCGACCGGCCGCAGGGTAGCCAGCTGCTCGGCAAGTTCTGCGTCGGCCGCCCGCGGATTGAGCGGGGTATAGACGCCGCCGGCGAGCCAGGTGCCGAAAAGCGCCGCGACGGTGATGGCGTCGTTGGGCAGCATCGCCGCCACCACCTGCCCGGTCTGCAATCCTGCGGCAGTCAGCAGGTCGCCGAGCAACTGGGCTCCGCCGATCAGTTGTTCGCGGCTGACGTCGTGATCGACGGTATGTACAGCGATGGGCGGCAGACCGTCGAGCAGCCTGCGCCAGGCTTCATGAATCCGGCTCCAACGGAAGCCATTGCGGGGAGCGTTTGTCGGCGAAGGCGCGCGGGCCCTCGTCTTGGTCGGGGTGACCCCACATCGATGTCAGGTGTTTGGCGCCTTCCCGGCACGCGTCGGTCAACCCGTACTCCAGGGCGCACAGTGCGCTTGGTGGCGCGCATGCCGCCGGCGAGTTTTGGGCGATCTTCTCCGCGAGTTCCTGGGCGACGTCGCGCAGCTTCTCCGGTGGATCGACGACCTGGCTGATCATGCCGAGTTGGTGGCGCGCTGCGCGGTGAGTCGCTCGTGGCTGCCGACCAGCGCCATCCGCAGCACGGCCTCGGCGGTATCTGCGCATCAGCGCGATGGTCTCCAGCGCGCTGACCTGACCGATCGAGACATGGGGATCGACGAAAGTCGCATCGGCGGAGGCGATGACGATGTCGGCGTCGGCGACCCAGTGCAGGCCGCCACCTGCGCACACGCCGTTGACCGCGGTGATGACCGGTTTGCCGACGTTGCAATGCCAGGCGGTGAGCCCGAGGTCGAGGGAGGACATCGTCTCCCCGAACTGCTCGGTTGTCCCTTCGTCGAGTTCCGACGTCGGTGCCCACCTGGAACGCGCGGCCGTTGCCGGTGTGCACGATGACCCGGACGCTGGTGTCAGCGTCGAGTTCAGCCCATGCCCTGCGGAACTCCTGGCGCATGAGCAGGTCATAGGCGTTGAGTCGCTCGGGACGGTTGTTGATGATCCAACCGACCGGTCCGCGACGCTCTACGATCAGCCGCTGGTAAGTCATGACACCTCCGAAGAACCCATGCGCCGATCGCCTCTGCCGCTTCGCGGCGGGCTTTGAGTCAGTCCGACTTCCAACGACCGCCACAGCGCCTGCTTGGTCACTCGCACGCAGTCGGGCAGTTGGTCGCGATCGCTGCGGCCAACGTGCCCGCCGCGGTGCGCAGCCGGTCTTGCGCGACGACCTCCGATACGATGCCCAGTTCGTAGGCGCGTTGTGCGGAGATACGTTCGCCTCGACCGCTCAACGCCATTCGGGTTATCCCCTCCATCGGCGATTTGCGCAACAGGGTGATCGCTTCGTAGGCGACGGCCTGCCCGACGGAAACGTGTGGGTCGACGAAGGAGGCGCACTCGGCGGCGATCACGATATCGGCGTCGGCGACCAGATGCAGCCCGCCGCCGGCGCACACGCCGTTCACCGCGGCGATCACCGGTTTCCAGACATCGCAGTGCCAAGACGAGATCTTCAGCTCGGCGTCCCGGGTCCGCCGGGAGTGCTTGCGCATGGCGTCCCTGTCGCGCGCCACCTGTACGACGTCCATGCCGGTGCAGAACGCCTTCCGTTGGCGGTGTTGACGATCACCCGAACGTCGGGGTCGGCCTCGAGGTCAGCCCAGGCGTGTTCGAGCTCGTCGAGCATCAGCGCATCAAAGGCGTTGCCGGCCTCCGGGCGGTTCAGGATGAGCCAGCCGATGCCGCCGCTCTTCTGCACAATCAGCCGTTCGTAGTCGGTCACGATCGCGGAATGTCCTTCCACGGCTTTCCTTCCAGGGATCGGGCCTTGGGCAGTCCGAGCACCCGTTCGCCGAGGATGTTCTTGTTGATATCGGTGGTGCCGCCCTCGGTGCCGTTGGCCAGACTGCGCATCCAGCCCTGGACGTCCCGCGGCAGCGTCGTCGTCATCGGAGCGGGCCAGGCGATCGAAGCGGTGCCGCCAGGTCGACGATGAGATCCTGAATCTGCTGGTTGAGCGTGGCCTGGTGGACCTTTCCGATAGACGACGCGGCGCCGGGTGACTGGCCGCCGCCAGCGCCTGCCGTACCGGGCGTTGGTCCAGCCGCGTACCTGTTCCTGCGCCCATAGACGCATCACCTTGGTGCGGATGACGGGATCGGCCCAGCGGCCGGTCTCCTGCGCCAATGCGATCAACCGCTGCGCGCTGGAACCGCCGAGCCGGCCCATGCCGCCGGAGCCCGATCCCGAAACCATCTGGCGCTCGACCGACAGCGTCGATGCGCTGACCCGCCAGCCGTCGTTGAGGTCGCCCACCCGGTGCGCATCAGGAACCCGCGCGCCGTCTAGGAACACCTCGTTGAACTCGCGCTCACCGGTGATCTGACGCAACGGGCGCACGTCGACACCGGATTGGTGCATATCGAGCAGAAAGTAGGTGATGCCCCGATGTTTTGGCAGTTCGGGATCGGTGCGCGCCAGCAAGATCCCGAAATCGGCCTCATCGGCCCAGGTCGTCCAGACCTTCTGACCGGTGATCACCCATTCGTCGCCGTCGCGTACCGCGCGAGTGGCCAGTGAAGCCAGGTCCGAGCCGGCACCGGGCTCGCTGAACAGCTGGCACCACTTCTCCTCGTTCCGCACGATGGGGGGCAGGAACCGCAAGCGCTGCTGTTCGGTCCCGTGACTGAACAGAGCCGCCGCCGTGTTGTTGAGGCCCAACGGGTTCAGGCGCGTCAACCGCAGTGGGGCGAGCGCGGTTTCGATGGCGCGCGCCACGTCGCCGGAGACCCCCAGCCCACCGTGCTCCGGCTGCCAGCCCGGCACGACCAGGCCGGATGAGGCGAAGGTGGGATACCACCGCCGGTAGGCGTCCGCGGTGCGGACGGTGCGCAGTGCCCGCGGACCTTCGGCCGCGGCGCGCCAGTGTTCAGGCACCTCGGCCCGTATCCATTGCTCAACTGTGGCTACCGCTTGTTCTGCGGTGCTCGAGGCGTCGATCGGCAGTGTCATCGACCCTGAAACTCCGCTTCCCGCTTCTCCCGGAAGGCCGCCAGGCCCGCTTTGAAGTCGTCACTGCGGGTCGCCAGTTCCAGAGCCATGGCTTCGTTGTGGAGGTGCCGGTCGAGGTCCAGTCCGTTCCCGCTCTGTAGCAGCCATTTGGTGAGGCCCAGCGCGACCGTCGGCCCGGTCGCGATCCGGTTCGTGAACTCGTCGGCAGCGGCAGCCAGATCGGTTGGGGCGTGGGCCTCGTGGATGATCTCCCATGCTGCGGCCTGAGCACCGGAGAGCTCCTCGCCGAGCATCAGTAGTCGGCGGGTGCGCACCATCCCGATCAGGCGGGGCAGCAGCCATGCGGCGCCGCTGTCCGGACTCAGACCGCGGGCCATGAACGGTTCCCAGAATTTCGTGTCGTCGGCGGCCAGGCAGAAGTCGGATGCCAGGGCGATATGGAACCCGAGTCCGGCAGCCCAGCCGTGCACCACCGAGACGATCGGCACCTGCGTCTCGAGCATCAGCGGGATGAGCCGGTTGGCCTTATTCGGCAGTCTGCGCTGGGTGGCGCCGACGCGCGGTTTGCGTGCAAAAGGTGCGGTCGTTGTGATCAGGTCCGACCCCGCAGAAGTCCGGCCCGTTGGCGTCGATGCGGATGACGCGCACCTCTTCGTCGGTACCGGCTGCCGCGACGTGGGCCACCAGGGCGTCGAGGACTACATCGTCGATCGCGTTGCGCCGCTCGGCACGGTCGAGGGTCAGGCGCAACTCGTGGCCCCGGTGTTCTACCACGAGGCCCGGGACGCCGGCGTAGGTCATCAGCGGCTCAATCCTGCGCGAACCGCGCCGACACCGCGGTCAGCAGTTGGGTGAGGTCGGTTGCTCCGCCGGGCGGATCGGGTAGCCGGACCGGACCTCGTTCACGGCTGGGCAGCAGGACGGTGGCATGGCCCGGCGCGGTGATTTCGCCTCGGTGGTTGGTGGCCGCCAATTCCAATTCGACGGCCGGCCGGTCCCCCTCGGCGAGGAACTTGCGCACCACGGTCCCTGAGATGGTGTGCAGGTCGCCGACGTAGTTGAACAGCCGGAACTCGCAGTCCAATTTCCACAGCCAGGCGTCATCGCCCATCCAATCGGTGCACAGATGGATGAGCCACGTCTCGCGCATCCGGCCATAGTCGAACGTGGTCGGGTTTCCGGCGCCGCGGGCAGCATCGGGGTCCCAGTGGACGCGCTGCGCAACATCGGGCACACCTTGCTCATTGGGCGTGTAGAACCGGGGAATTCGCTGCCGGTTGCGCCATGCCAGCCGTAGCGGTCGCACACCGTACATACCGGTGCCCATGCCGACGTGCCAGCAGACCATGTCGGTGACGGTCAGTGGCCCCTTGGTCAGCGGCCCGACGGCGTCACCCTCCCGGACGTCTTCCCACCATCGCGGCTCGGACCCGCGCGGGGCCTCCCTCGGGTACCGCGCGTCGATCTCGGTGATCTCCTCCGGTGTCCAGGTCTTGAGCTCGACCCCCTGGTATTTCTTGCGACCGCGGGCCTTGCTGCGTTCGGTGCGGATCATGTTGCGGTACTGGCCTCCGAGGATGGTTCCCTCGTCGTCGCGGAAGACCTGCGCCGTCCACTCGTGGACGGCGCGCTCGGCGAAATCGCTGGTCTTGTCGAGTGCTGCCACCAGGGCGTTGCGCCGATAGACGCGATGTCCTGCTCGCAGCGGCGCCCACCATTCCCGCGACGATGACGCGTAGAAGGCGTGTACACCCCGCAGCGGGTCGCCCTTGGTGAGCGCGCGGTCCGCCTCGGACAGCTCGGTGACTTCGTCCTCTCCGATCACGGTGTCACCGCCTATCAGCGGCGGCGGCGCGATCGGTTCGCCCCAAACCGATTTGGACGCATAGTCGGGATCGCACCACAGTGGATTTCCGTCGCCGTAGCTCTCCGCGGCATGGCGAAAGGCGTCTTCGTTGGGACGCCGGTAGTGCGGTGGCTGCGGGTTGGGGACGGCGATGCCGATGGTGGCCCGCAGCCGTTCCAGCGCCTCATCGGTGATTTGGCCGGTGCCGGTCATCGCGCAACCTCCTCATGGCGCATGCACTTGGTCGAGACCAAAGTGAGAATTAAGATACCCGAAAACGGAAAGCGACGTTAACGTAGGGCGGGTTTGGATGCCGGAAGAACCGATCGGGATCAATTACGACGTGGGGTCCGACAATGTGGGCCGCATCGTCATAGACCGCCCAGACGTCGGAAACTCTTTGTCGCCATTGGCTCGAGATGCGCTCGCCGACGTCCTGATCAGTGCACACGCAGACCCCGGAGTTCGAGCGGTACTCTTGGCGTCAACGGGTTCGCGGCACTTCTGTACCGGTGCGGGCTTGGCATCGGCACCAGCCGATACGTCCAGGCAGCTTCCCCCCGACCGGCGTCCGGGTGATATTGCGCGCCAACTGGCGCACGGCTGGCAACGGTTGGTGGGCGCTGTCCTCGACTGTGACAAACCGGTTGTGGCGGCATTCAGCGGAACAGCGTTAGGTGGCGGTGCCAGTCTGGTGCTGGCGTGCGATCTGGTGGTGATGGGGCAGCAGTCGGCGTTGGTCGAGGATTCGTGCATCGCGGGATCGTGCCCGACTCCGGGGCCGTGCACCTGCTGACCAGGATCGTCGGCCTGCGTAAGGCCACCGAACTGCTGATGTTGGGTCAGCCGGTGGATGCCGAGGAGTGTTTGCGGCTGGGTCTGGTGAACCGCGTAGTGCCCGCCGACGAGGTGCACCAGGCCGCGGACGCCCTGGCGGTACAGCTGGCGGCGGGGCCGTCGGTGATGCTTGCCCTGACCAAGCGCCTGCTCGCGGTTTCGGCGGAGTCGCCGCGGGAGCGTGGGTTCGAGCAGGAGGCATGGGCGGCCGAACTGAACTCCCGCACAGCTGATCTGCACGAAGGTCTGCAGTCCTTCGCCGAGCGCCGGTCGCCGCGGTTCCGCGGGCGCTGAGCGTGCCTTCAGCCGGCGGCGGGCCCGCCCCGGATGGTGAACGACGAGCTGTCGTCGATCTGGTCGATCGCGGCGGCCACGCCTTCGGCGGTCAGGGCGGGTCCTCGATTCCTTTCGTCACGCCGATGAACACCCGAGACACCTTGCCGGCGCCGACCGAATAGATATGGGCCGTGCGCTCACAGCTGCGGTGCGCCAGATACACCACCACCGGGGTGACCAACTCCGGGTCCATCGCCTTGGCCGCCTCGCCCATGATGTCCTCGGTCATCCGGGTCCGCGCGATGGGCGCGATGGCGTTGACGGTGATGCCGTTGCGTGCCCCCTCGATCGCCAGCACATGCATCATTCCGACCAGGCCCATCTTGGCGGCCCCATAGTTGGTCTGTCCGAAGTTGCCGAAAAGACCGGTGCCCGAAGTGGTATGCACTATCCGGCCGTAGTTCTGCTCCCGCATGATCGGCCACACTGCGCGGGTCACGTTGAACGCGCCGGTGAGATGTACGGCAATCACTGCGCCGAACTGGTCGGCTGTCATGTTCTTGAAGGCGGCGTCGCGCAGAATCCCGGCATTGTTGACCAGGATGTCGACGCGCCCGTAAGCCTCCAGTGCCGCCGTGACGATGGCCTCACCACCCGCCTCGGTGGCCACCGAATCGGCGTTCGCTATGGCTGTTCCCCCCTCCGCGGTGATCTCGTCCACAACGCGCTGGGCCACCGACTCGGAGGCGCCGCTGCCGTCGACTGCGCTGCCGAGGTCGTTCACCACAACCCGGGCCCGCGGCGCTCAGTTCGATCGCGTGGCAGCGGCCGAGCCCTCCGCCGGCACCGGTGACGATGGCTACCTGGTTGTCGAATGCAAGTGTCATGGGTGAGAGGTTACATTCGCAGTATCGAGAATTATTGTTTGCATCGGAGGATCTCATGACGTGCCCGACCGGTCTTCTGGGCAATGCGGGGCCGCGCGCCGCCGGACTGCGGGCGCGCTATCGGGCCGCCGGGCATTGGTCGCAGCAGTCGCTGGACCTTGTACACGACACTGCGGCAAGGCATCCCGAGAGGATCGCATTGATCGATCGGGGCGAACAGATCAGCTTTGCTGAACTGGACGGCCGCATCGACAGGATATGCCGGGAGCTGACCGGGGCTGGCGCGGCGCCGGGGAGTGCGGTTGTCGTGGTGGCCGGCAACGACGTCGACTCGGTGGCCGCCGTGCACGCGGTTCAGCGTTGTGATGCCGTCGTGCTGCTGGTGCCACGCAGCGCCGGCGCTGCGCAGATCGCTCAGATCATTGATCGCACCGGGGCATCGTTCGGTTTGGCGCCGAACTGGCCGACGGCGGCCGAAGAGCTGGCCACGAGGTGCAGGTGGATCGCGAGCTCAGAGGGTGACTCGTTCAGGGCACCGGCACCGCATCGGCCCCACCGGCCCGCCGATGAACCGTCGTTTGTGCTGTACACCTCGGGGACCACCGCCGAGCCCAAGGGGGTGGTGCACTCGCTGAGCACCCTGCACAAGGCGTCCGCCAACTACATCGCCGCCGCCGGACTGGGGCCGGCGGACCGGATCTTCCTGATCAGCCCGCTGGCGTCTGTCACCGGTGTGGTGCAGGCCTTGTTCATCGGTCCCATGCTTGCGGCGCCGATCGTGCTGGAGGACCGTTGGGATCCCGCGGGGACGTGCGACTTCCTATTGTCCAGCGGGGCGACGTGGTACGGCGGACCCGACCGCCTGCTGGACCGGCTGCTCGACGAGGCGGTGGCACGGGAAAGTCCGGTGCCGCTGCGTGCGGTATATCTTGGCGGCACCATGCTCGACCCACGGATCGTCGAACGCGTCGAGGATGACTTCGGCATCGTCGTGATGCGAGCGTATGGATCCTCGGAGGTCCCGGTCAGCACCTCCGGGCAGCGGACGGACGCCCGGCAGGTGCGACATGCCGACGACGGAGTGCCGCTGGCCGATGTCGAGGTGCGACTGGGTTCGAGCGGGGATTCGGCGGAGTGTTGCATCCGTGGTCCGCACACCTTTCTGGGTTATACCGATCCCGCCGCCGACGACAACGCCTTCGACGGAGAGTGGTTCCGCACCGGCGACGTCGCCGAGGTCGACGGCGGACGGGTCCGCATCGTGGGGCGGATCAAGGACATCGTGATCCGCAACGGGATGAAGATTCCCGCTGCCGAGGTCGAGCAGGCGGTGGCCGCGATAGCCGGTGTCGGCGAATGCGCGGCGTACTCGGTTCCCGATGCGACCACCGGAGAGCGATTGGCCCTGGCTCTGGTGCTCGACGGCGACGCGGAGTTGTCGCTGGCAGAGTTGACTGCGGCGCTGGTGTCGGCCGGACTGCCCAAGTACAAGCTGCCCGAGGAATTGGTGTTCTGGGATCAGCCGCTGCCGGTCAATGCCAACGGCAAGGTGGCGCGCAACAGGTTGCACGAGCATGCGGCCGGTCGGCCACGGGTGGTGGCCGACCGCCTGGTCGCAGCAGATTGATCGCCAGACGTCAGTCGGAACCGCTGACGTTGACGGTGGCCTCTTTGATCTGGGCCTGCCAGTCCGACGACTGGCTACTGTGGTCCCGTTTGGACAGCGCCTGAATCGAGACATCGTGGCCCTCGGCGGCCTTGCGCAGACTTCCGACGGTGGCCTGCTCGCGGGTGATGTGGGTGAACGGGTCCCAGTGATACCAGCGCATGGCGTTCTCGTGGGTCATCTTGTTGATGTCGGCGTCGGGTACGTCGAACTGCTTGAGCACCGCATCGAGTTCCTCGGGGGCGCTGGGCCACATGGAGTCCGAGTGCGGGTAGTCGGCCTCCCAGCAGATGTTGTCGACGCCGATCTTGTTGCGCAGTTCCACCCCGACCGGGTCGGAGATGAAGCAGGTCAGAAAATGGTCGCGGAAGAACTCCGAGGGTTTCTGCTGACCGAAGTCCTGACCGGTCCACGTCGAGTGCATCTCGTAGGTGCGGTCGACACGGTCGAGGAAATACGGGATCCACCCGGTGCCGCCCTCGGACAGCGCGATCTTGAGGTCCGGGTAGGCCTTGACCGGCTTGGACCACAGCAGATCCGCGGCGGCCTGCACGATGTTCATCGGCTGCAGGGTGATCATCACATCCATCGGAGCGTCCGGTGCGGTGATGGCCAGTCGACCCGAGGAGCCGATGTGCACATTGAGCACGGTATCGGTGTCGACCAGCGCATCCCACATGGGTTTCCAGTGCTCCAGGTCGTGGAAACTCGGGTAGCCCATCGCCGCCGGGTTCTCGGTGAAGGTCATCGAGTGCACGCCGCGGGCGGCGTTGCGGCGAATCTCCTTGGCGCATGCTGCGGGATCCCAGATCACGGGCAGCGTCATCGGGATGAACCGGGCCGGATAGGCGCCACACCACTCCTCGACGTGCCAGTCGTTGTAGGCCTGGATGAGTGCCAGGGAGAAGTCGTGGTCCTCGGTGGCGAACAGCCGCCCGGCGAAGCCCGGGAAGGAGGAAAGCACATCGAACCCAGGATGCCGCCGGCGTTCATGTCCATGACGCGTTCGTCGACGTTGTAACAGCCGGGCCGGATCTCATCGAGTGCCTGCGGCTCGAGTCCGTACTCCTCCTTGGGCCGGCCGGCAACGGCGTTGAGCGCCACGTTCGGGATGGTGACGTCGCGGAACTGCCACCGGTCGCTGCCGTCTGCGTCGTGCACCAGTCGCGGAGCGTCGTGCTGGTACTTCTTGGGCAGGTGGTTGGCAAACATGTCGGGCGGTTCGACGATGTGATCGTCGACGCTGACCAGGATCATGTCGTCTTTGTTCACTTCATTTCCTCTCGCGTGCCGGCGTGAAAATCGGGATGGCGAAGCCGTCTTCGCCGTGGCGAAAGTCGAGAATGAGCTCCAGCCCGGCATCGAGCTGCTCGACGGTGCAGTTTTCGATGTTGGTCATCAGGCGTGGCCCCTCGGCCAGGTCCACCATGGCGACCACATACGGAGTGCGCGCGTCGAAAGGAGCGGCGTTCTGGTGGACGACGGTCCAGGTATAGAGCGTTGCGCGGCCACATGCCGGGTTGGGCGATACGTCTTCGCTCCAGCAGTGTGGGCAGAACGACCTGTGATGCAGCGAGTTTCGGCCACAATCCCGGCACGCGTTGACCAGCAGCCTGCCGTTCTGGATGGCCGACCACCATGCCGCGCTGTCCACGTCGATGGTGGGTCGATCGGGGCTCGTCATCACTGCCTCCCCAGGATCATCGTGGCACTGTGACTGAAGAAGCCGCCGGTAGCGTGTACGCAGGCGAGCTCGGCATCCTCGACCTGGCGTTCGCCGCACTCACCGCGAAGCTGCCGCACCGCTTCGACCATGAGGAACATGCCGCGCATTCCCGGGTGGCAGGCGGCCAGCCCGCCGCCGTCGGTGTTGGTGGGCAGCGCGCCACCGGGCCGCAATGCCCCCGAACCGATGAATGCGCCTCCCTCGCCCTTGGCGCAGAAGCCGAGGTCTTCGACGGTGAACAGCACAGTGGCGGTGAAGGAGTCGTAGAGCTGGCACACATCGATATCGGCGGGACGCACACCGGCCTGGGCGAAGGCGGCCGGTCCGGACAGGGCACCGGCCGACGTGGTGAAGTCATCCCAGGCGCTCATGCTGACGTGCGAGGCGGCGTCGGCGGAACCGAGTACCCAGACCGGCTCCTTGGCGCAGTTGCGGGCCACGGCTTCACTGGCCAGCACCACCGCGCCGCCACCGTCGGTGCGCAGGCAGACGTGTTTGGCGGTGAAGGGATCGGCCAGCATGGGCGCGGCCGCCACGTCGTCTACGGTGATGCGTTCCCGGTCGAAGGCGTTCTCGTTGCCGGCCGCCCACTCGTGCGCGGCGACCGCGACCTCGGCCAGTTGCTCGGCAGTGGTGCCGAACTCGATCATGTGCCTGCGGGCGGCCATGGCGTACTTGGCGATCAGCGTGGCGCCATAGGGAGCCTCGTACTGCATGGCACCTCCGGCACCCATCGCCGCAGCCGAGGCTCGGGTTCGCCGTTTGACGTCCGAGCGGGCGGTGGAGCCGTAGGTGAGCAGGATGACGTCGACCTCGCCCGCCGCGATGGCGGCGACCGCATGTCGGGCCATCACCTCCCACGAGGAGCCGCCCACATTGGTGGCATCGACCCAGCGCGGCCCCAGGCCGAGGTACTCGCTGACCTCGATCGGTGGCAGCAGCGTCCCGTGGCCGCCGAAACCCTCGATATCGTCCTTGGACAGGCCGGCGTCGGCAATAGCACGGCGTGCGGCCTGGGCCATCAGCCCCATCGCGGTCATATCGGGCACCCGCCCGCAGTCGGAGAGTCCCGCTCCCACGATGGCAACGCGCTTGGACGGCATAGCACATGGTAACCACACCGGTAACGGCGTTTACCGAACACCGTCAATAGTGATTCTCATTCCGCTAACGTCAGCATGATGCGGAACAACCTCAGGGCGGAGTTGCGCGGCGACCGGTTGGTGCTGTGTCTGGCCCTGCTGAACTCTCGGACGCCCGAGGTGCCGGCGATCGCTGCCGCCTGCGGTTACGACGCGATCTACGTCGACCTTGAGCACACCTCGACGTCGTTGGAGACGGCAGCGCTGATGTGTGTGGGCGCCGTCGGTGCGGGCATCGCGGGCCTGGTCCGAGTGCCCTCACAGGACCCCGGGGTGATCGCGCGAGTTCTCGATGGTGGCGCAGTGGGAGTTATTGTTCCACATGTCAATTCGGCAGACGAGGCGGCCGCGGTGGTGGCTGCGGCCAGGTTCCCTCCGGTCGGGCGGCGGTCGATCTCCGGCCCCAGTGTGGTGAGCGGATATCGTCCCCTCGAACCGTCCGGACTCACCGCCGAGCTGGAGCGCCAGACGGTCGTGGCCGTCATGATCGAAACCGTGCAAGCCGTAGCGGATTGTGACCTGATTGCCGCGGTCCCCGGTGTCGACATGATCCTGCTGGGCCCGAGTGACCTGACCGCCGAGATGGGAATCCACGGCGATTACGAGAATGATGATTTCCATTCTGCGGTACGCTCTGTTGCAGCGGCTTGTCGTAGACACGGCGTGGCGCTGGGAATCGCCGGTATCAAGTCGGTTGAACTGCTGGAACGGTTTGTGGGCCTGGGCCTGCGATTCATTTCGGCGGGGACCGATGTCGGGATGATGACCGAGGCGGCCGGCTCCCGCGCGCTGGCGCTCCGTGCTTTGTCGACGGGTCGCTGACAAGCGCACAGGCCGCGCACGACGACAGGAGCCCGGGATGCCCACCGCGATACACACCGCACAGGTCAGCGACTCGATGGCGTGGACCGGCGCTGACTTCACCAGCAAAGAGGAACTCTGCTTCGACCTGTCCGCCCGCAATGTGGCGGCGCTGGAGTCGATCCTGGTGCGGACAGCGGCAAGGGACCGAGACGACATCACCTTCGACGACGTGCGCCATCCCGACCTCGATGACGACCTCGCGAGGCTGTATCGCGACCTGATGTTCGGCAAGGGCTTGGCGTGCGTCCGCGGATTCCCGGTCGAGCAGCACTCCGTGGAGGATCTGGAGCGGATCTACTGGGCGTTCTGCTGGCATCTGGGATATCCGGTGTCCAACAACTCCTTCGGTGACCGTCTGGTTCGGGTCCAGGAGGAGATCCTGCCCAACGGTGTACAACCGGCCCGGGGCACCAAGTCCAGCGCGGAGCTGGCGATGCACAACGATGCCGCCGACATTCTGTCGCTGCTGTGTGTGTATCCGGCGCTGTCCGGTGGTGAGAGCCAGTTCGCCAGCGGCCCGCGGCGCACAATCGGATCCTGGCGGAGCGACCTGACCTGCTGCCGGTTCTTTACCAGGGGTTCCCGCACCATCGTCGCAGCGAGCAGCCCGATGACCAGCCCGATGTCACGCCGTACGACGTGCCGGTGTTCTCGCAGGTCGACGGCCGGGTCTGCATCAACTTCACGTACAGCAGCATCCTGCCCGCGATGAAGACCCTGGGCCGCGAGTTCACGCCCGAACAGAATGAGGCCATTGAGTTGCTCCGGCGGGTACTCGTCGAGCAACAGGTCGAGTTCCGGCTCGAATCGGGGGAGGCCGCGGTGGCCAATAACTTTGCGATGTGCCACTCACGCTCCGATTTCGTCAGCAGCACGGACCCGAAGAAGGCGCGCTGCTTCCTGCGAGCCTGGATGGAGGTGCCGCGCGAGGACCGCCGACTGCCGCTCGGCCGCGAGTACTTCCACATGGAGAACAAGGACATGCGGCTCGGGTACGACGTAGTGCCGGGCCGGGACGGCTCCATAGCGCGCAACGACTACAAGAATGTTGACGCCGAGCTGGCCGACATGTTCAAGGCCGCCCAGGTGAAGCCCAAGCCAAGCCGGTGAGCAGGACGTACCCGCGGCTGGCATACGAGCGGTGGACCGACCCCGTCGCCGGCGACGTGCTGGAGACCGCCGACATCGATGTCGTCAGGCTGGATCTGTCGGCGCCGGCCGAACGCAACTGGTCGGTACTGGAGTCGGCGCACGGCTACCAGGTGGCCACCCGTACCGACACCGCGTCACTACCCGGCGCCTCGCAGTATCTGGCCGGGGCCGAGCTGATCGCACGGTGCGAGAACCTGTTGGCGGTCTGTTCTGCCGGGGCCGGTTACGACGTGATCGATGTGCAGGCCTGCACGCGTGCCGGTGTGGCGGTGTGCAACAACTCGGGGCCCGGCGCGGAGGCGGTGGCCGAACACGCGCTCGGGTTCATGCTCGATCTGGCGAAGAAGATCACCGTCTCAGACCGCGCCCTGCGCGCGGGACCGGTGGAGAACCGGCTGACCCTGCGCGGAACTCAGCTGCTCGGCAAGACTCTCGGGGTCATCGGCCTCGGGGCGATCGGCTCTCGACTCGTGGAACTCTGCGCTCCGTTCGGGATGAACGTGCTCGCCTACGATCCGTATCTGGACGAGGCCAGAGCAGCAGAACTCGGGGTGGTCGGGGTCGCGCTTGCCGAGCTGATGCGATGCTCGGACTTCGTCCAGGTCACCTGTCCGCTGACGGCCGAGACCGAGGGACTTCTCGGGCGCGCGGAGTTTGCCGCGATGAAATCGACGGCGTACTTCATCACCACCGCGCGCGGGCCGGTCCACGACGAGCACGCGCTGCTGGACGCCTTGCGCAGCGGCGCGATAGCAGGGGCCGGCCTCGATGTGTTCCATACCGAACCGCCCCGGCCTGATGATCCGCTGCTGCAGATGGACAATGTCGTGGCGACCCCCCACACCGCCGGAATCACCGTCGAGGCGGCACGCGATATCGCGGTCGCCACCGCGACCCAGTGGAAGGCGATCTTTGCCGGGCCAGCTGCCGCCCCGGCTGCTCAATCCCGATGTGTGGCCGCGCTACTGCGAGCGGTTCAACGACGTGTTCGGTTTCCGTCCACACGCCGAATCTGACCCGGCGGATTTCGACTCAACGCGAAGGTGAGGACTGTGGGATACCAGACGATCGAGTTCGAGGTGCGCGGGCACACGGCATGTGTGACCCTCAATCGACCCGAGGTGCTCAACGCCATCAACGACGAGATGATCGCCGAGCTGGCCGAGGTGTACGCCGAGGTCGAGACGTCATCGGACATCTGGACCCTGATCATCACCGGCGCGGGCCGGGCGCTGTGTGGGGCGCCGATGTCAACAAGGCCGCCGACCACGACATGGAAAACGCCGCGGGAATCGACAACCAAGGCGAACCCATCCTGAGCTCGCTGCGGCAGTGGGATGCCCCGCAGGAGGCGACACCGCCCTGGCTGCAGATGACCAAACCGATTATCTGTGCGGTCAACGGAATCGCGTGCGGTGCAGGTATGGATCTGGTCACCACGGCGGACATCACCATCGCCGCGGAGAGCGCATCCTTGATGGACCCGCATGTGAGTATCGGCGTGGCGTCGGGGCGGGAAGCCGTACGACTGGCCCGGATCCTGCCGCTTCCGGTGGCGATGCGGCTGGTGCTCATGGGGCGTCATGAGCGGCTCAGTGCCCAGCGGGCCTACGATCTGGGCATCTTCACCGAGGTGGTGCCAGACGCCGCGTTGTTGGACCGGTCCTGGGAGATCGCCGAGATCGTCAACGCGAATGCGCCGCTGGCCGTGCGCGGATCACGGATGGCGGTGCGCAACGGCCTGACGCTGCCGATTCACGAGGCGGAGTTGCTGGCCGAGAACTACCGCATGAAGGTGGCACTGACCAAGGATGCGATCGAGGGACCGCGAGCGTTCTTGGAGAAGCGCACGCCGCAGTGGCAGGCGCGCTAGATCGTCGCGCTTTTCGCGCTTGAAGCCTCGCCCGTTCTCCTACGCCAAGCCGAAGAAATTCTTCGCGTTGGTGGACAATACCTTTCGCTTGGTTTCCTCATCGAGACCTTCGGTCGCCTTGTTGGCGACCTCGGTGCTGTGTGGCCAGTTGGTGTCGTTGTGCGGGTAGTCGGTCTCGAACATCAGCTGATCGGGCCCGATGAGGTCGAGGATGCGAAACGCCACCGGATCGCCGAAGGTCGAGAACCACACCCGGCCGGGTATCTGGCTGCTCGGCGGCGCGGTGAGCAACGGGTGGATACCGCCCCATCCCCGACGGTCTTCCCACACCTCGTCGACGCGTTGTAGGTAATAGGGGATCCAACCGGCCTGTGCCTCGGCGAACGCCAGCTTGAGCTGGGGAAACTGCATCAGCTTGGCCGAGAACAGCCAGTCCACCAGTGCGATCGTGCAGTTGACCGCCATGAGCGCACTGGTGACCACGTGCGGGGCGTCGGGCGACGACTTGGTCAGTGATGAGCTCGACCCGATGTGCATCATGATGCCGACGTTGTTGCGTTCGCAGGCGGCGAAGAACGGGTCCCAGTAGCCGCTGTGGATCGACGGCAGATCGAGGCGTGCGGGGAGCTCGGAGAAGCAGACGGCGGGCATGCCTTTGGCCGCAACCCGCTCCACTTCTTTGGCGGCCAGCTCTGCGTCCCACAGCGGGATGATTCCGAGTGGAATCAGCCGACCGTTCGACCCCGCGCCCCACTCGTCGATCTGGAAGTCGTTGTAGGCCTGGACGCAGAGCAGGGACAGGTCTTTGTCCTTGCCGTAGAGGAATCGTTGCCCGCAGAACCGGACGAGCGTGTTGGGGAAGCACGCCGAGGCCTCGATCCCAGCGATATCCATGTCGGCGAGACGGTCCGCGACGCGGTAGCAGCCGGGGCGCATCTCGTCGTAGGTGATCGGGTCGGTGGTGAGTTCGTCGATCTCGTAGCCGCCGCCGCGCTGATGAGCGGGATCGGGATGAGGGCGTCTTCGTAATGCCAGATGTCGGCTTCGCGGCCGCCCGCGTCGTCAATGAACGCGACGTCGGAGGTGACACTGGGGTCCATACGTCCGCGGTGCCTGACGATTCGCGGCCCGACGTCCCGGTAGCGCGCGGGCAGCCTGCTGGTCCACAGGTCGGCCGGCTCGACGAGGTGGTCGTCCGGCGAGACGATCGGAATATCTGCAGAGCTGATTGAACTCAACGCCGTACTCCTTCGCCACGCCCGACAGCAAGTATTTGTTAAAAACGAGAATGCGCGTTTCCACGATAGCGTATCGGTACCGCGCCCGGTGCTGGGATGGCGGGGCGCGGCCGGCGAAAATCAACATGCTCGTGTAGGTAGACGGACAATTCTCGCCGGCGATCCCGTATCCTTCGAGGCATCATGAACGCGAAGAAAGGCACTCCCGGCGGCGCGCCGGCCGAGTTGGAGATTGTCGAAGCCGAACTGGACAGCCCCGGCACGACCTGGCAACAGCGAACCATCGACCGGCGACTCAGTGCTGCGCGGGCACGCGCCCTTGCGCGGAGTTCGCGATTCCTGGCCACGGCTCTCGAGCTCATCGAAGAGTCCGGGCGAGCCGACTTCACCATCCAGACGCTGATCGATCGCTCCAGCCTGAGTCTGCGGGCTTTCTACCAGCACTTTGCGGGCAAGGAAGAGCTGCTGCTCGCGCTCTACGAAGACGTCACCAGTCAGTTCACCGAAAGTATCCGCCAGGAGGTCGCGGCCGCGGACGGGCCGATGGAGCAACTCGAAGCGTTCTGCCGCGGATTCCTCTCCCGTGCTGAATCCTCGGAGAAGTCCGGCGGTCGGGTCATGACCATCTACAACCTCAGCCTGGAGATCGAACGTCCCACCGACTTTGCGAAGATCTGGGAGCCGCATCAGAAGCTTCTCACCAAGATCGTGACGGCCTGTTCGCGTGCCGGTCTGGTTCGCAGGGATCTGACGCCCGCGCAGCTGACCACACTGTTGAACTCGACTCTGACCGCACTCGCGCAGATCGGCGTGTTCCAGCTCGGCACCAAGGGTGCCGAGCTCACCGAAGATCAGTTGTGGGCCTGGTGTAAGCAGGCGATCTCGCCGCCGGCGGACGAGAAGCCGGCGCCAGTGCGGGCTTCGCGCCCGTCGCGCGCGCGCACGGCCCGTAAGTAGCGCAGGCTAACGGGGTAGACCCAGGCCGTGTTGCGCAATGATCGATCGTTGAACTTCGCTGGTGCCGGCGTAGATCGTGGTACCGAGGGCGAACCGGAGTAGCTGTTCGAACCTGCCCCGCTCGGGGGAGGTCGGGTCCAGATAGGCCCGGGCCCCGTCAGGGCCCACCAGTTCGACGATGTCCTGACTCGCACGCTCCAGGGCTTCGGTGCTGAAGACCTTGGACATCGGGCCTTCGGCGACCGGTTGTCTGCCCTGCTCGCTGAGCCATACACAGCGTCGCTGCAGCAACGTGGCGACTTCGGTCTCCATTGCGACTCTGGCGATTCGGCGTCGCACATCGGGCCGGCTCATCGGTACCGCGCCACCGTCGGGTGGGGTCGCCTGCGCCCACTGCTCGGCGTGGTGCAGAAGACGGGCGATGTGCGGCCCCCAGCCCGAGGCGTGCTCGTACTCCAGCGAGAGCCGCAGCACCTGCCAGCCGCCGTCGATCTCGCCGATACGCCACTGGTCGCCGATACGCACGTCGCTGTAGAAGGTGACGTTGGTGCGCTCCCCGGACAGCGTCCAGACCGCCTGCGCCTCGAACCCGGGGCTGTCTCGCGGTACCAGGAACATGGTTAGTCCCTTGTGCTTCGGCTTGTCCGGACTGGTCCTGGCGAGCAGGAACACGTAGTCGGCGATGTGACCGTTGGTGGTGAACATCTTCGATCCGTTGATGATCCAGTCCTCGCCTTCGCGCACAGCGCGGGTGGTCGCCGCTGCGACGTCCGAGCCGCACTCGGGTTCGGTGAATCCCAGCGCGATGGTGATATCGCCCCGCATGGCGTCGGCAACGATCCTCTCCCGCATCGCGGGGGTGCCGGCGGTTTGAATGATCTTCGCCACCATGCGGGTTGTCTCGGACAGGTATACCGGTGCGTCGAAGCGCATCATCTGTTCCTTGACCACCTGCTCGGCCCACAGTCCGCGATTCTGGCCGCCCAACTCGACCGGCCAGGCCGGGGCGAAGTAGCCCTTGTCCACCAGGCCCTTGGCGAAGCTCTCGTCATGGGAGACCCCGCTGCGGTAGGTCTGCTCCTCGAACTCGGGCGTCAGCACCTCCTGCAGATGTGCTTGTACCTCAGCGCTGAATTCCGCGGTCTCCGAGTCGAGTCGAAAATGCATGCCTGGCACCAATCTCTCGCCGGAACACCTAGACGATACTGCTAATCTCAAAAGTGAGAGCAATCATATCCGCTGGAACGGGGCACTGACTTGGACCTGAGCCTGTCCGACGAGCAGCGTCAGCTCGTCGACTCCTTCGCCGCCCTGTATGCGCGTGAGTCGACTTCGGAGCGGGTGCGCGCCGCCGAGCCGACGGGTTTCGACGCCGCCCTGTGGCTGGCGCTGCGGGAAACGGGTGTCGTGGAGATGGCCGTACCCGAATGTGACGGTGGGTGGGGTGCCTCCGTGCTCGAGCTGGCGTTGTTGGCCGAACAGCACGGCAGGGCAATAGGATCGGCTCCCGTCATCGAGGTCCAGGTTGCTGCGGGGCTGTTGGCGGCATGCGGCGGGCCGGGGGCCGAACTGCTGGCAACGGCGATGTCGGGTCAGAAACTGATCACCTTCGCGCCGCGCCGGTCCCATGGTTCGGAATTGGGAATGGTGCCGGCGGGCGCGGTCGCCGACGCGGTGATCGCGCTCGTGGGCGATCGGCTGGTGGCATCGAGCACCGCCGAAAGAACCGTGGTCGGCAACCTGGGAGCCCTGCCGTTGGCCGACGTGGCGATCGACCCGCACGCCGTCACCCTGGCCGAGGGCGCCCAAGCGATTGCCCTGCATTCGTCTGCGCTGGACCGGTGGCTGACGCTGACCGCGGCTGCGCTGGTCGGTATCGGCGGTCGCGCTGTCGAGGTGGGTGCACAGTACGCCCAGCAGCGCAAAGCCTTTGGTGTGGCGATCGGATCCTTCCAGGCGGTCTCACACCCGCTGGCCGACAGTGCCACGGCCGTCGACGGTGCGCGGCTGCTGGCGTTCGAGGCGGCGTGTGCGTTCACCGACGAGACTCCACGGGTAACGGAGCTGTCCGCCATGGCGTTCGCCTTCGCCGCCGAGTCCGCCCGGGATGCCACCCGGACCAGCCTGCACGTGCACGGGGGATACGGCTTCGGCATGGAGGCCGATGTCCAGTTGTACTATCGGCGGGCCCGCGGCTTGACCCTGGTCTACGGAGATCCGTTGACCGCACTGGACCGGGTCGCCGACGCGCGCTACGGCGCCACCGGCTGATGGGCGGTCATTCCAGCGCCCGAACCTAATCCTTGACGGCCAGGACGACCGGAGGTGCGCTGCGCCAGTCCGGTACGCCCTGCTCGGGGCCGGCCGTGGCGAGCTTGTCGTCGCGGATGCCCGACCAGTGCGAGTGATTCAGCTGGTGCAGAGTGAAACACGCCTGCAGCGAGTTGTAGAAGCCCATGTTGTCCTGGGTCTGGTTGACCGACTCCTTGATGAGCAACGCGGCCATGGTGGGCACCGAGGCGATCCTGCGGGCCAACTCCAGGGTGCGGTCGGGAAGTTCGTCACGGGTAAAGACCTTGCTGACCATGCCCAGTCGGTGTGCCTCGTGGATGTCGATGGCGTCGCCGGTCAGCATGAGTTCCTTGGCCTTGCGAGCGCCGAATTCCCAAGGGTGGCCGAAGTACTCCATGCCGCACATGCCCAGGCGGGTGCCGACCACATCGGCGAACCGCACATCCTCACTGCCGACGATCAGATCGCACGCCCACATCAGCATCAGACCGGCGGAGAACACATCGCCGTGCACCTGGGCAATGGTGATCTTGCGCAGGTTTCGCCAGCGCAGGGTGTTCTGGAAGAAGTAGTGCCACTCCTGCAGCATGCACTTCTCGGCGCCCTCCCGCGTTCCGCCGTTGATGGCCGCCGTCGGGTGCTGACCGGGGCCGGGCAGGTACTCGCTGATCGCCTGCTTGGACCCGATGTCATGGCCGGAGGAGAACATCTTGCCCTCGCCGGCCAGGATGACCACCCGGACGTTGTCGTCGGCCTCGGCGGCGCCGAACGCCTCGTCGAGTTCCACCAGCATGCCGCGATTCTGCGCGTTGCGCTGATCCGGCCGGTTCAGTGATATCCGGACGATGCTGCCGCCGTCGTAGGCCTGCCATTTCAGGAACTGGTAATCGCCCACCGCTCTCCCTCTTCCCGCTATGGTAATAATGTTATCGGCTGATGAGAAGGTATATTCTCACACGTAACTTAGGAGTCGCCGTGGCCCCTCCCGTCCGTGAGATCTGGGACGCCGACAACCATCTGTACGAGCCCGCCGACGCATACACGCGGCATCTCCCGCGGCAGTATCGCGACGCCATCCAGTGGATACAGGTCGGCGGCCAGACGAAGTTGATGATCAAGGGGCGGCTGACCGACACCATCCCCAACCCGACGTACGAGGTAGTGGCCTCGCCGGGGGCCTGGGCCGACTACTTCCGCGGGATCAATCCCGACGGTAAGTCGTTGCGGGAGCTGGCCGATCCCATCGCCTGCCCGGACTCGTTCCGCCGCGCCGATCAGCGGCTGGCTCTGCTCGACGAGCAGGGCGTCCACGCCTGCGTGATGTTTCCCACCACCGGGGGAATGCTCGAAGAGCGAATGACCGACGACATCGAGCTGGCGCACGCGGTGGTCCACGCGTACAACCGGTGGCTGTTGGAGGAGTGGAGCTTCGATTACCGCGGACGTATTTTTGCGACACCGGTGATCACCCTGCCCGATGTCGACAAGGCCGTCGCCGAACTCGACTGGTGCGTCGAGAACGGGGCGCGTGCCGTGCTGGTGAACCCGCGGCCGGTGGCAACGCCCTCGGGCCGGACCACCTCGATGGGACAGCCGTACTTCGATCCGTTCTGGGCGCGTCTGAGTCAGCACGGGATTCCGGTGCTCATGCATGCCTGCGATTCCGGCTATGACCGCTACAGCCGCGACTGGGAGGGCGCCGGCGCCGAGTACCAGCCGTTCAAGCCCGATGCGTTCAAGACGATCGTGTACGAGGACGCCCGCTCGATCCTGGACACCTGCGCCGCGCTGGTCGCGCACGGTGTCTTCACCCGCCACCCCGGGGTGCGGGTCGGTGTCGTCGAGAACGGCGGCAACTGGGTGCCGCGGCTGATCGACCTCTTCGATCGCGTCTACAAGAAGATGCCGGCCGAGTTCGGCGAACATCCGGTCGCCGCGTTCAAGCGACACATCTGGGTGAACCCGTTCCACGAGGAGGATATGGCCGGGCTCATCGACCTGATCGGCGCGGATCGAGTGCTGTTCGGCTCGGACTACCCGCACCCAGAAGGGCTGGCCCATCCGGCGGAGCTGACACCGGAGATCGCCGCCCTGGACGAACCGGTGATCGAACGTATCGTCGGCGCCAACCTGCGTGAGCTGCTGACGGCGGTGCCCGGTGGCCGATAACCCACGGGTGATCCTCTGGGGGCCGGGTCAGGTGGGTATCGGAGCGTTGCGCGCGCTCATTGCGCATCCCGGGCTGGACCTGGTCGGGCTGATCGTGCATTCGGAGTCCAAGGCCGGGCGCGACGCCGGGGAGATCTGTGGCATGCCCACGACCGGGGTGATCGCTACCCGCGACATCGATGCCGCGCTGGCGATCGATGCCGAGGTGGTCGCGTTCTTCGCCTCCGGCGATTACCGCTACCGGGAGGCCGCCGAGGATGTCGCGCGCTGTCTGCGCGCAGGCAAGAACGTGGTGTGCACATCCCTTGTGCCACTGTGCTATCCACCCGCGGCCGACCGCGAAACCGTCAAGCTTCTCCAGGACGCCTGCCGCGAGGGCGGCACCAGTCTGTTCAACAGCGGCGTTGACCCCGGCTGGGCGAACGATGTCATCGCGCTGACGATGACCGGGTTCAGCAGCAGGGTCGACACCATCACGATGCTGGAGATCCTCGACTACGGCCCGATCGCCCAACCGGAGATCATGTTCGATTTCATGGGTTTCGGTCATACGCCGGATTACCCGGCCCCGCTGTTCGACCCGGCGCGGCTGGCCGCGCTGTGGTCGCCGATCGTCCACCTGGTCGCGGACGGCGTCGGTCTGCCCCTGGATCGTGTCGAGACGACGATCGACAAGTGGCTGGCCACCGAGCGCTACCAGGTCGCCTCCGGCTGGGTGGAGCCCGGAACCATGGGCGGTATGCGCTTCAAGCTGGCCGGAATACTGGACGGCGAGGAACGTGTCGTGCTCGAGCACATCACCCGGATGGGTGAGCATGCGGCACCGGACTGGCCGCAGCATCAATCACCGCACGGCGGTTACCGGGTGATCGTCGACGGGTTGCCGACCTACACCGTCGACATCGAGATGCACGGGCGCGGAAACAACATGCGCGGGCTCACCTACGCGACGGTGATGCGAGAGCTCAATGCGATCCCGGCGGTGATTCGCGCAGAACCGGGCCTGCTGTCGACCCTGGATCTGCCGTTGGTCACCGGGCCGGTGCGGGGCGGTACCTGGCAAGGGGTCCTGCCGCGGAGGGTGCATGAACCACAACTCGGTTGAGCCGGTCTCGGACGATCTGTGGACGGTGATGAGCACCGCGACGGCGGTGCGGCGCTACCGCGACGAGGCCGTTCCCGATCAGATGCTGGAGAAGTGCCTGACGGCGGCGTCCTGGGCACCCTCGGGCGGCAACGGGCAACCCTGGCGGTTCGTGGTGCTCAACTCGCCGGAATTGCGTGCGCTCGTCACCACCGCCGCGCAGCGCACCTGGGAGGTGATGAAGGACTTCTACCGGCTGCCGGACGTCACCGACAGCGCCGACGATCCCAAATCACGCACATTGCGCACCATGGCCGAACACATGCGCGTCGGTGGCGGCGCACCCGCTCTGGTGTTGTTCTGCGTGCAGCCGCAGCGGGGCACCACGGAGTTGCAGCAGGGGGGCTCGGTGTTCCCCGCCGTCCAGAACTTCCTGCTGGCGGCGCGTTCGCAGGGGCTGGGCGCGGCCATCACCCTGTGGCAGGACGCCTGCGACGCCGAGTTGCGCCGGATCGTCGGCATCCCCGATACCTGGAAGGTCGCGACCTTGGTCACCGTGGGCTGGCCACGAGGACACCACCATCGGGTCCGACGCAAACCACTGGCCGATGTCGCGGTCCGCGACCATTGGGATCGGCCCTGGACACCTCAACCGGTCTGACCGGGTTTCGGCCCCGTCAGCGCAGAAACAACGCCGTCGCCTCCACGGTTGCCCACACCAACATGACCAGGCCGGTATCGCGCAACACCGGGATCAGCGCCGCCCCGCGCAGTCCGGAGCGCACCGGCGCAGCCGCGCGCAGGGCCAGCGGCGTGGCGATCAGCCCGACTGCGCACCACGGCGTGGCCCGCATCAGGGCCAGCGTCATCAGTCCGGTCAACGCCAGCAGCAGCGTGTAGAGGACCCGCGTGCGGGCGTCGCCGAGCCGGACCGCCAGCGTCAGTTTGCCGGCCGGCTCGTCGGTGGGGATGTCGCGCAGATTGTTGGCCACCAGCACCGCCGAGGACAGCGCGCCCACCCCGACCGCCAGCGCGCCGCCGACCCAGTCGATCCGCAGAGCCTGGGTGTATTGGGTGCCCAGCACCGCGACCAGACCGAAGAACACGAAGACCGCGATCTCGCCGAAGCCGGCGTAGCCGTACGGTCGCGACCCGCCGGTGTAGAGCCATGCTCCGGCAATGCAGACCGCCCCCACTGCCAGCAGCCAGGGCGCGGTGAGCAGGGCCAGCACCAAACCGGCCAGCGCTGCCACCGACAGCGCGGCGATCGCTGCGGACAGCACCGCCCGGGGGCTCGCCAGCCTGGCGCCCACCAGGCGCACCGGGCCGCTGCGATCGTCGTCGGTGCCCCGGATGCCGTCGGAGTAGTCATTGGCGTAGTTGACCCCGATGATCAGCGCCACCGCGACGGTCAGCGCCAGCAAGGCCTTCCACCACACTGCGGCGCCCAGCCACGCGGCCGCGCCCGTTCCGGCGACCACAGGGGCGATCGCATTGGGCAGGGTGCGGGGACGTGCCCCCTCTATCCATTGTGCGAAGCTGGCCACCGCACGATCCTTGCATGAGCGGCGGAACGTGCTCGGCGGTGACGACCCGATCGGGGTGGCCGTCAGCGGCGAGGTACCACCGAGATCAGGAGGAAGCGGCGGACATGCTGGGCGTGATCGGCGGTAGCGGCTTCTATTCGTTCTTCGGTGACGACGCGCGCCGCGTCACCAGCGACACCCCCTACGGGAGCCCCAGCGCCGAGATCACCGTCGGTGCGGTCGGCGGCCACGAGGTCGCCTTTCTGCCGCGGCACGGCGCGGCGCACGAGTATTCGGCCCACACGGTTCCCTATCGGGCCAACATGTGGGCGCTACGGGCGCTGGGAGTGCGGCGGATCCTGGCGCCCTGTGCGGTCGGCAGCCTGACTCCGGAACTGCCCCCCGGCTCGGTGGTGGTCCCCGACCAGCTGGTGGACCGCACCCGCGGCCGTGTCGACACCTACTTCGACGACGGCGGTGTGCACGTCGAGTTCGCCGATCCGTACTGCCCGGCGCTGCGGGCCGCGGTGACCGGGCTGCCCGACGTCGTCGACGGCGGGACCATGGTGGTGATCCAGGGCCCGCGCTTTTCCACCCGCGCCGAAAGTCAATGGTTCGCCGCGGCCGGATTCCGGCTGGTCAACATGACCGGGTATCCCGAGTCGGTGCTGGCCCGGGAGTTGGAAATGTGTTATGCCGCGGTAGCTCTGGTCACCGACTTGGATGCCGGTGTCGACGTCGGCGCCGGCGTGAAGGCCGTCGACGTGTTCGCCGAGTTCCAGAAGAACATCGAGCCGTTCAAAAACCTGGTGCACCAAGCCATCGAACAGATCGACGCCGAGCGCACCTGCACGCACTGCCTACCGCATGCGGGTATTCAGCTGCCGTTCGAACTGCCCTGAATCGACGTAGCGGCGCTCAGAGGTGGGCGGCCGCATACTCGGCGCCCTGCTCAGTCATGCCGTTGACGCCGTACGACGCATGTGCGAAGGGCGGCCCGCCGGCGGGAGCGCCGTTGCAGATGGTGTCGCCGTCGGCGCACAGTTCCAAGGCCTTGGACGCATACTGTGGACCGATCCGCACTGGTGGCGCGCCGTTGGGCGCAAGGAACTCCGCCGAAGGCTTGCCGAACAAGACGACCGCCGCAACGTGGTTGGCCACTGACGGCGGCATCGGCTGGGGGAGGTAGGCGAGGTAGGCGGCGGGGACTTCTTTGGGAACCTCGGCCGACGTGGTGTAGCCGGCCAGCGCCGCACCTTGTGAGAAGCCGCCCAGCACGATGCGGGTGTTGGGGCAGTTCGCGGCGGTGTTCTCGATATGGGTGCCGGCGTCTCGGATACCGTCGACCACGGTGCGGGCGAAGTCGACACCGCCGCCGAAATCATTGCTGGCGGCGTAATTGACCGGATACACCTCGAAGGAGCGCTCACCCACCTTGGCCCGCAGCGCATCGACGAAGGATTGACCGATGCCGCCGACGCCGGGTGGCTCGCCGGTGCCGCGCGCGAACACCACCTCCACGTCGGGGCAGGGTTGCGCCGAGACGGATGGGACGCCGGGGGCCACCAGTGCGGCACCGCCCAGCACCATCGCTGCGCCCAGATACCGAGCGATGCGCCGTGTTGTCGTTGTGACCAGTGCAGTGATGTCCATCGTGACCTTCATCCGTATTGTTTGCCCGCGCTCACGAGCAGAAAGTTTCGGCTACCCGTCGTCGGAGTTCGATAAACGCCTCGGTGCACCGGTGCTCGTGCTGGCCGCGCGAAGGCACTCAGTCGCCGCTCGAGCTGCCCTGCACCACGTCGCCGTCTTCGGCTGCATCGTCGCTGCCCCGATAGATCTTTGGTCCACCCGTGGGTGCGGCGGTGGGAGAGTTCGCTGATCGGAAGATGCGCGGTGCGCCGGGCTCGCCGGGCTTGTGGCGGTCGTGGGCGGGCACCGTCAGGCGTCCGACGACGATTGCCACCGCCAGGCCGCACAGGGCAAGCCCGCACAGCACCACGTCGAAGGTGCTGGTGATCTGCTGCGCGAGTCCGTTGCCGTACACCGGGTTCGCCGCCGCTGCGACGCGCTGGGCCTCGGTGAGCCGTGGAGCCAGACCGACGCCCACCACCACGCGCGCCACCGTGAAGCCGACGAGGACGGCACTCACCGACCAGACGGCGGGCGCCGGCAGGGATCGACTGCCCAGGTTGAGCCGCAGCCAGATCGCCAGGGCCGCGCTCACCACGTCGAACGCGCCCATCGCAACGCTGTCGTAGGGCGAACGCGGCAGGTCCAGGCCGGCAGCGACGCTCAGGTCGACGATGCGCATGAGGGCCGACCCGCAACTCCAGACCGCGATGAGCAGCAGCGTGTTGCGGGTCGCCGCCAGCCACGTCGTCGGCGACGCGTCGCGTGCCGCGGCTACCGCGAGCAATGCCCCGGCCGCCACCCACACCAGATAGCCCTCGAAACCGACCCCCGCCGTGGAGGTGTTCTGGGCGATGCCGTGAAAGCCGTCGATGTCGCGGCCCACCGGCAGCACCCACACCAGGAGTGCGGAAACCACAGTGGCTGCGCCGAGAAGGACAACGCTGAGTTGGGATGCCTTGTCGCGCAGTAGCACCCACCGCGAGGCGAAGAGCACCGTGACCCATGCCACCGCCCCGTACACCAGGGCGGTCGCGATGATCGCCACCTGCTCGCGGCCGAAGCCGTCGGCGGACTGTGCGTCGGGCAGGGCGAACCTCACCCGCCAATAGAGGTTGAACAGCGTGCTCAGGGTGGCACCGGCGATCGATGCGTACCCCAGGGCCCGGACTGTGCGCCGCCACAGCCGCACCGGTCCGGCAAGTACCGGTTGTGCGGCGAGCAACGCCCCTGCGGTGCCCAGCAAGGCGCCCGGGCCCACCCCGCCCGGCGGGCGCGGGCTTCCCCCGTAGCGCACCGTCTGCAGCACGTCGGCGGCTACCACACCGAGCACCAACAGCAGATACGGCGTGGCCAGCAGCAGTCGCAGCGCCGCGGTGGCGGCCGGATCGGCGGGCTCACGCGTGATCGCCCAGGGCCCGGCGTAGGTGGCGGCGATCGCCGCGACTGCGAGCACCGTGGCGACGGCCAGCGCAACCGCCAACCACGCCGTGGTGTCCGGGATTCCGACGCCGAGGTACACGCTCCACGGCAGGGCCGAGGCCGTGATCAGCAGTGCTGCGGCCGTCGCATCGCGGCCGAAATTCCAGGCCCTGGTCGACTCGGCGATCACCTGCTCACCATAGCCGCGAGCGGCACCTACGCCGTGGACCTGCGACGATCAGGCCGTTCGGCTCTCGGTCAGGCGCGGCTAGACTGGCTAATCGAGTGGCCGCGGAAGGAGACGCGTAATGGACGTCGCGCTCGGGGTGTCGATCACCGGCGCGCTCGCCCGGCTGGCGCTCGTCGAGTCGGACGGCTACGGCGATGCCGTCCTCGACGAGTCGATGCTCGACCTGACGCGCAATCCAGTCGAAACGCTGACCGACACCGTGCTCGGTACGCACCGCATGCTGGCCCACGAGGGCCACCGGTTGGCGGCGACGCGACTGTGCTGGTCGGACGCGGAATTGCTCGCCCAGCTCCGCCGGGCCCTGGAGGAGGCGGGGGTCGAGAACGTCGCCGAGCTGGCCCAGGCGCGTTCGGCCGTGGCGCTGGCGCGCAACGCCACCGACGAGGACGGTCAGACCACGTGGTTGCCCGCCGGACCGGCCGGCGACGCGACCATGACCGCACCGGCGGTGACGCAGGCCAGCGCCGTGGAGGCAGCGTCCACGGAGCTGGCGCCAGCGGTGGCCGAAGGCCAGCCGGAGCAGCAGCTGGCGTATTCGATGACCGACGACGACGGTGAGTTGCTGCCGGTGGAGTACGCCGAGAACGACTACGAAGGCTACGAGGCCGACTACGGGGGAGTTGACCCCGCTGAAGCCGACGAACAGGCTCCACTGCCGCCGGTGGGGCGTGCACTTCTGGTGGGCAGCTCGGTCGGGGGAATTCTGGTGGCCGGATGCGCGGCACTGGCGGTGGCGGTGACCATCGGCATCCGCCCGACCGCCGCGTCCACAACGTCGCAGCCCCCGGTGGTGCCGCCGCCCCAGTCCCAGCCGGTGCCGGGCAACTTCATGCCCGTGCTGCCGGTACCCAAGCCGGTGCCCACGTCCGTTCCGCAGGTTCCGCCGCTGAACTCCATTGTGGCGCCCGTGAATCCAGCTCCGGCCGTGGTTGTTCCGCCGGCGGTGCCGGCATCCCCGGCGCCTCCTGCGGTGATCCCGTTCCCGATTCCGATCCCGATCATCACCGGACCCGTCGGGGGCGGCGGCGGTTGGCTGCCCGGCTCGGGTAACGGTGGGGGAGGTGTCGGGCCAGGTCGCGACCACGGCGAAGGTGGTCACTCCGGCGGCGATGCCGGCTCGGGCGGCAATACGGGAGGCAACGGCCCAGGCGGCAACCCGGGCGAATCCGGCAGCGGTTCAGGCGGTTCCGGCGACAGTGGTTCCGGCGGCAACACCGGCGGGTCCGGCGGCAACACCGGGGGTTCTGAAGGCAGCGGTTCCGGGGGTGGCGACGGGGGCGGCGACGCGGGCGGATCCGGTTCCGGTGGACAGGGCGGAGACACGAGCGGTTCCAGCGGTTCGGGTTCGGGGACTTCCGGGTCGAACGGTTCCGGTTCGGGGACTTCCGGCTCCGGCGGTTCGGGTTCGGGAACATCCGGGTCGGACGGCACAGGCGGCTCCGGCGCTACGTCGGGGGGCCCCTCGGGTGAATCAGGTGGCTCCGGCGGTACTTCCGCCGGTTCCGGCGGCACCGCCGGCGATTCCGGCGGCGGCGGATCGAGCTCCGCGGGCTCAGGCGGCGACGCCGGGGCATCGTCGGGCAGTAGCGGCTCCAGCGGCGACTCCGGCGGCTCGAGTAGCGGCTCGAGCGGCGCCTCCGGCGGCTCGAGCGGTGGTTCCAGCGGCGGCTCCAGCGGCTCGAGCGGTGGCTCGAGTAGTGGGGCGGACTGAACTTCTCACCCGGTGACCGCGCAGGGCCGGCTCGCTGGCGGCGATTCGGGCTCGCGGTCTAGCCTGACGCTTTCCGGCCGGCAGAGAACTGGTGCGCCAGTGCTTTTCGATCCAGTTTGCCGATCCCGTGCCGGGGGAGCGAGGCGACGAGATGCAGCTCGCGGGGCGCGGCCGTAGTGTCCAGAGACTTCGCGACATGGGCGCGCAGCTCTTCCAGGGTCGGCGGTGCCGCACCGGGCGCCGGCACGACCGCGGCGACCACGCGCTGCCCCAGTCGATCGTCGTCGATCCCGAACACCGCGCACTCGGCCACCGCGGGATGGGTCGACAACGCCGACTCCACCGGACCGGGAAGCACCGTCAGGCCGCCGGTGCTGATGGCGTCATCGGCTCGGCCGAGCACCGTCAGACGGCCCGAGGAATCAAGGGCGCCAACGTCATCGGTGACAAACCATCCTGGCTGCGCGAACGGGTCCGGCTCAACCGGATTGCGATAACCGCGGGCCAGGGTGGGACCGCCGATCGTGATACGGCCCTCGCTGCCGATGCGCACCCGGACGCCCGACAGCGGAATCCCGTCATAGACGCAACCGCCGGCGGTTTCGCTCATGCCGTAGGTGCGCACCACCCGCACTCCTGCGGTTGCTGCGGCGTCCAGTACCGGTTGCGGTGCCGGGCCTCCGCCCAGCAGCACCGCGTCCAGCTCCGCCAGTGCGGCCGCGGAAGCCGGGACTGTCAGCGCCTTGGCCAGTTGGGTGGCGACCAGTGAGGTGTAGCGCCGGCCAGATCCGAGTGCCGACACCGCTGCGGGTAACTGCGCGACGTCGAAACCTGTTGTCACATCGAGCTCTACGGGGTCCATACCCGAAGCAACGCTGCGCACCAGCACCTGGATGCCGGCGATATGGTGGGCCGGCAGGGCCAGCAGCCAGCGGCCTGGTCCGCCCAGTCGCTCGTGCGTGGCAGTGGCGCTGGCCATCAGAGACGCCGCTGTCAGCAGGGCGCCCTTGGGCGTCCCGGTGGTTCCCGAGGTGGTCACCACCAGCGCGAGGTCGTCGCTGATGGGTTCACCCACCCGCAATGCGGTCAGGGTCGATGGATCGGTGTCCGGGCCTACCGGCGTGAATGCGTCGTTTCGCCCATCCAAAACCTCCTGCAGGGCGGGCAGGAGCGCGGCAACGGCACCGCCGGGCGGAATCGCCAGCGCACGCAGGAGTGCTATGGGTTGCCTCCGTTGGTGGGGGCGTCATCGAGCAGCCAGCCCTTTGCCGCCAGCCGCTCACGTACCCGTTCGACATCCTCAGTGGCGGGCAGTTCGTTGGTCAGACGGGCGATCAGCACGCCGATGTCGATGCGGTCGAACTCCCCGCGGCCGATCAGTTCGCGGGCGACGTCTTTGACTTCGTCGTTGGTCAGCCGCCGCGACAGCAGTGCCAGTAGCGGAACGTAGTCATTCTGCGGCACGCCGTCGGGATACCCGGCGCGCAGCCAGGCGACGATCGAGGTGAGAAACTTGTTCATACCGCGTCAACTTCCCGCACCGACACCGCCAGGAACATGTCGGCTGCCATAGTACGTCTAGTCAAAGCCAAACACCTCGTCCCACGTGCCCCAGTCTTCCCACTGCCAGCCGATCCGATGCTCGATGAAGTCGCGGGCGATGAACAGCACCCCGACCGCCACGGCGGCGATTAACACCGCGAAGACCGTCCACCGCAGCAGGATCAGCTCTCGGCGGTAATGCGTCGCTGTGTCGGCTGCGTCACCCAGTCGGACGCCGACGGCGAACAACGCCGGCAGTGCGGTGCCGACCAGCAGGCCGAAGATCAGGATCTTCGCTGTCGCAACGTAGTCGAACCAGCTGCTCAAGGTGGTCACGCGCCGACCTCCTCGGTGCCTACCTTGTCCGCAACGCTGGGTGCATCCGGTTGGGGCGCAATGACTTCGAGACCATCCGTCATATGGGCGCCCCAGTCGGCGGTGACGTTGGTGTGGTCGACCGGGACTTTGCGCGACTGCAGCCAGATGAGTGCGGAGGCTCCCACCAGCAGTACCGCCCCGGTGATGGTGCCGGGGTAGCCGCCGATGCGGTGGATCATCTGGTAAGTGCCTGCCCCGATGGCGCCGGCCAGCGGCAGCGTGATCAACCAGGCGGTCGCCATCCGGCGGGCGACTCCCCAACGCACGGTGGCGCCGGGCCTTCCCAGACCCGATCCCAACACCGAACCCGTCACTACCTGCGTGGTCGACAGTGAGTAGCCGAAGTGACTGGACAGCAAAATGATGGCCGCCGAGGACGACTCGGCAGCCATCCCCTGGGGGGATTCGATCTCGACGAGTCCCTTGCCCAAGGTGCGGATAACCCGCCACCCGCCGAAATAGGTGCCGGCGGCCATCGCCACCGCACACGACACGATCACCCACAGCGGCGGTGTGACATCGGTCTTGTGGGCGGCCCCGTAGGAGATCAAGGCGAGGAAGATCATGCCCATGGTCTTTTGGGCGTCGTTGGTGCCGTGCGCCAGCGACATCAGGGCCGCGGAGACCACTTGGCCGCGCCGGAAGTCCCGCAGGGTGCGTTTTCGCGAGACGCCCCGGCTCAACCGGTACACCAGCCAGGTGCCGACGGTGGCGATCAAGGTTGCGGCCAGCACGGCGATCACCGTGGGCACCAGCACCTTCGAGACCACCCCGGGCCAGCGCACCCCGGCCGTGCCGGCGGCGGCCAGCATGGCGCCCACGACGCCGCCGATCAAGGCGTGCGACGAGCTGGACGGGATGCCGAAAAGCCAGGTGGTCAGGTTCCACACGATGCCGCCGACGAGTCCGGCGAACATCACCTCCAGCGTCACCAGATTGGTGACCACGAGGTCTTTGGCCACCGTGGCCGCCACCTGGGTGGACATGAACGCGCCGACAAGATTAAGCGTCGCGCACAGCGTCACCGCCGTCTTGGGCTTGAGAGCACCGCTGGCGATCCCGGTGGCCACAGCGTTGCCGGTGTCGTGGAAGCCGTTGGTGAAGTCGAAAGCCAGGGCGGTGATCACAACCGTGATCAACAGGAACAGCTCCAAGGTCACCGTGCGGATTTTTGCAGCAGAACCGGGACCTTGTCGAGCCGGGTCAGCCGTGCTTGGCGCCCAGCAGGTACCAACCCAGATGGTGGCCCAGGAAGTCGCGGGCGATGAACAGCACCCCGAGGATCGCCACGGCCAGCACAACCAGGAAGATCGTCCAGCTCAGAGCCACCAACAGCGACCGGCGCAGGCCGGGCGTCCCGGCGTCCACCGCGGAGGCGCTGGTGCCGGCCGCGTTCACCCGGACGCCGACGGCGAACAGCGCCGGCAGCAGTCCACCGACCAGCAGGCCGAAAACCAGGATCTTCAGCGTGGCGTCGAAGTTGAACCACTGGCTCATGAGCGGATGACCTCGCGGGCCGGGGCGGGGGTATCGGGCACAGCCGCCAGCTTCGCCTCGTCGGTGCCGGCTTCGAGCGCCGCGCGCAGGGCGCGCTCGACTTCCTGACCGGCTTCCTCGGGCCGCACGCCCGGGGCGTCCAGGCCGCCGGTCAGGGTGCCGTCCCATTCGGCGTTGACGTTGCTGTGGTCGATACGGGCGCGGCGCGACCGCAGCCAGATCGCCAGCACCGCCGTGATCAGCAGGGTCACGCCGACGGCGATGCCGAAGTAGCCGCCGATGCCGTGCACCAGGCCGTACGCGCCGGAGCCGACGCCGCCGGCCATGGGCAGGGTCACCAGCCAGGCCGATGCCATCCGCCCGGCGACGCCCCAGCGGACCTGTGCGCCGGGCTTGCCGACGCCGCTGCCGAGCACCGAACCGGTGGCGACCTGGGTGGTGGACAGCGAGTAGCCGAAGTGGCTGGACAGCAGGATGACGGCGGCGGCCGACGACTCGGCCGCCATGCCCTGGGGAGACTTGATCTCGACCAGTCCCTTGCCCAGGGTGCGGATGATGCGCCAGCCGCCGGTGTAGGTGCCGGCGGCCATGGCCAGCGCGCAGCTGACGATCACCCACAACGGGGGAAGGGTTTCGGACGTGCTGACGGCGCCGTAGGACATCAGGGCCAGGAAGATGACACCCATGGTCTTCTGCGCGTCGTTGGTGCCGTGCGCCAGGGACACCAACGCGGCCGAACCGATCTGGCCACGCCGGAACAACTTCTCGGACCGCTTCTCGTCCACGCCGCGGGTTGCGCGGTAGACCAGCCAGGTGCCGACGGAGGCGATCACCGTGGCGATCAGGGTGGCGACCACCGCCGGGACCAGCACCTTTGAGACCACGCCGCTCCAGATCACCCCGTGGCCGCCCACCGCGGCGATCATCGCGCCCACGATGCCGCCGATCAAGGCGTGCGACGAGCTCGACGGAATGCCGAGCAACCAGGTCAGCAGGTTCCACACGATGCCGCCGACCAGGCCGGCGAAAATGAGTTCCAGGCTCACCAGCTGGGCGTCGACCAGCCCCTTGGCGATCGTCGCCGCGACCGCGGTGGACAGGAACGCGCCGATCAGGTTCAGGCAGGCCGACAGGGTGACCGCTGCCTTGGGCTTGAGCGCACCGCTGGCAATCGACGTCGCCATCGCATTTCCGGTGTCATGGAAGCCGTTGGTGAAGTCGAAGGCCAAAGCCGTGACTACCACGATGATCAAAAGGAACAGATCAAGGCTCACGGGAGCATCACGGCACTGATTCTGGTGCCTCGATGGGGCCGTTGTCTAACCATCGCCGGTGGGAAACGCCGGTGTATGTCGAGACGTTTCGAACTGTTTGCCGTTCGTTAACCTGACGCCTCGGGCTGTTTGGCCTGGCGGGTGTCGCGCCGCAGCGGATGCTCGGCGGGCACCTCCACGAATATCAGCGTCAGGCCGTCCGGATCGGTGACATGCATCTCACGCAGACCCCAGGGCTCCTGGCGTGCTTCCCGGGCGATCGGCACGCCACGCTCCTGCAGTTCGGCCTGAGTCGCGGCGACGTCGCGCACCTGCAGCCACAGTGCCCCCGGGAACGGTGGTGGAGCAACGCGCGGGTTGCCGTGCCCGGCGAGTTCGATCAGCGACTGGCCGGCGTAGAACACCATTCCGGCGCCGTAGTCGCGGGCGATCGCCAACCCGATCTCGTCACGGTAGAACCGCAGCGAGCGTTGGTAGTCGACCGGGCGGAGCAAGACCCGGCTGGCCAGAATCTCCATGCCTGCGTGTCTAGCACGTTCGGCGCCGCGGTATCAGCGACCGCGCTGCATGACCGAGGTGACCAAGCCCGGGGCCACCACATCCAGGGCGCGCGCGGTCACCGCGATGCGCGGGGCGATGCGCACCGGTCGGCTGCGCGCCGCGGTGATCATCCATTCGGCGGCCTCGCCGGAACTCAATGCCGGGCGGTTCTCGAAGGCTTTGGTGGGCGCGATCATCGGGGTGGCCACCAGCGGGTAGTACAGCGTGGTGGAATGCACCCCCTCGCCGGCCCACTCCGTTTCGATGACGCGGCTGACCGCCGACAGCGCCGTCTTGGAGGCGTTGTACACCCCGAACAGCGGTGAGGCTTCGCTCATCACACCCCAGGTGGCGACGTTGATGATGTGCCCGTCGCCGCGCTGGCGCATGCCCGGGGCGATCGCGCGGATCAGGCGCAGCGGCGAGTAGTAGTTCAGGGTCATGGTCCGCTCGACGTCGTGCCAGCGGTCCAGCGACTCCGCCAGCGGCCGCCGAATGGAACGCCCGGCGTTGTTGACCAGGATGTCCACCCCGCCCAGACGGGCTTCGACGTCGGCGGCCAAAGCGTCGATGGCCGCCATGTCGGACAGGTCGCAGGCAATCGCGATGCCCTGGCCGCCGGCGGCGGTGATCCGTGCCACGACCTCGTCGAGCAGGTCCTTACGGCGGGCCACCGCGACCACGGTGGCGCCCTCGGCGGCGAACCGCTCCGCCGCGGCCTCGCCGATACCCGAGGAGGCGCCGGTGAGCAGCACCCGCTTGCCGCGCAGCTCGATCGGCTTGGCCAGCGGCCGGTATGCCAGCAGTTGCGGCGCGACGGGCGGCCGCATTGCGGTCAGGAAGGCCGCCTCGGTCAGGCGGCGCAGCGGGCTCTTGCTCATGGTTGGCGAGTCTAGGCGGGGGCTCGCGGCAGGCGATCGCCCCTAGAAGTAGCGGGGGAACCGGCTCCAGTCCGGATCGCGCTTCTCCAGGAACGAGTCGCGGCCCTCGACCGCCTCGTCGGTCATGTAGGCCAGCCGGGTGGCTTCCCCGGCGAACAGTTGCTGACCCACCAGGCCGTCATCGAGCAGGTTGAAGGCGAACTTCAGCATGCGCTGCGCCTGAGGCGATTTGCCGTTGATCTCCTTGGCCCACTGCACGCCGGTGGCTTCCAGATCGGCATGGTCCACCACGTCGTTGACCGCGCCCATCTGGTGCATCTGCTCGGCGGTGTAGGTCCGGCCCAGAAAGAAGATCTCGCGAGCGAACTTCTGGCCCACCTGCCGGGCCAGGTAGGCGCTGCCGTACCCGCCGTCGAAGCTGCCGACGTCGGCGTCGGTCTGCTTGAACCTCGCGTGCTCGCGGCTGGCCAGGGTGAGGTCGCACACCACATGCAAACTGTGCCCGCCGCCGGCGGCCCAGCCGTTGACCAGGCAGATCACCGGTTTGGGCATGAACCGGATCAGCCGCTGCACCTCCAGGATGTGTAGCCTGCCCGCCCGGGCCGCATCGACGGTGTCGGCGGTCTCCCCGGCGGCGTACTGGTAGCCGCTGCGCCCGCGAATGCGCTGATCGCCCCCGGAGCAGAACGCCCAGCCGCCGTCTTTGGGGGAGGGCCCGTTGCCGGTCAGCAGCACCACGCCGACGTCCGGAGACATCCTGGCGTGATCCAGCGCCTGGTACAGCTCGTCGACGGTGTGCGGCCGAAACGCGTTGCGCACCTCGGGACGGTTGAACGCCACCCGCACCGTCGCGTCGGTGACGTGGCGGTGATAGGTGATATCGGTCAGGTCGGCGAAGCCGGCGTCGTACTCCGAGACCGGTCGCCAGATGCTCTCGTCAAAGGGGTTGCTGCTCACGCCTGCGACCGTACCGGTGCGGTGGCGTCAGGTGGCGCGACCCTGTGGGCGGACGCGCGCAGTCCGGCCGCAGTGGCAGCAGCGGCCGACCAGGGTGTCTACCGTGGAGACGATGACCAGGCAGGTGTGGACGGCCCGGACGAACCGCGGTCTTGACGGCACGGCCCGTGTGCACGGTCCACGCGGGGCCGCCGAACCGGCGACGAGCCGCCGCGCGTGAGCACGAGCCACCGGCCTGAGGGGCCGCCGCCGCTGGACGACATCCTCGACCGCCTGCACGTGGTGGCGCTGCCGATGCGCGTCACATTTCGCGGCATCATGGTGCGTGAGGTGGCACTGATCGACGGTCCGGCCGGCTGGGGAGAGTTCGGCGCCTTCGCTGAATACGAACCGCCCGAGGCCGCGCACTGGCTGGCCGCCGCACTGGAGGCCGCCTACCGCCCACCGCCACCGTCCCTTCGCCACCGCGTCCCCATCAACGCAACAGTGCCCGCGGTCGAGCCCGAACGGGTGCCCGAGGTGCTGGCGCGGTTCCCCGGCGCCCGTACCGCCAAAGTCAAAGTCGCCGAGCCGGGCCAGTCCCTGGCCGACGATGTCGCCCGAGTCGAGGCAGTCCGCGCGCTGATCCCCACCGTGCGCGTCGACGCCAACGGCGGCTGGACCGTGGCTCAGGCCGTTGCGGCGGAAAAGGCACTGGGCGCACTGGAATACCTGGAGCAGCCCTGTGCCACGGTCGCCGAACTGGCGGCGTTGCGCCGCAGGATCGACACGCCGGTGGCCGCCGACGAAAGCATCCGCAAAGCCGAGGACCCCCTGGCGGTCAAGGCCGCTGACGCGGCCGATATTGCTGTCCTGAAAGTCGCCCCGCTGGGCGGCGTGGGCCCGCTGTTGACGATCGCCGGCCAGATCGGCATTCCGGTGGTGATCTCCAGCGCTATCGACTCGGCGGTCGGCATCGCCGCCGGGCTGCGCGCCGCGGCAGCGCTGCCGGATCTGCAGTACGCCTGCGGCCTGGGTACCGGATCCCTGTTCGTCGAGGACATCGCCGAGACGCCGGCGCCGACCGACGGCTACTTACCGGTGCAGCCGGTTGTCCCGGACCCGGCCCGGCTGCAGGCTCTGCGCGCGACGCCGCAACGCCGTCAGTGGTGGATCGACCGGATCGGCTCCTGCCATCGCCTATTGCGGCGCTGAGCCCTCACACGCTGGGCAGTCGGGCGTCGATCCCGTTGGCGATCGTCACGGCTTCATCGCTGACGTAGAGCTTGCAGGCCAGTACGTCGATCGCCACGTTGTTGGTGACGCGCAGGGCCCGCTGGCATGACCAACCCGCGCTTCCGTCCTGGTGCTGGGTCATCCACAGCGTCCAGTCGACGTCGGTCACCGGGTCGAATGTCCAGGAGGTGTCGGGGCGGTCGTTTTTGACGGTGCCGAAAGTTCGCTCCCCGCACGGGGACCATTGCCGGGCGGTCATGCCGAAGAAATCCCGCGCGGCGTCTCGGGTGGCGAACACCGTCGCGGCCTGAATCACGAAATGGTCGTGGCTGTACTCGGTGAGGCTCTGGACCAGCGTCGCCGTCCAGTCTGCGTCGCCGTACACCGTCTTCTCGGCGGGCATCCAGGCCACCAGGCAGCTGTGGTCGGGGAATTGGCGGCCGGAGTCGAACATCCGCGATCGGGAGTCTTGCACCCGCATGCCGCCGGCCCCCATGATGTCGCTGACGGTGGTGGCCTTGAGCAGCAGTTCGGGCAGCATGGCGGCGGTCACCGGCCGGGGGCCGTCGCGGTCGGCGGGGATCGCCACTCCGCCGGTGACGCGTGCGCAGTCCGTCAGCACGGCGCAGGCCAGCATCAGTACCGATACCAACCCGGCGTGCCGTAGCCGCATCACCTTCCCCCGCTGCGCAGTTGCGATGCTCACACTTTAAAGCGCCGAGGCGTCGCGTACCTTCACTCTGGTGACCAACCTCGCCTACGACGACCGCAATCAGGAGGGGGAGCCGGTCCTTTTCATCGCCGGGCGCGGGGGCGCCGGCCGGGGCTGGCATCTGCATCAGGTCCGCGAGTTCCAGCTCGCCCGGTACCGCCCGATCACCTTCGACAACCGGGGCATCGGTGCCACCGAGAACGCTTCCGGGTTCACCACCGAGACGATGGTGGCCGACACCGCCGAACTGATCGAATCGCTGAACATCGCCCCGGTCCGCATCGTCGCGGTGTCGATGGGCTCGTTCATCGCCCAAGAACTGATGCTGGCACGGCCCGAGTTGGTGAAATCCGCTGTCTTGATGGCAACCCGCGGCCGCCACGACCGCGCCCGCGAGTTCTTCTATTCCGCCGAAGCCAAACTCGCCGAATCCGGTGCCGATCTTCCCGCCGAGTACGAAGCCAAAGTGCGCCTGCTGGAGAGCTTTTCACCGAAGACGCTCAGTGACGACGCGGCAATCAAGGACTGGATCGCGATGTTCACCATGTGGCCGGTCAAAAACACCCCGGGATTACGTTGCCAGCTCGACGTGGCACCGCTGACCAACCGGCTGCCCGCCTACGCCAATATCACCCAGCCGGTGCTGGTGATCGGTTTCGGCGACGACGTCGTCACCCCGGCGCACCTGAGCCGCGAAGTCGCCGACGCGATCCCGGGCGCACGCTACCTGGAGATCCCCGACGCCGGGCACCTCGGTTTCATCGAGAAGCCCGACCAGGTCAACAAGGCGGCCCTGGAGTTCCTGGCCGAGGTCGACGGCAAGCCCTTCCGCTGGGCGGCTGCACCGTCGCCGCACGACTAACCTGATACCAATGACCAACCCCTCGACGGCACAGGCCCGCATCGTCGTCGACGAGCTGATTCGCGGTGGCGTCCGCGACGTGGTGCTGTGCCCGGGATCACGCAACGCGCCGCTGGCGTTCGCACTGCACGACGCCGACCGGGCCGGTCGGCTGCGGCTGCACGTGCGCATCGACGAGCGCACCGCCGGCTATCTGGCGGTCGGGCTGGCGGTGGGGGCGGGCGCGCCGGTGTGCGTGGCGATGACCTCGGGCACGGCAGTGGCCAACCTGGGACCGGCGGTGGTCGAGGCCAACTACGCCCGGGTCCCGCTGATCGTGCTGAGCGCCAACCGTCCCTACGAGTTGCTGGGCACCGGCGCCAACCAGACCATGGAACAACTCGGCTACTTCGGTACTCAGGTGCGCGCCACGATCAGCCTGGGTCTGGCCGAGGACGCCCCCGAGCGCATGGCCGCCCTCAATGCCACGTGGCGGTCGGCGGTGTGCCGAGTCTTGGTCGCTGCCACCGGATCTCGGACCGCCAACGCCGGACCGGTGCAGTTCGACATCCCGCTGCGCGAGCCGTTGGTGCCCGACGCCGACGACACGGGATCGCTACCGCCGGGCCGACCGCACGGGCGTCCCTGGACACTGACCCCGCCGGTCAGCTTCGACCAGCCCGTGGATATCGACCTGACCCCGGACACCGTGGTGATCGCCGGGCACGGCGCGGGGCGCCACCGGAACCTGGCGGCGCTGCCCACCGTCGCCGAACCCACCGCTCCGGCGCCGGAGAATCCGCTGCACCCGCTGGCGCTACCCCTGCTGCGCCCGCAGCAGGTCATCATGGCCGGCCGGCCCACCCTGCACCGCCCGGTGTCGAGCCTGCTGGCCGACCCCACGGTGCCGGTGTACGCCCTGACCACCGGCCCGCGCTGGCCGGACGTCTCGGGGAACTCGCAGGCCACCGGTACCCGGGCCGTCACCTTTGGGGAACCCGACCCGGCTTGGCTGCGCCGCTGCGCGGAGCTGAACCGGCATGCCGAGGCCGCGGTGCGTGAGCAGTTGGCGGCGCACCCGCTCACCACCGGCCTGCACGTGGCCGCTGCCGTGGCCGCCGCACTGCGCCCCGGCGACCAGGTGGTGCTCGGCGCTTCCAACCCGGTACGCGACGCCGCCCTGGTCGGGCTGGGCAACGCCGTGGACCGCGGCGGTATCACCGTACGGTCCAACCGCGGCGTGGCCGGGATCGACGGCACGGTGTCCACCGCGATCGGCGCCGCCCTGGCACACGAGCGGGGCAATCCCGACGCGCGCACCCTCGCGCTGATCGGGGACCTGACGTTCGTCCACGACAGCTCCGGGTTGCTGATCGGGCCCACCGAGCCCACACCGCAGCAGCTGACGATCGTGGTGTCCAACGACAACGGTGGCGGCATCTTCGAGCTGCTCGAGCAGGGCGACCCGAGGTTCGCCGATGTCTCATCTCGGGTCTTCGGCACCCCGCACGATGTCGACGTCGCCGCGCTGTGCCGCGCCTATCACGTCGAGTTCTCCCAGGTCGAGGCCGAAGCCCTGCCCGCCGCACTGGCCGAACCCGCCGGCGGTGTGCGTGTGCTGGAGGTCAAAGCGGACCGGTCGTCGCTGCGGTCATTGCATGCCGCTATCAAGGCGGCGCTGTGAGGCTGCCCGATTATCGGTCCACCCGGGCCTATCGAACCCTGAAACCGTTGGTGCACGGCCTGATCTGGGGGGACGGCGCCCTGCCCCGCAACTCGCCGGCGGGCCGGGCGCTGCGCTGGGCGCGCATCGGCGTGCTGATCATGGTGACGCTGGTGACGCTGCAGTCGCTACTGCTGGTCGCCGGCGCCTGGCGCAACGACATCACCATCGAGCGGGACATGGGCGTGGCCGAGGCCGAAGTGCTCAACGCGGGCTTTCGCCGTTCCACTATCGAGTTCGTGACGCCGGAGCGGATCACCTACCGCCCGGAGCTCGGTGTGCTCTATCCCTCGGAGTTGGCGACCGGGATGAGGATCTACGTCGAATACAACAAGGCCGACCCGGATCTGGTGCGGGTCCAGCACCGCACCGCGGTGCTGGCCGTCATCCCGGCCGGCTCGGTCGCGGTGATCGCGTGGCTGGTCGGGATCGCGGCGCTGGCGGGGTGCAATCTGGCCGAACGACGGTGCGCCAGGACCCGGTCGGTGATGCGGCGCTCGGGTGGCCGGGGAACGCCGAGCGGCTAGCGCTGTTGCACGAGCTGGTCGAGCCAGCCGGTGTCGTCGGTGTCCACCACCGTCCTGGTGGTCAGGTCATACACCGTCGGGGTGCCGGGGCTGGCCGGGTTCGCCGCCAGCAGCTGCACGCGGTTGAAGGCGTTCATCGACGTGGTGTCCACGGCCGGCTGCGCGGCGGCGATGCGCTGCACCACGTGCTCGGGCAGGCCGCTTTCGCCGGCGGTGGCGGCGATCTCCGCCACCTCGGGCGTGCCGCCCTTGCGGTACAGAGCCGTCACGAACGTCTGGTAGGCATCGGCCGACGTGGCCGGGTCGGTCGCTGCCATCAGGGCGTTGCCGACTCGGGCGGAGATGTCGTTGTGGCGACGGGCATCCAGAAACGTCATCCACCGGTAGGTCACCGCCACCTCGCCGTCGGCCAGGTGCCGGCCGAGAGCCTCACCGAAGGCCGCTTCGAACTTGGCGCACTCCGAGCACTGCGCGTCGCAGAAGATCTCCAGCTGTACCGGGGCGGCGGGCGCGCCGGCCAGCACGCCGAAGTGATCGGCGCTCAGCGCCGTACCGGGCCGGTCCGGTTCGGCTGCCGCCGGACCCGACAGGGACCCGCCCAGGACCGCCAGCGCTGCGAATGTGCCTAGCAAAGACCGCATTCCAGGAACCCTATCGGAGGCGGGTACCGTCGGTCGGGTGAGCCGCGCGAGCCTGGACAAAGATCCGCACGCCGTGGCGTCGATGTTCGACGGCGTCGCCCGGCGTTACGACCTGACCAATACCGTGCTGTCGCTGGGCAGAGACCGCTCCTGGCGGCGGGCCACCCGGCTGGCCCTGGAGCTGCGGCCCGGCCAACGGGTGCTCGACCTGGCCGCGGGCACCGCGGTGTCGACGGTGGAGTTGGCCCGCTCCGGTGCCTGGTGTGTGGCAGCCGACTTCTCGGTCGGGATGCTGGCCGCCGGTGCCCGTCGCGCGGTGCCCAAGGTCGCCGGGGACGCCACCAGGCTGCCCTTCGCCGACGCCGTGTTCGACGCCGTGACCATCAGCTTCGGCTTGCGCAACGTGGTCGATCACACCGCGGGACTGCGGGAGATGGCCCGGGTGACCCGGCCGGGCGGACGGCTGGTGGTCTGCGAGTTCTCCACCCCGACTGTGCCGGTGTTCGCCACCGCCTACAAGGAGTATCTGATGCGCGCGCTGCCGGCGGTGGCGCGCGCCGTGTCCTCCAACCCGGAGGCCTACGTCTACCTCGCCGAATCGATCCGCGCCTGGCCGGATCAGGCCGCGCTGGCCGAGCAGATTCGCGCCGCGGGCTGGTCGGAGGTGGGCTGGCGCAATCTCACCGGCGGGATCGTCGCGCTGCATTCGGCCCGCAAACCGCTGGAGTGATGCGCCCCGCCCGGGCGCTGTTCAGCCCAGGTGTGCCGAGAGCAACCACCCGGCAGCGGACTTGCGCCCGCCCGGCTCGTCGCGCAGAGGGACGCCACCGAAGCCGGGGAAGTCGTCGGGGAACACCGCGTGCAGGCGGGCCGGCTTGATCTCATCGACCACCCAGTACTTGGAGACGACGTCGCGCAACTCGTCGGAGGTCACCGCGAACGGGGGGCCTTCGGGAATGGCGGCCTTGTCGAAGACCAGCACGAAGTAGGACGCCCCGGGGGCGGCCGCCCGGGCGATGCAACGCTGGTAGCCCTCCCGGGCCTCCATCGGGATCGAGTGGAACAGCGTGCTGTCGACGATGGTGCCGAACCGGCCGTCGTAGCCGGAGAACGCGCTGATGTCGGCGACCTCGAAGGTGGCGTTGGTCAGTCCCCGCCGGGCCGCCTCGCGCCGGGCCAGGTCGATGGCGGTGGGCGAACTGTCCAGGCCCACGGTGGTGTGGCCCCGTTCGGCCAGGTACAGCGAGATGGCGGCTTCGCCGCATCCGACGTCGAGGATGTCACCGTGGAACTTGCCCTCGGCGATCAGTCGGGCCAACTCGGGCTGGGGCTCCCCGATGCTCCACGGTGGTTTGGCGCCAGCCCCGAACTGCTCGGACTCGCCCCGGTAGGCGGCGTCGAACTGCAAGTCCATGGAATCGCTGGAATCGCTCATCACCCCGGTATAGCAACGCCCGTCGCGTACGTCAACGAGGTTGATATGCAGGTGGTCCCGCGCGCACGCCGCTAGGAGAACGGGCGGCGGCGGTCGGCCAACCGGGACAGTCGTCCCCCGCCGCGCCAGGCCCGCGCCACCAGATCCGCGTCGTCGTCGGTGACCAGGTTGGCCATCACCCGCACCGCCACCCGCATCAGCGCCGTCGAGCGCATCGCCACCGGGCCGCTGGCGGGCAGGAAACGGGGGAACGTCAGCAGCAGCGCCAGCCGCCGCGCCACCGAGAACCCGCGAGCATAGTGGGCGGTCAGCAGGGCCGGCCAGGCCTGGGAGAGGTCGCCCGCGCCGGCATCGCCCAGCAGTTCGACGGCCAGCCGCCCGGTCTCCAAGCCGTAGTCAATGCCCTCGCCGTTGAGCGGGTTCACACACGCCGCGGCGTCACCGATCAACATCCAGTTGGGTCCCGCGACGCCGGAGACCGCACCGCCCATGGGCAGCAGCGCGCTGGCCGGTGCACGCACCGGGCCCTGGAAACCCCACTCCTCGCGGCGCAGGTCGGCGTAGTAGGACATCAGCGGTCGCAGCGCCACATCGGCCGGCCTCTTGACGGTGGCCAGCGCGCCGACGCCGATGTTGACCTCGCCGTTGCCCAGCGGAAAGATCCAGCCGTAGCCCGGCAGCACCGCGCCTTCCGGCGAACGCAGCTCCAGATGCGAGGTCAGCCACGGCTCGTCACTGCGCGGCGAGGCCAGATAGCCGCGGGCAGCCACCCCGTAGACCGTCTCCTGGTGCCATTGGCGGCCCAGCACCCGGCCCAACGTCGAGCGTGCCCCGTCGGCGACGATCAACGTCCGGCAGGCCACCTCGGCGCCGTCGGCCAGCACCACCGCGCGCACCCGACCCGACGAATCGTGTTGAACGCCGAGGGCCTTGACACCCAGCAACATCCGGGCGCCGGACTCCTCGGCGACCTTGCGGATGCGCTCATCGAGTTCGGTGCGCGGCGCCGCGCTGCTGCTCGACGGGAAGCTTCGACCGGGCCAGGGCACCTCGACATGGCCCCCGAAGCCCGTCAGCCGCAGGCCCCGGTGCCGGATGTGGCTGTCCAGCCACTCGCCGAGGCCGAGCAACTCCAGTTGCTCGACCGCACGCGGGGTCAGGCCGTCCCCACACGGCTTGTCCCGGGGGAAGCCGGCCGAATCGACCACCAGCACGTCGTAGCCGGCCCGAGCTGCCCAGGCGGCTGCCGCCGACCCGGCCGGTCCGGCGCCCACCACCACCACATCAGCCTGCGAATTCACAGTGACCAGTATGTTGGACCCGTGAGGACACCGGCGAGCGTGGTGGCGGGGCTGGATTTCGGCGGCCTGGGGGACCCGGGTTTTGCGGGCCGAGTCCGTGACGGCGTCGCCCGCATCGAAGACCTGATGGACACCGAGCTGCGTGGCGGAGACGGCCTGATGACCGAGGCCGTGACCCACCTGTTCGAGGCCGGCGGAAAGCGCTTCCGTCCGCTGTTCACGGTGCTGTCAGCCCAGCTGGGACCGGAGCCGGACGCCTGGCAGGTGACGGTGGCCGGTGCGGTGATCGAGCTGGTGCACCTGGCGACGCTCTACCACGACGACGTGATGGACGAGGCGCAGATCCGCCGCGGGGCGCCGAGCGCCAACGCGCGATGGGGAAACAACATCGCGATCCTGGCCGGTGACTACCTGTTCGCGACGGCCTCGCGGCTGGTCTCGCGGCTGGGCCCGGATGCGGTGCGCATCATCGCCGAGACCTTCGCGCAGCTGGTGACCGGACAGATGCGCGAGACCCGCGGGGCCGCCGAGGGCGTGGACGCGGTAGAGCACTACCTCAAGGTGGTCTACGAGAAGACGGCCTGTCTGATCTCGGCGTCGGGTCGTTTCGGCGCGACGTTCTCCGGTGCCGACGACGACCAGATCGAGCGACTGGCCCGGCTGGGCGGGATCGTGGGCACCGCGTTCCAGATCTCCGACGACATCATCGACATCGACTCCGACCCCGACGAGTCCGGCAAGCTGCCCGGCACCGATCTCCGTGAGGGCGTCCACACGTTGCCGGTGCTCTTCGCGTTGCAGCAGAGCGGGGCAGACGCCGACCGGCTGCGCGAGCTGCTGGTCGGGCCGGTCACCGACGACGCGGCGGTGCAGGAGGCGCTGGGACTGCTGCGGGCGTCGGCCGGCATGGTCAAGGCCAAGGAGACGGTGGCCGACTACGCGGCGCAGGCGCGTGTGGAGCTGGCCGCGCTACCCGACTGTGTCGGGCGGGCGGCGCTGGCCGGCCTGGTCGACTACACCGTGAACCGGCACGGCTGACCACAATTGCGGAACTCCTGGGAGGTCGGCGGCGTTTAATGAGCACGACCGAGGTTCTCCAAGGAGGAAGTCGATGACCTGGCACCCGCACCACAACACGGCAAAGACGTTCTTTCTGCTGTTCGTGATGTCGGCGTTGATCGTTCTGGTGGGCAGGGCGTTCGGACCCCAGATGATGTGGGTGGCGGTGTTGTTCGCCGTGGCGATGAACGCCTACACCTACTTCAACAGCGACAAGCTGGCGCTGCGGGCGATGCGGGCCCAACCGGTGACGGAGGTCCAGGCGCCGGAGATCTATCGGATCGTGCGCGAGTTGGCCACCACGGCGCACCAGCCGATGCCCCGGTTGTACGTCAGCGACACCAACGCCCCCAACGCTTTCGCCACCGGCCGCAACCCGCGGCACGCCGCGGTGTGTTGTACCAGCGGGATCCTGCGCCTGCTCAACGAACGTGAGCTGCGTGCGGTGCTGGCCCACGAGCTGTCGCACGTCTACAACCGCGACATCCTGATCTCGTGTGTGGCCGGGGCGCTGGCCTCGGTCATCACCGGTTTGGCCAATATGGCGATGTTCATGGGCAACCGCCGCGACGGCAATCCGCTGGCGATGCTGCTGGTGGCGCTGGTCGGTCCGCTGGCCGCCTCGGTGGTGCGGATGGCCGTGTCGCGGTCGCGGGAGTACCAGGCTGACGAATCCGGCGCCGTGCTCTCAGGCGACCCGCTGGCGCTGGCGTCGGCGTTGCGCAAGATCTCCGACGGTGTGCAGTCCGCGCCGCTGCCGCCCGAGCCCGAGCTGGCCAGCCAGTCGCACCTGATGATCGCCAACCCCTTCCGGGCGGGCGAGAAGGTCGGTCAGCTGTTTGCCACCCACCCTCCGATGGCCGACCGGATTCGCCGGCTGGAGGCCATGGCCCGCGGTTAGGGGTACCGACCCGCCGAGGCGGCCAGTCCGGTCAGTTCCGGCTCAAGGGCGCATCGTGGAGGTGCAGATCGGTGTGCCCGGCCGTTCCCGGGACCGCGCCGTCGCCCGGTGTGCAGGTGCTGCACGCGGCGGCCAGGATCGGCGGGGTCTCGTCGAAGGCGTACACCATGCCGCCCGTCGCGCGATGCTGGTCCTGCCAGTCCGCCAGGGCCTGCTCAGCCGCATGGTCGAGGTAGGTGGTCGAGACCTCCAGGCGAACCCGCGCCCCGACCGGGATGTTCGCCAGCACGCCGGTCAGCTTCGGCAACGCCAGGAAGGTGCAGGCGCCCGCCACGCACACGTGCCACTCGTCGCCCACCTGCTCGGCGGTGACCTTGACCCGCAGCACCCGCCAGCCGGTCAGTGCCAGCGCCAGGACCAGGCCGATCAGCACGCCTTCGAGCAGGTTGAGGAAGACCACGCCCAGGATGGTCACCAGATACACCGCGATGTCACCGGAGTGCCAAGCGGTTTCGACGTGCACCAGTTTGATCAGCTGAATACCGATGGTGATCAGCAGGCCGGCCAGCGCCGCGCTGGGGATCTTGTCCACGATTCCCGCGAACGGCAGTGCGAACAGCAGGATCCAGACGCCGTGCAGGAAGGCCGACGCCCGCGACTTCGCGCCGGCGGTCACGTTGGTGGCACTGCGCACGATCACCCCGGTGATCGGCAGGCCGCCCAACATTCCCGAGGTGACGTTGGCGGTGCCCTGCCCGATCAGTTCGCGGTTGAAATCGGTCCGCGGACCGGTGTGCATGCGGTCCACCGACACTGCCGAGAGCAGGCTCTCCACGCTGGCGATCAGCGCCACGGTCACCACTCCGATGACGGCCGCGGTCCACTTGCCGTGCGGCAACTCCGGCAGCTGGATCGCGTCCAGCAACGACCCGTCGAGGGTGATGCGCTGCACGTCCAGGGAGAAGATCAGAGACAGCAGCGTCGCCCCGGTGATCGCGACCAGCGGGCCCGGAATGCGGCCCAACGGCCCCCGCACCGATCGCCAGGCGAGCATGGTGACGATCACCAGGATTCCCAGGATCGGCTCGGGGCCCTGGGCGTCGATCACCGCATGGGGCAGACCGATCACGTTGTCCCAGGCCGAGCTGGCCGACTTCCCGCCGAGCATCACGTGCAGCTGCTGCAGTGCGATGGTCACACCGATCCCGGCCAGCATGGCGTGCACCACCACCGGCGAGATCGCCAGGGCGGCCCGCGCGACCCGGCTCAGCCCCAGCAGCACCTGCAGGATGCCCGCGCCGACGGTGATCGCGCAGGTCACCTTCCAGCCGAAGCGGGCCACCAAATCGGCCACGACCACCGTCAGTCCGGCCGCCGGTCCGCTCACCTGCAGCGGAGATCCGCCCAGCACGCCGACGACGAGGCCTCCCACGATGGCGGCGATGAGCCCGGCCAGCACGGGCGCACCCGAGGCGATGGCAATGCCCAGCGACAGGGGCAGCGCCACCAGGAACACCACCAGGGATGCCGGAAGGTCATCGCGCAGAACTGACCGTGACCAGGCCTTTCTCTGGTCTGCGGCGTGGCCGGCGCGGCGAGCGATCAGCATCGAGGTGGACCTCTGCTCTTCGTAGGGTTTTGCTGAGACCCCGTGAAGCTATTCCATGCGCATTACCTGTGATCGAATACGACATGTCCATTAAGTAAACAAAGGTTACCGCGTCGGCATCAGATGTACAGGGTTCACACAGCCATAATCCGGGTTACCCAGTCAGAATCCCGTGCCCTCCACCTCGTGACCAGGAGTTTCGGCGATCAGCCCGCGATAGGCCTGCTCCACCGTCGAGCCGTGGTTGATCACGCCGTCGACCTCGCGGGCGATCGGCATGCTCAGCCCGTACTGCGCGGCGAACTTCATGATCACGCTGGCCGCGCGGACGCCCTCGGCCACCTGGTTCATCGACGCGATGATCTCGTCGATCGTCTTACCGGCGCCCAACTGCTCGCCGACATAGCGGTTACGGCTGCGCTGGCTGGTGCAGGTGACGATCAGGTCGCCCATTCCGGCCAGACCGGCGAAAGTGTCGCGGGCCCCGCCCATCGCCTCGCCGAGCTTAGACATCTCCCGCACCGATCGCGACATCACCATCGCCCGGGTGTTCTCCCCGATCCCCAGCGAATAACCCATGCCCACCGCGATCGCGTACACGTTCTTCAACGCGCCGGCCATCTCGACCCCGACCACGTCGTCACTGGTGTAGACCCGGAATCGCTTGGTGCGGAACAGCGATGCCAGTACGCAGGCCAGGTTCGGGTCGGGCATGGCCAGCACCGCGGCCGCGGCGTAGCCCTCGGCGACCTCGCGGGCGATGTTCGGGCCGGCCAGGATGCCGGCGGGATGCCCCGGCAGCACCTCGTCGACGATCTGCGACATCCGCATATTGGTGCCCTGCTCAAGGCCTTTGACCAGTGACACCACCGGCACCCAGGGGCGCAGCTCCGGGGCCAGCTCTTCGAGCACGCTGCGGAAGCCGTGCGAGGGGACCGCCATCACCACGACGTCGGCGCAGTGCGCGGCTTCGGCGAAGTCGGTGGTGGCGCGCAGTGTGCTGCTGAGCTCCACTTCGGTGCCCAGGTAGCGGCTGTTGCGGTGGTTGTCGTTGATGTCAGCGGCCGTCGATTCCGATCGGACCCACTGCAGCGTGGGCGCGCGGCGAGAGCAGATGGAAGCCACGGTGGTGCCGAAAGATCCACCGCCGAGCACAACGACATTGGGGGTACGAGTAACAGGCATGAGCGACAGCGTATTGCCGTCGCCACGGCCACACCTGCCGTTTGGGGCAGTGGTTTCGGCGCGCCCGCCCCAGCCGGCGGGGCCGCCGGCGACGGCGGGCTATCCGGCCAGCGGAATCGGTTCGCCGGGCCGCCCGAACACCATCGACTCGGCGATGCGGTCGAAGCGAAAGTCCAGGGCGTCGGCGAAGTAGTTCTGCCGCACATTCCAGGGCCGCTTGGTGCCCGAGCGTGGCAGCGCACGCGGTGCCCGCAGCACATAGCCGGCTTGGATGTCCCAGGCCGGCTTCTCGCCCATCGGCGTGTCGCCGCGGTGCGGGTAGGCGTGGGTGTAGCCGCGAGAAGCCATGTAGGCCATCAGCTTGGCGGTCGCTCGGGCGGTGATGTCGGCGCGCAGCGTCCACGACGCGTTGGTGTAGCCGACGCACCAGAACAGGTTCGGTACGTCTTCGAGCATGTGCGCCTTGTAGACGAAGCGATCGGTGGCTTTGATCTCTGTGCCGTCCAGGCTGATCCGCACGCCGCCGAGCGCCTGCAACTGCAGACCGGTGGCGGTGATGATGATGTCGGCGTCCAGATGCGTCCCGGACTGCAAGACGATGCCGGTGGCGTCGAAGCGGTCGATCCGGTCGGTCACCATCTCGACCCGCCCAGCGCTGATCTCGGTGTAGAGATCGGCATCGGGAATCAGGCACAGGCGCTGGTCCCACGGTTGATAGGGCGGCTTGAAGTGGGTGTCGATGTCGTAATCCGGCGGCAGGTTCTGCACCGCCGTGCGGCGCAGCATCCATTTGAGAATCGGCGGCGTCTTGCGGGCCAGAACCCAGACGTAGCCCTCGGACAGCGCCATGGTGAGCCGCAGGATCGCGTGCGCCCAGCTGCGGGGAAACAGTTTGGCGACCACATCGACGAAACGACTGCCGCGGGTCGCCGAGATCAAGTAGGTGGGCGTGCGCTGCAGCAGGGTCACGTGCCCGGCGTCTTCGGCCAACGCCGGTACCAGCGACATCGCGGTGGCCCCGCTACCGATCACCACCACCTTCTTGCCGGTGTAGTCGAGGTCTTCGGGCCAGTGTTGCGGATGGACCACCGTTCCCGAGAACGTCTCCGAGCCGGGGAAGTCCGGGGTGTAACCGCTGTCGTAGTTGTAGTAGCCGGAGCCGAAGAAGACGAACCTGCTGCGGTAGGTCCGCTGGGTCCCGGCTTCGTCGGCGGTGATCGTCCAGGTGTCGGTCGCCGAATCCCAGTCGGCCGCCAGGACGTGATTGTTGAACCGGATGTGGCGGTCGATGCCGTACTTATGCGCGGTATCGGTCAGGTAGTCGCGGATCTCGTCGCCGTCGGCGACGCGTTCGCGCCCCTGCCAGGGTTCGTACGGCAGGCTCAGCGTGAAAATGCTGCTGTCGGAGCGCACACCGGGGTAGCGGAACAGGTCCCAGGTCCCGCCGATGCGCTCCCGTCGTTCCAGGATCACGTAGTTCACGCCGGGGTTGCCCTCGGCGATGCGGTAGGCCGCGCCGATCCCCGAGATGCCCGCTCCGATGATGACGACGTCCGCGACCTCTTCAGTAGTCACGGTCCCAGCCTAGGCACCGGGCGGGCTGCTGGGTCCGAGATTGCGCTACCGGTAGTTCACAAATTGCAGGGCGACATCCAGGTCGGCTCCCTTGAGCAACGCGATGACGGCCTGCAGGTCGTCGCGCTTCTTCGACGACACCCGGATTTCGTCACCCTGCACCTGGGACTTGACGCCCTTGGGACCCTCGTCGCGGATCAACTTGTTGATCTTCTTGGCGTGCTCGGCGTCGATGCCCTGCTTGAGGCTGCCGCTGACTTTGTAGGTCTTGCCCGAAGGCTGGGGCTCGCCGGCGTCGAACGCCTTCATCGAGATGTCGCGGCGGATCAGTTTCTCCTTGAAAACGTCGACCGCGGCCTTGACCCGCTCCTCGGTGGAGCTGACCAGCTCGATGGTCTCCTCACCCTTCCACGAGATGGTGGTGTCGGTGCCGCGGAAGTCGAACCGGGTGGCCAATTCCTTGGCGGCCTGGTTCAAGGCGTTGTCGACCTCCTGCCGGTCGACCTTGCTGACGATGTCGAACGATGAATCCGCCACGAGACCTTGTCCTCTCCTCGAGTTGTGCGGGCCGTTTGTGTTGTGGGTACATCCTCGTTGTAGTCTGCTAGGCGCGATGAGGCAGGTTGCCCGAGCGGCCAATGGGAGCGGACTGTAAATCCGTCGGCGCAAGCCTACGCAGGTTCGAATCCTGCACCTGCCACCAAGGTCAGGCCCCCGGTTTTTCCGGGGGCCTGATTTGGTTGTGCGGGACCCGCAGGCCGCGGCGAGTAGCGTGGTCGCCAGGGGAAACTCGGGGCGGAAGCGGGGCGGCGATGCGCACCATCGCATTGGAAGAGCACTTTCTGACCGGCGAACTCGCCCACTACAGCGATGCGACCCGCGAGCTGGCCCAGCCCCAGATCTGGCGGGAGACCGCCCCGCGGCTGACCGATCTGGCCGAACAGCGCCTGGCGGACATGGACCGCGCCGGTGTGGACATCGCGGTCCTGTCGTTGACCGCGCCGGGAATTCAGGCCGAACCCGATCCGCAACTGGCGGTGGCCCGCGCCGCCGAGGTCAACGACTTCCTGGCGGGACTGGTGGCCGCCAACCCGGGCCGGTTTCGGGGATTCGCCGCATTGCCGTTGCAGGACCCGGAGGCCGCGGCCAAGGAGCTGCAGCGTGCGGTCGAGCAGCTCGGGCTGTGCGGTGCCCTGGTCAACGCGCACACCGGCGGGGTGTACCTGGACGCACCGCCCCTGCGGGTGGTGTGGGAGCGCGCCGAAGCGCTGGACGTCCCGCTGTACCTGCACCCGGCGAACGGTTTCGACACCCCGCACGTCATCGCCGGCCACCCGGAGCTGATCGGACCGATGTGGAGTTGGGGCACCGATACCGCCACCCACGCGCTGCGGATCATCTTCGGTGGGGTGTTCGACGACTTCCCCGGAGCCAAACTGCTGCTCGGGCACATGGGCGAGAGCCTGCCCTATTCGCTGTGGCGGCTGGACTCACGGTGGGACTGGCACCGACACCACGGTGTGCAGCTCGCGCTCGGGCATCCCTCGCACTACCTGCGCCGCAATCTCTACGTGACCACCAGCGGGGTGTGCGACAACCCGCCGCTGTTGTGTGCGCTCGCCGCGCTGGGGCCCGAGCATGTCCTGTTCGCCACCGATTACCCGTACGAGGACATCGACGTCGCCACCGCCTTCCTGGCCGGTGCGCCGATCTCCGAGGCCGACCGCGCCCTGATCAGCCACCTCAACGCCGAGAGCCTGCTGCACATCGCCGATTGACGCGGGCCCTGATCGCCTTGGGGCACGGGCGGTCCGGGGTGGTTCAGGCCGACGCCGTCGCGGTGGTCAGGCCGGCCTCGATCGACTGGCACAGTAACTCCCGGTGGTGCGTGGCGTCGCCGGAGAGCATGGCGTCGACCCGGGCCCGGCGCAGGTACAGATGCAGGTCGTGTTCCCAGGTGAACCCGATGCCGCCGTGCAACTGCAGTGCCTCACCGGCGATCCGGTTCACCGCGTCGGAGACATAGGCCTTGGCGATGCTGACCGCCCGGTCGGCCTGCGGATGTGCGGCGTCGAGGGCCATCGCCGCGTAGTAGGTCGCGGCGGTGCTCGCCTGGGACCAGATCCGCATGTTGGCGCATTTGTGCTTGACCGCCTGGAAGCTGCCGACGGGGCGGCCGAACTGGACGCGATCCTTGACGTATTCGGTGGTCATGGCGAGCAGTCGTTCACCGATCCCGACCATCTCGGCGCAAGTCAGGGCCGTGGCCAACAGCAGCGACCGGGTGATCGCACACTGGGCCTGATCGCCGTCGGCGATCAGCGACGAGGCGTCCAGCCGCACCTGGTCAAAGCGCACGTCGCAGTAGCTGCGCGTGACGTCGAGAGTCTGCTGGCGCTCGATCCGGATTCCGGGGGCGTCGGCGGGAACCACGAACCGGGCCGGCCCGGTGTCGAGGGCCGCGTCGACGATCAGCACCTGCGCGCTGTCGGCGTCCTGGACGCTGACCTTCGATCCGGTGAGGGTGAAGCCGTCGGGGCGTCGTTGCGCGCGCGTCGTGATGCCGGCCGCCGACCAGGGCCGGCCGAACTCGGCGAAGGCCCAGGTGGCGATCACGGTTCCCGCGCAGATCGCCGGCAACAGTGCCGAGCGGTGCGCATGGTCGGACCGGCCCAGCGCGTCGGCCGCCACCACCACCGGCAGGAACGGGACGCAGCCGAGGCCCCGGCCCAGTTCTGCGGCGACCAGCGCCAGCTCGACGGTCTGCTGGCCGAGCCCGCCGTCGTCTTCGGCCACGCCGAGGGCGGGCCAGCCGAGTTCGGTGCCGCGCCGCCACAATTCGGGATCGAACCCGTGCGCGGTGTCGATGAGGTTCCGGGCCGTCTCCACCGGGAACTTGGTCGCCAACAGGGAACGAGTCGAGTCGACGATGCCGCGCTGCTCGTCGGTGAGCTCGAAGTCCACGGGCCGCTCCTTAACGCGAGATGCGCAAACAGGTTGGGGATTGAAAATCCGTTACCGAAGATACAGGATACTGATTAAGCTTAATCCTGGCGCGACGAACCGGAGGCAACGTTGCATCTCGGGCAAGACACCGAACTGGACGCGTTGCGAGCGCGGGTACGAGATCTTGCGGCCCGGTACGCGCCACCGCGCAACAAGCACACCGGGGTGCGCGCGCCGGAGGCCCACGAGATACCGGCGCTGCGGAAATGGACCGGACTGCTGTTCGAAGAGCAGTTGCTCGGGGTGCACTGGCCGGTCTCCTACGGCGGGCTGCCGGACGCCCATCCGCTGCACGAGTCGGTGGTCACCGACGAGCTGATCAGGGTCGGCGCGGCCGGCCCGGTCGGCGGCGGCCTGCTTGCCGCAGCGGCGGTCATCGCCTCGGGAACCGATGAGCAGAAGGACTACTTCCTCCCGCGAATCCGTACCGGGGAACACATTTGGTGCCAGTTGTTCAGCGAACCCGACGCCGGCAGTGACCTGGCCGGGCTGCGCACGCGAGCCACCCGCGACGGCGACGACTTCGTCGTCGACGGCCAGAAGGTGTGGACCACCAACGGGCAGCACGCGGACTTCGGTTACCTGTTGGCCAGGACCGATCCGGATGCCCCCAAGCACGCCGGTATCACCGCGTTCGCGCTCGCCATGGACACCCCCGGTGTGTCGGTGCGCCCACTGCGCGAGATCACCGGCACCGCCGACTTCAACGAGGTGTTCCTCGACGCGGTGCGGATCCCCGCCGGGCAGGTCATCGGTGCGGTCAACGCGGGCTGGGCGGTCACCACGACCAGTCTGGCGCACGAGCGCTCCAGCGCCGGGGCCGGAGCGTCGCTCTTCGGGGCGCTGGACAGGCTGGCGGCCCTGGCCGGCGCGGTCCCGCGGGGCGGACGGCGGGCCATCGATCACGACGACGTCCGGCAGGCGCTCGGCGGCTTCGTCGCCGACGTGCATGTCAACGCGCTGGTTTCAGCGCTGGGCGACAGCCGATCGCTGCACGGCACCGGCGATGCTGCCGATGCCCCGATCTCGAAGATCCTGTTCAGCGAGATCAACCTCGCCTTGCACGAATACGGCATGCAGTTGCAGGGCCACGACGGCGTGCGGATCGAAGGCGATGCGCAGGTCTACGACGAGGGCTGGTGGCAGGACGCCTTCATGTACGGCCGTGCCTTCACGATTGCCGGCGGCACCAACGAGGTGCTGCGCAATCTGATCGCCGAGCGTGCGCTCGGCCTGCCTCGCTGACCGATCGAGCAAAGGAGACACCATGCCGTTGCAGGACTGGATGAAAGTCATCTCGGTCGACGACCACGTCATCGAACACCCCTTGGTGTGGCAGGACCGGCTCTCGGAATCCGAGCGTGCCGAGGGCCCGCAGATCATCGAGACCGCCGAGGGCCACCATGTGTGGCGCTACGAGGGACAGTTGTATCCGCAGATCGGCCTCAACGCCGTGGCCGGCAAGCCGCCCGCGGAGTACGGCATGGAGCCGGTGCGCTACGGCCAGATGATCCCCGGCTGCTACGACCCGGACGAGCGCCTCAAGGACATGGACATCGACGGTATCCACGGGGCGCTGTGCTTCCCGTCGTTCCCGGGCTTCGGCGGGGGAGTGTTCCAGCGCGCCAAGGACAAGGACTTGGCGCTGTCGTGTGTGCGGGCGTGGAACGACTTCCAGGTCGAGGAGTGGTGCGCGTCGGCTCCGGGCCGGTTGATCCCGTTGGGGATCCTGCCCACCTGGGACCCGCAGTTGGCCGCCGCGGAGGTGGAGCGGCTGGCGCAGATCGGTACCCGGGCGGTGTCCTTCCCGGACAGCCCGGTGCCGCTGGACCTGCCGTCCTTCCACCATCCCACCCACTGGGAGCCGGTCTGGGACGCGCTCGAAGCCGCCGACATGCCGGTCTGCCTGCACTTCGGCTCCGGCGGTTACGTGCCGGGATTCCCCGCCCGCAACCCGTCGCCCGAGGACACGGCGCCGTTCGCGGTGGCCATCGCCACCTTCTCCACCAACCTCATGTGGAGCACCGCCGATCTCGTCTTCTCCGGCATGCTGCAGCGGCACCCGAATCTGAAGTTCATGTTGTCCGAGGGCGGAATCGGCTGGATCCCTTACCTGCTGGAGCGGATGGACTACACCTGGGAGCGGCACCGGTGGTATCAGAAGATCAGCCGCACGGACCGTCCGTCGGATCTGTTCCGCCGGCACTTCTGGGGCTGCTTCATCGACGACGAACACGGGGTCGCGTCCCGGGATGCGATCGGGATCGAGAACATCCTCATCGAGGTGGACTATCCGCACTCGGACTCCAACTGGCCCAACAGTCGCAAGAGAATCGCCGAGACACTACGCGAGGTGAGCGACAGCGACGTACACCGGATCGTGGAACTCAACGCCCGCGAGCTGTTGCACCTCGGTGACCGATGATGGACTCCAGCGGGGGGCGTCCGGAGACCGACGACTATGACCTGCTGACCTTCGGTGAGGTCGCGGCGCGGCTCACCGAGGTGCTGGCCGCCGAGACCGCAGAGCTGGAAAGGCTACGCCGCCAACCCAATCCCGACCAGGCCGCGATGCGGGGAATCGAACAACGCATCGAGCGCCTGAAAGCCGGCGCCCAGCGCTACAGCGAGGAGCAGCGAACCAACAGCGCGTTCGTCCGCCGATACGGCTCACTGACCGCCTCGTCAGACGATCGTCCGCCATGGCGTTGACCAATCGGGAAAACCGGGGAGGGAACCGCCGATGACAGCGGAGCTCCCCTCCCCGCTGGGGGAGGTCCGGGAGTGGACGCACGGCTACGTCGAGCGCCATCCCATCGCATCGCTGAAAACCGTGGGCAGCCAGGCCGCTCTGGGCGTGCGGGCAATGCAATACCTGTTCATCGACATCATCGAGCGCCGGTTCGCCTTCCGTGAGTTCGTCGAGCAGGCGACGTTCATGGCTTCGACCGCGATGCTGCCCACCATGTGCGTGGCCATCCCCATCGGGGTGACGCTGCAGATCCAGTTCGCGCTGCTCGCCGGCCAGGTCGGTGCGACGTCGCTGGCCGGCGCGGCCAGCGGGCTGGCAGTCATCCGGCAGGGCGCCCCACTGGTCGCTGCGCTGCTGATGGCGTCGGCGGTCGGCTCGGCCATCTGCGCCGACCTGGGCTCGCGCACCATTCGCGAAGAGGTCGACGCGCTTGAAGTGCTGGGTATCTCGGCGATCCGGCGCCTCGTCGTGCCGCGCTTGGCCGCGGCGATCACCGTCGGCCTGGCGTTGACCGGTCTGGTGAGCTTCATCGGTTTTCTGGCCGGCTACCTGTTCAACACCTTCGCCCAAGGCGGAGCCCCCGGGAGCTTCGTGTCGACGTTCGCGTCCTTTGCGACCGTCGGGGACCTCGTCGTGACCCTGATCAAGTCGGTGGTCTTCGGTGCGATCGTCGCCATCGTGGCCTGTGACAAGGGATTGACCACCAAGGGTGGTCCCGCGGGGGTGGCCAATTCGGTCAACGCCACCGTGGTGGCCTCAATTCTGCTGCTGATGGTCACCAATGTGCTGTTCACCCAGATGTACGTCCTGATGTTCCCGAAGGCGGCCCTGTGATGGCCGCCCCCTATCTGCCTCCCGGAGTTCGGCCACTGCTCGGCGCCACGACCGCGGTGGCGAACACCGTCATGCGGCTCGGTCACATGCTGACCTTCTTCGCGCACGCCGTCGCGGGAGTGCCGGTGATGCTGACGCGATACCGCAAGGCCTTCCTGATCATCCTGTCCGACGTCAGCTGGGGCAACGGGTCGATTGTGGTGGGCGGCGGCACCGCGGGAGTGATCATCGTGCTGGGGGCCACCGCGGGCGCCATCGTCGGCATCGAGGGGTACCAGGCCCTGCACCTGCTCGGGATGGAACCGGCGGCGGGCCTGTTGTCCTCCACGGTGTCGACCCGAGAGCTGGCGCCGATCATGGCCGCCCTGGCCTTCGCGGCGCAGGCCGGTTGCCGCTTCACCGCTCAGCTCGGTTCGATGCGCATCTCTGAAGAGATCGATGCGATGGAATCACTGGCCATCCGGCCGATCCCGTACCTGGTGACCACCCGGCTGGTGGCCTCCACGCTGGCGATCATCCCGCTGTACATCTTGTGCCTGGTGGTCAACTACGCGACCGTGAAGACCATCGTGACGTTCGCGGGGGGCCTGTCCGGCGGCTCCTTCGAGCATTACTTCGGCTTGGTGCTGACCGGCACCGATGTCGTGTACTCGGTGATCAAAGCCGTGGTCTTCGTCCTCATCACATCGACCATCCAGTGCTATTACGGCTACTTCGCAGCCGGCGGTCCGCAAGGAGTCGGGGTGGCGGCCGGCCGGGCGATGCGGGCCAGCATCTCGGTGATGATCATCGCGAACCTGCTTCTCACTGTGGGTCTTTGGGGGATCGGATCGGGAGCAAGGCTGGGGGGATAGGCATGCAGCAGATCGAATCGGCGCATCGGCAGCTGGCCGGCTGGCGCCTGTTGCTCCGGGGGCTCGCCGTGCTGACCGGGGTGCTGCTGCTCGCCGGAGTGGCGATCGCCAAGTCGCAGGGCGCCGTCTCCGAGCACGTCGCCGTCACCGCCCTGCTCACCGACGTCGGCGACGGCCTGCCCAAAGGCTCCGACGTCAAGTTCCGCGGCGCGCTGGTGGGCTCCGTCGCGAAGGTGACACCGGCGCTGGGCGGGCGACCCAATGCCGCGGAACTGATCATCGACCCGCACTTCGCACCGGGAATTCCGGCGACGGTGACTGCTCGCGTGGTACCCAGCAATGTTTTTGCGGTCTCCTCAATCCAACTGGTGGACAACGGACCGGCCAGCGGGCTGCGCAGCGGCGCCCGGATCGTTCAGGATCAGAGCCTGGCCACCGTCCAATTCCAGACCGTGCTGACCAAGCTGCGCGAAATCCTCGGCGCGATCGGCCGGCCCGACTCCGGCGACTCGATCGGCGTGCTACAGGCCGTCGCGGAAGCCACCGGCGGCCGCGGCGACACCCTCACCGCCGCCGGTGGCGGCGCCAAGCGGATCGTCCGGCAGCTCAACGAGGTGATGCAGGCCCAAGGCTCGGCGTCCACCGTCGGCCAGCTCACCGACGCGTTGACGGGCCTGCAGACAGCTGCGCCGGAGCTGCTGGAGACGGTGCACCAGATGGTCGTGCCCATGCGGACCCTGGCCGAAAAACGGCAGGCGCTCACCGACTTCCTGGCAGCCGGTAACACCACCACGGGATCGATGGCGGAAGCCTTCGTCAACAACACCGACCGGATGATCGTCATCACCACCCAGCTCTCCCCGGTGCTCGGTGTGTTGGCCGACGCCGGTGGCGAGTTCGCTCCCATGGTCACCCGGATGAACAACGTGGTGAACAGGTTCTTCGACCACGTCTGGCGCTCGGATCGCCACACGGCGGTGGGCAAGTTCCTGCTGGTCATCACCCCCAACCGGATGTACACCCGCGGGGACTGCCCGCGCTACGGCAGCCTCGAGGGCCCCAGTTGCCAGACCGCGCCGCTGTCCGCCGATCCGCCATTGCTTCCGCAAGCCATCGATCCCCGCAACTATCCGCTCGCGCCGGAGCTGACCGGCGGCGGCCCGGGTTTGGTGGGCGGTCCCGAGGAACTGGCGAAACTGACCGAGATCCTCGGCCCGGACACCAACCCGGCCTCGGAGCTGCTCTTAGGTCCGGTGCTGCGCGGAACCACCGTGCAGATGATCCCCGAACCGGCAGCGCCCCCCGGCGCGCCGGCCGAAGCCACGCCTGCGGGCCCCACCCAGGCAGGTGGCTCATGAGTGGCCACCACCGCCGGCTGCTGGGGCTGTGCACGTTTCTGGCCGTCTGCTTCGCGCTCACCTGGACCGTTTTCGTCACGCTGCAACGCCAGGTCGCCGGCCCGACGACGCCGTATGCCGCGCTGTTCACCGATGTCTCCGGCCTGAAAGCCGGTGACGACGTCCGCATGGCCGGAGTCCGGGTCGGCCGGGTCGAGGGCGTGACCCTGCAGGGTGAGCTGGCCCGGGTCGACTTCCGCATCGAGAAGGCGCAGCCGCTCTCGGGCGACACCAGGGCCTCGATCGACTACCAGAACCTGGTCGGCCAGCGCTACGTGGGTCTGTCGCTGGGCACGTTCGACAACCCCGGGGTGCTGCGGCCAGGCACGGTGATCCCGGTCGAGCGCACCCAACCGTCATTCGACATCTCGCACCTGCTCAACGGATTCGAGCCGTTGTTCGCCCTGCTCAACCCCGAGGAGGTGGACAACCTCACCTCCGCGGTCATCGCCTCGATGCAAGGGGATACCGGCGCGATCACCCAACTCATCGCCGACACCACCCAACTGGCCCAGGCCTACTCCGGCACCGATGAACTCCTGGACCCGGTGTTGACCAACCTGAGATCGGTTCTCGAGTCGGTGGCCCGGCGCGGTGGGGACGTCGAGTCCAGCATCTCCTCGGCCAAGGACATGTTCCACGGGTTTGCCGCCCGGCGTGCGGAATTCGTCACCTCCCTCGACCAGGTGTCGGTGGTGGGGCAACGTCTGGCCAACGTGATCGGCGATATCCAGCCCGACCTGCGCGAGTTCGTGCAACGCGAGCCCGGGTTCGCCAAGCACTTCATGGACAACAAACAGGGATTCGCCTACATGGGCTTCAACATTCCGCTGATGCTCAAGGGTCTGGCCCGGATGAGCCAAGAGGGGTCTTATCTCGACATCTACGCCTGCAACATCACGGTCAGCGAGTTCCCCCGCATCGACGCCCTGATCGACGCCATTCTGCGCAACGGGACACCAAGCGGGGCAAAACAATTCAGTGCGAAATGCAGGTGAGGACGTGAACAGGATCAGCGCCGTGCTGCGGCGCCCCATCGAGAGCCACGGCAACCTGCGGCTCGGGCTAGTCACGGTGGCGGTGATCGCGCTGCTCTGCGGCGGCGTGCTGGGCATGGGAAAGATGGGCGTGGGCCGCCTCACCTACACCGCTGACTTCGCTCAGGCCGCCGGCCTGAGTGCCGGCGACCAGATCACGGTGGCCGGCGTCCGGGTCGGTGCGGTCAAGGGCCTTCGGCTCGAAGACGACCACGTGGCCGTGGCGATGGAGATCGACAAAGGCCTGCACCTGGGAGCGGACACTCGAGCGTCGATCAAGCTCACCACGTTGCTCGGCGCGCGCTATGTGGACCTACGGCCGGCCGGCTCCGGAGGGCTGGCCCAGCGGCGCATCCCGTTGGCCAACACCGAAGTGCCCTACGACCTGCAATCCGCGCTGCAGGATGCGACCACGACGTTCGACGCCGTCGACGCCGAGAAGATCGCCCACTCGATGACCACATTGTCCCGGCAGCTGCAAGGCGGCCCGGAGATCCTGCCCCAGGCACTCGACAACATTGCGCACCTGTCCGCGGTCATCGGGGCCCGGCGCGACGAGATCGGCAGTCTGCTGCGCAGCACGCAGCAGGTGTCCGAACTGTTGGGCAGGCAGCAGAGCAGCCTGGGGGTGCTGATGCTGCAGGGCCGCGATGTGCTCGCCGACCTGGCGGCCCGGCGGGAGGTCATCGTGCGACTCATCAACGCGACCACCAAGCTCATCGCGCAGCTGCAACCGGTGCTCGTTGGGGATCGCCGCCAGACCCGCGAACTGCTGGCCAACCTCGACGGAATGCTGTCCTCGGTCGGCCGCAACGATGAGCTGTTCCGGAATATGTTGCAGATCATGCCCGTTCCGATCAGGAACTTCTCCAACGCGACGGGCAACGGCAACGAGTTCGACTTCAGTTCGACGGGCGGCACGCTCATCGACTCGTTCATGTGCGCGATCAGCGGCCGTGCCAAGCAGTTCAACCTGCCGCACTACTTCGAGGACTGCGGATGAGCGGGCGGCTGATCGCCAAGGCGCTCGGGGTCGTCGCGATGGCCCTGGCCGCGTTCGGCTGTTCCCACGACTCACCGGGGCCGCTGGCCCGCGGCATGACCGTCACGGCCCAGTTCGACAACGCCAGCGGACTCTATGAGGGCAACGCCGTCTCCGTGCTGGGCATGCGCGTGGGCAAGATCGTCAAGATCGAGGCCAGGGGCGACTACGTGCAGGTCACCATGTACATCGACGGCGGAGTCAAGATCCCGGCGGACGCCCAGGCCGTCACGGTCTCGACCTCGATCCTCACCGACCGGCACATCGAGTTCACCCCGGTGTACCGGGGCGGACCGCTGCTGGCCGACAACGACTCGCTCAGCCTCGCCCGCACCCGCACACCGGTGGAGTTCGACCGGGTGCTGGCGATGATCGACAAGCTGTCGCTGCAATTGGCCGGCGACGGTGCAGGTTCGGGGCCGGTCGCCGATCTGCTCAGCATCAGCGCATCGATGACCGGCGGAAACGGCACCAAGATCCGGTCGGCGCTGAGCCAGCTGTCGGAGGCGCTGAAGATGAGCCAGGACCGCGGGGCCCCCACCCGCGAGGCGATCACCACGATCATCACCAACCTCGACCGGCTGACCAAAGCCGCCGCCGACAACGATGCGACCATCCGGGAATTCGGCACCGCGGTGCGGCAGTTGAGCAGCGTCCTGGAAGGCCAGCGCCTGGGCCGTGGATCCACCGGCGCACAGCTCAATCAGATCCTCACGGAGATAACCGACCTGCTGGAAAGCAACCGCGACGTCCTCAAATCCACCACAGCAAACGCCGAGACCGTCACCCGGGCGATAGCCGACTACCGCCGCGAGATGGCTGAGACGCTCGACCTCATCCCGATGCTGGCGGACAACGTCTACAACATGATCGACCCCATCAAGGCAGCCATTCGCGCGCATCCGCTGCTGGACCAGGTCGAGCTGAACACGCAGGCCACCAAAGAGATGTGCAACCTGCTGGGCATGCGTCAGTTGGGCTGCGCCACCGGAACAATCCAGGACTTCGGTCCCGATTTCGGCATCACCAGCATGATCGAGGGACTGGCGGGTCTGGGTTCATGACGTCACGCATCAGCTCTGTGACCGCGGCGGTGGTGCTGGCCGGCGCCCTCAGCTCCTGTTCGGTCGGCCTGGACCGGCTGCCGCTGCCCGCACCGTCCGCGGGAGCCCGGACCTACCCCATCACCGCCACATTCGCCAACGCCCTCAACCTTCCCACCAAGGCCAAGGTTCGGCTCTCCGGAGCAGATGTGGGCGAAGTGGAGTCGATGTCGGCGCGGGACTACACCGCCGTGGTCACCATGCGGATATCCGCGGACACCCAGATCCCGGTCGGCACCACCGCCGAGCTGCGGTCGGCGACGCCGCTGGGTGACATCTTCGTTTCGCTCAAGCCGCCCGCGGACGCCCACCCGGGTGTCGTGCTGATGGCACCGGGCGATGCGATTCCCGCGCACGCGACCGCCACGGCCGCCTCCGTCGAGCAGGTGCTCACCACGGCGTCTCTGCTCAGCAACGGCGGCGCCATCCGCAATGTGATCAATGTCGTCAACGGCATGGGGCATGCGGTCGGCGGCAAGGGCGAGGATCTCAAGCAGTTCCTCGACGAGTCCACCCGGATCGTGCAGAACCTCTCAGACCGATCGACGGCCATCAAAACGGTGCTCGCGCAGAGCGGCGAGCTGTCCACGACGCTGTCGGATCGGCAGCAGAGCATCGACGAGGCCATCGAGGCAAGCGCGCCGGCACTGGGAACCCTGGCCGGCAACACCGATCACGTCGTGGACCTGGCCGCAAACATCAACCGCATCACGTTGCAACTGGCCAAGTTTCCGTCGGTCAGGGGTGAGATATCGCGCAGTATGATCGCCGATCTCAACCGGCTGTCGGCCGGCCTGGACGCGGCGACCAACGCCCCGGACGCCTCCCTGGAGAATTTCAGCAGAGTTTTCGGGCCGATGCTGAAGCTGACGAACTCCACCTCCTCGCACGTCGATATCGACTTGGCCGATATGGCGGTCGGCGCATTCGCCGACCTCCACCACCCCGGTGACCCCGGCAGCCACGGGCCCACCCGGGAGGACTTCCGCAATATGGTCGGCAGCATCAGCTATGCGCTGATCAAGGTCCGTGACAAGTTCTGGGGCGCCCCCACCATGCCGCCCGGGCTGGTACCCCCGCCCGATCTGATCGGCCCGCGGCCCGGCGAACTGACACCGGCACCGCCCCGGCCCAATCTGCTGGCACCGGGCGTCTCGACTCCTCCGGCGGGGTTGCCATGACCGCGATGCTCGGGTGGAGTCTGGATGCGCTGCGCTACCTGCGGGCGCGACGGCTGGGGCTGTCGGCGGCGGCGCTGGCGGTGATGCTGGTGGTCGGGGTGCTCTACCTGCTGTTCGGCACGCTGCGGATCGATCCGGCGCGATCGGACATCAAGGTGCGGGTGCACCTGGCCGAGACCGGTGGGCTGCTGCCCGGCCAGGACGTGACGCTGCGGGGCGTGCCCATCGGCCGCGTGCACTCGATCGACATGTCCGGCGACGGGGTCGTGGCGATCGCCGCTCTGGACCCGGGTGCCGCCGTGCCGGCGGGCAGCGTTGCGCACGTATCGGCACTGTCGCCGGCGGGAGAGCAGTACCTGGACTTCCGGGCCGATACCAACGCCGGACCGTATCTGAGCGACGGGGCCGAAATCGACACCGCCCGGACACGCACACCGGTCGCACTGTCGACACTGCTGGCGGATATGGACGGCACGCTGGCCCAGCTCGATCCGGCGACACTGGCCGCCGTCTTCGACGAGCTCCGGGTCGGTCGGCAGGGGCCGCAGAAGCTGGCGGCCATCCTCGACGGCGGCGCGTTCCTGGCGTCGACGCTGGACTCGGTGTTGCCGCAGACGGTGAGTCTGCTCAACACCAGCAAGGTCGTGCTCTCCACCGTCGGCGATGTCAGTCCGGGGCTGGCGGCGACCTCGGCGAACCTGTCGTCGGTGCTGCGCGGGGTGCAGCAGATGGACGGTGGGTATCGGCGGCTTCTCGACAGCGGACCGGCGGCCATGGCGGGTATCGACGCCCTGATCGCGGACAACTCACCCACCATGGTGCAGCTGCTGGGCAATCTGACGACGGTCTCGCAACTGATGTACGTGCGAGTCCCGGCGTTGCAGGAGCTGTTCTTCCCGCAGTACCGCGACGGATCGGCACTGGACGCGGCCGCCAGTACCTTCCGGGACGGTGGCGTGTGGGGAGCCGTCAGTCTCTACCAACGGTATTCGTGCGACTTCAACCTGCCCAAGGCCCCGCCGACGGTGGCCGACCATCCGGAACCGTACCTGTACACCTATTGCCCCAACCCCGACCCGAAGTATCTGGTTCGGGGCGCACGCAACGCGCCCAGACCGCCGGGGGACGACACCGCGGGACCGCCGCCCGGCGTCAACCCGTTGCAGCGCGCCGACCCGACCCCGCAGGGGCCGTACACCATTGACCTGCCCTATGCCGGACCGACGCTGCCCCTACCCCCGCCGCCGAGTGGGCCATGAGTGCAGTCGAAAGGAGCGCACCCATGTCGGAATCCGGACCACGCCCGCTGTGGCGCCGCACGCTGCCGGTCCTGCTGGCGGCGGTCCTGGCGCTGTTGTCGCCGGCACCGGCCCCGGCCGACCCGGCATCAGGTGGTGTCGGCTACGCCGTGATTGCGGCGAGGCTGACCGGGACCAGTCCCAACGAGCTGGGGACCTGGACGGTGGACTACGAGAGGGTCGCCGGGGGCGACCCGGCGATCACCGATCCGATCAACCAGATCCTCGACGACGAGGCCGCCGGGCAGATCGCCACCTACGTGGCCAGCTCCAGCCACACGACGCCATGGACCTTTCACACTCAGGGGCGGTTGTTGTTCCGGCCGGTCACCGTATCGGCGTTGTTCGACGGTGAGTACAACGCCGTCGAGCTGCCGAACATGCCGTACAAGACGGTGGCGACCCGGGTTTTCGATGCGCGCAGCGGGATTCAGATCGTCTGGGAGAACCTCTTCGTCGACAGACAGGCCGGTCTGCGCAGGCTTTCGGAGCTCACCAAGAAGATCCTGCCGACGGTCTATCCGGCTCCGCTGGGCGGCTGGGCGGAATACGGCCCCGGAATGGCCCCGCTGGAACGCAACTTCAGAGCGTGGATTCCCACCGCGCAGGGGCTAGAACTGCATTTCCCCGAGTACCAGGTCGGCCGCGGCGTACACGTCATCACGATTCCCTGGCCAGCCGTGATCGACCTCATCGCACCGGAATTCGTGCCGATCACCAGTTGAGGACGTCGTCGGGGCCGCCCGGGTTACACCCCGAGTTGAGCATGATCGTGTCGGCCACCACCGGCCGCCACGGCTCCAGGTTCCAGGTGCCGACCTTGCCCGGATTGGTGAACGAGGACAGCTGCCAGAAACAGAAGAACTGCTTCTGCATGGTCAGGGTGTTGGCATCCGGTGCGTTCTGCAGGAGCTCAGCCCAGGCGTCATAGCTTTGGGCGCCATTGGTGAACACCCCGGATGCGGCCCACCCCCACGCGGTGGGGAACACCCGCAGGGTCGCCCGGTCGCCGTTGTCGACCCACTCCACATGGTCGATGTACTGCGGTGAACCCGGCGGGCGCGGGGGCACCGGATCGGCGTTCGCCGAACTGCCGGCGAACAGCACCGCCAGCACCCCGGCGGCGGTGGCGGCCACGCGTTCCCCGCTCATCACATCCTTCTCAGTCCACCAGTCGGATGGCCGCGCGGGGGCACGACGACGCGGCCTCGCGTGCGTCGTCGTGCCGGCCTTCGGGCACCGTGATCTCGTCGACCACGCTGTATCCGTCGTCATCGAGGTCGAAGAGATCGGGTGCCACGGCAAAGCACCGGCCGTGCCCCTCACAGCGGTCGTGGTCGACGATCGCGCGCACCGCCGTGCCTACCCGACCGGCCACTGCAAGGCTTTGTGCTGCAGGTATTCCGACAGCCCGTACTCGCCGAACTCGCGGCCGATGCCACTCTGCTTGTAGCCGCCGAACGGGGAAGCCGGGTTGAGTCCCCCACCGCCGCCGTTGATCACGACCATCCCGGTCCGCAGCCTTCGGGCGACCGCGTCGGCGCGCAACGGATCCGCCGACCACACCCCGCCGGCCAGACCGTAGCGGCTGTCGTTGGCGATCCGCACCGCGTCGTCGTCATCGGTGAACGGAATCACCACCGCGACAGGGCCGAAGATCTCCTCCTGCGCGATGCGCATGCTGTTGTCGACACCCACGAACAGCGTCGGCTCGACGTAATAGCCGCGGTCCAGGTGTGCCGGGCGCTTGCCGCCGAAGGCGATCTGCGCGCCCTCTTCGACACCGCTGGCGATCAGCGACTCCACCCGCTCGCGCTGCACCTCGCGGATCAGCGGTCCCATCATGGTCGCGGGGTCGGACGGATCACCGACGCTGATGAATCCCAGGACACCGACGATCCGGGCCACCAGATCGTCGTGCAGCGACTCGTGCACCAGAATCCTGGTCTGCAGGGCACAGCCCTGACCGGCGTGGGTGATGAAGCCGGCCAGCACGCCCTGCAGCGCCTTGTCCAGGTCGGCATCGGCGAGCAGGATGTTCGCCGACTTACCGCCGAGCTCGAGCACCACCTTCTTGATGCTCTCAGCGCCCTGGGTGTAGACCTTGCGGCCGACGGCGTCGGATCCGGTGAAACTGATGATGTCCACGCCCGGATGGCGGGTCAGGCGCTCACCCGCGGCGATATCGCCGGTGACGACGTTCAGCACGCCCGGCGGCAGCCCGGCAGCCTCGGCGATCTCACCGAGAACCATGGCCTCCAACGGGGTGTAGGGCGAGGACTTGAGCACCGCCGTACAACCCGCGGCCAGCGCCGGACCCACCTTGGCCAGGTTCAGCAGGATAGGAAAGTTGAACGCGGTGATCAGCGCGGCGACACCGTAGGGTTCGCGCACCGCGACCCCGTGCCCGATGCCCTGGCCGTAGATGGGCGGCACCGGCGCCTCGAACGAGAATTGGGGCAGCACGCGGTGCACCAGGTCGTTGAAGTGGTCGATGGGGGTGCCCACCTGGAGCATGTCGGCCAGCATCCGGGTGGAGCCGGCCTCGGCGATGTTCAGTTCGACGAGTTCGGCTCTCCGGCGGGTCAGCTCATCGGCCATCGCTGCCAGGATGCGTCCGCGTTCGGCGGGACGCATTGTGGGCCAAGGGCCTTCGTCGAAAGCGGTGCGCGCCGCTGCGACGGCGGTGTCGATATCCGCGGTGGTCGCCTGCGGCACCTCGGCAATGATCTCCTCATTCGCCGGGTTGACGACCTCGAGGACTTCGCTGCCCGAGCCTTCGACCCACGAGCCGTTGATGAACAGGCCGCGGGCCGGTAGTCGTGTCGTGGTCACGGAATCCTCCTGGTAGATGGGCGATGAGTATGCTGAATTAGATATTCGGGTTCGGGGCGGGCGTGGTGCGCCGCGGACGGCCAAGGAGTGCTGATATGGCTACGGTGAATCCGGGCGCTGGTTCGACAAAGCTGGTGCGGGCGCCCAAGACGGCCGAGATCATCGCCGATCATCTGCGCAGCAGCATTGTCCGGGGTGTCCTGAAGGACGGTGACGCGCTGCCCACCGAGGTGGAACTGGTCAAGCAGTTCGGCGTCTCGCGGCCCACCCTGCGGGAGGCGTTTCGCATTCTGGAGAGCGAATCGCTCATCGTCGTCCGGCGCGGGTCGCGGGGCGGGGTTCTGGTGTCCGCACCGGAAACCTCCGTGGCGGCCCGCAACTTCGGCTTGCTCCTGCAGATGTCGGGAACCACGCTGGCCGACCTCTACGAGGCCCGCAAGGTCTTCGAGCCCGCCGCAGCGCAGATGCTGGCGCAACGTGCCACACCGCACGACGTCGAGGACCTCAAGGCTGCGGCCGCGGCGCTGGCGGCGCTGGTCGCCCGGGGAACCGACGCCGCCGACTTCGGAGAGTGGTCGGCTGCCACCTTCAGGTTCCACGACCTGATCCTGGAACGGGCCGGCAACAACACGATCGCTCTGGTCGGCGCCGTGCTGCGCGAAGTCGTCACCCGCCATATGGCCCGGGTGATGGCGGTGGCCGGGGGCAATCACGACGAGATCGAGAAGCAGTTCAAGCGCACCATCCGGACCTTCAACAAGTTCACCGCGCTGATCGAAGCGGGCAAAGGCGTTGAGGCAAAAGAGCTCTGGAGCGCGCACATGGAACGGGCCGGCCGCAACATGCTGTGGGGCGGACTCGCCAGGGAAACCGTGCTCGACCTCTACGTCTGACATCGCATCAGCCCAGGGCGCCGTCGTCGCGCAGGGAGTTGATCGCATCCCAGTCCAGCCCGAACTCCAGTAGGATCTCCTCGGTGTGCTGTCCGAGTTCGGGCGCGGGACCGACCGGAACGTTGGGGGTCTCGTCGAATTGGTAGGGCGGGGCGACCAGTCGGAAGGGGCGGTCGTCTGCTCCGGTGACCGTGGGCAGGTAGCCGTTGTCGGCCACCTGCGGGCTTTCGCACACCTCGTCGAAGGTGGCCGCGGCCGACCATACTCCGGAGAACCCCGCGAGCAGCTGCTTCCACTCCGCCAGGGTCCGCGAGCCGAAGACCTTGTCGAGTTCGGCGACGCAGGCCGAGCGGTTGGCGAAGCGCTGCGCGGTATTGCCGAATCGCTCGTCGGCGGCCAAGTCGGTGCGCCCGACGATTTCGCACAATTCGGGCCAGAACCGATCGGATTGCAGGCACACCAGATTCAGCCACCGATCATCGGCCGTGCGGTAGCTGTTGACGATCGGATTCGGCGCTTCCCGGCGGTCGGTGCGGGGGATCTCGCTGACGCCGACCGCGCTGGCGGCCAGATCCGGACCCATTGTCCACATGCCGGTGTTCAGCAGTGACACATCGACCACCCCGCCCTGGCCGGTCCGCTCGCGGCGGAACAGGGCCATGGCGATCGCACCGGCGATCGCGCTGGAGCCCTGCAGGTCGAAGAACGCGGCCGGCTGCGCGGCCGGCGCGTCGGCGCCGGGTGCGGTGAGCTTGTGCTGGACGCCGGCCGCCGACCATGCCGCGGCGGCATCGAATCCGCCGGCGTCCGCCTGGGACCCGCGGCTGCCCCATCCGGAACCGCGGGCGTAGATGAGGCGCTCGTGGCCGGCGCGCAGGTCTTCCGCCTCGATGCCGAGCTTGGCGCGCACCTTGGGCAGGTAACTGGTCAAGAACACGTCAGCGGTGGCGGTCAACTGGCGAAGTGTCGCGATGCCACTGGGGCGGGACAGGTCCAGGGTGATGCTGCGCTTGCCGCGGTTGGGCACCTGCAGGAAGGGATTGGGCAGCGACGTGTCGCCGTTGAGCGAATTCAGCAGGCCCCGTTGGGGGTCACCGGTCGGCGGCTCGACCTTGATCACGTCGGCACCGAGGTCGGCCAGAATGGCGCCGGCGCCCGGGACGAATGTCCACGCGGCCACCTCGATGACGCGTACGCCCTCGAACGGTCGGATCACTTGGTTTCTCCTGGTCTAGGTTTCGCGTCAGTGCGTGGCGTGCAGGGCTTCGAGCATGCGAGCGAAATGTTGTGGATGCCAGATGTCTTGGTCTTCACCCCAGCCGATCTCACCGTCGAGGTCCCACCGCATGAGCGCGGTGCTGCCGCCGCCGCGCTCGCAGATGTGGCTGACCGTGAACCCCTCGGCGTCCATCACCCGGCCGGTGACGTCCACCAGATGCACGTGCATGTGCGAACTCCAGCCGGTGACCGGGTCGCGGTAGTTCTTCATCCGGCTGGCCGATTTGTCCAACCGCTCGAAACGGCCGTCCCGCAACAGCCAGCCGTGGTTCAGCGGAGACCAACCCTCGGCGTCGCCCTCGGCGACCCGTGCGAAGGCCAGAAAGCCGGTGCGCGGTCCGCAATGGCCGAAGATGTACTGGATCCGGCCGCGGCCGCGTTCTCGCTCGATCTCCCGCCAGCGTGCACCGCCGGGGTGCAGGACCCGGTCGCCCTGGGCCGCCGGGGCGGTTCGCGGGGGCCGGGGACCGCCCCGCGGGGCCCAGGTCCGGTCCCGGATCGAGTAGCAGTCGATCGGAATCCGCTCCCCGTTCAGCACCAGCTCGCCGGTGACGTGGCCGAGCTGATCGAAGTGGGTGTGCGTCATGAACGGCGGTTCGCCGGGGGTGAATCGGCGCGGGTCGTGGGTGCCCTCGAAGGTGAGCCGCACCGCGAAGTCGGACTCCGGGTCCTGGTACTCGATGCGGTATTCGCGCATGGGGCGCACCATCTGCACACTGAACCCGCCGCCGGGCAGCACGATGTCGCGCAGATCCAGGCTGGTGTCGGCGAGGGGGACATCGCTGCGCATCCGGAAATACCGCAGATGCTCCGGGGTCGCACCGGCTGGATCCCACACGTAGACCCGCCATGTCGCGGTGCCGCGGCTGGTGTGGAACTCCGCGTGCAGCCACCCGCCGATCTTGCGTTCGGGGATGTTGAACGACCACCAGGTGGTCTCGGTCCAGAACGGGTCGGCCGGGCACGGGTGGAAGTCGTCGTCGGCCGGGGTGAACGGGCAATCCGCGCTAACGGCTTGCGGTGTGGCTCCCAACGTGTCCGCTGACGGCCTGGTCGACATAGCCGTGATCCTAACTGAAAAGGATACTGATTTAGTAGTTAATTGCTGCGATCAGCCAGCCGGACGACCCGCGCCGGACGCCTGCCTACGGTGCCCCGCCGGTGGCGTCGAACAGCGACTCCTGGGTCAGGCTGGCCACCAGAGCGCCGCGTTGGTCGTAGATCTGACCGGCGTAGACGCCGCGGCCGCCCGAGGCGGCCAGCGGATGCAGATCGAGCAGGAGCCAGTCGTTGGGATCGCCGCGCCGGTGCAGCCACACCGCATGATCGATGCTCGGCAGCAGCCCCACCCGTTCGATCTCCGGTGCCCGGGACAGCCCGGTGCACAGATCCGAGACGAACACCACCCCGCAGGCCCGGGCATTCGGATCGTCGTCCAGCGGCTCGCGGATGCGGACCCAGAACTGCGCCGGCCACCGGTACCAGGGTTGGCCGCCGTCGGGCACCCGCGCTTCCAGGTCGAAGGTGCGCGAGGCATTGAGTTCGTAGGTGACCAGCTCGGCCGGAGGCGGCACGGCGGGGATCTCGACGGCCTGGTACTCGGTGGCGTCATCTTTGGGACGCGAGAAGGAGCATCCCATCGAGAAGATCGCGGTGGTGCCCTGATACGCGGTGACGCGCCGGCCCGAGTAGCGCCCGCCATCGCGATCGCGGTCCACGCGCAGCTCCACCGGCCTGCCGGCATCGCCGGCCGCCAAGAAGTACCCGTGCAGCGAGTGCGCCACCCGGTCGCCGGGCACCGTGAGGCTGGCGGCGCGCAGCGCCTGGGCGGCGATCTGGCCGCCGTAGATGGCGCGCCGACCGGTCACCGCCACCGGGTCGGCAAGGAAGCGGTCGTGCGGAAGCCGCCGCAGCGTCAACAGCTCGGCCACCGCTGTGGGAGTGACCTGCTCCCCGTCGAACACCTCACGCGAGGTGAGGTTCACAGCAACTCGATGATCGTCGCATTCGCCATCCCGCCGCCCTCGCACATCGTCTGCAGGCCGAAACGTATTCCTTCGCGCCGCATGCGATGCACCATCGTGGTCATCAGGCGTGCGCCGGAGGCGCCCAGCGGGTGGCCCAGCGCAATCGCCCCGCCGCTCGGGTTGGTCGCCGGCTCGACGGCCCCGGTCTCCTTCAGCCAGGCCAGCACCACGGGGGCGAACGCCTCGTTGACCTCGAACGTGCCGATATCCGATATGGCCAGGCCGGCCCGGTCGAGGGCCTTGGCGGTGGCGGGTATCGGCGCGGTCAGCATCATCACCGGGTCGGAACCGGCGAGCACTGCGGTATGGATGCGGGCCCACGACGCGAGCCCCAGTGCGCGGGCCCGCTCGGAGGTGGTGATGAGCAGTGCCGCGGACCCGTCGCTGATCTGCGACGAGCTGCCCGCGGTGATCACGCCGTCGGCGGCGAAGGCGGGCTTCAACCCGGCGAGTTTCTCGGCCGTGGTGTCCGGCCGGACCCCGCCGTCGGTGTCCACAGTCGTTCCGTCGGGCAGGGCCACCGGAACGATCTCCTCGGCGAACTCGCCGGCTTGGATGGCCCGCGCCGCGCGGTGGTGCGAACCGGCGCTGAACTCGTCGATCTGCGAACGCGACAGCGACCAGCGCTCAGCGATCATTTCGGCGCCGAGGCCCTGGTGGAAGTGCTTGACGCCGTAGCGTTCCCGCTCGGATTCGGTCATCGGATCGCCCACGTCGACGCCGCGCGAGGCGCCCATAGGCACCCGGCTCATCATCTCCACCCCGCCGGCCACGGCGACGTCGTACTGGCCGGAGATGACCCCCGCCGCCGCGAAGTGCAGCGCCTGCTGGCTGGATCCGCACTGCCGGTCCACCGTGGTGCCGGGCACGTCCTCGGGCCAGCCGGCACTGAGCACCGCGTGCCGGGCGATGTTGCCGGTCTGCTCGCCGACCTGGCTCACACAGCCCCAGATGACGTCGTCGACGACCGCGGGATCGATTCCGGTGCGATCGGCCAGGGCCCGCAGCACCTGCGCGGACACTTCGCCGGCGGCGATGCCCGACAGCGCGCCGTTGCGGCGCCCGACCGGCGTGCGCACCGCGCCGACGATCACCGCGTCGCGGCCGGGTGTCTGGTGTGTGGTCACGGGGACTCCTCTGCCCTGGGGGATGCTGTCTGGGTCGATGGGTGCGGGGAGTCAGCCGGCCTTTTCCAGAATGTGGATGCCGCAGGTGGAACCCAGGCCGATGACATGCGCCAAACCGACACGGGCGCCGTCGATCTGGCGCGGTCCGGCCTCGCCGCGCAGGTGCTGGCAGATCTCCCACACGTTGGCGATGCCGGTGGCCGCAATCGGGTGGCCCTTGGATTGCAGGCCGCCGGAGACGTTGACGGGAAGCTTGCCGTCGCGCCAGGGTGCGCCGCTTTCGAAGAAGTCGACCGCGCCGCCGGGCGGGCACAGGCCCAGGTTGTCGTAGTGCACCAGTTCGGCGGTGGCGAAGCAGTCGTGCAGCTCCACGAGGTCCAGATCGGCGGGTCCGATCCCGGCCTGCTCGTAGGCCTGGGTTGCGGCGTTACGGGTGACGGTGTTGACGTTGGGAAGTACCTGGCATGCCGGTTCCCAGGGATCGGTGGTCAGCACCGAGGCGCTGACCTTGACTGCCCGCCGGCGCTGCTCGGCCGAAAGTGATTGGAGCCGTTCGTCGCTGACCACTACGGCCGCGGCCGCGCCGTCGCAGTTGGCCGAACACATCGGGCGGGTGTTCGGATAGGCGATCATGACATCGTTCATGATCTCCTGCGCGGACATGGCTTTGGTGTGGGCCGCCAGCGGGTTCAGCGTGGAATGGGAGTGGTTCTTCTCGCTGATCCGGGCGAACAGTTCCAGCGGTGTTCCGGCGTAGTCGTGGCGATGCAGGTACTGCATGCCGATCTGGGCGAACACCCCGGGCATCAGGTCGGTCCCGACGCGGCCCTCCAGTCCGGTGACCGCATCCAGCCGGCCCTGTGGCTGCCAGGTCTTGGGTCCGGTGCCGGCCTTGCCGGAGGCGCCGAGCATCCCGGCGCCGGCGAGCTTCTCGGCGCCCACCGCCAGCCCGAGGTGGGCTTCACCGGCCTTGATCGCCAGCATGGCGGTGCGCAGCGCTGTGGCACCGGTGGCGCAGGCGTTGGCCACGTTGAACACCGGGATGCCGGTCTGGCCGAGCTGCTTCTGGACGGCCTGCCCGTAGCCGGGTGGGCCGAACAGGTTGCCGGCGGCCAGCACGTCGATGTCGGCGACGGTGACCCCGGCGTCGGCCAGGGCAGCGCGGGCGGCTTCGACGCCGAGCCCCACCCCGTCGCGATCCGGCCGCTTGCCGAACTTGGTCATCGAGATGCCCAGAATCCAGAGGTCACCGTTCACCGCAGGTCCTCGCTTTCGTTCGCCGGCTCGAATCCGAACCCGATCGCGGTACGGCCCTCGTCGTCGGTACCGATCGGAAAGGTGGTCAGGCGCAGGGGCATGCCCAGGCGGACCGCATCCACCGTGGGATCGACGTTGACGACGTTGGCCCGCACCGAGATGCCGGCGCAGTCCACCACGCCGGCCACGTAGGGCACGGGCACGCCGGGGGCGGCCACTTCGACCACGGTGAAGGTCTCCAGGGTTCCGGTGGGCGAAACCGGCTCGGTGGTGAAGTCAGCGCCGAAACACGACGCGCAGGCGTCGCGCCGGTCGAAGTAGTACGCGCCGCAGGTGACGCATACCGTCGCGACCAGCTTCGGGGGGTCCTCCAGGCTCAGATACCCGACTATCGGGATGGGTTTCCCAGCAGCGGTCTCGCTCATGGCGTCGCGGTCCTTTCGATCGGGTTCGGTTCAGACCTGTCGTCCCGCGCCCGCCCAGTAGGCGTCGCGGAGCGTACGTTTGACCAGCTTTCCGGTTTCGGTGCGGGGCAGCGCGGTGACGAAATCCACCGAGCGCGGGCATTTGAATCCGGCCAGCCGGTCGCGGCAGTACGTGATCAGTTCGTCGGCCAGCTGGTCGCTGGGCTCGGCCCCGTCGAGCAGCTCGACCACCGCTTTGACCTGTTCGCCCCATTCCGGGTCGGGTACGCCGATGACGGCGGCGTCGGCGACGGCGGGGTGAGTGCTCAAGGCGCCTTCGACCTCGGCCGGGTAGATGTTGACGCCACCGCTGATGATCATGTCCTTGGCGCGGTCGCAGATGAACAGGTAGCCGTCGTCGTCGAGGTAGCCGACGTCACCGATGGTGAAGGCGGACCCGCGATGCACCGAGGCCGTCAGTTCGGCGTCATTGCGGTATTCGAAGCGTTCCCCGTCCAGGCGCTCGATATAGACGTTGCCGATGGCGTTGGCAGGCAGGTCATGGCCGTCGTCGTCGATGATTCTGACCCGGACTCCGCGGATCGGCCGGCCCACGGTTCCGGGTTTCTGCAGCCAGCGGTACGGCTTGGCGATGGTTGCGGCGCCCTCGGTGCCGCCGTAGGTCTCCCAGATCGCCGGGCCCCACCAGGCCAGCATCTCTTTTTTGACCTCAAGGGGGCACGGGGCGGCCGAGTGCACCACCGACCGCAGGCTGGACAGGTCATACTTCGCGCGTACCTCGGGGGCGAGCTTGAGCATCCGGACGAACTGAGTCGGCACCATGTAGGCGGTTGTCACCCGGTGGCGTTCGATCGCGGCGAGCGTCTGCTCGGCGTCGAAGCGGCCCAGGATCGCCAGTGGCTGACCGACGTTGAGGGCTCCCAGGTAGAAACTTTGGCAACCGGCGTGGTGCATGCCGGTGGAGACCAGGTGAGCACCGTCGAAGGGACGGAAGTCGAACGCGCGGCCGAAGACGGCCATCGCGTTCGCCGCCTCCGAAGGGTCCCGGCCGTCGAGTTGGCGCACGATCCCCTTCGGCTTGCCGGTGGTGCCCGAGGAATACCGGATGGAATCGCCCTGCGTGCGGTCGGCGGGCGGGGTGGTCGGCTGCCCGGCCAGGAAGTCCGATTCGGCCACAAACCCGTCGGCGTTCGTATCGCCGACGACGATCCGGACGCGGGTCTCCTCGGGTAGGGCGGTGAAGCGGTCCAGATAGTCGCTGTGGGTGACCAGCACCCCGGCGCCGGAATGGTCGAGGATCGAGGTGAACTCGTCGGCCGACAGGGCCGTGTTCAACGTCAGGTAGCGCAGCCCGATCTCGTTGGTGGCAAGTTGCCAGATGACCGCGTCCACGTCGTTGGGCAGGGCGTAGGCCACCACCGATCCGGGGGGGAGGCCGTGTGCGCGCAGGGCGTGGGAAACCCGGTGCGCGGCCGCGGTCAGTTCACCGAAGCTGAGGGTGCGGCCGCTGGGAGATTCGACGATGGCCGGTGCGTCGGGTTGGTCTTCGGCGATCCACCACACGCCCAGACGCTGGTCCCACGGATGTTGCATCGACCCTCCACGCTCGAAATAGCTAGAACAGTATCCTCAATTAAGGGCCAGGGGAAGGCCCGGGTGCAGCCCGGGGGCCGGGTCAGTCGTCCGGCGCCGAGGTCGCGGTCATGTGCGCGCGCATCCGCATCACGGCCAATTCGGCGTCACCGGCGGTGAGCGCATCGAGGATGCCGCGGTGGGCGGGCTCGATCTTCGCCCGTTGCGAGATCGCGCCGATACGCGGGTCGGCGTCGGCGAGCTGGGCGAAGAAGTGCCAGCCCAGTCGCATGGTGACGCCGTGGACCAGCCGCAGCGCGTTGTTGTCGGTGAGCGAGGCCAAGGTCGAGTGGAAGTCCTCGCCGTGCGAAAACGCCGGCCCCAGGCCCTTGTTGCACTCGTGGTGCAACGCCTGTTCGAGGGCATCGGCCCGCTCGGGTGCCGCACGCAGCGCCGCGGCCGCCTGCTCGACCACCGCCAGCTCGAGTCCGGCCCGCAGGTCCATGATGTCGCGCAGCCGGACCCCGCGCCGGCGCAGGTAGATGGTGATGATTTCGACCAGTGCGGAGATGTCAGGCTCGGCGACGAACAGCCCGCCGCCGGGCCCGCGCCGGGTCAGCGCGATCTGGTGATACTCCAGAATCCGGATCGCTTCGCGCACCACGGCGCGGCTGGCGTGGTGGGTGCTCATCAAGGTCGACTCGGATCCGATGAAGGCGCCCGGGGCAGCGCCCGACGTCAGGATCTCGGCGAACAGCCGGCGGGCCAGCGCCTCACCCCGCTTGTCGCCCAGGGTTCCGGCCAGGGCGACCGCCGGGTCGAGCCGCTGACGGGTGGCCGGCTGGGCGCGGATGAAATCGGCCTCGGCCTGCAGATGGCGCCGCATCCGGTCGCGGGCCTGTCCGGGGTTGTTGGTCAGGATCGCCCTGGCGATGCTGTCGTGCGCTCGCGCGGTCTGGCGATCGGTGTCGGGCGGCAGCGCCGCGCTGTCGTTGAAATAGAAGTTGGTGAGCCGTCCGAACGCCTCGACGAACAGCTCGAGGACCGGGTTGGCGGTCAGGGTCGCCAGCTGAGAGTGCAGCAGCCGGTAATTGGAGAACGTTCCCGCGGATTCCTGCTCCAGGGTGTGGCGGATCGCGGCGATGTCGGATTCGGTGATCCGTTGCGAGGCGATCTCGGCCGCCAACTCCTCGAGCAGAATGCGGGTGGCGAACACTTCGTCGAGGGTGGCGTCGACGCGCAGCAGGTGGATGATGCCCGGGCCGATCACGGCGTCGACCTCAGGTTCGTCGATCACCAGCCCGCCGCCGGTTCCGCGCCGCATCCGCGCCACATGCTGGTGCTCGACCAGCCGAATCGCCTCCCGGAAGACGGCGCGGCTCACCCCGTAGCGGGCCAGCAGTTCGGCTTCCGAACCCAGAACCTGGCCGACCGGCCAGCCCAGCTCGATGACGTCGGCGATGATCTGCTCGGCGGCACGTCCGGCCAGCTTGGCGCGACGCGAGTCGACGCGGGGGACGATCAGCTCTGGGTTCACATGCTCACCGGTACAGGGCCGGTCCGTTGCGCCGCGGGCTGGCGCGGCGTTCGGCCAGGGGCGGGTTACCGATATGGGTGTAGGCCATGCCGTTCTGCAGAGCGGTTGACCGGGTCATGTCTAAAGATTCCCATATCGCGCGGATAGTGCCCTGGATTGCCTGGGGGCTGCGTTCTGCGATCGACGCCGCGATGTCGCGGGCGCGGGAGTGCAGCTGCTCGCGAGGCACCACCTCGGACACCAGACCGATCCGCAGCGCCGTGGCCGCTGAGATGCGTTCCTCGGTTCCCATCAGCGCCCAGCGCAGCACCTCACCGAGCGGTACGCCCCGGTGCAGCATGCCGATCGGCTCGAGCGCCGACACGATCGAGGCGTTGGCGTGCGGATCGAAGAACGCGGCTTCCTCGGAGCAGATGATGATGTCGGATTCGTTGAGCAGATATTGAGCGCCGCCGGCGGCCATGCCGTGTACCGCGGTGACCACTGGTTTCCAGCAGCGGTGATGGATCTTCGGTGAGATCACCATGCCCGGGTCGAAGGTGTTCCAGATGTTGCTGCGGAAGAACCAGCTGGAGTCGCCCTTGACGTCCACTCCGGTGCAGAACGCGCGATCGCCGGCGGCCTGCAGCACGACGACGTGAATGTCGTCGGTGTCGCGCACCGTGCGCCAGGCCCAGGTCAGTTCGCTCGCCATCCGGGCGGAGATTGCGTTCATGGCGTCCGGGCGGTTCAGGGTGATGGTGGCGATGTGGTCGGCGACGTCGAACGCGATGTGCTCGAGCGGGATCGGTTCGCCTGCGCTGCCATCGGTAGCACCCTGAGGGGTAGCGGAAATCATAGAAATCAGTGTACTAATAATTTCCAACGGGACAGCGGGATACAGGGAAGTAGAGATGGGGACTCTGGACGGACGCGTCGCGGTGGTCACAGGTGCCGGGCGTGGCATCGGCCGCGAGCATGCGTTGCTCTTTGCCGCCGAAGGAGCCAAGGTCGTGGTGAATGACCTCGGCGGCGCCAGCGACGGAACCGGAGGCGACCGCACTCCGGCCCAGGACGTGGTTGCCGAGATCCGCGACAGCGGCGGCGACGCGCTGGCCAATCATGACGACGTCGCGACCTGGTCGGGAGCGCATTCGTTGATCCGCACCGCGATCGAGCAGTTCGGCGATCTGCACGTCCTGGTCAACAACGCCGGCATTCTGCGCGACCGCACGGTGGTCAACATGACCGAGGCGGAGTTCGACGACGTCATCCGGGTGCACCTCAAAGGGCACTTCGCCCCGCTGCGCCATGCGGCGGCGTACTGGCGGGACCAGGCGAAGAGCGGTGTCGTCACCGACCGGTCGGTGATCAACACCTCGTCGACCTCCGGCCTGTTCGGTCAGCCCGGCCAAACCAACTATGGCGCAGCCAAATCCGGCATCGCGATGATGACCATGATCGCCGCGGAGGAACTGGCCCGATACGGGGTTCGGGTGAATGCCATCGCGCCGGCGGCGCTGACCCGGCTCACCGCGGGCCTGCCCGGGGTGCCCGATCCCGGCAGCAGCGACGCCGTAGGGGCCATGGACCCCGCCAACGTGGCGCCGTTCGTGGCCTACCTGGCAACCGCGGACAGTCCGATCACCGGTCGGGTGTTCTTCGTCATGGGCGGTTCGGTGCAGCTGTTCCAGCCGTGGTCGATCATCGACCGGATCGATGCACCCAGCGGAGAACGCTGGACGGTGACGGACCTGCAGACCAAGGCGGCCCACTTCGCAGAGGTGCCTTTCGAACTCAATCATCCGATGAGGGGCTGAGGTGGGCGGCATCCGTTTCCGAGCGGCGATCCGACGAGTAGCGCATCGATGGGAGTAGCAATGGCCAAGGCTGCCAACCTGGAGCAGACCGCGCTGGGAAGCCGGGAGATGCTCGATGACCCCTACGAGCGCTTTGCCTACCTGCGCTCGCACGCCCCGGTGTCCTGGGCCACCGCGCCGCAGCTGCTGCGCGGCAGGGGCGGCTACCTGCTCACCCGGTTCGACGACGTCATGGCGCTGCACAGCGAGGACCGGTATTCCACCGATGTGCTCAAGTACACCCCGGTGGGCAAATTCGCCTGGGTGCTGCCGCCGACCATCCGGATGCTGACCCAGACCATGGTGTTCAAAGACGACCCGGACCACAAGCGGTTGCGGGCGCTTGTGCACAAGGCGTTCACCCCGAAGCTGGTGGCCACCATGGAATCGGACATCGTCAAGATCGCCGATCAGCTGGCCGACGAGGTGGCGGCCAAACGCGATGTCGACCTGGCGCACGAATACGCGGTCCGGCTACCGCTGGCCGTCATCGCCAAAATGCTCGGGGTGGCCGACAAGGACCGCGACGAGTTCCACCACCTGGTGGAGAAGGTGGGCGACGGTGGCCGCAAACTGGGCATGTTCTCGGCGGCGCGACGGCTTGTCCAGCTGTTTGAGGAGCTGATCGAAGAACGCCGGGTCCGTCCGGACGACGGCCTGATCTCGGACCTGGTGCGGGCCAATGCCGACGGCGACCGGCTCACGCACAAGGAGACGGTGGCCATGGTCTTCCTGTTGCTGCTGGCCGGGCACGACACCACCGCCAGCCTGATCGGCAGCAGCGTCCTGGCGCTCATCGAGCATCCCGACCAGCTTGCCCTGCTGCGCCAGCAGCCCGAGTTGCTGGCGGGAACCGGCATCGAGGAACTGCTGCGCTTCACCTCACCGGTGGCCTCGGGCGCGGCGCGGCTGGCCAAAGAAGATGTCGAAATCCACGGTGTCGCCATCCCGCGCGGGTCGCAGATTCTCGGCATGATCGCCTCGGCCAACCGGGACGAGACGGTGTTCGACAACCCCGACTCCCTGGATCTGACCCGAAAGCCCAACCGCCACCTGGCTTTCAACTTCGGCATGCACTACTGCCTGGGCCACCAGCTGGCCCGCCTCGAGGGCCGCATCGCCCTGACGGCACTGCTGGATCGCTTCTCGCACTGGGAACTGACAGTTCCCAAGGAAAAACTGCATTACAAGCCCACGGTGTCGCTGCGCGGGCTGACCAAACTACCGATACGGATGTACTGACATGACGCAGACGGAGCAGGCCCAAGAATTCGATTACGCCATCAAGGACGAGGACATCGAGCGCGCCAAGCTGCTGCTCGGCGTGGATACCCCGACGAGCATCGATGAGTACTACCGCGAGCTCAGCGCCGACGGGATCCGCAACTTCGCCCGTGCCTACGGCGACGACAACCCGCTGTTCGCCGATCCGCAGTACGCGGCCGGCACCCGCTGGGGGGCGCCGATCGCGCCACCGATGATCCATATCGCGATGGCCCGCAAGATGTTGGGCGACCCGATCCCCGAGGACATTCGCAAAGCCACCAGGGGCCTGTTCTCCGGCGTGCACATGTTCGTCTCGGGGCAGGACACCGAGTGGTACGCGCCGGTGTACCCGGGCGACACGCTCTACGGCTTCGGTGGCTTGGAGTCCATCGAGGAAAAGGCCAGCGAGTACGCCGGCCGTTCGGTCATCCGGCGCATCAGGTCGGTCCGCATCAACCAGCGCGGCGAAGTGGTAGCGGTGACCCGCATGATCCTGATCGCCACCGAACGCAAGAAGTCGCGGGAACGCGGCAAGTACATGGGCCTGACGGCCGCGACCTACACCGACGACGAGATCGCCGAGATCGACGAGATTTACGCCGCCGAAGGTCCCCGCGGTGCCGAGCCCCGCTACTACGAGGACGTCAACGTCGGCGATGTCTTGCCGAAGATGGCCAAGGGGCCGTTCACTCTGACGGACATGATCTGCTTCCATGCCGGTGGTTACGGCCTGGCGCCGTACGGCATCGGACCGGGCCGGGTGGGCTACAAGAACCGGCAGCGCGCGCCCAAGTTCTACATCAAGAACGCGGCGGGAATTCCCGATGTGGCGCAGCGGCTGCACTGGGAGAACGAATGGTCGCAGTCGATCGGTAACCCGATGGCCTATGACTACGGCGTCATGCGGGAGTGTTGGCTGACCCACTACGTCACCGACTGGATGGGTGACGACGGCTGGCTGGTCCGCCAGTACGACGAGATGCGCAAGTTCAACTTCATCGGTGACACCCAGATCATCACCGGGGAGGTGGTGGGCAAGCGCATCGAGAACGGCAATGCCCTCGTCGACCTGGAGTTCCGGGCCACCAGCCAGCGGGGCGAGGTCACCGCACCGGCGACGGCCACCGTTGCCCTGCCGAGCCGGGAACTCGGCCCGGTGATCCTGCCGCAGCCCGATGAGGAACTGCGGCGCAAGGCAGCTTCGATGCTGCGGCGCCACAACGAGCTCCGGCACGGAAACACACGGTGATCGAGACCGGCACCGAGACGGTGCTGGCCCAGGTCGTCGAGGGAGTCGGAGTCATCTCCTTCAACCGGCCGCATCGGCGCAACGCACTGCACAGCGAGATGTATGTGGCGATTCCCGCGCTGCTGGAGCGCTTCGCCGCCGACGACGACATCGGTTGCGTGGTCATCACCGGCACCGGCAGCGCGTTCTGCGCCGGCGGCGACGTCCGCGACGGCGGCTCGGCCCGGGAAGTCACCGCGCCGGATCCCGAGGCCCAGGTCCTGGAACGCAGCGCAGTGCTCGCCGACAACGCGCGGATGGTGACGCTGCTGCACGAGATGCCGAAGATCACCATCGCCGCGCTGCCCGGCGCGGCAGTCGGCGCCGGGATGAGTATCGCGCTGTCCACCGATCTGCGGATCGCAGCGCGCTCGGCCAAGCTGGTTCCGGGCTGGTCGAAGCTGGCCTTCTCCGGTGATTTCGGTGGTGCGTGGTTCCTGACCCACCTGCTCGGGCCGTCCCGGGCGCTGGAACTGCTGATTGCGGATCAGCCCATCGACAGCGACACCGGTTTGGCGTTGGGGCTGTTCAATCGCGTGGTCGATGATGCGGAGCTGTCCGCGGCTGCGCTGGCCTGGGCAGCCGAGATCGCCGCGGGACCGACCGCGGCGTTCGCCGGTACCAAGGCCAATGTCCTTGATGCGCAGCGCCTACCGCTGCACGAGGCAGTAAAGGCGGAGAGTGAGCGCATGGTGCGCAGCGCGCTCACCGCCGAACATCGGGACGCGGTCAAGGCGTGGCTTGCCACGGCGGCGAAGAAGACGCAGGCGCGCCGATGAGCAGTCCCAAGCCCGGGATCGGGGAGGAGATCCGGCAGTGGATCGCCGAGGTCACCGGTGCCGATCGGGTCGAAAGCCGGCAGGTATCCGGGGGCGCCAGCCGACAGGCCTGGTTCGTCGACGTCACCATCGGGTCGCAGACTCAGGAGCTGTTCCTGCGGTATGACCCGAAGCCCGCCGATCCCGGCGGCGCGTTTCATCCCCTGCAGGTAGAGGCCGAGATCATGGCCGAGCTGCATCGTCACGGGGTCACTGTGCCCCGCGTCATCGCCGCGCATCCGGTGCAGCAGGCCGTGCTGCTGGAACGAGTGGGCGGGCAGACCTGGTTCCGGTTGATCAAAGATCCCGATGAGCAGGTGCGCACCGCGCGCGACTTCATCGCCAAACTTGCTGCCCTGCACCGGATCGACGCATGCGATCTCAAGATCGACAGTCTGGGCCCGGCCGGTCCGGTGGCCGAGCACGTGCGCGCCGAGATCGCGGCGATGCGGGCGCGGGTGGCGCGGTACGGCAAACCCGCACCGCTGGTGACGTTCTGCATCGACTGGCTGGATCGCAATGTGCCCGACTACGACGGGCCGACGGTGTTGGTCCAGGGCGACACCGGACCGGGAAACTTCATGTACGCCGACGGTGCCGTCACGGCCGTAGTCGACTGGGAGTTGGCCCATTTCGGCGACCCGATGGACGACATCGCCTGGTTGTCGCTGCGGGCGGTCCAGGACACCTTCACCGTGTTCCCGGATCGGCTGGCCGAGTACGAACAACTGTCCGGACATCGCATCGACGAAGGACGGGTCTGGTACTACCGGTTGTTCGCCGAAACCCGTCTGGCGTCGATCAACCCGGGCACCGTGGACATCAGGGCCTCGGCACCGGCCGGGTCACCGGACGCCGGGAACAGCCTGATCTACGGCATGCTGCACCGGCGGATGCTGGTGGAGGCGCTGGCGCAGGTGGTCGGCATTCCCGAGGTAGACGTCGACCTGCCCGAGGACGGCGGCGACGGGGAGTTCTCGGCGGTCTATGAGGCGGCGGCCTCTTCGCTGTCCGGCGCGGCGGAACGCATCACCGATGCCCTGGCGATGCGCTACGTGAAAGGCGCGGCGCGACTGGTCAAGTACCTCGCCGAAGTCAACCGGGTCGGTGCGCAGGTCGATGCGGCCGAAACCGCCGAACTGGCCGCGCTGCTGGGCGGTGTCCCGGCGTCGGTGTCGGCGGGCCGGGCCGCGCTGGCCGAGGCGGTGGGCCGCGGCGCGATCAGCGAATACGACTACGTCGCCCAGTTGTGGCGCGGCATCAAACGTGACGACTACCTGACTCGAACGGCCTCGGGGGCGCTGGCGCGCCGTACCTGGCCGCCGCTGAGTCATTGAAGAAGAATCCCGATAAGCAAGGAGCGCTGGACCGTTGGGTATCGCAATCACCGAAGAACACCGGGAGCTGGCCGGGGTAGCCCGGTCCTTCCTGGAAGCGCGTAAGGCTCGCGAGGCGGCCCGGACGCTGCTGGATGCCCACGACGAGCCGCAGGTCTCGTTCTGGGACGAGTTGGCCGGCCTGGGCTGGCTGGGCCTGCACATCGATGAGCAGTACGGCGGTGCGGGCTGCGGCCTGCTGGAACTGGTCACCGTGGTCGAGGAGTTCGGCCGCGTCAACGCCCCGGGTTCCTTCGTCCCGACGGTGACGGCCTCCGCGGTGATTGCGGCGGCCGGCAACGAAGCCCAGCGAGCACGCTGGCTTCCCGGGCTGGTCGACGGTTCGGTGACCGGCGCCGTCGACGTCGACTCGTCGGTGACGGCACACGGCGACGAATTCTCCGGCGATGCCCTGGTGATCGGGGCCGGGCTGGCCGATGTCCTGGTGCTGTCGGTGGGGGAGGACGTCATCGTGGTCGGCAGCGATGCCGCCGGCGTGCGTGTCGAGGTTCCGGCCAACCTCGATCCGACTCGACGGTCGGGACGGGTCGCGCTGGCCGGTGTCGCGGCGGCCGGGGTCGACATCCTGCCCGGCGCGGCAGCGCTGGCGAAGTCACTGGCCCGCACCATCTTTGCCGCAGAGGCCATCGGCGGAGCCCAGGACTGCGTGGAGCATGCGGTGGCCTACGCCAAGGTTCGCGAGCAGTTCGGCCGCACCATCGGAACCTTCCAGGCCGTCAAGCATCATGCCGCCAACATGCTGGTGGCGGCCGAGTCGGCCACAGCCACGGTATGGGATGCCGCTCGGGCGGCTGCCGACGGCGACGAGCAGCTCGCGCTGATGGCCGCATGCGCTGCCACCCTGGCCTTCTCGGCCTACGTGCACAATGCCGAGCTCAATATCCAGCTGCACGGCGGTATCGGATTCACCTGGGAGCATGACGCGCACCTGCACCTGCGGCGGGCTCTGGTGCTGCGCGGCCTGTTCGGCGGCCGGGACGCCCCGGCGCAGGCGTACGAACTGACAGCCAAGGGCGTGGTGCGGGAGAACTCGATCGAACTCCCGGCGCAGGCCGAGACGCTGCGCGCCGAGGTCCGCGCCGAGGTCGCCTCCTGGTCCGGGCTGGACGAGGCCGCGTTGCGCGAGCGGATGATCGAAACCGGTTATGTGATGCCGCACTGGCCCAAGCCGTGGGGCCGGGCCGCAGACGCGGTCGAGCAGCTGGTGATCGAACAGGAACTGGCCGACGCGGCGGTCAAGCGGCCGGATTACGGCATCACCGCGTGGGTGATCCTGACTCTGATCCAGCACGGCAGTGCCGAGCAGATCGAGCGGTACGTCGCTCCGGCGCTGCGTAAGGAAGAAGTCTGGTGCCAGCTGTTCTCCGAGCCGGGTGCCGGATCGGACGCCGCGGCGGTGGCCACCAAGGCGGTCCGTGTCGACGGCGGCTGGGTCATCAACGGGCAGAAGGTATGGACCAGCGGAGCCCAGCACTGCCAGCGGGGTCTGGCGACGGTGCGCACCGATCCCGATGCGCCCAAGCACAGTGGCATCACCACGGTGATCATCGATATGGCCGCCGAGGGCGTCGAGGTTCGGCCGCTGCGCCAGATCACCGGGGGAGCTGAGTTCAACGAGGTGTTCTTCACCGACGTGTTCATCCCCGACGAGAACGTGGTCGGGCAGCCCAACGCCGGCTGGACGGTGGCCCGCGCGACGCTGGGCAATGAGCGGGTCAGCATCGGCGGCGGGGCGGCCAGCGCCGACGGTGCGACGCGGGTGATCGTGGACCTGACCCAGCGCTACGGCGACGACATCGCCGGCGGGCCCGAACGAGCCGGCAGGTTCATCGCCGAAGACCACGCTCTGCGGCTGCTGAACCTACGGCGGGTGGTGCGCAGTGTGAGCGGCGCAGAACCCGGCCCGGAGGGCAACGTGACCAAGCTGCTGATCGCCGAGCACGTGGTCAAGCGGGCCGGACTGTCGGCGGAGTTGTTCGGTCGCGACGTCGCGGTGCTGACGGCGCCGGCGAAGGTGACGGGCCTGCTGGTGCTGGGATCCCGCGGGATGACGATCGCCGGCGGAACATCAGAGGTGACCCGTAATCAGATCGCCGAGCGCATCCTCGGTCTGCCGCGCGACCCGTTGATCAAATGAGGGGGACGGCGGGGTGTTCAGGCCGGGGCGAACACCGGCACGAACGCCTCGCCGTGCTCCTCGAAGCGGACCCGCAGGGCCATCCCGCAGGTCAGCGAATCCACGTCGCAGTCGACGAGGTTGGTGACCAGCCGCAGACCGGGCTGTTCGGCGATCTCGACCAGCGCGATGACGAACGGCGTTGGCACATCGGGATGAAACTGCTGATGCGCCACGGTGTAGCTGTACAGCGTGGCGTCCCCGGAGACCGCGGCGAAGGCCAGCGGCTCACCGCAGTCCGAGCAGTTGCTCCGGGGCGGATGGACGTAGCGCCGGCAGGGTTCGCACCGGGCGAGATGCAACTTCCCGTCGGCCCCGCCGGTCCAGAAGCCGCGGTTGTGATCGTCGATCCCGGGCAGAATCCGGGGGGCGAAAGCGGGCACAGGCGCCATTGTTTAATAGTACACTCATTTATGACATTGGCGACGGAGGTTTCATGATCGAAGCGGCGCGGCCCGCTCCGGTGATCTCGGGGACCGGGATCTCGGGCATCGGGAGGCGGACCGGCATCCCCGCCGCGGACATGACGGTGCAGGCCTGCACGGCGGCCATCGCCGACGCCGGCCTCAAGCCCGCCGACATCGACGGGATCATCACCCTCGGTGACACCCCGGCCGCCGAGGCCGCCGCCCTGTTGGGGATCGCCGATCCCGGTGATTTCGGCACGGCCTTCGGGTCCGCGGGACTGCTCACCCCGGTGGTGCAGGCCGCCGAGGCGGTCGCCTCGGGCCGGCTCCGGCATGTCCTGGTCTACCGCACGGTGCAGATGATCGGTGGCACCGCGCAAGCGCCGAAGAAGGGCGCCAAGCTCCCCGACGCACTGTCGGACGTCGGTTACCTGCTTGCCGCCCACGCCTATTCGGCAGCCAACTGGCTGGCGCTGCATTGCCGGCGGCACATGGATCTCTACGGCACCACCAAGGAGCAGCTCGGCTGGGTGGCGATCAACGCGCGCCGCAACGCCGCCCGCAACCCGCTGGCGGTGTACCGCGAGCCGATCACCATGGACGACTACCTCAACGCCAGGCCGGTCTCCACTCCGCTGGGCCTGCTGGACTGTGACGTCCCGGTCGACGGATCCATCGCGCTGGTGATCTCGGTGGCCGACCACCGCCGCAACGCCCCCCACGGGGCGGTGGCCATCGAGGCATCCGGGGGGTCCTCCGGGGCGGGCGGATGGTTCAGCCGTGCCGACTATCCGCAGATGGCCGCTACCGACGCGGCAGCCCAGATGTGGTCGAAGACCTCGCTCAAGCCCGCAGATGTCGACCTCGCCGAACTCTACGACGGGTTCAGTTTCCTCACCCTGGCCTGGCTGGAAGCGCTCGGCTTCTGCGCGCGCGGCGAGTCCGGACCGTTCGTCGACGGCGGCCAGCGCATCGCGCTCGACGGCGAGCTGCCGCTGAACACCTACGGCGGGCAACTGTCCGCCGGACGTATGCACGGCTACTGGGTGCTGCATGAGGCATGTCAGCAGCTGCGCGGGTGCGCCGGCCCGACGTCTCTGGCCACCCGGCCGGAGGTGGCCGTGGTCTCCGCCGGCGGCGGACCGATCGCAGGATGTGTGCTGCTGTCATGCTGACCCCGGCCACCGAGACGTTGGCGGACATACCCGGCGAGATGGTCCGCGCCGCAGCGCAGCACGGCGCCACCGCAGTGCAGGTGCACAGCGACGTCAACCCCTACTCGGGTTCGCTCGGTGAGATCTTCGGGGAAAGCTGCCGGGTGGCCGCGTCCCTGGCGGCGCTCGGTATCGGGCCCGGTGACGTGGTGGCCCTGCAGTTGCCCAACTGGCGGGAGTGCTTCACCGCGCATGCCGGGATCTGGCTGGCGGGGGCGGTCGCGCTGCCCATCGTGCCGATCTACGGTCCCGCCGAAGTCGCCTTCATCGCCCGGCAATCCGGGGCCCGGGCGTTGATCCTGGCCCGCGAGAACCGCAACCGCGACGCCGCCGCGACCCTGGCCGCGCTCGCCGACGTGCCGAGCCTGCAGCACCGCATCCTGGTCGGCGCTGCGCTGCCGGGAACACTGTCCTATGTCGAGCTCGCCGCTGCCGCCGCACCCGGCTTCACCCCGGTCGTCGACGACGACCCGCACCGGCGCTGCCTGCTGGTGTACACCTCCGGCACCACCGCCGAGCCCAAGGGTGTGCAGCACACTCATGCCAGCCTGCTCGGCGAGGTGGCATCGCTGGACCAGATGCGTTCCTCCGGGCCAGATCTGACCACCCTGTCGGTCTTCCCCTCCGGACATATCGCCGGCACACTCGGCATCCTGCGGATGCTGTGCCGGGGCAGCAGCACCATCGCGATGGATGCCTGGAACCCCGAGAAAGCCGCGACCCTCATCGATCGTTACGCGGTGGGCTCCTCCGGCGGTGCGCCCATTCACCTCAGCGGGATACTCGACATCGCGGAGCGCGACCGGCTGGACCTGTCCAGTCTGCGGGAATACACCACCGGCGCCGCCGGGGTGGCCGGCGCCCTGATCCGCCGAGCCGACGGGTTCGGCATCGGGGCGTTCCGGTGCTATGGCTCCTCAGAGCATCCGACGATCAGCTCGGGACGCCCGGAGGATCCGCTGCACAAGCGGGCCGACACCGACGGCCGGATCTGTCCGGGCACCGAGGTCAGAATCGTCGATGACGACGGCCGCGACCTGGCCATCGGCGAGGCCGGCGAGATTTTGACCCGCGGCCCCGAAGTGTTCAGCGGGTACACCGATTCGGAGTTCACCCGCGCCGGCATGGTCGACGGATGGTTCCGTACCGGAGATGTCGGGCGCCTCGATGCCGACGGATACCTCACCATCACCGACCGCAAGAAGGACATCATCGTCCGAGGCGGAGAGAACATCTCCTCCAAGGAAGTCGAGGACGTGCTGAGCGCGCATCCGGCGATCGCCGAGGCCGCCGCGGTCGGTGCACCTGATGAGACTTACGGCGAGCGGGTCTGCGCCTTCGTGGTCGTCAACCCCGGCCGCAGATTCGACCTCGCCGACGCCGCAGCATATTTCGCCGACTGCGGCTTGGCGCGGCAGAAGACCCCGGAGCGCATCGTGGTGGTTTCCGAACTGCCGCGCACGGCGAGCGGAAAGATTCAAAAGCACGTTCTCCGAGAACAACTCAGATAGGCGGAAGGGAACCGAGATGGGCAGAGTAGACGGAAAAGTCGTCCTGGTCACCGGCGGGGCGCGCGGTCAGGGCCGCCGGCACGCCGTGCGGCTGGCCGAGGAAGGCGCCGACATCATCTTGTTCGATGTCTGTGCCGATATCGAACACAACGAGTACGCGCTGGCCCGCCCTGAGGACCTGGACGAGGCCTGCCGAGAGGTCGAGAAGTCCGGCCACCGGGTGACTGCGGCCGCCGTGGACGTCCGCGACCGCGCCGCCGTCGAGGCCGCGCTGGCCGCAGCGGTCGCCGAGATGGGCAAGCTCGATGTGGTGGTCGCCAATGCCGGCATCTGCCCGCTGGGGCTCAACCAGCCGATCGGCGCCTTCGCGAACGCCTTCGACGTCGACTTCGTCGGGGTCGTCAACACCGTGCACGCGGCACTGCAGTACCTGACGGCCGGAGCGTCGATCGTGACCGTCGGTTCGGTGGCGGGGCTCTTGGCGGAGAAGGCGGGGCCCGGTGCGGCGATGGGCCCGCAGGGATCCGGCGGTGCCGGCTACAACCTGGCCAAGCAGTTCATCGACAAGTACACCCTGGCGCTGGCCGCGCAACTGTCACCGCTGTCCATCCGTGCCAACGTGGTGCATCCGACCAATGTCAACACCCCCATGCTGCACAACGAGGGGATGTACAAGATGTTCCGCCCGGATCTGGAGCACCCCGGCGTGGACGACGCCCTGCTCACCTTCCCGATGATGCAAGGCATGCCCATTCCGTACGTGGAGCCCGAAGACGTCTCGCACGCGGTGTGCTACCTGGCCTCTGACGAGTCCCGATATGTCACCGGGGTGCAACTCAAGGTGGATGCCGGCGCCAGCCTGAAGTTCTAAAGAAGCCGGCATGAGGTGGGGAATGCCCTGGCCCGGGGCTGATCTCGCGCAGCGTTGCGAGCAGGCGGGCGCTGTCGCCTTCTGTGCCGGCGAGTTCGCCGACACCAGTGCGTATGTGACGGCTGCCGAAATGGCGCGATCCACCACCACGGCCAGGACGGGGCCGGGCATCGCCTATGCGTTTGCCCGGTCACCGTTCGTGCACGCCTCTTCGGTGCGCCACCTCAACCGGATTGCGCCCGGCCGGGTCTTTTTGGGGCTGGGGGCGGGAACGGCACGGATGAACCGCGACTGGTTCGGCGTCGACTCCAGCCACCCCGCTCGCCGGATGGCCGAACTCGTCAGCTGCATCCGCGGTTTCCTGCAGGCCGAGAATGACCAGAAGATCGTGTTCGACGGCGACTTCTACTCGTTGAACACCCACATCCGGGCACCGGTCATGGGCCCCATCGACGTACCGATCCTGCTGGGAGCCTTCAACGTCCATATGATCCGCTCCGCCGGGAGCGTGGCGGACGGGGTACTGGGCCACCCGCTGTTCACCGACAGGTGGTGGACCGACGTGGTCGATCCGCAACTGGCGATCGGCGCTGCACGGCAGGGCCGGGATCCAGCCGAGCTGAAGCGCTGGGGCTGGATCACCACCGTGATCGACAACGAAGACCCGCAGCGCGCGGTTCAGGACGCCAAGCGCCAGATCGCGTTCGAGCTCACCGTCCGGACCTACGACTCGCTGGTGGACCTGCACGGCTGGCAGGACGAAGTCGCGGCGATCCGAGCCGAGTTCGCCAAGGGCAACGCCCGCGAGCTGGGCAAGCACGTCAGCGATGACATGTTGTGGGCGATGGCGGTGTGCGGCGACACCGCCCAGGCCCGCGAGATGCTGGCAGCCCGGCGGCGGCTGCCCGACATCGGCTTCTTCTCGCCGCCAGGCTTTCTCGTCAGTCCGCGGCGCCGACAGCGCTACGGAGAACAGGTGATCCAGGCGTTTGCCGAGAATGGAGAAGTTCTGACATGACCACAAGTTCTGTCACCACCGATGGCGACACGATGAAACAGCTTTGGGTGGGTGCCAAGGAGTCGCCGCCCATCGTCTGGCTGGCGCGGCTCGGTGCGGTGTTCGTGGTGTTTCAGCTCTACGTGTATCTGCGCTGGATCTTCTCGGACAGCTTCGCGCCCACACCGGCTGGACCCGACCCGATCCCGGGATCCTCGATGTTCTGGATCCGGTTCTGGGAGATCGGCTGTGTGCTGCTCGGTATCGGGCTCATCTGGTGGATCGTGCGCAAAATGCGGGCCGAGCGGGAGATTCCGCCGATCGGGATCTTCGTGGTGGCCTGGCTGCTGGCAGCCTGGCAGGACCCCGGCGTCAACGCGACCCGTCCGGTCTTCGCATACAACAGTGGCTTCTTCAACAGGGGAACCTGGGGCGAGTTCATTCCCGGGTGGGTGAGCAAGGGCGCGGAGAATCCCCAGCCCCTGATCTACTTCCTGGCCAGCTACATCGTGTTGACCCCGCTGGCGATCATGGGCATCGACAAACTGATCGGCCGGCTGCGCACCGCGGCGCCCCGGCTGAACAGGGCGGGCGTGCTGGCGACGATGGTGCTGCTGTTCACCGTGCTGGACATCGTGCTGGAGCAGTACTTCCATCGCGTCGGCCTGTGGACCTACCTCCGCGTGGACGGTTCATGGTCGATCTTCTCCGGCCACCTGTATCAGTTCCCCCTGTACGAAGGCGTTTTCTTCGGCGGCATCGTGAGCACGTTGTCCATCGCCATCTACTGCTTCCGGGACAAGGACGGCCGGATGATCACCGACGCCGGGATCGAGAAGCTGCGCAACAAGCGCATGGTCCCGCTGGTACGCATCCTGGCTCTGACCGGCGTGTTCAACGTGATCATGATGGTCTTCATGCTCGGCTTCAACCTGGTGAATCAGCACGCCGACACCCAACCGGCGCAAGACATCCCGAGTTACCTGCACCACGATATGTGCGGCCTGGGCCCGAATCCGCCGTGCCCGCCGCTACCGTGACCGGCTGAGCTGGCAGGGCGGTCGGCTCCTGCCCGTCAGCTTTCGCTCGTCGACTGACCCACGCCGATCTCGTGGAACATCAGGTTCTGCAACCGGTGCAGGGTGCGCGGTGCCACCGATTCGGCGGCCAAGTACATCGAACCCAGGGGGTTGTTGACCGCCCGGGGACGGCGCCTGATGGCGTCGATCAACATGTCGGCCGCCTGGTCGACGGTCAGCGAGGCGAAGCCGCTCCAATCGGTGGGGGCGATCATCTCGGTGTCGACGAGCGGCAGATGCACGTTGGTGAAGTGGACGCCGTCGCGCAGACTCTCGATCGCGGCGACGCCGAAGAAGGCGTCCAACGCCGCCTTGGAGCCGATGTACGCCGAGAACGTGGGCAGGTTCGACAACACCCCGATCGAGGAACTGTGCACGACGTGGCCGCTTCGGCGCCTGCGCATCTCGGGCAGCAGGCGCAGCGTCAGGCCCACGCCGGCCAGGTAATTGAGCCGCATCGTGCGCTCGTAGTCGTGCAGTCGGTGTTCGGATTCGGCGACCGAGCGCATGATGGATCTGCCCGCGTTGCTCACGAAGACGTCCGGCGCACCGAAACGGTCGAGTACGGCCTGGGCGACCTCGTTGATGCCCTCCTCGGTGGACAGATCGCCGACCACCGCGTGCGCCTTCCCGCCAGTGGCCTCGATCGACTGCACCAGACGGTCGAGTTCGTCGGCGCGCCGGGCCGTGACGACGGCTGTGGCCCCCGCGCCCGCGACCCGCTCGGCCAGCCGTTTGCCGATGCCGCTCGACGCGCCCGTGATGAGAACGACGCGACCGGAGACGCGCTCGGCCAGCGACGGGGTGCCCAACCGGGGAATAGGTACGGGCTTGGTCAGCACGTTGATCGACTGGCGCATGGCACGGCGTAGCGGATTCGGTGTCATATCAGGGCAGATCCTTTGGTCAGGCAGCTGGTTGGGTGCCGGGTGTTGCCGCATGGAGTTCGTTGAGGTAGACGGCCGCGCGGCGCAGAGCGGCCATGCCCTCCGGCAGGATGTCGGCCAGGACCGGGAAGACGTGGATCTGACGGTCCCACAGTTCGAGGGTGGTTCGCACACCGTTGTCGGCCAGGTGCCGGGCGAAATCCACGGCGTCGGGCGCGACGAATTCCTGCGAGCCGACCTGGATGAGGGTGGCGGGCAGGCCGGTGACATCGGCGCACAGCAGGCTGGTGGTGGCTCCGATACCGTCGGCGCCACCGGCCCGCGACTCGACCTTCGCCAGACTCCGGCACAGGGCGTTGTAGGCGCGGCGGCCGATCAACGCGTCCCGGTACCGCCCGCGACGGTGCGGTATGGGGGTGAAGTCCAGGCCCGGCGACCAGCACACCAGCCCGGCCGGTTTGCCGAGACTGCGCTGTCGCACGGTGATGGCGGTGGCGACGGACAGGAAGCCCCCCGCCGAGTCGCCGACGATGCTGATGTCGCCGGCCTGGTAGCCCCGGCCGATCAGCCACTCGAAGGCTTCCGCACAGTCGCGTACCGAACTGCTGACCGGGTGGCGGGGGCTCTGACGGTAATCCACCACCAGTGCGGTCTGACCGGTTTCGCGGACCAGGTGCGAGACCGCCCGGCGGTGGGTGTTGGGCCCCCCGACGTAGAAGGCCCCGCCGTGCAGGTACAGCAGGACATGGGGCGACCGGGGGCCGGCGGCCGGCCGGATGATCTCGGCGTACATCTCGCCGACACGCACCGGCTCGACGGTGACCCCGGACAGTTTGGGCAGGCATTTGGCGGCGAGTTCGGCAACGGCGAACGGCCACGGGAGATCCAGGAGATGACCGCCGACGTACACCGCCGGCTTCACCAGTAGCTTGGCGGCTTTGCATACCGCACGGGCGCGGAGGCTTCTCCCGGCGACGAAGGAGATAGCCAACTCCTGGCCAGTCGTCACGACGTGCTCCTTAACGCTGGGTTCCGCGTGGCGTCCGGGACCCCTTGCGCGAGAACGATCGAGCTGAAGTTATCAGACCTCTTCGGCCCGGGATCCGGCAGAATCACCCGAGACGCGTGTTGCCGGACCGGATACTATCGAATAGATCAGTATCCTATTAGGAGGTGCGCATGACACTCAAGTCCGGAACCCGGCTGACGTTGCCCGGGTCCACCTGCGAGGTCATGGTCGTCCGCCCGCCGTCCACCGACGGTGAGCTCTCCGCGCACGAGGGTCAGGACGGCCAGGAGCCGATCTTGGTCGGCAAGCGGTACGCCGATGAGGAATCCGGGCTGGAAGTGCTGTGCGTCAAGGCCGGCGCCGGGCCGCTGCGGTTCGCCGGGCGCGCGCTGGTCCTGCGGGCGGCCAAGCCGCTGCCGGCGTCGGACTGATCATGCAGATCCGGCAGTGGGCGGATTCCGGGCGAACCGCGTTGATCCTGCATCCGAGCGGCATCCAGATCACCTTCGCCGAGCTCGAGGCGCGAGCGAACCGGTTGGCGCACCATTTCCGGGCGGCGGGACTGCGTGAGGGCCACACGGTCGCCGTGCTGATGGAGAACAACGAACACATGCACGCGGTGATGTGGGCCGCCCGTCGCTGCGGGCTGTACTACGCGACCATCAGCACGCATCTCACCGCTGCCGAAGCCGCCTACATCCTCGAGAACAGCGGCGCCACAGCCATAGTCGGGTCGGTTGCCACCCGGGACGTCTGCGCTGCGCTCGGTTCGCATCTGGGCGGCGGGTTGCCGGAGCTGCGGATCCTGGCCGGCGGGCAGCTCGACGGCTGGCAGCAGTACCCGGACTGCGTGGCGCACCGGCCGGACGGGCCGATCGCCGACGAACGCGAGGGCGATCTGCTGCAGTACTCCTCGGGCACCACCGGGCTGCCCAAGGGAATCCGCCGCGAGCTGCCGCACCAGTCACCGCAGGACGCCGGGTTGCTGCTGGCGCCGCTGCTCACCGCCGCCGGCATCGACTCGGGCTCGGTGTATCTGAGCCCGGCGCCGCTCTACCACACCGCGCCGTCGTTCTGGTCGATGTCCGCGCAGGCCCTTGGCGCGACGGTGGTGATGCTGGAGAAGTTCGACCCCCGCGGTGCGCTCGAGGCGATCGAGCGCTACCGCGTCACCCACGGACAGTTCGTGCCGACGATGTTCGTCCGGATGCTCAAGCTGCCCGAAGCGGTACGCGCCGGCTACGACGTGTCCAGCCTGTGCCGGGTGGTGCATGCCGCGGCGCCCTGCCCGCCGGAGATCAAGCGGCAGATGCTCCAGTGGTGGGGGCCGATCATCGATGAGTTCTACGGATCCTCCGAAGGCGCCGGAGCCTCCTACATCCGGGCGCAGGACTGGCTGTCGCATCCGGGCTCGGTGGGCCGGCCGATGGGCGGTGCGGTGCACATCGTCGGCGAGGACGGTGCCGAGCTACCCGCCGGCGAGCACGGGGAGATCTACTTCGAAGGGGGGCTGTCTTTCTCCTACCTCAACGACGCGGCCAAGACCGCCGCGACCCGCAACGACCGGGGCTGGGTCACCGTCGGCGACATCGGCTACCTCGACGACGACGGCTACCTGTACCTGACCGACCGGCGGCACCATGTGATCATCTCCGGCGGGGTCAACATCTACCCGCAGGAAGCCGAGAACCTGCTGATCAGCCACCCCCGGGTGCTCGACGCCGCGGTCTTCGGCATCCCGGACCCGGCCATGGGTCAGTCGGTCACAGCGGTGGTGCAGTGCGTGGAACCCGCGGACGCCGGCGAGGACTTCGCCCAGGAGCTGATCGCCTGGTTGCGCGACCGGCTGGCCGCCTACAAATGTCCGCGGTCGATCGCCTTCGAGGACGTGCTGCCGCGCACCGAGGCAGGGAAGTTGCGCAAGCAGGAGCTGGCATCGCGCTATTCGCCGCGCCCCTGACCCGGGCCGGCCGCCCCGCCCCGACGCGGTGCGCCGGCGGCGTCAGAGATCCCCGGAGAAGTCCGCGGTCAACCAGCGGTCCGGGCGGATGGTGAACAACACGCCGGGCGCGTCGTCGAGGGCGGCGGCGAAAGCCCGGCCGGCCTCTTCGCCCAGGTAGCGAATCGCAATGGCCTCGCGTGGGGGCCGCGGGGCCGGCGTGACGGTATCGGTCACGGTGCCCTCGACGATCACATATTGATAGGGCAGCTCTTCGCGCTGCACCACCAGCGTCACCGCGCCGGCCTGCTCGATGAGCTTGGCCTTACGCGAGCCGGCGCCGGTGTTGACCAGGATGTCGCCGCCGGGGGTGTAGTCGTACCAAATCGGGACACTGGCCGGAGGGCGGCCATCGGTGGCGGCGACGGACAGCACGGCGACGTGCTTGTCGGCGAGGAACTGCTGACGTTCGGTTTCAGTGAAGGCTCTGGGCATACCGGCTCGAACAGCGGTTGACCCCGGGCTATTCCACCGGGCATCGGAGAGGTTCTCCGGCCAGGGCGCTCCCAGCGCCTTACACTCCGGCGAAGCCTGCCGATAAGGAGCCCACGATGCCCGCAGCCGATCTCGTCGTCACCGGCACCATACTGACGGTCAACGACGCGCAACCGACTGCCGAGGCGCTGGCCGTCACCGACGGGCGCATCGTCGCCGTCGGCGGCCGCAAGGACATCGAGGCACTGATCGGTCCGAACACCCGGGTGTACGACACCGGCGAGGGCTGCGTGCTGCCCGGCTTCGTCGAGGCCCACGGGCATCCGCTGATGGAGTCGGTTGTGCTGTCCGGCCGGATGGTCGACATCCGGCCGGTCACCCTGACCGACGCCGACGCTGTGGTGGATCTGGTCCGCAAAGAGGTGGCCGCTCGCGGCGCCGAGGGGGCGTACGCGGTCGGCTGGGACCAGTTGCTGCAGCCGGGCCTGCCCGAGCCCACCTTGGCCTGGCTGGACAGCGTCTCCCCGGACGCCCCGCTGGTGATCGTGCACAACTCGGGCCACAAGGCGTACTTCAACAGCGCGGCCGGCCGAGCGGCCGGTCTCAGCCGCGACACCCCCGACCCGATCGGGGCGAAGTACGGCCGTGACGCCGCCGGCGAACTGGACGGCACCGCGGAGGAGACCGCCGCGCTCATTCCGCTGCTGGGCGAGGCGATGCTGCCCGGCGACGCCCCGGCGATGCTGCGGGCCGAATGCGCGCGGCTCAACCGGGCAGGGCTGACGACAATCTCGGAGATGGCGTTCTCGCCGCAGTTCCGGCCGTTGGTGCAAGCACTGCATGACGAGTTGACGGTGCGACTGCGCACCTATGAGATCTCCAACGCGGCGCTGCACACCGATGCCTCGCCGGGCGACGGTGACGACATGCTGCGCCAGGTGGGTATCAAGATCTGGGTGGACGGCTCGCCGTGGATCGGCAACATCGACCTGTCCTTCCCGTACTTGGACACCGAGGCCACCCGGATCATCGGCGTCGAACCCGGATCGTGCGGGCATGCCAACTACACCGGCGAACAATTGAGGCGAATCGTTGAGGCGTACTTCCCGCACGGCTGGCAGATGGCCTGCCACGTCCACGGCGACAACGGAGTCGACACCATCCTCGACGTCTACGAAGATGCGCTGCGCCGGCACCCGCGCGCCGATCATCGGTTGCGCCTCGAACACGTCGGCGCCATCCGCCCCGAGCAGTTGCGCCGTGCCGCTGAGTTGGGTGTCACCTGCAGCCTGTTCGTCGACCACCTCCACTACTGGGGTGACGTTCTGGTCGACGGCCTGTTCGGGGAGGAACACGGCTCACGCTGGATGCCGGCGGCCTCCGCCGTGGCGGCGGGCATGCGTATCTCGCTGCACAACGACGCACCGGTCACCCCCGAAGAGCCGTTGCGCAACATCAGCGTCGCCGCCACTCGCCGGGCGCCCAGCGGGCGAGTGCTGGCGCCCGAGGAGAGGCTGACCGTCGAGCAGGCGATCCGGGCGCAGACCCTCGATGCGGCCTGGCAGTTGTTCGCCGACGATGTGACCGGCTCCCTGGAGGTGGGAAAGTATGCCGACCTGGTGGTGCTGTCGGCCGACCCACGCGCCGTCGGCCCGGAGGCGATCGCCGATCTTGAGGTGCGCGCCACCTTCCTGGCCGGCCGCCAGGTGGTCTGATCCGGAGAGCCGGAACCGTATTTAGAGCAAACATCGGGGTCCAAAGTCCTCTGGCCAGTGAAGGCTGGTAAGGCTAACCTCCGTTGCATGAGTCTGCCGATGCCCGACCGCAAGACCGCTGACCTGCCCGGCCACTGGCTCTTTGCCCGCCTGGGCAAACGCGTGCTGCGGCCCGGTGGCGTCGGCCTGACCCACCGCATGCTGGCCGACGCGCAGCTGGCCGGCGCCGATGTCGTCGAACTCGCACCCGGCATGGGCCGCACCGCGACGGAGATCCTCAAACGCCGGCCCGGCACCTACACCGGCGTCGAGGCCGACGACCATGCCGCCGGTGTCGTTCGCTCGGTGGTGGGCGACAAGGGACGGGTTGTCACCGGCCAGGCCTCGGAGACCGGGCTGGCCGCCGACAGCGCCGACGTCGTCATCGGCGAGGCGATGCTGACCATGCAGACCAACACCCACAAGTCCGAGATCATGCGGGAGGCCTTCCGGGTGCTGCGGCCGGGCGGCCGCTATGCCATCCACGAAATGATGCTGCAGCCCGCCGATGTGCCCGAGGCCGTCAAGGATGAGGTCCGCACCGCGCTGGCCCGCTCCATCAAGGTCAATGCCCGGCCGCTGACCGCCGGGGAGTGGACGGATCTGCTCACCGAGGCCGGCTTCACCGTCGAGACGGTTTCCTACGCCCCCATGGCGCTGCTGGAGCCGCACCGGCTGATCGCCGACGAGGGCGTGTTGGGTGCGCTGAGATTCGTGTTCAACGTGCTGCGCGATTCCGACGCGCGGGCCCGGGTGCTCAACATGCGCGCGACGTTCCGCCGCCATCGCAGCAATATGGGCGCCATCGAGGTGATTGCCGCCAAACCCGCCTGATCGGCTTGCCATGATGGACGGGTGACAACCCGCGACCGCGACGCCTCGGGCCGCCCGCGCAACGCCCGCCCGCGTGATCGGCTGGGCCGGCCCCTGCCGCGCGGCAGCCAGGGTGGGGTCGAGGGGGTCCCCGACGACCTGGACTTGCCGCCGGCCCAGATGCTGGCCTACGCCCAGTTGCTGCTGGACGACGGCCTGGCGTTCAACGCCCACGAGGTGCTCGAAGCCGCCTGGAAGCATCGGCCGCCCGCCGAACGCGAACTCTGGCAGGGGCTGGCCCAGCTCGCAGTCGGCATCACCCACGTCCAGCGCGGCAACGTCACCGGCGCGGTCAGTCTGCTGCGTCGCGGCGCGGAACATCTGGCCGGCGTGCGGCCCCCGGCGCCGTACGGTGTCGATCTCGACGGATTGCGGGGCTTCGCCACGCAGCTGGCCGATGACGTGGCGGCCGGGATCGAGATCGGCCCGCAGCGACTGCATCCGCGGCTGGTCGCGTGAGCACACCGCTGCGCTGGACGCTTGCCGACGGCCGCGACCTGCTGTTGTTCGCCCTTCCGGGCCGCACTGCCGCCCCGGTGTTGGATCGCCGGCCGTTGTCGGCCCGCGATCCCGAGCCGTCGCAGTTGCGCTTCGACCGCACCACCGGTCAGTGGGTGATCATCGCCGCGCAGCGACAGGACCGCACCTACCACCCGCCCGCCGAGGACTGCCCGCTGTGCCCGGGGCCCAGCGGGCTGACCAGCGAGGTACCGGCGACCGACTATGACGTCGCGGTCTTCGAGAACCGGTTCCCCAGCCTGGCCGGGGCCGGTGCTCTGGACACCGTCCCGCCCGACGGTGCCGCGTTCGTCGGGGCACCCGGCTACGGCCGGTGTGAAGTCATCTGTTTCTCGGCCGATCACACCGGGTCGTTCGCCGAACTGCCGGCCGCGCATGCCCTGCTGGTGGTGCAGGCGTGGCGACACCGCACGGCTGATCTGTTGGCTCGCCCCGGTGTCGAGCAGGTGTTCTGCTTCGAAAACCGCGGGCGGGAGATCGGGGTGACACTGGCGCACCCCCACGGCCAGATCTACGGCTACCCCTACCTGACCCCGCGCACCGCCGCGATGCTGACCCAGGCGCGGGAGCATCGAATCAGGCACGGCACCAATCTGTTCGCCGATCTGCTGGAGGCCGAGCGCGCCGCGGGGACGCGGATCGTGAGGCAGACCGAACACTTCACCGCGTTCGTGCCGTTCGCCGCGAGGTGGCCGGTAGAGCTGCACCTGTACCCGAACCGGCGGGTACACAATCTGACCGAGCTGACCGATGCCGAACTCGAGGACTTCGCGTCTGTCTACCACGACGTGCTGGGCCGCTTCGACCGCATGTACGACGCCCCGCTGCCCTACATGGCCGCACTGCACCAGTACCGCGCCCAGGGCGCTCAGGCGGACGGATATTTCCATGTCGAGTTCATGTCGATCAAGCGCAGCGCCACCAAGCTGAAGTATCTGGCCGCTTCGGAATCGGCGATGGACGCGTTCATCGCCGACGTCACCCCGGAGGCAGTGGCGGCTAGGCTGCGTGAGCTGTGATCACCTATTCCGCGCCCGGCCGGGTCAATCTGATCGGCGAACACACCGACTACAACGGCGGATTCGCGCTGCCCATCGCGCTGCCCCAACGCACCAGCGTCAGCTTCACACCCGCCGAGACGGACACCCTCACGGTGGTCAGCGACCGAGCCGACGCGCCGGTGAACATTCCGCTGAGCACCGCACCCGGACAGATCGCCGGCTGGGGCGCCTATGCCGCGGGAGTGGTCTGGGCGCTGCGCGACAGCGGGTTCGCGGTCCCCGGCGGAACCATGACCGTTCGCAGCGACGTACCGATCGGCTCCGGTCTGTCCTCCTCGGCAGCCCTGGAATGTGCCGTACTGGGCGCCCTGGCTTCGGCGGCCGGTCTGGACATCGACCGCATTGAGCAGGCCCGGATCGGCCAGCGCGCCGAGAACGAGTATGTCGGAGCGCCAACGGGTTTGCTGGATCAGCTGGCCTCACTGTTCGGCGAGGTGTCGCACGCGCTGCTGATCGACTTCCGCGATGTCGCCGTGCACCCGGTGCCTTTCGACCCCGACGAGTCCGGGGTGACCCTGCTGCTGATCGACTCCGGGCAACGGCACACACACGCCGACGGCGAGTACGGCGCTCGGCGCGCATCGTGTGAGCGGGCCGCCGCCGAGTTGGGGGTGCCGTCGCTGCGCGAGGTCGCGCACCGGGGTGTCGAGGCGCTGGCGGCGCTCAGCGACCCGGTCGATGCCCGCCGGGCACGGCATGTGCTGACCGAGAACGAGCGGGTGCTGGATTTTGTCGCGGCATGCGCAGAGCGCGACTTCGCCGCTGCCGGAGCGCTGTTCACCGCGTCGCACGCTTCGATGCGCGACGACTTCGAGATCACCACCGAACACATCGACCTGATCGCCGACAGCGCGGTGGCCGCCGGAGCGCACGGTGCCCGGATGACCGGCGGCGGGTTCGGTGGTTGTGTGATCGCCCTGGTGCCCGCCGAGCTCACGATGAAGGTCGGTGACGCGGTGCGCGCCGCGGTCACCGCGGCCGGCTACCCGGAACCGGAGGTGAGTCGGGTGTACGCGGCGGCCGGGGCGGGTTAGCGCCGACAGTCACGGTGTTGTGTCAGATCATCTCGTTCTCGGTCAGCCAGCGCATCACCGGCCAGCCCACGAACACCGGCAGCCAGCAGGTCAGCACCCGGTAGAGCAGTACCGAGGGGACCGCCAGTGCAGGCGGGACACCGAAGGCAGCCAGCCCACCGATGAGGGCGGCCTCCACCGCTCCCACCCCGCCGGGTGTCGGCGCGGCGGAGGCCAGGGTGCCGCCGACCATGGTCACCACCGTCACGGTGACAAACGAGGTGTTGCCGCCGAAAGCTTCCACACTGGCCCACAGTGCCAGCGCCGCCCCGAGTGTGGTGCCGGCCGCGCCCAGCACGATCAACGCCAGCCGGCTGGGCTCACGGGCCAACTCCACCAGGTCCCCGGTGACTTCCTTGAGCCGCGGCCGCAGTGCGGTCGTCAGCCAGCGGCGCAGATTCGGGACCAGCAACACGATGCCGGCCAACCCGAGCGCCACCCCGGCGAGCAGGTAGAGCATGGTCGCGCCGGGAACGAAGTGCGACAGGTCCGTTGAGGCACCGGCGGCGGTGGTGAAGATGACCAGCAGGATCACGTGCACGATCACCTGGACCGACTGCTGCAGGGCTACCGCGGCGGTGGCGCGCAGGGTGCTCAGACCGCCCTTCTGCAGAAATCTGGTGCTCAGCGCCAGGCCGCCCACGCCGGCCGGGGTGGTGGTGGCCGCAAAAGTGTTGGCCACCTGCATGATCGCCAGGTGCCGAAACCTGACCGAGCCGTTGGCGCAGGCCCACAGCGCGCCCGCCGCGCCGACATAGGTCAGCGATGAGACGGTCAGCCCGACCAGGGCCCACCACCAATTCGCGTGGCGCAGTTGGGAGAAGAACGTAGGAACCTGGCTGATGAACGGATAGGCCACGTAGACCAGGGCGACCAGCAGGACCAGCTGGATGAGCTGGCTGCGGGTGAAGCGGGTGATGGTTTTGGTCTGGATCTGATCCGTGCCGGTCTGGCGCTTGACCTCCTCGCGGGCGGCGGCGATCACCCCGGCGACCTCGGGAACGGTCTTGCGCAGACGCGCGGGCACCGCCGATTTGGTGAGCCGGCGTGACGCGGCCAGCACCGTGCTGCGGCCGAAGTGCTCGATCGCCGCGTCCACCGCGTCGGCCGGGCCGTACAGCGACGACGTGGTCACCAACAACTGGGCGATATCGGACTGCAGCTGGGTGTCGGTGGCACCGTATTCGGCGTTGCCGAAGCCGCCGAACAGCACGTTGCCCCCGTCGACGGTCATCTCCTTGCACCGCAGATCGCCATGCGAGATCTGCTGATCGTGCAGCCGGCGCAAGGACTCCCACGGCTTGGCCACCGGCGTCGTGGCGGTGGATTCGGCCAGCGGGGCACCCCGGGACGGGGTATGTGCATAAAGCGTCCAGCCCCGGTCCAGGGAGGCGACGGCCACCGTGGCGGTGTTGGCTATCCCGCTGTCGCCGATGGCGATCGCCATCAGCGCGCGGTGCTCGACGGCCCGGTGCAGCGAGGCGTGCAGCGGTGCGGTCTCGGTGTTGCGCAACCGCAGTTTGCGCCAGAGCTGGCGCAGCGCGCCCCCGCTGCGCTGGTTGGGGCCGTAGAGCTCGATGATGGTCGGGTATGCCCCGACGGTGGACAGCACCAGTGGGCCGGGGCCCGCCGGCCGGATGACGGCGAGCTCGGAGACGGTGTGACCGCGACGGGCCAGGGCGCGGACGGTACCGTCCAGCGGCACTTCCAGCGCGGGCGTGCCGACGATCAGGATCACCAGGGCTCCGACGAACCACCCGACCGCCAGGCCGAGCAGCGAACGGGCCGGCACGATGGCGCTGACCACCAGGTGAATCGGCACGAAAGCGAGCAGCAGGGTCCACCACCAGCGCCGCCACCGGGCCGGCAGCCAGGGACCGGACACGGTGAGCACCGCGGCGAGCATTGCGATCCAGCGCGGGTCGTCGAGGAACTGCGCCAGTGTGGTGGCGAGCCGATCCGAGAGGTCGAAATGCCAATTCGGTGCGGCCAGGCCGTTGCTGCGGATCGACAGCGATACCACCGCCAGCAGCCCGGCCACCGCGTACGCCCCGAGCAGTTTCCACTGCCGGGAGGCCACCAGCCCGATCAGGATGGCGAACGGCAACACCAGGATCGCGATGCCGTAGGCGAGGTAGACCAGGTTGGCGTGGGTGGGCGAGAGCACCCCGACGATCTCGGATACCGATCGCTCCAGGGTCACCCATTCGTAGCGGGTGACCAGCGAGCTGGTGATGACGGTCGCGAGGAAGAGGCTGGCCAGCACCAGACGCAGAATGTCGTTGGTGCGTCGGGTCAGCGGCTGTAGGAGGTTGCCGGTGACCGCGACATCGCGCCCCTCAACTCGCATGATCTCTTTCGGTCCGTCTCAGGCCGCATCGCGTGGCGGCTCGCCACAACTTAACCGGTGAGTAGCGGTACCACCGTGGTTTGTCGGTGAGATGCGGCCGCGTCGCCCCCGGCAAATCCCATGCGTCACACCCGTCACGGCTGGGAGCGGGGGATCGCAGCGGTGGGCGTCGGCCCGTCATCGGGCAGGCGCCGCACCCGGCAACGCCTGTGCGTGTCAGGTCAGAGCGGGTAGTGGACTCCGGTCATCTTCTCCGACTCCTCCCACAACCGGAGCCACAGCCGTAGGTCCTTCGACAGCTTGTTCGAGGGGCAGGGTCCCACCGGGCCGCGGGACTGGTTCAGCTTGGTCGGACCCCAGTAGATGTTCGGGTCGGCATCGGGGACGGTGGCGGCGAACAGGATGGATTCGGCGCCCCGCTCCGGCGGCTGGCCGACCAGTGGCGCGCCGAACCTGGCGACCAGGCCCACGATGGTCTTGTCGTTGGAGAACAGGTCGGTGCTCGAGACGCCCGGATGTACCGCGTAGGAACGCAGGGGCGAGCCGGCTGCGACCAGCCGCCGCTGCAGCTCTCGTGCGAACATCAGATTGGCCAGCTTCGACTGGGCGTAGGCCAGGTTGCGCTGATAGGGCCGGTTCTCGTAGTTGAGATCGTCGATCCAGAACTTCGGGGTCTGCTTGTGCGCGATGCTCGACACCGTCACCACCCGGTCGGTGATCCGATCCAGTAGCAGGCCGGTCAGCGCGAAGTGGCCCAGGTGGTTGACACCGAACTGCACCTCGAAGCCGTCCACGGTGCGCCGTTTGGGGATGTTCATGATCCCGGCGTTGTTGACCAGTACATCCACCTGGCCCTGCTGGGCGGCGAAATCGCGCACCGACGCCAGGCTGCCCAGATCCAGTGCCGCCACCGTGACGTCGCCGTCGATCCCGTCGGCGATCTGCTGGGCCTTGGCGGTGTTGCGGCAGGCCATGACCACCGTGGCGCCCTTGGCGGCGAGGGTCTTGGTGACGACCTCGCCCAAACCGCCGTTGGCGCCGGTCACCACGAAGGTGCGGCCGGACTGGTCCGTAGTGTCCGCGATTGAGAAAGACATGCCGGTCACGCTACCTGCCCGGCCTGCTCGCCGGAGGCCGCCGTGTGGTCGGTGACCAGCACCGCGCCGCGGTGGGTGATCACCTGCACCCGGCCGGCGCTCTCGGTTTCCAGGTAGCCGCGGCGCAACCGCGCGCGGATACCGCTGGCTATCCCGGGAATTGCGACGTGCACCGACCGCCGGGGCGCTTCGTGCAGCACCGCGACCGGCGGGTAGCGCAGGGTGCGGCGCAGTTGGCGGTCGGTGAGAGCGGAAAAGATCTGGGTGGTGCGAATGGTGCCGTCGATGGCCCACTCCAGGTTGGCGTCCAGTGCGCGGACCCGCTCAGCGGAATGCGGCGACGGAGGCGGGGTCAGCAACCTGATCAACGGCAGCGGGTGCCGCTGATCGAGCGCGGTGTCCCGTGCCGTCCAGCCCCGGGCGTCGCGCAGCGAACGCAGCGCTCCCCGTTCGACCAGTTCGGCAACGACATCCGCCGCTCCGTGCCGGGCGGCCTGATGCAGCGGCGTGATCCACTCGGGACTGCCGGGGCGCCACTGATTGACGTTGAGCGCCGGAACGGCGTCGAGCAGATCGAACAGGGCCGGCCAGTCGCCGGCGTCGGCGGCATCGGCCATCTTGTGCCCGGCTGCGCTGACCTCCTCCGGCAGCAGAGAAGGGTCCAACACGCCGGGCCAATCTAAAGGGGGTTCGTCCATGCGCCCAACCGTATCGAGGGGGTCTGACAAGTTCGGTTGGACGCGGTTGTGCGCCAAGTCTTGTCGGGCGTGCGAGGCACTGCGCGCCGTCGTTGCGGGTGTTCGGCGAAACGACTTGTCGGTGGTCGGGCGTACGGTCGTCTGGCAGGCAATTTCCTACGTGCTCTTGGACAATCGAAAGGAATCGATGTCGGAATCCGGTGAGGATCCATCTGCGGTCACTCGAATCATCCTGCTCGGGGATCGAGCGACCGTTGAGCTTCATGCCGAGCTGGCCGCCGATGCGGCCACGAAGAACTGCACGATCGTCGAGGCTTTCTGTTTCGAGGTGGGGGAGGCCGGTGGCACCGACGACCTGACCGACGTCGACGCGGTGATCGCAGCGGTGGGCCGCGCTATCGCGGGCCGCATGGATGTCTGGGTGCCGTTCCCCGGCCCGGACTTCACCCGGGAACAGCATCTGCGGAGAATCAGCATGGTGCTGCAGCGTCATGGTCTGAACCTGCGCCTGACGCGGGACCTCTTTTCCGCACCCATCGACGGTGGGATGAATGAGATCGACTTCGCGCTGCGCCGTGAGGTGCGCGCCGTCGACGACCTCGACCACGCGGCATTGGCTGCCGAAGGCGCGAAGAGCTTGAGCAGGGAGATCGCGCTGGCCCTGGGTGGGTCCCGCGGTCCGCAGACGGTGCGGCGGATCCGGGCCGACGACACCGGGCGCCCGCTACCGCCGGCCCTGCCGTCGCCCAAGGTGCCGTGGCCGCAGCGCAAGTGGCCGCTGGAGGACTACGTGCGCTGGCTGGTGCACGAATGCGGTGTCACCCAGGCGGCCACCGCACGGGTGCTCAACTCGGTCGGGCAGCGCACGCCGACCGGCCGGCTGTGGCAGGCGAGCACGGTGTCCAAGCTGCTCAACGGCAGGTACGACGGACCGCGGCGTCGCGGTGACTTCACGCCGGATGCAAGAGCAGGGTGAACACCAGCGGTGGGATGACGACCAGCGCAACGGTCAGTGGCGTCGCCAGGTAGCCGATGAGCATGCCCAAGCCCACCTGAGCGGTTTTGACGCCGCCGGTCTGCCACATGAAGAAGCCGGTCGGCACCACGATCAGGGTCGCGATACCCAACAGGTACAGCTGAACGATCCAATAGGGAGCCGTCAGCCACGTCGCGGTCTCGACGATCGCGATGGTCGCCAGCGCGGCGTGGAAACCGTGCCGACTGTAGCGGTCTTCGGCGGGCGGGGCGCTCATGAGGCGTTCAACAGCAGCAGGTAGGACAAGGCGTATGACCAGCCGACGGCGGTGGCTGCCAGACCGGCTCCCCCGAGGGCCAATCCCTGGCCGCGCCGGCGCGGTGAATCAGCGCCCTCCAGCTTCACGCCGATCAGCAGCGATGCGACAGTCGCGACAGTGGTAGAGATCGCGATCACGAGGGAGTACCCGGCATCACTGTTGATCGGAAAGTGGATCAACAGCCAGCCGAGGCCCACCGCCACTGCGAACACACCTTGGAAGACCAGCGGTGCCGCCCATGTGGCGGTCCGCCAGAGGTCCGGACTCCTGTCGTGCCGACGTTTCCGTAGTGCGCCAGCCATTTACCAGCTCCTCTCGATGCTCACGCGGGGACACCGCCCGGCCGACCCGGAGCCGACGACGCCGACGGCGGCGCGGTGGTCGGCCCGAAGTCGGTGGCGGGGATCGGGGTTCGGACATCGAAGCGCGGATTCCACGAACCGCCGTGATCGAACGGCGCGAACGCCTTGCCGCCGACGCCGATGTCATGGTGGAACGGCAGATTCAACATCGGCGCATGGCTGCGGCCGGACTGGGCGGGGTCGATCAACACGGTCCGGGCGCCGCCGGGCAGGTCCTGGTAGATCTCCAGTGAGGGGTAGTCGGATCGCGTGCCGTCGACGTGGACACCGCCCGGGCCGGGGGTGAACACCAGGTCGCCGTTGACGCTGAGGCGGTGATCGCCGAGCAATCCGCGCGGGTCGGTGAGGGTCCCAGGTGCGAGGGGGTTGCCGGCGTCGTATTTGATCCGCACCGATCCGTCCGCGGCCTGCGCCACGCTGCCTTGGGGGACGCCGACTTTCACCTGACGTACCGAGCCGTCGGGATTGAGCTCGACGGAGGGATTCTGGCGCATCACCACGATGCCGTTGTCGTAGTCGATGTAGGTGGTGACCTTGGTGTCTTCGGGGTCGAAGTCCTTCGTTGCGCTTCTGCCGTTGCCCGCATCGCGTGCCAGCAGGCGCTGCACCCATGGCTGCTCGATCCACTGTGACGCGCGCACCACGCCCTGCCCCGGTACGGGCTCGATCCGGGCCACCCGAACCTCGGAATTCGCACCCCGGAAGTCGGGGTTGTAGGTATGTGCATCCAGAGCGGCCGCGGTGGTCCAATCTGACCTGGAGATCGGGTCGCGCCCGAACACCTCCCGGAAGGCGGCGGCCTGATTTCGGCGCCGTTCGTCATCGGTGGCGGGGGCTTGTTTGAAGGAGTGGTCGACGGCCTGGATGCTCGGCCGCTGCCGGTCCTCGGTGGCGTAGCCGCCGCCCACCGATCGCACCGCCTGCGCGCGGGCGTGGCTGTCGGCGGCGGTGTCGGCGATCACCTGGTGGATGTCGTGGCTCTTGGCGGCCAGGAACCGCTGGAACTGCCGGGCGCCGGCGGGGGTGTCCAACGCCAGCGCCCGCGGGTGGGCCAGGACGGCGCGCAGTTCGGCCTCGATACTGTCGAGCCGTTTGCGGCTCTGCAGCGCTACCTGCGTGGCGCCGTGCACCGTCGCCGCGAAAGCCCGGTCGGCCTGGGCGGACGTCTGCAGCCGCCGCGCCAGGACGTCCTCGCGTCCGCGCGCGGCATCGGCGTGAGCGCCGAGTTCCTCGGGCATGGTGGCGACGTTAGTTCAGCTGCGACGATCGCGGTATTCACCCGAGGGCCGGTGGCGATGTCAGTCCTTGAAATACACCAGCTGATGGGTGCTGGCCAGCAGCTGGCCGGCGCGTGACCACAGGTGCGCGCTCTGATCGAAGTAGCCGCGCGAGAACCGGTTGGCGTGCGCGCTGGCCAGCAGGAAATCGCCGCCGAGAGCGTCGATTTCACGTTGGTCGGCGTGAAAATAGGTGGTCAGCGAGATGGTGCCGGCCGGCAGGAACCTGCCGCGGCGCAGGAAGGCCCGCGGGAAAAAGACATCCGACAGACAGGCCAGCGCGGTGAAGTCGAGCGCTCGGCCTTGGGCGTCGCGTACCCACAGCGTCGTGGTGGACGAAGTACTGGGCTCCACGGCCCTCAGCGGTACCGGGCCCTCGGCGAACCGCATGTCGTAGCGCTTGGCCCAGACGATCGCGTCGACGAAGGCCCCGCGGGTGAGGTCCTCGGGTGCGGGGACGCTCGGCGGGCGGGTTTCGTCGTCGGCCCAGGTGTCGCGGTGCAGGCCGAACAGCGCGGTCGCCGTGGTCTTGACCTCGTCGCCTTGGCGAAGTTCGAGCACCCAGTGCTGGTTGCTGCGATTGGTGCGAGCGGCCCGCAGACCGATGTCGAATTCGCCGTCGGCGATGGGCGCGGCGAAGTTGACGGTCAGCGCCAGCGGATCGCCGATGCGGTCGGGATGGGACTCCACGGCGCGCAACAGCACCGCCGCGGTGATCCCCCCGAACGGCCCGACCATGTTGGCCCACTCCGGGTCGGTGGCCCCGCGGAACGTCTCGGCGTCGACGGCGTCGAGGCGCACGGCGCGGTCGAAGGGGTGTTCGGTCACAGCGGCCCTCCCGGCAAGCGGAACGATATCGGTCACGCTATCGCGGGCGGTCAGCCCGGATTGACCGCCGTCACCACCCAGGTGTGCCCGGGGAACTTCAGGACTCCGTCGACGCGGTGCCGGCGCAGCTCGCCGCGCAGGTCCTCGACCACAGCGGCCCAGCCGTCCTCGCCGAGCCGGGAAGGCAACTCGGCGCGGGCCTGCTGGCCGGTGCGGTTGGACAGGATCATCGTCAGGCGTTCCTCGACGCCGTCGCTGCCGTCGATGCTGAAGTTGCAGACCCCGTCGAACGCCGCTACACCCACCTGGGCCCAGCCGGCGTCAGTCAGGACAGCGCTTACCCGGTCGGCGTTGCCGAAGGCCAGCGGACCCGGCGCGGTGGGATCCACCGCGGCAGGTGGCGATTCCAGCTGCGCGGCCAGCAGGTCGACGCCCACGGAGAACATCGGGTTGTCGCCTTCGCGCCAGCACACGAACGCCAAGCCGGCACCCGGCGCTGCGGCGCTGCGGATGTTGATGAATGCGGCCACCGGGTCGTCGAAGAACATCACCCCGAACCGCGAGACGACCCGGTCAAACGGCGCCCCGCCGGCCCGCAGATCGAGGGTCTGGGCGTCCCCGAGCGTCACGGTGGCCTGCGGAACCCGCCGGCGGGCCGCGGTCACCATGGGCTCGGAGATATCGACGCCGAACGGGACGGCGCGCAGTGCCGCCACCCGTTTCAACAGCGTCCCGGAACCGCAACCGATGTCGAGCACCCTTGCGCCGGCTCGGATGTCGGCGGCCCGCATCACGGCGTCGGCGAACGGGGCAAGCGCCGCCTCGAAGATTGCCGCATTGTCGACCCAATCCACCCCTTGGGTCGCCCAAGACTGCTGCTGATCCTCGTTGGCCATGGCCCCAGCGTAAGGTGCGGCGCGGTCTAGCCTGTCAGCCGTGGATGGCCAGACGTTCTACACCCAGACCGGTCCCGGGCAGGGTGCGATGACGCAGACGGTGGGGGTGTGCGGAGCCGCGTGCGCCGGACCCGGGTGACCAGACTTTTGCCCGCCTCTGAGCGACAGTGGCCGTTATGTCAGCCTCGGGGGATCCGCCGGGTGCCGCGCTCGGCTGCGACGGGTGGCCCATGATGGTGTTCACGTTCGACAGTGAAGGAACCTCGCATGCCTGACGCTCCGCTGCGCGACGACCACCTCGAACTGCTGCGCCGCCGCGCACTGACCGAGGACGCGGCGCGCCCGCAGGCTGTGCAACGCCGCCACGACGCCGGCGGCCGTACCGCACGGGAGAACATCGCCGACCTGGTCGACCCCGGGACGTTCGTGGAGTACGGGCGGTTCGCGATCGCCGCCCAACGTGCCCGCCGCGACGTCGACGACCTGATCGCCAACACCCCCGGCGACGGCCTGCTTGGTGGCACCGCCACCATCAACAGCGCCCTGTTCGGCCGCGAGCGCAGCGCGTGCGCGGTGCTGGCCTACGACTACACCGTGCTGGCCGGCACCCAGGGGGCGATCGGCCACTTCAAGAAGGACCGGCTGTTCGAACTGATCGCCCGGATGCGCCTGCCCACGGTCTTCTTCGCCGAAGGCGGCGGCGGGCGCCCCGGGGATACCGACTACCCGACGGTGTCGTCTCTGGATGTCCCCGCGTTCGCGTTGTGGGCCAAACTGTCCGGTCTGGTGCCGCGCATCGCCGTGGTCAAGGGCCGTTGTTTTGCCGGCAACGCCGTCATCGCGGGTTGTTCGGATCTGATCATCGCCACCGCCGATACCTCGATCGGCATGGCGGGCCCGGCGATGATCGCCGGCGGCGGCCTGGGCCAGGTCGCCCCCGACGACGTCGGGCCCCTCTCGGTACAGGCACCCAACGGCGTCGTCGATGTGGTGGTGGCCGACGAAGCCGAAGCCGTCGCGGTGACCAAGAAGGTGCTCGGCTATTTCCAGGGCGCGACCGCGGCCGGCCCGGCACCCGACCAAAACGCCTTGCGCACCATGATTCCCGAGCGCGCCCGGCGCGCCTACCCGCTCAAGCCCATCATCGAGACCATCGCCGACGCCGACTCGGTGACCTTCCTGCGGGAGAAATTCGCCCCCGAGATGGTCACCGCACTGGCCCGCATCGAAGGCCGCCCGGTCGGAATCATCGGCAACAACACCATGGTGATGGCCGGGGCCATCACCGCCGGCGCATCGGACAAGGCCGCCCGATTCCTGCAGCTCTGCGACGCCTTCGGGCTGCCGGTGGTGTCGCTCATCGACTGCCCGGGCTACATGGTGGGCCCGGCCGCCGAAGCAGAAGCCCTGGTGCGGCGAGCATCTCGGCTGTTGGTGGCCGGCGCCGCGCTGCGGGTGCCGCTGATCGCGGTGATCCTGCGCCGCGGCTACGGGCTGGGTGCTCAAGCCATGATGGGCGGCAGCCTGCACGAGCCGGTGCTGACCGTGGCCTGGCCCGGCGCGCACCTGGGCCCGATGGGGCTGGAGGGCGCGGTCCGGTTGGGTCTGCGCAAGGAACTCGAGGCCATCGCCGACGCCGACGAGCGCGAGGAACGGGTGCGCCAAGCCACCACCGCCGCCGAGGAGCACGCCAAAGCCCTCAACGCCGCAGCGATTTTCGAGATCGACGACGTGATCGACCCCGCCGAGACCCGGGGTCTGATCGCGGCGACACTGGCGGCGTCGGAAGCGGTCGGCCGTGACGTGCCGCCGCGGCGTTTCGTCGACACGTTCTGAGGGCTTACGTCGAGCTGAGCCGCCGGCCCTCTGCTAGGACGGAAGGTGGCCGGTGAACGTGACCGTTCGCTGGTGTCACAGTTGCCCGCGCGGAATCGTCTACATGACATGAGCAGTAAGACATGGCCGGGACGTTGACCGCGTTCACCGGGCGACCCGTCGATGACGAAACCGTGGGACTCGGCCTACGCGCGGCCGGGACCTTCGAGTGGATTCCCGGGCTCGGCTGTCCCGGCGTCGCAGCGGTGCGGGGGCACACGTACGGGGCGGGCCTGCAGCCGGCACTGGCCGACGACTTTCGCCACGCCGTCTCGAACCAGACGAGGGGATCGCCATGACCATCGACCTGCCCTACATCGATGAACACACGCTACGGATCGACGCGCCGCGCGACCGGGTTTGGAGGGCCCTGCAGCGCTATGTCGAGGCCATGTTGCGCGCCAACGAACACAATCCGCTTCTCGCGCCGCTCGGCCTGCAGCCCCGCGCAGGCTTTGCAGTGGCCGAAAGTGTTGAGTTGCAACGTATCGTTCTCGTGGGCCGGCATCGATTCTCCCGGTATCGGTTGGTCTTCGAGCTCACCGACGCTTCGACGGGCGCTACGCGCGTACACGCACAGACCTATGCGGCTTTTCCAGGGCCGCACGGCCGCATCTACCGCACCCTGGTGATCGGGACCCGGCTGCACGTCGTCGCGACGAACTACCTGTTGCGGGAGATTCGCGCCGCGGCAGCAGTCGGCTAACCTCGCGGCCCGATCACGCCGCCGAGCGCAGATCCCTATCCCCGCTGGCCGGCTTCGGCGCCGGCCGGTCTCGCGGCGGCACCCACCCTACGTAGGTCAGATACAACCCGATGAGCGCGAACAGCACGTAGGCAGCGCGCGCCCAGCCCTCGGCGCGCATGACCAGGTTCGCACTCGCGATGCTGCTGTCGGGAAACACCACCAGCGCCAGCCCCTTGAGTGCGGTGAGCCAGCCCGTCACCGACACGCAGATCGCTGCTGCGCCCCGCCAATAGGGGTGAAAAGCCACCACGATCAAACCGGCCAACAGCGTGAACGCCCCAGTCGACCACAGCCACAGGGGATCGGCGGAGAAGTCGGAAGCCCAGATCTGCGGGGCCCGGAAGACCGCCGCCGCGGTGAGGACGACCAGGAACGGCCCGATCACCCGGGCGAACATCTGCGTCCTGGCTTGAGGTTGTTCTGACACATTCATCACGCCGACCTCCTGAACCGTGTTTCCCCAGCATACGAGCTGTTTACGGCTGCGGCCACTGCGTTGTCGGCGGCGTCAAAGGCCCGTCGTGGTGTCCAGTGTCAGCTCCCAGGCCGACAGCCACGGCGTGATGGTCTGGGCGATCGAGAACGGGTGCGGGTCTTCACAACTGGGCTCTGAGTAGGTGCCGTCGGAGACCGCGACGTAGATGCCGACAGCCTCGGTGGTGCCGTCCTCGCGCAGCCGGTACACCGGTCCGCCGGAATCGCCGCAGATACCCCCGGCTTCGAACCGGACTTTATTCGCTTCGCTGGCCACCACTGGCCCGCACAGCGGTCCACCGGTTCGAATCCCGAAGTGGCACAAGACGTCGCCGACGGCCACGTCCTCAGCGACCCCGGTGACCGGATGCCCGTCGACGACTGAGGTCAGGGGGATCTTGCCCGGATCGTCCAGGAGGATCAGCCCCATATCGTAGTCGTCCCAGTCGCTGCCGTCGTTGACGGTCTCGGTGAACGTGCCGATGGTGCGATAGGCGAATGCACCGCCGTGGCGAATCACCACCTGGCCCGGGCCCCCGCCCGGGTTGCAGTGGCCCGCCGCGAGCAAGCCGGGCTGGTTGTCGCGGGTGCGCACCAGGAATCCCGTAGTACAGGTGATGCCGGCGGCGTTTCCGCCGGCCGATACGTTGATGCCGATACCGGGCCCGATCACGTGCGCAAGCGGAATCGGGCTTTGCGGGCGGATGGGGTGTGCGCGGTTCACCTGATACAGCCCAACGAAGATCGCGACGACCACGACGGCGATCCCCAACCGCCATGCCACCGTCTTCGCCCTGTCCAGGCGGTGCTGTGCCGTCACCGTGGCCACGGTAGCGGCCCGCCTTCCAGGGCGGTCCGAGTGAGGGCCATTTGCGCACCGCAGTGATCGCCCTCAAGGGCCGCAGGGAGCGTGAGTGCACCGGCGCGCCTGCGGGCAATCGGATCCTGGGTCAGGAACGCTGCCTTGCGTAGGCTGGCCAGATGGCGTCCCCGACTCTGACCGCCGACTTCGCCCGCGCGCTGCCGGAGCTCGCCCAGCCCTGGCAGGCCGCCGTTCCGCCGGAGCCGAAGCTGGTGGTCCTCAACGAAGCGCTGGCTGCCGACCTGGGTCTGGACTCCGCCTGGCTGCGCAGCTCCGACGGTCTGAAGTTCTTGACGGGAAACGCCGTTCCCGACGGCGCCACCCCGGTCGCGCAGGCCTATGCCGGTCATCAATTCGGCAACTACGTCCCGCTGCTCGGCGACGGACGCGCCCTGCTGCTCGGCGAACTCGACCACAGCACGCCCCGCGACATCCACCTCAAGGGTTCCGGGCGCACCCCGTTCGCTCGCGGTGGCGACGGGTTGGCTGTCGTCGGCCCGATGCTGCGTGAGTACGTGATCAGCGAAGCCATGCACGCCCTGGGCATTCCCACCACCCGGTCCCTGGCCGTGGTCGCCACCGGAGCACACGTGCAACGCGAAACGGCGCTGCCCGGTGCGGTGCTGACCCGCATCGCCGGCAGTCACCTGCGGGTGGGCAGCTTCCAGTTGGTTGCCCAGCAGGCCCGCGCCACCCGCGATCTGAGCCTGCTGCGCCGGCTGGCCGACTACGCGATCGCCCGCCACTACCTGCAAGCCGCGCAAGCCGAGAACCCTTACCTGGCACTGTTTCAGGAGGTGCTCGAGGCCCAGGCCTCGCTGATCGCGAAGTGGATGCACGTCGGGTTCGTGCACGGGGTGATGAACACCGACAATATGACCATCTCCGGGGAGACCATCGACTACGGGCCGTGCGCCTTCATGGAGGCCTACGACCCGGCCACGGTGTACAGCTCCATCGATTACGCCGGGCGCTACGCCTACGGCAACCAGCCGCTGGTGGCCCAGTGGAACCTGGCCCGCTTCGCCGAAGCCATCCTGCCGCTGCTCGCCACCACCGAGGAGCTGGCGCTGTCGGTGGCGGTAGAAACCCTCGAAGGCTTCATGCCGCGCTATCACAGCTACTGGTCGGCTGGGATGCTGGCCAAGTTCGGGCTGACCGGCAGCGTGGAGTCCGCCGCCCTCATCGACCAGGCACTGGCGCTGCTCAAGGACAACCAGGTGGACTACACGTCGTTCTTCCGGCAACTCGCCCGCGCCGGGCGCGGTGACCCCGACGCGCTGCCGCCGGTGTTCGCCGACTGGCTGCACCGCTGGCGGGCCCTGGAACCCGACGCCGACGCCATGGACCGGGTCAACCCGGTCTACATCCCCCGCAACCATCTGGTGGAGCAGGCGTTGACCGCCGCGATGCATGGCGAGCTGGCCCCCGTGCTCACGCTGCTGGAGGTGATCGGCGAGCCCTACCGCGAACGTGACGGTCTGCAGGACTACGCCGCACCCGCGCCGCCCGAATTCGGGGAGTACCGCACCTTCTGCGGAACGTGATCGCCCGCACCGGCGATCACTCCGACGTTGACACCACGGCCTCGCTGTGCGCCCGCCCCGCCCGATGTGCACCGTGCTGGGCCGGGACATGCGGGCTTCGATGGCCCGGCGGTGCGGCATGCCGGCCCGCCGCGCCACTACCGTCCTCGCGGATCGTGAAGCGCTGCGCCACCCAGCGCAGCGGGCCCGGTGCCCACCAGTTCCACCGGCCCATCAGGTGCATGAACGCCGGCACCAGCACCATCCGAATCAGCGTGGCATCGGCCAGGACCGCCAACGTCAGACCGAGCCCCAACATGCGCATGAAGGACACCTGCGCGGCGATCAGCGCGGCGAACGAGATCGACATGATCAGTGCCGCAGCGGTGATCACCCGGGCGGTATGCGCCAGGCCCAGCGCCACACTCTCGTCGTTGTCGGCGCGGGTGCGCCCCGAGGCCAACCAGTACTCCCGGATCCGGGAGACCAGGAACACCTCGTAGTCCATCGACAGCCCGAACGAGATGCAGAACAGCAACACCGGCACGTTGGCCACCAGCATCCCGGTGGGTGTGGTGCCGAGCGCCCCGAGATTGCCGTCCTGGAAAATCCAGACCAGCGCACCGAACGCCGCGGACAGCGACAAGATGTTGAGGATCAGCGCTTTGATCGGCAACACCACGCTGCCGGTCAGCAGGAACAACAGTCCGAAGGTGATGACGCCGATCAGTCCCAGCACCTGCGGCAGACGGTCGGTGATCGCGTTGACGCTGTCGCGGTTGATCTGGGCCAGCCCGCCCATCTGCACTGGCCGCTGGTCGGGTCCGGGGACCTGATGAAGCCGATCGAGCTGGGTCTCCGAACGCTGCGAAAACAGCGGGGCGGTGCTGGAGACGGTCAGCAACACGCTGTCGTCCTTGATCCCGGTGGCCGCTGAGGGATCACCCACCCGGTTGCCGGCAACAAAGGTCCCGGTCGGCGCCGACACCGACGACACGTCGGGCACCCGGGACAGTTCAGCGGCGTAGCGGTCCAACTCGGCGGGGCCGACCCCGCGTGCGTCGCGAACCACGATCGGCACCGCCTGAGCGGAGTCGTCGGCGAACTGCTCGCGCAGCGCGTCGCCGACCTGATGGGCCGTCGCTGTTCGCGGCAGCACCCGGTCATCGGGGTAGCCCCACCTCACCCCGAGAAACGGAACACCGACCGCCACCAGCAGTGTGACCACCGTCAGGCCGATCGGCACCGCGTGGCGGGCCACGAACGTGGTGGACCGATACCAGAAACCCTGTTCGATGGGCCGGGCCACCGGTGCGGGGCGCCGCAGCAGCCGGCGAAGCAGGCGGCGCAGGTCCAGCGCATCGAGCCGGGTCCCCAGCAGGGCGATCGCCGCCGGGGTGATCACGATGGCGGCGATCGCCACGAACGCCACGGTCGCCACCCCGGCGTAGGCGAACGACTTGAGGAAATACATCGGGAACAACACCATGGCGGCCATCGACAGCGCGACGGTGATCGCCGAGAACAGCACGGTGCGGCCGGCGGTGGTCATGGTGCGGATCAGCGCTCGGTCAGGCGCGGCGCCCTCGGCCAGTTCGTCGCGGTAGCGGCTGATGATCAGCAGCGTGTAGTCGATCGCCAGCGCCAAACCCATCGCCGTGGTGAGGTTCATCGCGAAGATCGACACATCGGTGCCTAGCGAGATCAGCCGCAGCACCGCCATCGAGCCCACGATCGCCAGCCCGCCCAGCGCCACCGGCAACGCCGCCGTCAACAGGCCCCCGAAAACCCACACCAGCACCGCGAAGCTCAACGGGATCGCGATCGATTCCATCAGCAGTAGGTCATGCTGATTCTGATGATTGATCTGCGCGTAGACCATCGCGCCGCCGCCGGCACGAACGCTGACGCCGTCCCGGTCGTGGGCGACCTGGTCGGCCAGGGTGCGGGCGTACTTCTGGGCGTCGTTCTCGCCGCCGCGCAGGTTGGCCACGATCATGCCGGCCGAACCGTCGGTGCTGATCAGCCGGGCGGCGGCCGTCGGTGCACCGGTCCAGGGCGAGGTGACGTTGAAGACGTGCGGCGAGTCCCGCAGCTCTGCGGCGATCTCGGTGCCCACCGAGCGGACCTGCTCGCTGTGAACTCCCTGCGGGGAACTCACCAGGATCAGCAGTTGCTGGTCACTCTGGCCGAATTTGTCGGTCAGTAACGCGGTGGCCTGCGCAGATTCCGAACCCGGATCCTGGAAACCGCCTGCGGACAGGTTGTCGGCCACCGGGATTCCGAACACCGCGGCAGCGACCATCACCAGGCCGGCCAAGGCCAGAACACGACGTGGAGCGGCGAGGGCCAGCAGGGCTATTCGGTGCAGCAATCCCGTGACCTTTCGCCGGGCCGGTCAACCGGAGGTGCCGGCGCACCCCCACCGACAACATACGTAGTGGACCGTCCGAGCGTTCAACATTTGCCGGCTATCGGTCAAGATCGGCCAGGTACTCCGAGCAGGTGAACCGGGGCGTCGGCGGTGCCGTGACTTCGGCATGGACAACACACCGACCGTAGCCGCCGTCGCGGTGGAATTCCCTTCACACCAACACCGTCAGGGGGAGGTGATGGCCGCCCTGTCGGACTTCGCCAGCCCGGACTTTCAGCGGTTCGCCGCGCACAGTGGCGTCGCCACCCGGCAGCTGGCGCTGCCGCTGGGGCGCTATTCCAAGCTCAGCGGCTTCACCGAGGCCAACGACGAATACCTCGACATCGCGCTCGAGCTCAGTGAGCGGGCGCTGCTGGCGGCGCTCGATCGCGCCGGAATCGCACCCTCCGACGTCGATGTGGTGTTCTCGACGACGGTGACCGGACTGTCGGTTCCTTCTCTGGAGGGGCGTTTGGTCAACCGGATCGGTCTTCGCTCCGACGTCAAACGCGTCCCGCTGTTCGGGCTGGGCTGCGTCGCCGGTGCGGCCGGCCTGGCCCGGGTCCACGACTACCTCCGTGCCTTTCCCGACCAGGTGGCGGCCCTGGTCGCCGTCGAACTGTGCTCGCTGACGGTGCAGCGCCAAGACCATTCCGTGGCAAACTTGGTTGCCGCCAGCCTTTTCGGCGACGGTGCTGCGGCGGTCATCGCGACAGGAGCCAGACGTGCCGCCCGTGGACCGCGGCTGCTGGCGACCCAGTCTCAGACCTACCCCGACACCGACGACATCTTGGGATGGAAGATCGGCAGTGAGGGCTTCAGCATCGTCTTGGGTGTGGAGATCGTCGCGATCGTCGAGAAATACCTCGGTGAGAACGTCCGCGAATTCCTGGCGAACCACGGCCTGGTCAGCGACGATATCTCGACATGGATCGTGCATGCCGCCGGGCCCAAGGTGATCGATGCGGTCGAGAATCTGCTGCATCTGGGTCCGGACGCCTTGACACGCACCCGAAAGTCGCTGCACGACCACGGGAACCTGTCCTCGGTGTCCGTCCTGGACATCCTCGACGGCATCGAGTCCGATCCGCCGCCGCCGGGCTCCCGCGGACTGATGATCGCGATGGGGCCGGGCTTTTCGGCCGAACTCGTGCTGCTGGAGTGGTGAGCATGTACTACCTGTTGATTCTGGCGGTCGGGCTGGAGCGCCTGGTGGAACTGGCGGTGGCCAAGAACAACGCACGGTGGGCATTCGCCAACGGCGGCACCGAATTCGGACACCGGCACTATCCGGTGATGGTCGGCATCCATGCGGCGCTGTTGCTCAGCTGCGTCGGCGAGGTGGCGCTGCTGCACCGGCCCTTCTTCCCCTGGCTGGGCTGGCCCATGTTCGCGGTGGCCGCCCTGAGCCAGGGGCTGCGCTGGTGGTGCGTGACCACGCTCGGCCGGCGCTGGAACACCCTGGTGATCGTCATGCCCGAAAGCCCGCTGGTGCACGGCGGCCCGTATCGCTGGATCCGTCACCCCAACTATGTGGCCGTGGTACTCGAAGGGCTGGCACTACCGTTGATCCATACCGCGTGGCTGACCGCGCTCTGGTTCGGCCTGGCAAACGCCGCGGTGCTGTTGGAGCGGATTCGGGTGGAGAACGTGGCATTGGGGTATCGATGACCGGCTTCGACACCGACCTGCTGATCGTCGGCGGCGGACCGGGGGGACTTGCCACAGCGCTGTGCGCTCGTCAGCAGGGGCTTTCGGTGATCGTCGCCGATCCTCGGGCCAGCCCCATCGACAAGGCCTGCGGGGAGGGGCTGATGCCGGGCGGGCTGGAGGTGCTCACCTCGCTCGGGGTGGATCCAGAAGGTATGCCCCTGCGCGGCATCACCTACCTCGACGAGCAGCGACGGGCGGAGGCCCCGTTCCGCAATGGGCCGGGGCGCGGCGTGCGCCGCACCACGCTGCACGCTGCGCTGACCGATCAGGCCAAGCGCAGCGACGTCGACTGGATCGCCGCCCGCATCGGCGACGTCGTTCAAGACGACAGGGGAGTCACCGCCGGCGGCGTCCGAGCCCGGTGGCTGATCGCCGCCGACGGACTGCACTCCACCGTCCGCCGCGCCGTCGGGATCTCCTGTACCGCCGGCGTGCCCCGGCGCTACGGGCTGCGGTGGCACTACCGGGTTCCGGCGTGGTCGGAATCCGTCGAGGTGTACTGGTCGCGCTGGGGAGAGGCCTACGTGACGCCGGTCGACCCGGAGCTGGTGGGGGTGGCCGTATTGTCGGCGCACCGCCCCCAGCTGGACTGGTTTCCGCGCCTGGCAGCCCGCCTCGGTGACGCCCCACACGGCCCCGCCCGGGGCTGCGGGCCGATGCGGCAAGTGGTTTCGCGCCGTGTCGCCGGCCGGGTGCTGCTGGTCGGCGACGCGGCCGGCTACGAGGATGCGCTCACCGGCGAGGGCATCAGCCTGGCCGTCAAGCAGGCCGCCGCGGCTGTCGCCGCGATCATCGACGACAACCCGGATGCTTACGAGCGCTCCTGGCGCTCGATCACCCGCCGGTATCGCCTGCTCACCCGGGGGTTGGTGCTGGCCGGTGCATGGCAGCCGGCCCGACGGGCGCTGGTTCCCGCATGCTGCGCACTGCCGAGCGTGTTCGACCGCGCGGTGCACCTGCTGGCCCACTGAGGGCCCGCTCCACCGCCGCCAGCACCCGCAGCGTCGATGCCCGCGAACCCACCGTGATGCGCACCGCTCCGTCCGGATAGCCGCGGACCCGCAGACCGCTGCCGGTGAAAGCCTCGCTCCAGGACCGCTCCGCCGCCGTCAGGTACACGAAGTTGGCGTGCGAATCGGTGGTGCGGGCACCTGCTGCGTGCAACCGGGCCCGCAGATAGCTGCGCTCGGCGACGATCCGGGCGATGCGCTGCTCCAACTGCGCTGCGGCCGCATACGACGCGGCCACCGCCTCGGTGCATCCGGCGCCGGTGCCGAACGGAAGCTGCGTCGACCACAGCAGGCCGGCCAGCGCCGGCGCCGCCAGCGCATAGCCGATCCGCAGCCCGGCCAGACCGTAGGCCTTGGAGAAGGTCCGCAACACGATCACGTTCGGAAACCGCGCGATGAGGCGGGACACGTCGATGCGCCGGCCGGGGGAGACGAATTCGATGTAGGCCTCGTCGAGCACCACGATGGTGTCGGCGGGTACGTTCGCAACCAGCCGTTCGACCTCGGCGACGGGCTCCACGGTTCCGGTCGGATTGTGCGGCCGGCACACCACGACCATCCGCGCATGTTGGGCGGCGTGCGCCATGGCGGTCAGATCATGATGGCCGTCGCCGTCGAGTGGTATGTCGACCAGGTCCAGGCCGGCCATGCGCGCAAAAGCCGGAAACCCATCAAAAGTAGGTGTGCTCAATACGATTCGTTCTCCGGGAGTTGCGAACGTTTGGAACACCCGCAGTGCCAGCCCGGACGCCCCGGAACCGATGGCCACGTTCTCCTCGCCCACCTGCGCGTGATCGGCTATCAGACGGCGCAACCGGAAGGGCAGAAAGTCCGGATAGCGGTTGGCCGCGCCCATGCGGTCGATCAGTGCCGCACGCACCGCCGGCAGCGGCGGCAGCGGGCTCTCGTTGAGCGCCAACGCGAAAGGATCGACCGCTGACGGGCCCGCGCCGCTACGGTGCGCGATCAAGGAATCCGCATACGCCGCAGACGTCATCGCGGCGGTCCGCCCCAGCGGATCGCGGCCGCACCGGCGAAATCACCGGCGTGCGCGAAGCCGGCCATCACCACCACCTCGCCCGGTGACACCCGCCGTTGGGCAATCGCGCGATCGAGGTTGATCGGGATACCGGCGCCGAACAGGTTGCCATACTGATCGAAGGTGTCCATATGGCGCGATTCGGGCACTTCGAGGGCTTCGCGCCAATTGCGCAGAAACACCCGGTTGGGCTGATTGGTGACCAGCAGGCCGATATCGGCGGCGGACACTCCGATGCGGTGACACACCGCCAGGGCGACCTCGGGAACCTGCCGGTTTCCGCGCGCGAGCACCTTGGTGATCTTGTCGTCGGTGAATCCGATGTAGCCGGCCCCCGGCCCGGGTTGCCACCACTTGCGGTACGGGTCGACGGCGTAGGTCATATCGCCGGCGTACTGCCCGTAGGTCCGGCATTCGACGTCGAGGATCGGCGAGTGATCCGACCGGGTCACCAACCCGACAGCGGCGCCGTCGCCGGGCACCGAGGCCTGCGGCTTTCCGCGCACGGCAGGCTGATCGAACACCTGACCGGCGGCGTTCTGGGCGATGGCGATCAACGCCGTGCGCCCGGCGCCGGCCGCCAGCAGCTGGCGGGCGACGTTGAGGCCCAGGATGAAGGCAGCGCAGCCGCCGTTGTGCAGGTCCAGCACCGTGGTCGGGTGCATCCCCAATCGGTGGGCGATGCCGCCGCCGGCGCCGCAGAACGGGATGTCGGGCAACTGAGTGTGCGTGATCAAGATGTCGACGTTCTCGATGACCTCTCGGCCGTGGCGTTCGATGATTCCCTGTGCCGCCTGCTCGATCATGTCGGCCGCGGTCTCGTCGGTTCCCACGTGGTGGCGGAACTTGGGTGCGCGGAACATCAGGTTGTCGCGCAACGTATCGGACTCGGCGAACTGCATGTAGTAATCGGCGCCGACGGGTTCGCCCGGAACATAGCTGGAGACGTCGGTCAGGCTGACGACGGATCGGTTCATGATCGACTCACCGCATCCAGAACGGGGTGATCGGCAGGCCATTGCGGTGCCGGTATTCGGCGATCGCCTTCAAGTTCTTCAGTTCCAGCAGATGGCCGGCGCCGAACATGTCCCAGAAGTCGCCCACCCACACCGGTCGCTGCGGTGGCGCGGTGTCCGGATAGGGGTTGTGGTCGTAGAACGGGTGGTGGCAATTGGTCCACAGCACAACCGATCCGGGCTTGTTGAGCACGACCTGAGCGTCGATGACCCGCATCAGGTAGATCATCCAGAGGTGGTCGGGCTGGTCCCAGGCGCAGTGATAGTCCACGGTACGCGCTTGCCGGTTGGACACCGTGCGGGTGTAGATCTTGGTTTCCGAACCCAGGCGGTCGTAGGCGAGCCAAAGCCCGGATTCGTCGGCCGGGGTGAAGCCGCGCAGACTGTAGGTCCACTCTTCCAAACAGCGGGTGTCGGAAAGGTATTCGAACAATTCGTCGGGCGGACAGTCGATGTAGTCGTTGACGGTGCAATAGTCGCCGAAGACCGCGTCGTGAGGGTAGACCGAGTGCATCATCTCCATGATGATCGGGGTGGCGACCTCCCGGGGGCTGGTCTCGACGCGGACCAGGCCGTCGATGGGCCCCGGTGAGCCGGTGTGAACGCTGATATCAGCGAGTGCTGGCAACGACATTGCAGTGATCCTCCTGGTGGGTGGTTACTTCGCCGTTGTGGCGGAGTGCGGTGTCGGGTTTGGCCGAGGGGGCAAGGAACGGGGCGAACGGGGGTATCTCGTCGGCGGCGCACTCGACGCTGATCACCGACGGGCCGTTGCGGTCCAACGCCCGTGCCACCGCCTCGGCGAACGCGCCGGCGTCGGTGGCGTCGATGGCGGTGAGGCCCGGCAACATCGAGGCCAGACCGGCGCCGAGGTGGCTGGGAGTGAAGCGGTTGTAGCTGTAGAGGCCGTCGTAGAAAAGCTGCTCGCGGGTGACGCACATGGCGTGCGCGTTGTTGTTCAACAGCACGAACAGGATCGGAAGGCGGTATTGGACGGCGGTGTGAATCTCCATCCCGTGCATGAAGAACGCGCCGTCTCCGGCGATCACCACGGTGCGCCGGCCGCGGCCCAGTGCCGTGCCGATACCGGCGCCGAAGCTGTAGCCCATGCCGCCCATACCGAGTGCAGCCAGGTAGCGACCGCCGCGGCGCGGCGGCAGGTAGTGGATCGCCGCCGCGCCGGTGTTGCCGGCATCGACGACGATGTCGGTGCCGTCGGGCAGCGTGCGGTCCAGCACGGCCATCGCATCCCGATAGCGCACTCCCGGGCCGGTGTAGGGCGGGGGAGCCAACGCGGTGCGTGGCACCGTCTCGGGTACGCGTAGCCACCGCGGACGCCCGGCGCCGGAGAGTTCCCGGCAGATGGCGCGCAGCGACACGCGAAGGTCGGCGGTGTGCACGTGTGTGCACGGCAGGTACGGCGCCGCTGAACCGATCGACAGGGTGCGAACAGCGCTCAGGGCTTCATCGAGGCCGGCGCGCGCCGTCAGCGACAGTCGGGTTCCCACCACCAGGCACACCGCGCTGGCGTGCAGGGTCTCGACGACTGACGGGTGGCCCATCACACCTGCCACCCCCAGTGCTGAGGAGGCTCCCAGACCCGTTGTGCCGGAGACATCCTTGGCGTCCGGGACGCACACCACCCGGGCCCGCAGCAGTGCCCGCAGGTTCTCGAGTTCGGCGCGGGCGTCGTCGCGGGCCACCTGCTCGCCCGCGATGATCGTGACCGGTCCGTGGGCGTTGCGCAGCGCCCGCAGGATGGGATGCGGGTCGCTGATCACGCGATGATCGCCGCCGTGGTAGGCGCCGGAAGTCGGAATCGTGATGAGTGCCTGCTGAACATCCTTGGGCAGCAGAAGTACTGCGGGCCCACCGGTGCGTGCGGCGGCGATCGCGCGAGGTAGGGCAGCCAGGATGTGTTCGGGGTCGGTCACCCGCTCGCAGAAGACCGATACCGCCGAGAACAACGCCTGCGCGTCGAGTGCGCCGTTGCGGCCGCTGGTGTCTTGAAAACTGCCCCGGCCGTCCAAAGCGCTCGGCGCCTGGCCTACCAGCGCCAGCACCGGCACCCGGCTGGCCAAGGATTCACCCAGACCGGCAATAAGATTCAGCGCGCCGCCGCCCGACGTGGCGGCCACCACTCCCAGGCCGGCGCCGCTGCGGCTGTAGCCATCGGCCATGGTGGCCGCGGAGAACTCATGTTTGGCCAGCACCGCGGTGATGCCGGGGAGGAAATACGCTGCGTCGTAAAGATCTTCGATATTCGCGCCATCGACGCCGAAGATGTGACCGACTCCCATGGCCGCCAACTGGGCGACGATGTGATCGACCACGGTAGCAATCCTGGACATCTGCCCGCCTAACTCGTGACGATGTCATTGACACGGTTCGCGGCGGGCTTTGGTTCAGGAGCCATCGCTTGACGGCTCGGCACGAGCTACAGCGTGCGCTCCAGCAGGACCTTGCCGTCAACGGCCGAAACCACTTGAACGGCAGCGATTTGATGCGACGGTGTCGAGATGCTGCCCGCCGGTGTGGCAGTGTGCCCGGGTTCAGCGACCCAGGTCGCCAACCGGGTCTGGCTGCCGTCGCGTCCCACCACCACCAACGCCAGGGTGTCGTGGTGGGCGTTCACCGGCGCCAGGCAGACACAGCTCAAGTCGATGTAGCTGCCCCAGGAGTTGTCGGTGACAACGACCGTACTGGCCAGCGCCGTCGTTCCGACCTGCGCCATCGGCACCGCATCGTGGTGAGGTGATGTCGTGGTGGCGTCGATGCCGATCAGCACACCGATGCCCAGGACGGCCGCCGCGGCAGCCGACGCCGACCACGTCACCAGCCGGGTACGGCGGCGACGCCGGCGCACCTCGGTGAGCAGGGCCGGCAGCAGAGTGCCCGGGGGCGGCGGCTGCGCGGCACCGGAGGCATCCATCGCGGTGACACCGGCATCGTCGAGCTGCGAGAGCAGGGCAGGCACGCCGCTGATCTCGGCGACGGCCTCGCGGCACTGCGCGCACCCGGCGAGGTGCCCTTCGAATTCTCGCCGATCAGCCGGTGACAACGACCCGAGCACGTAGGCGGCATCCCACATCGCGTAAGGGTGCTCGCCGTCGGCCGGGGCGAACTCTCGTGGCGTGGTCATCGTGTCACCCCCATCTCCTGTAGGGCGAGTCGTAGAGCCCGTACCGCATAGTGCAGGCGTGATTTCACAGTTCCCTCAGCGATCCCGAGGTTCTCGGCGATCTGGCCCGTACTCCATCCACGGTAATAGGAGCGCTCGATCACCGCCCGGTGTTCCTCCGACAGACGGGTCATCGCGTCGCCGATCAGCATCCGGTCCAGGGCGTTGTCCACCTCGTCGCGAGTGGCCTGCTCGGGGGCGGTCGTCTCGTCGAGCGATGCGACGACGTGACGGTACCGCGCGCTGCGTCGTTCATCGATGATCATGTTGCGGGCCACGGTGCACAACCAGGCCCGAGGCGAGCGTTCGGCGTCGCCGATGACCTCCGGGTGTTGCCAGGCACGCAGCAGCGTCTCCTGCACGACGTCTTCGGCGCGGCTGGCATCGCCGGTCAAGCGCAGGGCGTAGCGCCATAACACCGCGGCGTGCTCCTCGTAGAGCCCTCGTATCAGCGCGGCTTCATGGTCCGACGGAATACCGGTCCGAGGCAAGCTGATCACCTCCTGCCTAATGGCACGAAGTGCGAGCCCGCCGGGTTCATGTTTTGGCACCTCAGTCCGGGATCCAGCTCCCGTGAAAGCCGTGCGGCACGCGCCGCGGCAGTCGTACCCGGGCGACTGGTGGGGCGTCGAAGTCCGACGCGTTGAGGATCACCAGGTCGCTGGACTCGCGGACCGGACTGTAGACGTAACTCAGATACCAGCCGGCCGATTCGTCCCGCTGGCCCGGCGCCGGTGCGAACACCGCCTCATCAGGCGCGCCCGCCATGCCGTTGACGCCGAATCGGTGCACCTCGGCGCTGTCGTGAACCAGGTCGTAGCGGACCAGGCCCTGCGTGCTGACCGCGACGGCGTAGCGAGCGTCGGCACCGACGCGGCGGTCGTCCACGCGGGGGAACTCGATGTCGCGGTCGTCGAGCTGGGTCTGGGCCACCGCGCCGGTGGCCAGGTCGATCGTCCAGCGCCACAGCGCGGCGGTGGTCTCGAAGTCGCTACTGCCGCGCCACAGTTCGGGGTAGCGGACCACATGCAGCACTATCTCGTTGCCGCGGTGCGATTCCACGTCGAATGCGTTGGCGATGTGGAAGACGTAGCACGGGTCGATGTCGAACCAGCGGACCGGACCGAAGGGGTCGTCGCGGCGCAACACGCCGATGCGGGCGCCGTAGGTGTCGTCCCAGCGGTACGGCAGGTCACGCTCGATGGGCCCGGTGAGCGCGACCCGCGGATTGAACACCAACGGCAGGTCCAGGAACACCACATGCTGCGCGGTCAGCGCGAAGTCATGCATCAGCGTCAGTCCGGGGACCTCGATCGGACGGCGAACCCTCACGGTGCCGTCAGCACCGGCCCGGTAGTAGTTGATGTGCGGCCGGGTCAGATCGCCGTAGCCGAAGAAGTGCAGTTCGCCGGTGGCGGGACAGACTTTGGGGTGCGGGGCCATCGAATCGACCAGTTGGCCGCCGAAGTCGTAGGCACCCACCGTGTCCAAGTCGTGGGTGATCTCGTAGGGCAACGCGGTGTCCATCAGGGCCAGGGTCTTGCCGGCGTGCTGGATCACGTGCGTGTTGGCCGCGCTGGCCCGCAGATTGCGGCTGCCGTCGTCGTTGAGCGGCGGGACCCGACGTTCGAAGCTGTCGGTGCGCACCCAACGGTTGCGGTACCAGGCAGCCCGGCCGTTCTCCAGCCGAACCCCGTGCACCATGCCGTCCCCGGTGCACCAGTGCCCGCCCGCGTCGCGCGGGTTGGGGCCGTTACGCAGATACCAGCCGTTCAGTTCGGCCGGGATACTTCCCTCGACCGTCAGGTCGAAGGCGGTGAGCTCGTCGGGGACCGGGCCGTAGTTGCCGGGCCGGAAGACCGGAAACACCGTTTCCGGCGGCTGCAGCACCGCCACCGGGGCGGCGGAATCCCGCTGATCCGTGAGCCCGTGGACGCTGTGGGCTACTCGGGTGCGTGCGGTCGGGAAATGTGCGCTGCGCTCGCCGTCGACGGCGGGGGTGAAGTCCTCACGGTCCAGCAGGGACAGCACCGCGGGCATCTCGGCGAGTGTGTGGACGGCTTCCTGGCACAACGCGCATTGCGCCAGGTGTGTCTCGAATTCGCGACGGTCGGCCACCGACAGGGATCCCAGCACGTAGGCGGCATCCCACTTGCTGTACTCGTGGTGCGACGTGGTCATAGCACCGTTCCCATGTCTCGCAGTGTCTGTTGCAGGGTCCGCAGGGCGTAGTGCAGCTGGGCTTTCACGGTGTTTTCGGCGATCTGCAGATCTGCCGCGATCTGTGCGGTGCTCCAGCCGTCGGAGACGGCACGCCGCAGCAGGGCCCGGTGATCGGTGGAGAGCCGCGCCAGCGCGGTGGCGACCCGGGCGCGGGTGGGCGCGACACCGGGGGGTGTGGTGGGTGAGGCGCTGCTCAGGCGGCCGTGATCGTCAGTGGTCATGACACTGCGGATCCGGTCCCGGGTGCCTGGCGGCACCTGATTGCCCGGCCGCGGCTTCCCGCGGGTGGTGTCGATCTTCCGCTGGTTTTCTTCTCTGCATGCACCAGCCTCCCGGAGGTGACACGAGGCAGCGTCGCGTCCGGTTCACCATCCGATCGGATGTCCGCCGCTGCGGCCGTGTTCTCCAGTGTGGCGCGCGCGGGCCGGCGGGGGTAGGGACCGGCGACCATTAGCGGGTGCCGGAAACTCGAGCCCGGTTCGCTACGCCGACGTGGTGACCAGCGTCAGCTGCCAGGCATCCAGCCACGGCTTGATCAGCTGCGCGACCGACGATTCGTTCGGCGCTTCGCAGGCCGCCTCGGGATCCTCGCCGTCGGACACCACGGTCAGGATGCCGACCGCTTCGGCGGTGCCGTCGGGCCGCATCCGAAACGCGGGGCCACCGGCATCGCCGCAGGTGCCGGACGCGGTGAACCGGACCTTGTCCTTCTCCGCCGCGGCCACCGGTCCGCACAGCGGCTCGTCGCTACGGCTTCCCAGATGGCACAGGGTGTCGCCGACCTCGACACGTTCGGCCAGGCCGGTCACCGGAAGGCCGTCGATCTCCGAGGTCAGCGGAATTTTGCCCGGGTCGTTGAGGGTGATCAGGCCGATGTTGTTGCCGGTCCTGGCGTCGTAGACGCTTTCGGCGAAGGTGCCGACGGTGGGGTACAGGGCGCCGTGGTGGATGGACACCGCGCCGCGCCCACCGGGCGTGTTGCAGTGCCCCGCCGACAGCAGCCCCGGCTGGCCGGTCTTGGTCTGCACCAGGAAGCCCGCGGTGCAGCTGGTGGCCTCCGAGCTGCCGTCGGCGGTGACATTGATTCCGACACCGGGGCCGATGGCCTCCGCGGCAGGAAGCGGGATGAGCTGGCGCACCGGTTGGGCGCGGGTAGACCAGACGATGCCCGCTAGGACGGCGACGGCGAGGGCCGCGAAGCCCAGGCGAGTGAGGAGGGTTTTGGGTGGGAGTCGTCGAAAGGCAGCCACTTAGGCGAGGGTACCGAGAGTGGGGCGGGTGTGGGGGTGGGGAGATTTCGCGGAGGGTGAACAGGGGGGTGATTGGATCCCGCCTCGCAGGTACTCGACATTCGGTACGAGGACACCGCGCCGAATGTCGAGCTGGGTGCCGGCGCCTAACGCTAGGCGGAGGTGGGCGCTACCAGCTTCTTGGGCAGCTCCGGTGCAACGACCGTCGGCTCGTCAACCTGCGCCACGGCCCATCGCTGGCCGCTCAGGATGCAGCACGGTCGTGTGTCGGCCTCGGACACCGGCGTCACGCGCACAGCGATCCACTCACCCTTAACGGGGACAGGAAGCTGCAGCGCGGTGGCGATGGCGGGGTGCGAATCTTGGTGGCCGAGTATCAGGATGCCTCCCGATCGAAGGTGCAGGCGGGCGTCACGAACGCGCTTCGGCGCGTCGTCCTGCTGTCCGACGGTGAGGACGGTCTGGCGGCCAACTATCTGTCCCTGGACTTCGCGGAACAGCTGGTCCACCCTTTTCTGCCCAGAATTCGGAAACGAGAAAATGCGTTCGCGTCTGTCCGGGTTCAGGTGCAGCAGCAGATTTCGCGGCAGGTCGGCCTGGAGGCCGCCCCAAAGCCAGTAGACGCCTGCCGCCGACGATTCCGCGAGGCGCCGCTTGTTGTCTCTGTTATATGCGCGGACGGTGTCGCCGTTGTCGTCCAGCTTCCATCGCAAAGACTCGTCGCTGACGGTGGTCAGCCCTGCCGCCCAGCGGCTCGTGGTGTCGTCGAACCAGGTGAGAAGTGCGGGGTGGTCAGCCCTGCCCTGGCGGTCGCCGTGGTCGGCGCAGAGGTACATCTCCATCGGGATCTCCCAGCCCCCGAGATCCTTGGAGAACTTACAGTCGATGTCTCGGCCGGCTATCTGCCAGTCCAGATGGTCTCCGTTGCAAAACTCGAACTCCTTGGTCAGATTCACCTCAACGGCGGTGCCCAAGTATGTCTTCTCGGTCTTCGTCAGGTGCTGGTAGGCCCAGCGGCCGGTGCGCTGGCCATCGAGCAGCTCGTCGAGGGAATCGCGCAGGGCCCATCGGAAGCGTTCGCGAGCGTCCGGTGCGTCATCGAACCAGTCCACAATTGGCTGCAACGAAGGGGGTATGTATTGCTCCAAGCCGCTCTTCAGAGTCCATGCTCGAGGCATCCTGCCCATCGGTCCGGTGGGCGCAGGGTGTGTACGGAAGACGTTGCGGCGCCGTCGAAGGGCCTGTGCACGGGAATCCTGCACGGCCGTCGCAGGACGGTCGTCAAACAGTGAATGGGTTCCGGCGGTCACAGATAGGGCCGCAGGTGCCTCGCGATGGCCTGGGCGAGACCGACGGGGACCGCGTTGCCGATTTGGCGGGCGATCTCGATCTTCGTCCCACACCACAGGAAGTCCTCTGGGAATCCCTGCAGTCGAGCGGCTTCGAGGTGGGTGATCGGCCGGTTCACCCGGTTACGCCCCCGAGCGTCCCACTGTGGGTGCAGGTAGGCGCCTTTCTCGGGCTTATAGAATTCGGTGCGGATCGTGTGCGAGGGGAAATTCCACTGCATTCGACCCATGACGTCGGTGGTGCCAGTCGGTTTCTCACGCCAGCAGCGTGGGAGTAGATGCTCCGGGACGTCGAACCGTCCGCCGCCGGGCGGGACATGGTCGTAGCGTTGCAGGGAAAGCGCTGTGGGGTTGCGACCGATATGTAGGTCCAGCCCCTTGAAGACTCCCGGGACCGTCTCGCCGAAGAAACTGGTGGTGCTTGCGGGGAGGCTGGTGGTTGAGGGACGGGCAGGTAATCCCTTGATTCGTGTCTTGGTGCCGGTCCATGGAAGGAGTGCCGAGCCCGCAGCGGGGTTTCGGGCGTGTGTCTGCTCGGGCAGCTCAATCCGGCCGACGCGGGAGCCGATGACGATGGTTCGGATACGTCGTTGGGCGACGCCGAAGTCGGCGGCATTGAGGTGGCCGTAGCTGAGGGTGTAGCCCTTGAGGGATCCGTTCTCAGTTTCGGCGAGGAGGAGCTGGAACTCCGGCGACTTCATGAACCGGTCGACGTTCTCGATGACGAAGACCTTGGGTTTGGCGGCGCTGACCACGCGCAGGTACTCGCGCCAGAGTTGGTTGCGCGGGTCGTTGATGTCTTTCGATCCCAGGTTGGAGAATCCCTGGCAGGGTGGTCCGCCGATCACGACGTCGGCGGTGGGTATCGCATTCTTTTTGACCGACTTGATGTCGCCCCAGACCGTGTGGTCTTCGCCGAAGTTCGCGGCGTAGGTGGCGGCGGCGTACAGGTCATACTCGACCGACAGCACAGGGGCGTACCCTTCGGCCGCGAAGCCGGCCGTCATGCCTCCGCAACCTGCGAAAAGGTCGATCATGTCCACCACGAGGCGATGTTATCGACCGGTACCGACAGTGGCCGGTACCGACTCACCCAATACGGCTGCCACCTCCGGTTATGGGGCGTAGGGCCCGTCATCCGGTCACACTGGAACCCGTGACGGAGTCGTGGGCATCGAGCGAGCACGCCCGGCTCACGATGCGTGCCAATCGCAGCAGGGACACCAAGCCTGAGCTCGCGGTGCGTCGGTTGGTGCACGCAATGGGCCTGCGGTATCGCGTCGACTTCCCGCCGCTCCCCTCAAACCGCCGAATGCGCGCCGACCTGGTGTTCACCCGCGCCCGGGTCGCGGTCTTCATCGACGGCTGCTTCTGGCATGGCTGCCCTGATCACCACACAGTGGCCCGCACCAATGCGGAGTTCTGGGCGACGAAGGTGTTGGGCAACCGCACCCGTGATGAACGGACGAATGCTGTGCTGACCGACGCGGGGTGGACCGTCCTGCGCTTTTGGGAACACGAGGACCCGAGTACCGCCGCGCAGGCGATAAGGGAGGTGGTCGAATCGACCAGGTTGGGTTAGGTCGGACCTCAGACCGGTGATGCGTCGGACCGTGTCAGTGGCCCGCCATGCGACGGGCGAACGATCGAAGTTAGCGAATGAACCCTCGCACTCCGGACAAACACTTGCGTTGAGAAACTGACGCCGTCGGCCAGTACGGGTTTCTGACGAGTCGACTACTGAACGGTTCCCACGTCAGTCCTTGGCTCGTGCCACCCGGAGTAGTTCTGTGACGGACGTTTCGAGCACACGGTCAGACCATGCGACGAGGTCGCTCTCTGACATGAGTGAGTCATCGATGAAATACATCTCACGAAGCAGCCTCTGGGTGGCGTCACGCAAAAGGTCGCGCCTCGAGATCCCACTCCCATCCGCGCATTTGAGGAAGCGCTGCGCAAACGTCGAGACAAGGAGCGGGTTGGCGCCGATGGTGTCTGCGCGCTCGGTCAGTTGGTTGAACTCCCCCTCCTGAATTCGCTCGGCCAGCTCGGGTGCGGCCTCCAGCTGTACAGCCCGCCACCACTGGCGTCCCCAGGTGTGACGGGTCAAATCGGAACCGATCCAACGCTGGAGATTCCAACGCCCGGACTGTCGACGCCACTTCCAGCGCCAATGTGTGATGTCAGGCAGCAGCGCTATGGCACACCATGACCACAAGTCACGAGAGCCGGCTTCTGACCAATTCATCGGCATCATGGCCGCAAACGCGGCGAACACTTCAGCATCGAACCTACGGCGCGCCTCGTCGCCTGCGTCCCCGTCCTGGTCGTAGCCGTATCGAATGTTGAAGCCGTACTGCGTGGCGATCTCGACGATCCCACCTCTCAACGCTTCGATCTCCGCCCGACCGGCGCGCCGGCCAACGCTGCTGAAGGAGAAGTGTTCGGTCGTGAGATCTATCTCCGGTCCCGATGTCTCGCCGAGAACTGCAAGCCGCTTCTCGGCCATCGATCGATCCATCCGCGGCCAGAGTAGAGGTTCGTCTGGCATTAAAATATCCTCCCGGCCGCTATTCGGCGAGCCATCGCCTGGAACCGTGACTGCCGCCAGCCAATCTGCGACGGGTCATACATGTCACCAAGATCGAGATTCCCGGTTTGCTCGATCAGCCCGCACAGCACTTGGCCGACGCTGCCGTCGCCGTGTTCCTCGGGACCGAGCTCCCCGTTGTTTTTCAACGCATAGGCGAGTTCGAGAACGACCTGCATGACACCGGAACTGAGCTCATCGATCAACGCTTGCTGCTCGCGAGTCGGATTATCGGCCTCTATGGCTTTGATCAAGGCCTTGTCGCGCTCGTTGATGAAGACCTGAAACTCGGCACTGAAATTTGCGCCGAGATCGGTTGAAGTCTCGACAAACCAGGAGGACCGATCATCATATGTCCGGGTCCTGAAGTCGACGACGGCCATGGGGAACATCGATCCTTCGCCTTCGAGCGTGACCGAAACCCTGTCTCGAACAAGAACAGCGCCGCGAATGTGGGGTGCGCCGGCCAGGGGCGCTTCGACGTCTTCGTGGAGGGTGATGGCAGTCGTGATCTGGATAGTTCCGCCGATCTCGCTGCCTGGGAGCGTCACTTGGATGTCATTCCTCGATCTGTCGAGGCGTCGGGTGAACAGATGGCGCTGGATCTTCGATGCGTCGCTTCGCCAACTGACTACCAAGGCCAATGGGATGCTGGCTGGAAGCCGGCACTGGTCCCTCAACGCTGCCAGGTCGACGACTACACCGCGTGACAAAGCAATATCGGTTCCAGTGACCCAACCGTCTACCGGCGAGATCAGCGGAACCGACCCGCCCCGATCGAGATGCATCCACGGATGCATCTCCACTACCTCGTCGGCCGGAGTCAGATATGGCGGCGTGAATTCATTGGCCACCCGTTACCCCCTGGCTCACGGAGATTCGTACTGAGACATCGTCGAGAGCTCTGGCCCGTGCAGTCCACCGCCCCTTGCGGATATCGCCTCCAGCAAGCTCGCCGCCGAGGACTCGATCCGATGGATCTCCTTCGAAATACCAACAGAGGACTTCGGTTCGTGCACTGCCGGCTGGGGCGTCGTCCGGATTCTCGCTGCGGCCGCCTGCCAACACCACCGACGCTGACGCACTGATGGTCGCGCCTTCCGGGACCGTGTTTGGCACCTCCACCACGTACTCGACGTATGAGGTGTCGCCGTCCACGACGAGGTGTGAGGCGCGTAGGGTCTTGACCCTTGTCGACGGCCCTGTGCCGGAACTGCCATTACTACGTCCAGGCGGGCGCTTCCCGGAGCCCACCGGCCTGGTTCCAGTTGCTCCTTGGACCAGAGCCCCGAGCGAACTGGACAGTCTTCCGAGACCTTGGACCGCCTTCGACCGTGCGCCCGTACGGGTTTCGACCTGCTTGCGACACTCGTCACTCAGGAATCGCTTGGATCCCTGCACAATCCCCTTGGCCGCTCCGGCCAGGGTTCCCACCTCCCACGTGTCGTGGGTGGGGGGTTCTGCTTGTGCGAAGAGCTCGTCCACGGCTGGTGATACAACAAAGGAGCCGACATAACCGATATCTGTGGTCGGCATCGGTTCACCTTCGAAGTAGTCCACGACCAATTCGGTCTGTCGCATGCGAGCGATGTGGCGGTACGGACGCTGCATTGGTGCGATCTGCTCGATGCTGCGCCATGCCTTGCTTGGGCCGCTGAGCAGACCGGGCATGGTGAATTCGATTGAGACATGCCCCAGTCGGCCGTATTGCCTGGTGTGTGTCGTCATCATGAAGTCGTTACCGCGGCGTGAGTGGACGTTGTCCAATGACTTCGCAAAATCGGACAATACCGGTAACGCCTCAAGGGGTGGAAGTTCCAATTCGTCGCCGTCTATGTACAGCGAGAAGTGGATATCCTGCCGTCGGATTTGCGATCCCATCTTGGGCCACAAGTACCAATACAGGTATGCGCGCAACCGCTCCCCGAGCAACCCCGGATCTGAATTTATATCGTCGAGCTCGAGATTCGGCAGAATCACCACCACGTCCGTGCCTGTTCGGCCATCTGCGAAGCCCGGGAGGCCTAGATCGGACGCGACCGCTTCCGCTACAGCGCCAATTAGTGGATCTGGAACGTCGTCGTTGATCTCGCCCCACCAATGGCGTCCGGTCAACCGTCTGTCGCTGGGGGTGGTTTCAACACCTCCTAATGCTGCACCCATGAGGCGACGCGACCGGGCGTTCCCTTCGGTATTGAGGGTGTCGACCAATATCGCACTGGCTTCACTGATTCGATAGAAGATTCCTTTGCCGAAGCCGTACGTGCCTCCTCCGAGGTGCTTGTCTCGAGGTTCGCCGACGTTCCTGATGAACTGAACAAAATCCGCGCTGACGCCGGCGGCTGCCGGCTCGTCGGACCGTATCGGCCCGCCGAGGCCGTTGGTACCCCGGTCGGAGACTGTGAGAATCCACGAGTTGGAATGCAGTTTGTTGAGAAGGCCGCGGCCCTTTCCCGACTCGCTAGATGTCCCCAGAATCTCTCGCCAGGTGGGAGCGCCGGCTCCAAGCCGTCGCAACTCGATGCGTACGTCGACAGGGCCCTCTCGATCGTCCCGTCGAGCATCCCAGCTGTTCTGTACGGCTTCGCGAACCAACACCGCGTATTCGGGCAGCCCGGGACGCCCGAGCTGTCGCTTGATTCCTTCTGCGGTCTGGCCGCCTTCAGGCGGGAAAGGCTGTGACCACCAACGTATATCGCTCATGATTTCCTTTTCTGGAGCGTATCGACCGACCCAGGAGTCAGCCGATCGCGAACGGCTGCAAGTTGTATGTCGTAGCTGAGGCCACTGACTACGTCCGCTAACACGGGTCCGAGAGTGTCTCGGGTGATCCGCGGAAAGTCGTTGTCTACCTTGCCGATCAAGCTCTCCGTGACTTCGAATCGCGTGACGTCTTCCATAGACTCATATACACCAATTCTGGCGGCTCGTTGTCGCACGACAGCGGGATCATCGCATTCGGTGAGGATCTCACCGAGCAGTTCGGGCACTGTTCGCCCGTTGGGCTCCTCGACGACCCGGCGGATGATGAGGTAGAGAGGCTTACCGTCCGCCGAAACGAGCTGCTCCAGTCCGTGAACAGTTATGGTTTCCGAGTTGTCACCTACGGACTTGACTTCGATACTCGCATCCGCAAGCTCGAAGTCATGTGGTTTCCGCTCAGGGCCGGTCCACGACGCCGCATGAAAATCCGAGAATCCGACAACGAGATCTTGAAGTACAGATAACTCCCCGAAAGCTGCCAATTTCTCCTGGTGTGTGAGCGGCCGTACGTCCGCCAGCGTTGCAAACAGCCGTCGCCATGCTGCGAGCGTCGCCGCTGCCGCACCGATTGGGTGACTGGCGTTTTCGACTGCCGCTATGACCTCGCCGACCACCGTGTCGAACTCTAAGTTCAATGCCGGCAGTCGGCAATGGATGTCGAAGTACCTGCCTTCGGCAGCCGTTTCGCCGCCGGTCCCGAAACGGAAGTTCCGGAACGACATGGCCAGCGGGCTGCGGGTATTTTCCGGATGAGGCGTCCCGTCGGCCGGGATCAACAGGTGGTGCTGGCCCAACTCGTCAACTGCCTGAATCAATTTGCGGCTGTGTGCGACGATGGGCAAGGTCATCGATCGCCAGCCGCCGGGGGACGCCACCCCTTCGCTCTCGATCTGAGGCCAATGGTCAAAGACAAGTTTTTGGTAGTCGCTCATCTCCGTGCCCCGTATACCTCGGCGTCAGTATCAACCTCCTCTGGGAATGTCGCGAGATCGACAGCGACATGCGTCATCTGCACGGCGTCGCGTTCGCTGTCCGAGTACGAGGTCTTGGGGAACACAAGGGCCAGTCCGAGTGGGTTTGAGGAGGCATTCATGGGTTCACGCACTCCGGCACTCCTGTCCGAATGTGGTTTGCCGATTCGGTCCAATGGATAGAGGACTAGGAGGCCTTTGCCTCGGAGTTCGGGCGCTTCGATTCGTCGCTCCTTCAACTCCGCCTCTGTCATACTGCGCGCTTCGGTGCTGGACAGTCCGTCGACATCGACGACGAGGTCGACCTTGCTCATAAGGGTCTTGATGTCTGCCACCTCGCCGCTGCCCTTGTACGGCGCACGGATAGACGAGGGGACGGTTAAGCCGGCCAGCTGCACGTCCTCACCACTGCCGCCTATTACTGCGACGTTCCAGCGGACGAGTTTCGGGTCATCCAGCGCGTTCTGATGCTCGATGTACTGGAGTAGCTGCTCAGTACTCATATCGGCTTGGTCCGGAACGATGTCGTATTCCTCGAGAAAACTGCGAACGTCGTTCACTTTCACGTTGCGCAGCACCACACCTCCGTTGGCCAGAGGTTCCGGCTGGCTGTGCCGCATCGCCGCCGCAACGAGCCGCTCGCCAGCGCGCCAGTTGTTCGCCAGCCAGGGTTCGTTCCAGCGTCGGTAGAAACGAGTCTGTAGACGGGCGCCGGAATAGGAGATCCGATTCGGTCTCGCAGCACCCATCTTCGCTGTAACTCGAAGTGCGGGGTGGGTACGAATACGCACGGCGGCTTCCATAGGAGTGATTCCCTGCAATTCGTAGACCGCCATGTCCTGCCGCATCTCATGCTCGACGAGCGCGAGATGTCGGAAGGCTCGGCGCAGATCGTCCGTCATCCAGATTCGCGGCAGATCCTCGTATCCGACTCGGAAGCCGAACCACCGGCCCATCTGCAGCAGGGTGTCGTAAGTGTTCGTCGGACGGAGGAAGACGCTTGAGACCAGGCCCTCGAGCGTGATTCCTCGCGACAGGGTGTTGCCGCCGATTGCGATGACCGTGTACGACTCTTCCTCGTCATATTGGAGCCTGGCCTCGCTCTTGGAATTGTCGATGATGATTCGACAGTCATCGACAACGGCGTGAAGGAACGGTCCGATCTCATCGAACGTCAGCGGCGTCAGGTTGAACTGTTCCGCGGGTACGCGAGAGCTCTCGAAAGTCCATAGGCTGCGCAGCTCATCGAGTACTGCTGGATCGGCCGATATCAGTGAGGCCAGCAGCCGTTTCAGTTCGGCATCTATGACAGGTGCGAACTTTTCGTGAACTGAAGTCTGGAACGAGGTGTGAATCAACATGGATGAATCACCCCTGTCGCCCCGACGCCACCGGGCAGCGGTCGCTAGGACGAACCAGCGGATTGCCGACCGCAGCTCGTGGGTCACCACTGGGTAGAAGTCGTCAAGGTCGGCTCTGCCGCGAGGTCTGAGTAGGAATTCGTCTTCGTCAGGGATGATCCGGATCATGTCCAAGCCCTGTTCATCATCCTGGTCCAGGTCTGGGACGTCCCTTCCGAAGAGTGTCGACGACCCGAAATAGTTCTCAGGCTGCGGAAGTGGGTAGATGAAGTCTCTCGGGTACAGATCGTCTGAATCAGAGGGGTCGATGAAGACATTCGCGAAAGGTGTTGCAGTGTAGCCGATGTACGTACCGCGCGAAAACAGTCCCAGGATCTGTCGAATCAAAGGGTTGATGGTGTTCGTCTCGATCGATGCTTGGTCGGCCTCGTCGTCGATCACGAGCACTTGAGCCGTCTGGAGCACGTCCCTCGCGCTCGGCTTGTTCAGCCACAGGTGCAGCTTTCGGAGAACTGCGGCGTTCTTTTTCACGACCAGCAATGATGTCTGGCCGTGCGCGGAGAGATAGGCGACGGCGTCCTGCTTTCCAGGCTTCTTGGAGTCATCGCCCAGCCGGGTCAGGTCGAAGTCGCCGTCAACGCCGGTGATTGTGAACCACCGTCCTGGAACCTTGGCCGTGAGATTTTTGATCAATCGATCCTGAGTCTGCTTTCGCAGCGAGTTGTGGATGCCGGCCAGCACTATCACCATGCGGTACTTCCGGTCCGCCAACTTTGCTGCCACCGCAGTGAAATTCGTCGTCTTCCCACTCTGGATATGTCCTACAACCAGTCCCCGTGCCGACCGCGGCTCGCCACTGGGATCAGGTGTGAGCCGGACGATCGTGTCCGAGGCCTCATTCAGAGCGTCGATCTGGTTTCCTCTTCCCTTCTCGATCAGCTGTTGGCGGAATGCGCCCCAGCACTGGTCGGTCTCGAGCGCCCCCGGGTACCAGGAGTCCTCATGCTTCGGCTTGATGATCGGTCCGCCCTGCATCACCTTCTGCACCCGCTCTTGGAAGCGCTTGACGAGCAGTGCGGCCTGGGACTCGTCGATCACACCCACACTGAGGAACCGGTCAGCCGCCGCGGAAGCGCCACCATGGCCCATCGCCCAGTCCGCGAACATGTCGTAGAACTGATCGAGATCTACGGCCATTGCGCGCCTCCCTTTTTAACTGCTCGTCAATGGGTCTAGCCCGGTAATCAGCGGAGTCGTCGATCGAAACCCGACGTGAAGCTACCAAATCTGGAGTCCCTCGCCGGGCTATTTCACTCGGAGTCGTACGCCTATAACGCTGTTGGCCTCATTGGCTGGGCAGCGCAATGGCCATTTCCGCGAGAATGGTTCGCAGGAACTGCTGTTCGGTTCGCGCCAGCAGGATCAACACGATCGGTGCAACACCGAACGAATTCCCCCGGCGTTTCCGGACGCGCACGGGTTTGAGAACCGCCATCGCTCCATGCCTCGTCCATCCCCTGCGACCATGTACCGATGACCGCAACACTCGTCGCCAAGGACGTCGCCGGCGGCTTCGCGCACCGCACGCTGTTCGAGGGCGTTGACCTCACCGTGGCACCCGGCGACGTCATCGGTGTCGTGGGTGCCAACGGCGCCGGCAAGAGCACCCTGTTGCGGATCCTCGCCGGCGCCCTGCAGCCGCTCGACGGCTCGGTCAACATCGCCCCGGCCGACGCGTTCGTCGGTTGGCTGCCGCAGGAGCACGAGCGGGTGGAAGGGGAGACCGTCGGCGCCTATATCGCCCGCCGGACCGGCTGCGCACAGGCCGCGCAGGCCATGGACGCCGCGGCCGCGGCCCTGGCAGATCCGGATCGGGCTCCCACGCATACCGATCCGGCCGACGCCTACTCCATTGCGCTGGACCATTGGCTTGTCACCGGCGCGGCGGACCTCGACGACCGGGTGCCGGCGGTGCTCGCCGACCTCGGACTGGCCTCGGAGGCTGTACGGCCCGAGTCGACGCTGATGACCGGGCTGTCGGGTGGGCAGGCCGCCCGGGTGGGCTTGGCTGCGCTGATGCTGTCGCGGTTCGACATCGTCCTGCTCGATGAGCCGACCAACGATCTCGACCTGGACGGGCTGGCCCGGCTGGAGCAGTTCGTCCGTGATCTTCGTGGCGGGGTGGTGCTGGTCAGCCACGATCGGGAGTTCCTGGCCCGCAGCGTCACTCGTGTCCTGGAATTGGATCTGGCTCAGAACACCACAACCGTGTTCGGCGGCGGATACGACAGCTATCTCGAGGAACGGGAGATCAACCGCCGGCACCGGCGTGAACAGTACGAGGAATTCGCCGAGAAGAAGGCCGACCTGGTCGCTCGTGCCCGCACGCAGCGGGAATGGTCGAGCCAGGGCGTCCGCAACGCGATGCGCAAGGCGCCGGACAACGACAAGAATCGGCGCCGCGCCGCTACGGATTCCAGTGAGAAACAGGCGCAGAAGGTGCGTCAGATGGAGAGCCGGATCGCCCGCCTGGAGGAGGTCGTCGAACCCCGCAAGGAATGGACCCTGCAATTCAGCATCGGGGCCGCACCTCGGTCGAGTTCGGTGGTTGCGACACTCGACAGTGCCGTGGTGCGGCAAGGCGATTTCGTCCTCGGCCCCGTGTCGCTACAGGTCAGTGCCGGCGAAAGGATCGGCATCGTGGGCCCCAACGGGGCCGGAAAGTCGACGCTGCTGCGACTGCTGCTTGGCCGTCAGCAGCCCGACGCGGGCCGCGCAAGCCTGGGTGCGAACGTTGCTATCGGTGAAATCGACCAGGCGCGCGCCGACTTCACCGGCCCCACCCGGCTGGTCGATCGCTTCGAGCAGCGGGTGCCGGACTGGTCGACCGCCGACGTGCGAACCCTGCTGGCGAAGTTCGGGCTGACCGCCGACCATGTGGAGCGCGCGGCCGACGACCTTTCGCCCGGGGAGCGCACCCGCGCCGGCCTGGCGTTGCTGCAGGCCCGCGGCACGAACGTGTTGGTCCTCGACGAACCGACCAACCATCTCGATCTGCCTGCCATCGAACAGCTTGAGCAGGCGCTGGAAACCTACGACGGTGCGCTGCTGTTGGTGACCCACGACCGCCGGATGTTGCAGAACGTCCGGTTGGACCGCTCCTGGCTAGTCGAGGGCGGGAGCGTCACCGAGTTGTAGGCGGAAGCGGTCATCCGACTCGGGTGGCTGACCCCTTTTGACCAGCACATACGCGCCGGTGGGCGTGCAGTCCTGCAGCCCCCGCCACGTCCTGACCTGCGGCCGGCAGCGCTCTGCTGCATTCCCCCGACTTTCCCGTAGATGGGACGGGGCTGGCATTTTCCTTAGAGGTATGATGTGGTGTAGACCACGTTAGAAACCTTGATGTGATGTACGCCACAGGAGGCAGGTAATGACCACTTTTTTGACCGGCTTGGGCGTCACGGCAGCCACCGCGACTGTCAGCGCCGGCATGATGGGTCACGCCACCGTGGCGTTGTGTGTTGGCCTGGTGTCGGCGGCCTTCTTCGCCGGCCAAATCTGCTGACACGTCCCCACAGCGGCAGTAGCAGTCAGTAGCGGCCGAGCCCCTCGGCGCCACCGGGCGGCTGCCCCTGAGCACCCCGATCCCAGCAGGCGCAACATCTCCGCAGCGTGGTTACGCAGCTCGCGGGCCGGGACTGCAGCAGCCATGCTCCGAATGTGGCGACTCAACCCCTACCCGGCCCCCGGCACGACCTGCCGGCAGCTGTAGGTCACCGGGTCGCACATCACGGGCAGGGTGGTCCAGCCGCCGTAGGTGCCCGGAACATTCCACGTCGGCAACAGCGGCCCGTCGTAGTACGGGTTGGGCATGTAGCGGCAGGTGTTGACCGCCGCGCAGGGCGGCGGAGCATCCGCCCCGGCGATCGCAGCAACGCCGCTTCCCAGGCAGATTGCGGCTAGGGCGGTGAGTACCAGCAGGTATCGCATGCCCCCACCGGGGCACGCGCTACCGACAACTATCGTCGAGCGATGACTCTCGAGGAGCGGCTGACCGCGCTCGAACAGATCGAGGCGATCAAAGCCCTCAAGCACCGCTATTTCCGGGCCTGCGACGCCAAAGACCCCGAGACCTTCCGGGCCTGCTTCATCGCCCGCGGCGCCGACATTCATTACGGACCTTTGGGCGGATTCGACGACGCCGACCAGATCGCCGCGGTGTTCACCCGGGTCGCGTTGCACAAGGTCGACGGCAAACCGGTGATCCTCGACATGCACCACGGCATGCACCCCGACATCGCCCTCACCGGCCCCGGCACGGCCACCGGACGCTGGACGCTGAAATTCCGCCAGCTCAACCTGATCGAGCGCACCGAACGCCTGCTCACCGGCGAGTACGACGACGACTACGTGATCGAGGACGGGAGCTGGAAAATGGCCCGCAGCCACTTCCGGCAGCTCTGGGCCATCACCCGGCCGCAAGGCGACGATTGGATTCTGGAGCAGGGGGAGATCTGACGATGAGCGCCCGGATCGCCCTGGTCACCGGGGCCAGCCGCAGCGTCGGCAAAGGCGTCGCGTTGGCGCTCGGCTCACACGGCTGGACGGTGTATGTCACCGCGCGCGGCGAGGTCGGCGCCGATGGGCCGCTGGATCAGACCGCCCGGGCGGTCACCGAACGCGGTGGCCGCGGCATCGCCGTGCAGTGTGACCACCGCGACGACGCGCAGATCGCCGCGCTGTTCGCCCGCATCGCCGACGAGTACGACGGCCGGCTGGACCTGCTGGTCAACAACGTGTGGGCCGCGCCGAAGGGCTTCGCCGGGTTCACCGAGAAGTTCTGGCAGCGCCCGCTCTCGGACTGGGACACCCTGATCGGGGTGGGGCTGCGCGCCCACTACGTCGCCTCGGTGCGCGCCGCGCAGCTGATGGTGGCGCGCGGTGCGGGCCTGATCGCCAACATCTCCTCCTTCGGCGCCCGCGGGCACCTGCACTCGGTGCTCTACGGCATGTCCAAGGCCGGACTGGACAAGATGGCCGCCGACATGGCCGTCGAACTGACCGGAACCGGGGTGAGCGCGGTCTCGCTGTGGCCGGGCCTGGTCAAAAACGAAGTCATGCAGGGCTTCATGGACCGCGGACTGGACAACTTCCAGGGCTACCCGCTGGCCAACGCCGAAACCCCGGAGTTCATCGGCCGTGTCATCGCCGCCCTGGCCGACGACCCGGACATCGCGGCTCGCAGCGGACACACCTTGATCACCGCCGAGGCCGCGCTGGACTTTCGTGTCACCGACATCGAGGGCAACCAGCCCGATTCGCACCGCGCCCTGTTCGGCGGCGGGCCGCTCTACTGACCGGCTACCAGTTGCTCGGCGCGTAATCCTTGAGGAAGCACCCGTACAGATCCTCGCCGGCTTCCCCGCGCACGATCGGGTCATAGACCCGGGCGGCGCCGTCGACCAGATCCAGCGGGGCGTGGAATCCCTCCTCAGCCAGACGCAGCTTGGTGGGATGCGGGCGCTCATCGGTGATCCAGCCGGTGTCCACCGCCGTCATCAGGATGCGATCGTTCTCCAGCATTTCGGCGGCACTGGTGCGGGTCAACATGTTCAGCGCGGCCTTGGCCATATTGGTGTGCGGATGGCCCGGACCCTTGTAGCGGCGGCTGAACTGACCCTCCATCGCCGAGACATTCACCACGTACTTACGGCGGGCCTTCGATGCCGCCATGGCCGGGCGAAGCCGGCTCACCAGGATGAACGGTGCCGTTTGATTGCACAGCTGCACTTCGAGCAGCTCCAGGGCGTCGACCTCGTGCACCCGCTGCGTCCAGCTGTTCACCGGGGCGGTGTCGGGCAACAGCCCGCCCGCGTCGATCGCGGTGCCGGCGGCAATTCGCGCCGGGGAGGCGCTGCGGGCAGTCAAGGCCAGCTCAGTCAGCGCGTGCGGCGCCTGATGCTCGGCGAGGCTGCCGGCCAGGGCCGCCGGGTGGGCGTCGCTGACATGGTCGAACGTGATGACGTCAACCAGCTCGTTGGAGGAGGTGCGTTCGGCCTCGATGAGGGCGGCATAGGACCCGGGGGCACGGCGCACCGTCTGCGCCGCGTTGTTGATCAGGATGTCCAACGGGCCCTGGCCGGCCACCGTGTCCGCCAGTGCGACGACCTGGGCCGGGTCGCGCAGGTCGATACCCACCACCTGCAGTCGGTGCAGCCAGTCAGCGCTGTCGGGCATCGCGGCGAAGCGGCGCACCGCGTCGTTGGGGAAACGGGTGGTGATGGTGGTGTGCGCACCGTCGCGCAGCAGCCGCAACGCGATATACATGCCGATCTTGGCGCGCCCGCCGGTGAGCAGGGCGCGCCGGCCGGTCAGGTCGGTGCGGGCATCCCGTTTGGCCCGGCTCATGGCGGCGCAGTCCGGGCAGAGTTGGTGATAGAACGCGTCTACCTGCGTGTAGTGGGTCTTGCAGATGTAGCAGGCCCGCGAGCGCAGCAGCGTGCCCGCCGACGCCCCGACCGCGGCCGACACCAGCGGAATACCCTGCGTCTCGTCGTCGATACGGCCCGGTGCCCCGGTGGCCGTGGCGGCGATGACGGCCTGGTCAGCGGCGGCAACGGCGTCGCGTTTGGCAGTCCGGCGGGCCTTCTTGAGTTGCTTGAACATGCGCGCGGTGGCTCGGCGCACCGCGACGGCGTCGGGGTGCTCGGGCGGCAGCGCGTCGATCTCGGCGAGCACCTGTAGGCAGGCGGCGAGCCTTTCGGGGTCGATCGCGGTCACGCGTGGAAGGGTATCGGGCCGGGCGCTCGATTACCGATTTGCGCAAGATCGCCAATACACTCAGCGACGCAATGACCGACAACGCCCTGGATTCACCGACGGTCGCCGCCGCGCCGCAAACCGGCCGGATCTCGTCTGAAGCGGGTCGCCGGCGAACCTTTGCCGTCATCAGCCACCCCGATGCCGGCAAATCCACCTTGACCGAAGCCCTGGTGCTGCATGCCAAGGCCATCACCGAGGCCGGTGCGGTGCACGGCAAATCCGGTCGTCGTGCCACGGTGTCGGACTGGATGGAGATGGAGAAAGCCCGCGGCATCTCCATCACGTCGACTGCCCTGCAGTTCCCCTACCGCACCCCCAAGGGCCAGGACTGCGTCATCAACCTGCTCGACACCCCTGGCCACGCCGACTTCTCCGAAGACACCTACCGGGTGCTGACCGCCGTCGACTCCGCGGTCATGCTCATCGACGCCGCGAAAGGCCTTGAGCCGCAGACCCTCAAGCTGTTCCAGGTATGCCGCCATCGCCGGATCCCGATCATCACGGTGATCAACAAGTGGGACCGGCCCGGCCGGCACGCCCTGGAACTGATGGACGAGATCGCGACCCGCATCGGACTGCGTCCCACCCCGCTGACCTGGCCGGTCGGCATCGCCGGAGAATTCGACGGGGTGCTCGATCGCCGGTCCGGCAACTTCATCCGGTTCACCCGTACCGCCGGTGGTGCTACCGCGGCACCCGAGGAGCACATCGCCGCGGCCGATGCGCATGCCGCGGCCGGTGATGACTGGGACACCGCGGTCGAAGAGTGCGAGCTGCTCTCAGCCGACGGATCCGACTTCGACCGCGAGGCGTTCCTCGACTGCACGGCGACGCCGGTGCTGTTCACCTCGGCGGCCTTGAACTTCGGCGTGAATCAGCTTCTCGACGTGCTCACCGAGTTGGCGCCGGCGCCCAGCGGGGCGCTCGACGTCGACGGGACCCGCCGGGCCACCGACGCACCGTTCAGCGCCTTCGTGTTCAAGGTGCAGGCGGGAATGGACTCCGCCCATCGCGATCGCATCGCCTTCGCGCGGGTGTACTCGGGAACCTTCGAACGCGGTGACGTGCTCACTCACGCCGCGACCGGCAAGCCCTTTGTCACCAAGTACGCCCAGTCGGTGTTCGGCCAACAGCGCTCCACCTTGGACACCGCCTGGCCCGGTGATGTGATCGGGCTGGCCAACGCTGCGGCCCTGCGCCCCGGCGACACGCTGTATTGCGATGTGCCCGTGCAATACCCGCCGATCCCGAGCTTCTCGCCCGAGCATTTCTCGGTGGCGCGCAACGTCGATCCCAGCAAGCACAAGCAATTCCGCCGCGGCATCGAACAGTTGGACCAGGAGGGCGTCGTGCAGGTGCTGGTCTCCGATCGCCGCGGTGAGCAGGCGCCGGTACTCGCCGCGGTCGGCCCGATGCAGTTCGAGGTGGCCGCGCACCGGATGGCTCGAGAAATGGGGGCCCCGATCACGCTGGAGTCGCTGCCCTATCAGGTGGCGCGGATCGTGGACGCCGACGACGTCGACTTCGTCAACAAGCAATCGCTGGCGGAAGTCTTGACCCGCACTGACGGGGTGCACCTGGTGTTGTTCTCCAACGCTTGGCGCCTGCAGGGTTTCCAGCGCGACAACCCCGACGTGCAGCTGCGGTCCCTGGTGGCCGCGGAGGGATAGGCGAACCCCACGGCCAGCCGTCAGTCACACAGTGCGGCAAGCAGTTCGGGCAGCGGCACGGTGGCGATACCGATGGCGGAGTCGCCGATACCGTACGGCAGCACCAGGGTGTCGGCGTGCACCAGGGCGCCGCAGGAGTAGATCACATTGGGCACATAGCCATCCTGCTCGTCGCCGGCGGGGCTCAGCAGCGGTTCGCGTAGCCGGCCGACCATCCGAGTGGGATCGTCGAGATCGAGCAGAATCGCTCCGATGCGATAGGTGCGCATCGGGCCCACCCCGTGGGTGAGCACCAGCCAGCCGGCTTCGGTCTCGATGGGCGGACCGCAGTTCCCGAGCTGCAACGCCTCCCACGCCTGGGCGGGGCGTTGAACTGGAACCGCGCTCGGCCACACCGACAGGTGATCGGAGTAGGCGATCGCATTCGACTCGCGGTCCGCTCTCGACATCGCCGCGAACCGGCCTCGAATCCGGCGCGGAAACAATGCCAGTCCCTTATTGGCCGCGGCGCTTCCGGCTATCGGCGTGGAGGTAAACGAGCGGAAATCCGTTGTCTCCAAGAGCTGTTGGCTGATATGTGATCCGCTGTAGGCGGTGTAGGTGGCAAGCCACCTGAGGGTGCCGTCGTCGTCGGTGAAGCGGACGAATCGAGCGTCCTCCATCCCGGCCCGCTCAGCATCCATCGATGGACACAGCACCCGCTCGGAAAGCGGTATGGCATCGGGAAACCTGACGGCATAGGTACGTGCGGCGATGGCGCGGATCGCCGAGATCGTCTCTCGGGCGCGTCCACGGGTGCTCAGATGGGTCTCAAGCTCGGCCAGTCGCTGATCGAGCTCCGTTCGGGTGAAGCGGTCGCCGAGCCCGTCGAGGACGTAGCCGGTTGCCTCGCCGGCGTCGTCGAGTCGGGCGAGCTCACTGCGAAAGACGGCTGCGTCCAGCAGGGTCGCGCTGGCTGCTCCGACGGTGGCGAAGGGGCTCAGGTCATCGATGGTGGCGCGCCCGAACGCGTCGACGATGCCGGTTCGGAACCCGATCGAGGAACGATGTCCTTCTCCGATACCCCGTACGCTCATGATGAATCGCAGCCCGCCCGCGCGCGTTCCCGCCTGGTCGGGGTGCGCCACGATGCTGGGATTGCACAACGCCGCACCCTCGATGGCGTATTCGCTGGTGAACGTCGCACCGAGCAACAACATGCGTACCTCGGAGAGTTCCCGCTGGGGATCCAACCGGTCGGCGAGTTCCCGGGCGTGTCGGCCGAAGGTGCCGACCAGATCACGGTGACGGCCGTCGAAGCGTGCCACGACATCGTCTAACGACGAACGCGCCTCGTCCTCGTCCAGCGCCAGAATCCGCCGGAGCACCTGTCCCGCACGGGACTCCTGGTGCTCGAAACCTTCCTGGCCGGGTACGAAGAGTCGGGTGACCACGCGCGACGGATCGGCCGCGAGCCGCTGGGGACTCCGCGTGGCCAACCCGTAAGTCATTGCGGCACAGTCGCGAAATGCTGGGCCTGCTGCAGGGTCGACAGCACAGCCAGGGTCGACTCCGCGCCTTGATTGCGATTCACTCCGTCGGCGTGCAGACCGTCGAATCCGGCGCCCGTCTGCGGATCCCACATCAGCTGTCGCGCGTCGTTGGCGCCCTGGAACCACGCCGCGGCCGCCCGGACTCCGTCCGGCCAGATCTGTCTGGCGTCGACGCCGGCGGCACGTGCGCACGCATCTGCGAGGGTGGCCACCTCGATCGGCTGCTGGTCGAATCCGGGCCGCCGGTCGTCGGGGCCGCGTCCCTCCGCGGGCGTGGGTGACAGGTGCCCGTCCGTCGATTCGTATCCGACCAGCCACTCCAACAGATCCAGGCCGCGCTGCCACAGTGTCGGCGTGTCGAGTGCATCACCCGCAGCGATCATCGCCTCGGCAAGGACCGCGTTCGCGTAGGTCAGTCGCGCCTCAGGCCATAGCCAAGTGGGGTTGCCGGTCGGTTCGGGGACGGTGGCGGCGTAGTCGGAGACGAGCTCGCGGGCCGCGCGATGTCCGGGGTTGACCTTCAGGAGTTCCGCGGCCCCCAATGCGGCGAACGCCATGGCGCGCGGCCACGTCGACCGTCCCTGGGCGGCGCGCTCGAACTGCACGATGGCCGACTGGCGCACCCATCCCACGTCGCTCCTGGCAGCGGCCGTTCCGAGGCCCCAGACGCATCTGCCCCAGCAATCCTCGAAGGTCGGCTCGTCGGCCCAGCCGCCGGTGCTGTCCATCCGATTGCGGCAAGCCCCGGTGAGGGCCTGCGCCTCGTTCAGAAACCGCACCGCGACACTGGCGAGGCGGTGCACGTCCCCATCAGCGCGGGGCTGTCGGCTGCTGACGACGAGCACGCGGCTCATATCGTCGGTGCAGTAGCCGTGTTCGGGCCTCGGCTCGGCGAGGCAGGCATGCTCGAAGGTGCCCCGATGGTCCGTCATGCGCAGCAGATGGTCGAAGATCGGGGCCGGCGTGCCGACGGTCATACCGATGCCGGCCGCTGCGCGAGATGGCGGCGCGCCACGCTCAGATAGGCATTGGCGACGCTCGCCCACGCCATCGACGGGGCCAGCCGGCGGGCCTCGGCGGCCATCGAACCGGCCGCCCGAGGATCGGTCAGCACCCGGCGCAGGGCAGCGGCAAGCGCGTCGGGGTCATCGTGGCCCACGACGATGCCCGCCCCGGTGCCGAGAAGCTCAATGGCGTGCGGGAAGGCGGTGGCGACCACGGGCCGGCCGCACGCAATGGCGTCAACCAGCACACCGGAGGTGACCTGGTCGGCGGAGTCGTAGGGCAGCACGACCGCAGCCGAGGACTGGACCAGTGCCATCAGTGACGAAACGCCCCGGTAATCGGGGTCGAAAGACACCGAGCCGGCCACCCCGCTGCTGCGTGCCTGTTCGGCACGTGCGTCACGGTAGGCCTCGCCGTCGGCGGCCAGAACCTTCGGATGCGTCCGCCCGGCCACCAGGTAGCGCGGCCGCCCGGGGAGATCGTGCAGCGATCCCATCACGTCGATAACCCGCTCGATGCCCTTGCCGGGCCCCAGCAGGCCCCAGGTCAACAGGGTGGGCCTGCCGGAACGCTTCAACGAGACGCGCCCTGGCACCGTCGCGCCGTGCGGGATTGTGGTGACTTTACGGCGATCGATGTCGAAGTCGAGGCACAGGCGCTCACTGGCCACCTCGGACATGACGACCACTTGATCCGCCCGTGCCGCTATCGCTTCGAACACCGAACGCTGGTGTGGCGTAGGGCTTTTGAGGATCGTGTGCGCGACGACGATGGACGGCACGTGCAACCCGTCGATCAGATCCACTACATCTTCCCCGTCGGCGCCGCCATAGACCCCGTACTCGTGCTGGATGATCGCGACATCGTTCTGGTTGAGCAGTTCGGCGCTGGCCGCCACCGATGCCGCCGACCCGTTGACCAGCTCACCGACGACGCGGGAACTACTGGAAGGCGTGCCGTCCGCTATGCGCACGACACTGACCTCAGCGCCATTGGCGGACAGTGCGTCGGACAGTGAGGCGGTAAAGGTCGCCAGCCCGCACGGGGTGGGCGGATAGGTACTGACGATGCCGAAACTCGGCGGACGCGCATAGCGTTGCTCCGTCTTCGGAGCGGTAAAGGGCGGGCAGGCGAACAGAGCATCCATGGTGATCCCGGCAAACGGTCGTCCCCGGTGTGTCCGGTGCGAGCGGGTTGCTCTAAAAGATCAACGGCAAGAACGCTGACTCATCCCGGACTGGCTCGGATCCCAACCTTTTCCACCCTACACCCCGTTTTCGCCGGCTTCCCCGCGCAGCCGCACCAAGCGCGTTGTCGAACTCTCGTCGAGCTCTACCAGATCCGAGTAGGACCGCAGGAAGTCGCTGAACGACTTATAACCCAGCGCTTTCTCGCTGAAAGAGGGATCCATTCGCTTCATCTGCGCCTTGACCGACGAATTGTGCAGCCACTCGACGTCATCCTTCTCCAAGCCGATCTGCAGCGCGCGGATAAGTAAGGCGGTCGCGGTGTCTTGCGGATCCGGCTGCGGCGGCTCCTCGGGCTCCTCCTTTGCCTGGCGGGTGCGCCGCGTGGGCTCGGTCGCGGCGTCGACGGGTGCGGGCTTGTACACCGGCACTCCGGGAAGCGCGTCATAGCTGACGAAGTCGTCGCACGCCGCCGCCAGTGCGCGGCTCGTCGATCCGGCCACCCCGATGCCAACCACATAGCGGCCCAAGCGTTTACAGCGCTGTGCCAGCGGAATGTAGTCGGAGTCACCGGCCACGATCACCACGTGGGTCAAATCCGGCAGCCGAAACATGTCCTCGACCGCGTCGACCGCCAACCGGATGTCGGCGCCGTTCTTACCGTAGGCCGCTGCCGGGAACAGCTGGACCAGGTCAACCGCTCGCCCCACCAGTTGCGCGCGGTAGCCGGTGTTGACCTCGGCTGACCAGTCGGCGTAGGCGCGGGTGAGCACCAGCGTGCCGAACGACGATGCGAAGTCGATGATCGCCCCGACGTCGACGGTGGCCCGCGCCAGCCGCTCGGGTTGTTTGGCCAGGCCCTTGGCCTTGTCCTTCTGAAACGAGCTGCGGCCGTTGACCTGGTCATAGCGAGAGATCACGATGTTGTCGAAGTCGAGGTACACCGCGACCCGGGTATTGCCGGCTTCCGTCATGGTTCCAGTGTGGCGCACCACCGGCCCCATCCATAACGGCTGGGCGGTGATGGGGGAGTTGCCCACCTCTGAGCGACACCTCCGGGTCCGGGTCCGGGTCCGGGGTCGAGGCAGGGGCCGGGGCGGGGGCCGGGGTCGAGGCAGGGGCCGGGGCAGGGGCCGGGGCCGGGGCGTGCGAGTTGTCGCTCAGAGGTGGGCACCAGGCCACATGGGCCGGTCCGGGCCGGGGCGGGGCCGGGGCGGGGGCGTGGCGGGGCACGGGCCGAGGCCGGGGCGGGGGCGCGCGACTTGTCGCTCAGAGGCGGGCAACGATCCACTTGGTCTGGCCCCGGCGATGCGCCTCAGCGGCCGAAGCCCCTCACACCTGTCGCAACCGCAGCGCCAGCCCGGAGGCCCGCACCACCCGGCGAGCCAGCGCGGCCCGCACGGAGGCCTCCGAGCCCACCACCCGCACCTTCGTCTTGGCCCGTGTCACCGCCGTGTAGAACAACTCCCGGGTCAAAAGCCGCGACTCGACGGGCGGCATCAACACGGTCACCTCGCGGGCCTGGCTGCCCTGGCTCTTGTGGATCGTCAGCGCGTACATGGTCTCCACGTCGGCGAGCCGGCTGGTGGCGAACTCCAGCGGGCCCGACGCCGTGGTGATCACCGCGCGCAGCCCCTCGTCGCGCACCACCACCGCCCCGGTGTCGCCGTTGCGCAGCCCTAGCCCGTAGTCGTTGGCGGTCACCAGCAGTGGTCGACCGGCATACCACTCGGCCCACATCGGGTCCCCGGTCTGTTCGGCCACCCAGCGGCGGATCTGCTGGTTCCAGTGCCGCACCCCGTGCAGGCCCTCCCGATGCGCGCACAGCAACCGGTGCTCGTCCAGCGTCGTCGAGGCCGCCGCGGCGTCGCCGAGCAGCGCGGCCTGGCGAACCGCCAACGCGTGCGGCACCACCAGCGCCGAGAGTCGCTGCGCCACATCGGCCACGCTGTCGGTGTCGAGCCACTCCACGTGCTCACCGCCGGCGGCCAGCAGCGCGATCGCCCGGTCGGCGTCGCCGTCGCGGATCGCCACCGCCAGCGCACCGATCGACTCGCCGAACCGGTGGGATGTCCGCAGCGTCGCCACCCGGGTGTCCGGTCGCGCCGCCAGGCCGTCCACTAGGTCGGCCAGCACCGCCCCGGCCTCCACCGATGCCAGCTGATCGGCATCGCCCACCAGAATGAGCCGGGCCTCGGGCCGCATGGCCTCCAGCAGCCGGGCCATCAGCGTCAGCGACACCATCGACGTCTCGTCCACGACGATCACGTCGTGCGGCAGCCGGTTGCCCCGATCGTGACGAAACCGCACTGAACTGTCGGGGCGCGAACCCAGCAACGTGTGCAACGTGGTGGCGCCCAGCCCGGCCAACCGCGCCTGATCCACCGGCTCCAGCGCAGCCACCTCCGCGGCCACCGCTTCGGTCAGTCGGGCCGCCGCCTTACCGGTCGGCGCGGCCAGCGCGATGCGCAGCCCGGCCGTCCCGGAGAGTTCGGCGTGCTCGGCCAGCAGCGCCAACAGTCGCGCCACCGTGGTCGTCTTGCCGGTGCCGGGGCCACCGGTGAGCACCGTAACCGGTTGCGACAGCGCGATTTCGGCGGCCAACCGCTGCTCGTCGAAGTCGCCCGGCGGGAAGAGTCGCTCGAAGGCGGGCAAATCCGCCGGTGCCGTCCCGGGCGCGGACAACGCCAGCAGGTCGGTGCAGACCTGCTGCTCCTCGCGCCAATACCGGTCGAGGTAGAGCAACCGGTCGTCGTAGAGCCGCAGCACCTGCGCGGCGACCAGCCGACTGTCCCGCACGGCGGCCAGCCAAGCTCCCGGCTCCGGCCACGAAACGTCGGCGACGTCGGTGTCGGCGGCCACCGACGACAGATCCAGGCAGACCGACCCGTGCCGCAGTGCGCGCACCGTCAGCGCCAGCGCCAGACCCACCGTCTCATCAGGCTCAGCGCTCAGGGCGGTGATGCGTTGCGCGGTATGCACATCGGCGGAATCGAGCACGCCGGCGCGGTTGAAGTCCCGCAGCAGGCCGGTCGCCGCGCTGGCTATGCGCCACTCGAGCAGTTCGCTCATGTCGTCCGCCTCGTGTGCAGCAGGTCCGACAAGGCCACCACGAGTGATGCCGGCGGCCGCCAGTCGAACACCCCGGCGCGGTGCCCGTCGATGACCGGGGTGTCCGGGCCGCACATCCCGCGCACGAACAGATACAGCACCCCGCCCAGGTGCGTGTCCGGGGCGTAGCCGGGCAGTCGCCAGCGCAGGAAGCGGTGCAGCACGGCGGTATACAGCAGCGCCTGCAAGGGGTAATCCGAGTGCAGCATCGCCGAAGTCAGCCGGTTGAACCCGTAGTCGGCGGCCGTGTCGCCGAGCCGGTTGGTCTTGTAGTCGACCACCAGGAACCGCTGCTGCGGCACCCGCAGCACCACGTCGATCGACCCGGACAGATATCCGCGCAGCGGCTGGCCGCCCAAGGCCTCGGTGGCCAGCCGGTCGGCGTATGCAGCGAACGGGTCGTCGGAGGGCAGATGCTCACGCAGCAACTCCCCGACCTCGGCCAGCCGTATCTCCGGTGCCGGTCCGTGCCGATCTCCGCCGGCCAGCGGGATCTCGAAATCCAATTCCCGCAACCGGTCTCGGGTACCGATCTGGCGCAGGGTCAATTCGTCGGCCAGCGGTCCCAGCGGGGTGTCGTGCAGGGGAACCAGGGCCGCCGCCAGCGCGGCCGGATCGGCATCGACAGACCACCAGTCGGCGTGCCGGCGCACGTGCGTCTCCAGCTCCGACGCCAAGTCCTCGGCGAACGGATCAGCCGTCTCCAGCACGGCGTGCACCAGGGAGCCGAACGCCGCCCCGGCGGGCAGCTCGGACATCGGTGACACCATCTCCGCCCCGGCCGGCGGTGGAGGTTCCCCGACGACGGCGATGTCGTCGGCCTCGTCGTCGCGGGCGGTGAACTCCGGCTCGCTGTGCACCCCGGACGTCCCGGTCTGATCGGCCTGCCGAATCAGCCCCGAATACGAGGTGCGTCGCCAGCCGGTATCGATGTGCCGGTGGAAGTGCCGCGCTTGGAGCCCATCCGGTGGTGCCGGCGGGGAAGTAGGGGTAACGGGGGCGATCACCGAGTCCTCGATCACCAAACCGCCGGCGGCCTCCCACTGCCGGAAACAGGCCAGGGCCTCGTCATCGGTCGGCTTGGGCTCGCAGCGATCCGGCACCGCCGCCTCGCCGCGGCAGCGGCCCCGCAGCAGCCGGGACAGGCCACCGTTGGGTTCGTCGTAGGACGCCGCCCACCACGCCACCACCTGCGACTGCGCCCGGGTCAGCGCCACATAGGCGAGCCGGATGTCGTTGCGGGCGGCCTCGGCCAAACTCAACCGCTGCACGACGGTGTGGTCGGAGCTGTCCGGGCCGCCGATGTGCCGGCAGCGCACATCGGACTCGTGATAGAGCGGGATGGCTTCGTCGAACATGTGCCGGTTGAACGCGAACGGCAGATAGACGACGGGGAACTGCAATCCCTTGGCACCCCACACCGTCAGGATCTGCACCGCCGCGGCGTCGGAATCCAGGCGGCGATTGTGCTGCCCACGGCCGATTCCCTGCGTGCATTGCCGCCGCAACCAGTCCCGCAGCGCCGGCAGGCCCAGCCGATCGCGGTGCGCGGCCTCATGCAGCAGCTGTGCCACATGCGCCAGATCGGTCATGGTGCGTTCGCCGCCGTACTCGCCGAGCAGACGGCGCTTGAGCCCGGCCACCTGTGCGGCCTCGAACACCGCCGCCGGCCCGTGCAGCCGCAGCTCGTCAGCCCAGTCCCGCAGGGTCGAGGCCACCTCGTCGGTCAGCGCGTCCGCGCCGTCGGCCAGTGCGGCCGCGGTGTGGCCGAAGAACACCGTCGCCGCGGCGGCCCGCACCAACCCGGCCCGGTGGGTGGCGTCGAAGGCCTCCAGCAGGCACAGCCAGTCGGCGGCCGCGGTCGAGGAGAACACGTCGGCATCGCCAGTGAACACCGCCGCAATCCCCGTCCGCAGCAAGGCTTCCTGGCAGACCGCCGCATCCTTGCTGTTCTCCACGATCACCGCCACGTCGCCGGGGCTGATGGGCCGCCCGTCGAACGTCGCCCCACCGGCACACAATGCGGCGACATCGGCGGCCAAGTCGTCGGGGATGTGCCGGCGCAGCGTGGTCATGGGAATGACGCGGTCTGCGCTGACGCCGGATGCCGCGCGACCCACCACCCGCAACCGGAACGGGGCCGCACTCGGTGTGCCGGCCAGCCGGCTGCCCACGACCGCGGCCTCCACGTCGTGCACCACGATCTGCGGGTCGCCCAGCGCCGCGCCGCCCATCACCGTCTGCAGGGCGTCGACCAGGACAGAGTCGCTGCGCCAATTCACCGCCAGGGTGCGCTGCTGCCCAGCGCTGCGCGCGGCCTGCAGGTAGGTGTAGACATCGCCGCCGCGAAATCCGTAGATCGCCTGCTTGGGGTCACCGATGAGCACCACCGCCGAATGCCCCACGAAGCCGCGCTCGATCACCTGCCATTGGATCGGGTCGGTGTCCTGGAACTCGTCGACCATCACGATGGGCCAACGCTGACGCATCCGATCGCGAGCCGGGGAGTCCACCGGTTCCAGCGCGGCGGCCAACCGGCGCAGCAAGTCGTCGTAGCCCAGCACCCCGAGCCGGCGTTTCCGCAATTCCAGCTCGGTGCAGACCGCGTCGACGAACCGCAGCCGCACCTCGGCAGCCGAACCCGGTTCCGGATTCTGCGGGCGCAGTTGGGCATACGGATCGGCAACCACCACCCGGGCGAGTTTGAGCGCGTCGCCGTAGCTCAGGGCCACCTCGTCGCGCTGGGTGCCGAACTGCGCGAGGTACAGGTCATCGACCACCTGGACCACCAGGTCTTCCAGGCTGTCCACCAACTCCACCCCGGCGCTGGTGTCCCCGGCGATACCCAGCGATTTCAGGACCAGGTGGCAGAACTGGTGGGTGGTGGCGATGGTCGCTGCGTCGAAGCCCGCCAAAGCATCACGCAGCCGGCGGCACCGCAGTTCCCGCTCGGCGGCGCTACCGCCGAGCAGGTGTGCCACCAGATCGTTGGGCTCGCCGGCAGCGGTGCCGTCGAGGGCTGCCAGCGTCTGCACCAACTGTCGGCGGACCCGGTCACGCAGTTCCCGGGTGGCCGCGCGGCTGAACGTGATCAGCAACATCTCGTCCAAGGTGGCGTGTCCCTCGGCCAGGTAGCGAGTCACCAGCCCGGCCAGGGTGAACGTCTTGCCGGTGCCGGCGCTGGCCTCCAGCACCGTGGTGCTGCCGCGGGCCGGGAGCGGGCCCAGCAGATCGAAGCGCTCCATCACCGCACCGACCGTTCCGCGCGCAACAGCGGCAACCACAGCCGGGCGGCCAGGGCGCCCAGGCGGGTGTCCTCGCCGTCGACGGCCTCCCCGGGGCGCGGCGGGCCCAGCAGCACCTCGAACGGCGCACGGGCCCCCCAGACCCGGACACTGGCGGGTTCGGCGTCCTCGCCCGGGAAGCGCTGTGTGGTCCATCTGCTCCGGGCATACCCGACCGGGTCGCGGCCGGCGTGCCGCTTTTCGGCCCACGCAAACGAGGTTTTGACCGGCAGGGGAAGCGGTTCGCAGCGGCCGATGTCATAGAGCCACACCAGTTCCCGCAGGGTTTCGCTCGCCTCCGATGGCGGCCCCAGCAGCCGCTGCAACACGCGTTCGCCGTCGCGGGCCCGGCCGATGCAACGGGCGCTCCAGGCGGTGTCCGGATACGCAGCCGCCAGCGCCACCAGCGGAATCCAGGCCTGCAACAGATGGGTGTCGCGCAACTTGGAGTAATTCACCGATACCGTGCTCCCACCGAACACCGGGGTGACGGTTCCGGTCAGCCGGCGCCCCCCGCCGAGATCCAGATCGAGGTCGTAGGTGGCCGGCGTGCCGACCCGGTGTTCGTGTGCCGCGCTGGCCAACAGCACCACCCGGTCCCGAATCTGCTTGGCGGTGCGCCAGCCCAGCTGGCCGGGCGGCAGGCTGCCGCGCCGCCATTCGGCCTCGATGGCCTTGGCAGGGTCGACGCCGAGCAGCATGTCGTGCAACATCCGGTTGCCGACCGCCCATTCGCCCAGCGCGTCGATCTCCACCGGCATGCCGTCTTCGACCTCGTCGACCTCCCACGGCAGGGTGTAGTTCAGCGCACTGAAGAACCCCTTGACCGGGTCCTTGAAGAACTTCAGCAGGTCGACGAGCGCGATGTCACCGGCCGGCGGCGCGGGCAACGCACCGTCGATGAACCGCGGTGCGTCCCGGCGCGTTCCGGCGGCGGTTTTAGCGGCCAGCGGCACGGTGGGGTCGAAGGTGAACGGCACGTCGGGGATCAGGCGCCCGGGTTCGACATTCTTGACGTCGAACGGCTGCAGCGGGTGCTCCACGATGAGCTGGTCGCGGACGGGCTGCGGGGTGGTGTGGTCGAGCGCGTCGATCAGTTCGGCCAGCGGGACCGCGGGCGGGCGGGGGTGGCCGGTGTGTTCGTCGGCGCCGGTGTAGGTGATCACCAGCTTCTCGGTGGCGGCGGTGATCGCGTCCAGCAGCAATTGCCGATCCTCGGAACGGATGTCGCGTTCCCCGGTCAGCGGGGCGCGGGCCAGCACGTCGTCGCCGTCCGGGAGATCCAGCCGGGGGAACACCCCGTCGTCGACCCCGAGCAGACACACCACCCGATGCGGCACCGACCGCATCGGCACCATGGTGCACACCGTCAGGGTTCCGGTGCGGAAGTTGGCGCGGGTGGGCCGTCCGGCCAGGTGGCCCGACATCAGTACCCGGACATCGGGCAGCCGCAACGCGGTGTCGCGGCGCGCGCCGGCGTCGTCGAGCACCTGGGCGAGTTCCCGCTGCAGGTGGGCGCTCTGCCACGCGTCCTCGGCGTCGGCCAACTGGTCGACACCGGCACGGAGGGCGGTGATCCAGTCGTCCAGCGGGCGGGTGCCGTCGAGAGCGTCCACCGCCGACTGCAACCGCGTGACGAACTCCGCGAGCGTGCCGGCCAGCTCCACCTGGCTGCTGCCGACGTCGTCGAGCGGCAGCGCGGTATCGAGCCAAGCCTGCGAATCGTCCGACATCGCCACCCCGGTCAAGAGTCGGTCCAACCCGAAACGCCAGGTGTTGTGCACGATCCGGGACAGCCCGTAGCGCTCCCGGGTGTGCGGATCGAAACCCCACCGGATATTGGCGGTACGCACCCAGGTGGTGATCTGCGCCAGGTCGTCCTCGGTGAAACCGAACTTCGCCCGCACCGGCTCGGTGTGGGCGAGGTTGAGCACCGCGGTCGCGGTGGCGCGGCTGCCGGCGATCTCCAGCAGCTCGGCCGCCACCCCCAGCAACGGATTGGTCTGGCTCAGCGCCCGGTCGGCCAGCTGCACCCGCAGCCGGTGCGCCGGATGGGCCTGTCCGGCCAGCTCGCCCAGCCCGAAATCGGCGACGATCAGCGGTGCGTAGGTTTCGATGTCCGGGCACATCACCACGATGTCGCGCGGCTCGAGAGTCGGATCGTCGTGCAGCAGCCCCAGCAGGACTTCGCGCAGCACGTCGACCTGCCGGGCCGGACTGTGGCAGCTGTGCACCTGCACCGAGCGGTCCCGCACCGCCTTGCTGCGCCCCGCCGGTCGCACCGCATTGGCGCTCAAATCCGACTGCAGCCAGCCCAGCAGGGTATCGGGATGGGCTGTCGCACCCAGATATTCATCGCTGTCGGGGGAGTTCGGCAGCGCCCGCTGCAGCTCACGCAGATCGCGGCCCAGCGTTTCCAGCAGCGGATGGTGGGCCCGGTGCCGCGACGGGTCCTGCCTGCGCGGCACCACGCCGTGCACGCCGCTCAGTTCCCGCCACAGCGCATCGGAGGGATGCGGCAACCACAGGTGCAGGTCGTGGTGGCTGGCCAGCGCGTCGAGCAACTCGATGTCGGTGGCCGCCAACCGGGTGTGGCCGAACAGCGACAACCGGGCCGGCAGCGTCTCGGTGGGCGCCTGCCGCAGCCGGGCGACCGTAGCGCGGTGCCGCTGATCGGGCGGATCGATGCCGACGGCGGCGACCAGAGCCCGCCACAGCGGCGGCTGCCAGTCCAAGTCGCCGGGCAACGCGCCGCCGGCGCCGTCGGTGGACTCGCCGGCGCTCCAGTCGGCGAGCAACCGCGGCCGCTGGCGGGCATAGGAGGCGAACAGGCCGGCCAGCCGGCGGGCCACCGCGTAGCGCCGCCCGCGGCGCAGCTCACCTTCCGGGCTGGGGTCCCCGTGGCCCACATGCTTTGCCAGCGTGGCGCACCAGGGCTGATCCAGGCTGGCGTCGATCACCGCCAGCAGCGGCCAGGTCATGGCATTGCCGGACCACGGATCGTCGTCGCCGGCGCCGGTGATCTCAGCGATCAGCGAGGCCGGACTGCGGAACCGCACACCCGCGCACACCCCGTCGCCGCCGAGACCGGCACCCAGCGTGTGCGACAGGCGTTGAGACAGCCAGCGCTCCACCCCGCGGGCCGGCACCAGCACCAGCTCCTCGGCGAACGGGTCGGGCGGCGGGGTGGCCAACAGCGCACCGAGGCCGTCGGCAAGGGCGTCGGTGCGTTCGGCACGGTGCAGGTGCAGTCCCATCGCGGCCACCATAAACCGCGGCCCCGACGTCCCGTGCCGTCTCGGCACCCGACGGGCCGGGCGCCGAACCACCGAACCGCTGAACCGGCGGCCGGTGCACATCGTGTGCAAGGCATGAGGATCTACACCCTGATACTGGCCGCTGTCGCCGCACTGCTCGTCAGCCTGGCCGCGCCCCCGGCGGCTACGGCAGCCGACGAACGACTTCAGTTCGCCACCACCACCATCGACGGGGCACCCTTCGACGGCGCCGGACTGCAGGGCAAACCGGTGGTGCTGTGGTTCTGGACGCCGTGGTGCCCGTTCTGCAATGCCGAGGCACCGTCGGTGAGCCAGGTGGCCGCCGCCAACCCGCGAGTGACGTTCGTGGGAATAGCGGCACACTCCGATGTGGCCGCCATGCGCAACTTCGCGGCCAAGTACCACCTGAACTTCACCAACCTCAACGACGCCGACGGCGAGATCTGGGCGCGCTTCGGGGTGCCCTGGCAGCCCGCCTACGTCTTCGAACGCTCCGACGGCACCTCGACGTTCGTGAACAACCCCACTTCGGCGATGACTCAGAAGGAGTTGTCCGACCGCGTCGCGGCCCTGGCGTGAGCCCGGACCTGCCCGCGCTGGCCTTCGCCGCAGGGCTGGTGGCCGCCCTCAACCCGTGCGGGTTCGCGCTGCTGCCCGCCTATCTGGCGCTGGTGGTACGCGGGCAGGGCGGTGGCACCGGGGTCGCCGTGGGCCGGGCGCTGGTGGCCACCGGGGCCATGACGCTCGGCTTCCTGGCGGTGTTCGGCGCCTTCGGGCTGCTCACCGTCGCGGTTGCCCAGCGGGTGCAGCAGTATCTGCCCTACGCCACGGTCGTGATCGGCGCCGTGCTGGTCGTGATGGGTGTGTGGCTGCTGGCGGGCCACCGGCTCGCGGTGATGTCGTTGGGTGGGCGGTGGGCACCGACCGCCCGGATCGGATCCATGTTCGGCTACGGCATGGGCTACGCGTGCGCATCACTGGGTTGCACGATCGGTCCTTTCCTGGCGGTCACCGGGGCCGCACTGCCCGCGGGCACGTCCGGGGCGCTGGTCTACCTGGCGTACGCGGCCGGCTTCGGGCTGCTGGTCGGGGTTCTGGCGGTCGCCGTGGCGCTGGCCAGCTCGGCACTGATCGCCCGGATGCGCCGCAGCACCCGCTACGCCGGCCGGGTCAGCGGTGCGCTGCTGGTCGCGGTCGGGCTGTACGTCGGCTACTACGGCTACTACGAAATCCGGCTGTTCGAGCTGAGCGCCGGGGCGGATGACCGGGTGCTGGCCGTGGCGGGCCGGCTCCAGGGCGCGCTCGCCGGCTGGGTGCATCAACAGGGGGCCTGGCCCTGGCTGTCGGTGCTGGCGCTCATCGCAGTCGGGGCACTGGTGCGCCGCCCGCCGACCCGGTCATCGACGCCGACGCGCAGCCCCCCGACCCGCCACGAATGAGAGCGCCGAACCGGGTGTCCTCGTTAGGCTGGCAGGCGTGAAAGCCGTTTGTTGCAGCAACACCGAACCTGTCGCCGACTCACCGACTCCGATCCCGTCCCGGGCCGCCACGTTCCCGCTTGGCCCCACGTGCTCGGTGCCGGAGGTCACCGGGTGAGCGAGGGCATCAAACGCATCGCGATCAGCACCGGCGGCGGCGACGCACCCGGTCTCAACGCCGTCATCTACGCCGCCACCCTCGCTGCGCTTAGCCGGGGCTGGGACGTCGTCGGGATCCGCGACGGCTACAACGGGTTGCTGCTCGGCGACGAGTACCCCGACGGCGGGGTGATCGAGCTGACCAGGGACCGGGTCCGGGGCATCATCCACCAGGGCGGCACCATTCTGGGCAGCACCAACCGCGGTAACCCGATCGCCTACCCGGTGCAACAGCCCGACGGCAGCTGGATCGAACAGGACCGCACCGAGGAGTTGCTCGGGCGCTTCGACCAGCACCGCATCGACGCGCTGATCACCATCGGCGGTGACGGCTCGCTGTCGATCGGCCATCACCTGCATCAGGCGGGGCTGCGGTTGGTCGGGGTGCCCAAGACCATCGACAACGATCTGGAGTGCACCGCGGCGACGTTCGGCTTCGACAGTGCCGTCGACTTCGCCTCGGAATGCATCGACCGGCTGTTCTCCACGGCCACCTCGCACAGCCGGATCCTCGTCGTGGAGGTGATGGGTCGCTACGCCGGCTGGATCGCCCTGCACGCCGGGATGGCCTCGGGAGTGCACGCCATCTTGATCCCGGAGATCCCGTATCGCCTTGATCCGGTGGCAGCGCTGATCAACGAACGTGCGCAACGCGGTTCGACCTACTCGATCGTGTGCGTGGCCGAGGGAGCCAAACCGGTGGGCGGGGTGCACACCGTGGCGGGCAAAGCGGTGGGCCAGGCCGAACGTCTGGGCGGGGTCGGGACCAAGGTCGCCGCCGAACTCGAGGCACTGACCGGGCGCGAGTCTCGCGCCGTGGTCCTCGGACACCTGCTGCGCGGCGGTTCGCCGAGCTCGGGGGACCGGTTGCTGGGACTGCGGTTCGGGGCGGCGGCGGTGCGGGCCCTCGACGAGGGACACAGCGGGGTGATGGTGGCGCTCAACCCGCCGACGGTGGACTATGTGCCGTTGGCTGCGGCCACCCGCCAGCAGAAAGTGGTTCCGCTGGACTGTGATGCGATCCAAACCGCGCGCGACCTGGGCATCAGGTTCGGCGACGAATGACGGCTGCGCCGGTGCGGCGGATGGCGGATCGGCGGAAGCCTCAGTAGTAGGCAACGGTGAAGCCGTGCCGCAGCACCAGATCTGCTGTCACATCCGGGCGTTGCTGCAACGGCCAGGCCTCGATGTCGAACGCGGCGCCGGCGAAGAAGGCGTAGTTGACCGACGTCTCCGGAGTGGTGCGGGAGCGGTAGACGATCGCGTCCGGGCATTCGTCGGGTTGCGGCCACCAGCGCCGCACGGCGTCTGCCAACTGCTGGCAGGTGGTCCACACCGCGTCGTGCTGTCCGGTGCTGATCTGATCGTCGACACCGAGCGCATCGAGATTGCGTTCGGTGCGCAGATCGAGCACCCGCAGGTGCCGGTTGGCCGACAGCCGGACCAGGTGGTGGCCGGCGTGGTCCCCGGGGATCAGCAGTCCGGTCAGCCGGTAGCGCTCCCGAAACGCACCGAGGAGATCGGTTGCCGCGTAACGGGTGCGGAACCTCGCCGACGGCGGATCGAAGCGATGGCGCGGCTCGGCGAAACCCGTCCAGTCCCATTGGTCGGGGTGGTCGGCGTCCAGGCGCCACAACTGTGTCCCGGCGGTGATCCGGCGGCGACGCAGGCCGGCGGGCCGGGACTCGGGAAGCGGTATCCGGTAGCCGGCGGGAAGCTCAGGCACCGAGCGAGGTGAGCAGTCGACCCGCGGCCGGCGCGGTCTCGGGGTTCCGGAGCGCCTCGGCGATCGAGATGCCGCCCAGCTCGTCATGGGTGAGGCGCATGATGCGATCGGCCGCCAGCGGGTCGGTGGTGAACCGGCCCAGCAGCTCCAGGATCTGCGGCAGGTCGGTGCGCGGCCGCGCACCGTCGAACTGCCACGCCGGGAACCAGGTCTGGTTTCCCACGGCCGCGCCGATGAGCTTGCCGCGGCTGCGCAACCGGTGCACGGCCTGCGGCGTGCCCAGCCGCAGCAGCTCCTGGACCTTCGGGGTGGGCAGCGCCCCGGCGACGAAGTCGTCGATCACCGCGGCGCGGCGCTGGTCGTTCAGGGCGTGGGCGGCGATGCGCTCCAAGGTGCCCTGGGGCGCCGTCGGCGCGTCCAGCAACGCGTCGAGGACATGGGCGAACCCGGCGTCGGTGCGGGCGCGCTCGGCTACTTGACGGGCGATCGGTGCGACGGCGGTGGGCATGCCCTCGATACTACCCGGCATCGACGGCTATTGAAACAATCGAAACAATCAGCTGTTGCGGGTACCCAGGCGGCCCACCAGTGCGCGCCAGCCCAGCGCACCGGCCACCAGCGCGCCGATCGCGCCCAACAGCCCCCAGGCGCCCAGCGCATCGACGTGACCGGCAAGCCAGGACTGCACCGCGCTCGCGGCTTCGATCACCGGATCGCCGGCATCGGCCCCGGCGAAGTACAACCGCATCTCGTAGTAGCCGTAATAGCCCACGTACAGGCCGGTCGCCACCACCATCCCCCCGGCGATCCGGCCCACATGCGGCAGCACCCGGCGCAACGCCGCGCCGGCCGACGAGCCCGCCCACGCCACCGCCAGCGCGGCCACGCCGACTGTGATGCTCATGCCGACCGCGTAGGCGACGAACGCCAGGACCCCGGCCAGCGCCGCCCCCTGCCGGAACGTCATCGACACCACCGCCAGAAACGGTGCGATGGTGCACGACAGCGACGCCACGGCGTAGCCGACGCCATAGCCGTACATCGATCCCAGCCGCGCAGTCGGCGCGTCGCCCGCCGGGCGGGGCACCAGCACGGCGATGTCGCGGCCGGCCAACAGCCATACCCCCGCTGCCAGCAGTGCCGCACCGATCACCATGGTGGCAAACGGCAGATACTTCTGCGCCGAGGCCAGCAGCGGCGAGACCGCAAGCCCGAAGAGGCCGAACACCGTCAGGAACCCGGCCGCCATCACCACCGTCGCCGTCGCCGCCCGGGCCAGCGCCACCGGACGCGAGGTGTCGCCGCTGCCGGCGATCACCAGCCCCAGATACCCGGGCAGAAACGCGAACCCGCACGGGTTCAACGCCGCCACCATTCCGGCTCCCAGGGCGAAATCGACAGCAGTGGTGTCGATCACGACCCCGTCAGCGCCTGCAGCCGCCTGCTCAGCTCGGCTTCGGGCAGCGAGCCCGTGGCCACCTCGATCCGGCCGTCCGGGTGCAGGAAGGCGTACGAGGGCTGGCGGGTCACCCCGAACCGGGCCCATACCGAGGCGTCGGTGTCGGCCAACTCGGTGAAGCCGTCGACGCCGTAGCGGGCGGCGAAGGACCGCAACGTGTCCGGCCGGCCCTGTGCCCCCACCCCGACGAACGTCACCTTCGGGTGTGCGGCGGCCAGCCGGGCGACCATCGGCGCATCCCGTTGGCACAGCGGGCACCACGGCGTCCAAAACCACAACACCGCCGGCCTGCCGCTCAGGCTCGCGCCGGAAAAGGGCCGGCCGTCCAGGGTTTGGGCGGTGAAATCCAGCTGCGCGTTCTCCGCGCGGGTCTGCGAACCGCAGCCGAAGATCAGGATGGCGATCGCCACCAGGGCCATGAGCGCAACGGCTGATCGACTACGCCCAGGGGCCTTGTCAGGGGGCATGACGGCGAGTATGCCACCGGATTCCGCCGCGCCGGCGCACACCCGCAGGCCGCGCTGCGGCGCCGGCATCGCTGTGCCGATGCATCGAAGTGCGAACCGTTGCAGGCATGCTGGAGGCATGAACCGAAGCCAGATCACCGAGCAGATCATCGCCGCGCGTCTCGCCAAGGGGCTGACATGGCAGGAGTTGGCCGACGCGGTCGGCAAGCCGGTCGTATGGACCACCTCGGCGCTGCTGGGTCAGCACCCCATTCCCGCCGAGCTGGGCACGAAGCTGGCGGACCTGTTGGGGCTGGACCCGGCGGTGGTGCCGGTACTGGCCGCGGTGCCGATGCGCGGCGGGCTCACCGGGCCGCCCACCGACCCGACCATCTACCGGCTCTACGAGGCGATCGGTGTCTACGGGCCGGCGATCAAGGAGCTGATCCACGAGCAGTTCGGCGACGGCATCATGAGCGCCATCAACTTCAGCATGGACATCCAGCGCAGGGAGCACCCGGGCGGTGACCGGGTGGTGATCACCCTCGACGGGAAGTTTCTTGGCTACGAATGGAATTCAGCGGACTGACGGGTCCATCGATGCCCGCCCGCCGAGCGCGCGACATCCCGCCGCTGACCGCCGACCTGGTGTTGTCGGGCGGGGGAGTGCGGTTTGTCGGACTGGTCGGAGCGGCGGTCGCGCTGATGGACGCCGGCTACTCGGTGCAGCGCATCTCCGGGGTGTCCGGCGGCTCGGTGGTGGGCACGATTCTGGCCGCCGCCAGCCAGGGCGACCAGCTGAGCGCCGCACAGGTCAAAGAGCTGGCGCTGTCGGTGCCGCTGCGCTCGTGGCGCGACGCGGCTCCGGTGCCCTTGGTGGGGCCGGTGTGGGGATTCCTGCGCGACAGTGCCCTCTACCGCGGCGACGTCGCCCACCGGTGGATCCGCGGCGAGCTGGCGAACCTGGGCGTACGCACCTGGGGAGATCTGGCCTACCCCGCCGATGACCTGCCCGAACGGCGCTACCGAGCCGTGGTCACCGTGACCGATGTGACGACCGGTCAGCTGGTCCGGCTGCCGTGGGACTACCGACGGGTCTACGGGCTCGACCCCGACGAGCAATCGGTGGCCGACGCGGTGCGTGCCTCGATGGCGGTCCCGTTCTTCTACCGCCCGGTGACACTGACCAGCGCCGCTGGACTGCGATCCACCCTTGTCGACGGCGGGGTGCTGTCGAACTTCCCGATCTACACCTTCGACCGGCTCGACGGCAGACCGCCGCAGTGGCCCACCTTCGGCGTCACCGTGGTCCCGGAGATCGCCGACGGCGTGGGCGCCATGGTTCCGGTACTGCGCCCGCTGCGGCTGTTCGGGCAGGCACTGCTGCTGGAGAACCTGATCAGCACCATGCTGGTCGGTCACGACCAGACTTATCTGAACCAGCCCTGGGTCAGTGTCCGCGCCATCAAGGTCAACTCCACCGACGTCAGCGTGCTGGACTTCGACATCTCCCGCGACCGGCTCGAAAAGCTCTACGACAACGGCTACGCCGCGGCGAGCGAGTTTTTGACCACCTGGGACTGGGCGGCCTATCTGCAGCGGTTCCGCGCGGCTCACTACCCGCCCACACCGCCGGTGGGTCGAACTGACGCTTAGTTGCGGTGCTTACCCAGCTCGGCGCTGGCATCGCCGAGCCGCACCGTGATGTCGGTGTTGCCGGCAGCCTCGAGCTGCTCGCGACCGCGCAGCCGATCCTGGATCTCGCGGGCCGCCCCGTTGATCCGCTCGATCTCCGCGCGAAACGCGTCCGGGCGGGTCTCCTTGCTGGCGTAATGGAAGTAGCTGAGCAGACTGCGCAGCAGTTCCAGCTTCTGCTTCTCCCGCCTGGCCAGGTCGTGCGTCGTCATCAACTCGACGCGCCGCACCGGCGGCAGATCCCCCCAGTCCAGGACCACCTTGTTCTGGTAGCGGGGTTGCTTGCCGCGCCGGCCGAACCAGCCCTTGGGTTCGCCGGGGCAGTCGGCGTAGCTGACCGTGCCGGTGAAGCGCGACTCGATACCCTCGCCCAGCTCGGCGCGGTCGATCGCCGAGTCCCACACCGTCCGCCACTCTTGGTTGGGTGCCAGCACCGTCAGTTCCTCGGGCAGTTGCAGCGCCACCACGTCGGCATAGCCGTCGGAGGCGGTCTCGTAGCGGGCGACGGTGGGCGGCTGGTCAAACGCGAACCGGATGTCGTAGGCGGCGGTCTTGCCGAAGTTGCGGACCACCAGCTCGATGACGTGCCAGTCCGCGGCGTGCGGCTCCATGAACATCGCCACGTGCGGGCGGGTCTGCTCGGCCGCCAGCTTGCGATTGCGCTGCAATTGACGGTTCAGATAGATCAGGGCCAGCACCGTGATGACGATGGCCAGCCACGCGGCCCAGGCCAGCCAGGTGGTCGCGCTCGCCTGGGCGACGTCGTACAAGCGGTCCTCGACTGAATCCATCGGCCTTCCCCTCATCCGCCCATCAGCATGCGCCACCTGTCCAGGTTTGCGGCGCTGAATACGTAGTTGGATCGCTTGACTTCCGACAGGGCGGCGCTGGGATCGGCCGAATACCAGTGCCCGGGGAACACCGTCGGGTCGCCGGGCAGGGCGGCCAACTGCTGCAGACTGCGGAACATCTCGTCGGAGTCGCCGCCGGGGAAGTCGGTCCGGCCGCAGCCTTCCAGGAACAACGTGTCGCCGGCGACCAGCCGGCCGTCCACCAGGAAGCACTGGCTGCCGGGGGTGTGTCCGGGCGTGTGCAACAGCTCGATGTCGACGGCGCCGACGCTGACCCTGTCGCCGTGATCGTGTGCGGTCAGATCGGTCATGGGAATTTCGGTGACACGTGAAACCCACTGGGCTTCATGGGTATTCACGTGCACCGGAACACTGACTCGGTCGAGCAGCTCGGCGAGCCCCTTGAGTTCGAAACCCATCATCTTGCCGCCCACGTGGTCGGGGTGGTGATGGGTGACCAGCACGCCGGAAAGGCGCATGCCGTCGGCCTCGAGCGTGTCGAGCAGATCGCCGGCGGCGTAGGCCGGATCGACCACCACGGCCTCGCCGGTCTCGCGGTCGCCGATCAGGTAGGCGAAGTTGCGCATCTGTGCGGCCATCGGGTCGCCGGCGGCGTAGTCGCGTCCAGAGAGCAATTGGCGGAAATACAGCCGGTCGGATTCTCCCACGTCCATCAGCCTAAAGCAGCGGCCTTAGGCAGCGCGGCGAAGCCGGGCGCGGGTGCGGCGCCCTGCGCACCGGGAAACATCACCGCCGGTGCGGGGTGCCTGGCCGGGTTCTTCCGGTGCGGTTTGGTGACCTCGTGGGCGAGGTTGTAACCTTCTACAGGCTTGCAGCACCCGAAAGGGTCGCTGGAGGCCAAGGCCCCCTTAGCTCAGTCGGCAGAGCGTTTCCATGGTAAGGAAAAGGTCAACGGTTCGATTCCGTTAGGGGGCTCGGTGGACGCCGGGCCTGCTGGCAGGTGTATTACCCGCGGCGATGTAGCTCAGTTGGTTAGAGCGAACGACTCATAATCGTTAGGTCGCCGGTTCAAGTCCGGCCATCGCTACTACGAGAACCAGCGCAACAACAGATGAAAGAGGGCAGCTGACGTGGCCTCCAGCACCGATGTCCGGCCGAAGATCACTTTGGCCTGTGAGGTGTGCAAGCACCGCAACTACATCACCAAGAAGAACCGCCGCAACGACCCCGACCGGCTGGAGCTGAAGAAATTCTGCCCCAACTGCGGCAAGCATGAGTCGCACCGCGAATCTCGCTAAGTAGGTCCAGGCGTGTCGTTGGCAGATCGCCTCGCCGGGGCGCATTTTCGCTACCCCGACTACTACGAGGTGGATCGGGAAAAGATCCGGGAGTACGCGCGCGCGGTCAAATCGGTGGATCCGTGCAGCGCCGACCTGCGGGCGGCCGCTGGACTGGGCTACGACGGTTTGGTGGCTCCGCTGACCTTCATCTCGGTGTTCGGGCACATGGCCATTTCCGGTTTCTTCGCGCATTGTGGCGTCACCACCGATGACGCGCAGATTGTCCAGGTCGACCAGAAGATCGAGTTCTACCGGGCGATCACCGAAGGCGACCGGCTGCACTGCGACGTGTCGGTCGAATCGGTGCGCCGCGCGCACGGCACCGACATCATCGTGACCAAGCAGGTAGTCACCGACGAGGCCGGCAACATCGTGCAGCAGACGTATACGACATTGGCCGGTCGCGCCGGCGAGGGAGATAAGGGTTTCAACGATGGCGTTGCGTGAGTTCAGTTCGGTCAAGGTCGGCGATCAGCTGCCCGAGCGGGTCATCCCGCTGTCGCGGCAGGACCTGGTCAACTACGCCGGGGTGTCCGGTGACCTCAACCCGATCCACTGGGACGACGAGATCGCCCAGCAGGTGGGCCTGGACACCGCTATCGCCCACGGCATGCTGACCATGGGGCTCGGCGGCGGTTACATCACCGCCTGGGTGGGGGACCCGGGCGCGGTGACCGAGTACAACGTGCGCTTCACCTCGGTGGTGCCGGTGCCCAACGACGGCAAGGGCGCGGAGATCACCTTCAGCGGCCGGATCAAGTCCGCCGACCCGGAGACCAAGACGGTTGCCATTGCGATCACCGCCACCACCGGCGGAAAGAAGATCTTCGGGCGGGCGGTGGCCTCCGCCAAGCTGGCCTAGGGAGGCGCAGCCATGGCGATCAAGACTGATATCCGGGGCATGATCTGGCGTTACCCCGAGCCGTTCATGGTGGGCCGCGAAAAGATCCGCGAGTTCGCCCGCGCGGTCAAAGCGGAGGACCCCGCCAGCTTCGATGAGGCGGCAGCGGCCGAACTGGGCCACGACGCACTGGTGGCACCGCTCACTTTCGTGGCGGCGTTGGCCCAGCTGGTGCAGTCCGACTTCTTCCGTCACGTCGACACCGGTTACACCACCATGCAGATGGTGCAGGTCGACCAGGGCTTCACCTACCACAAGCCGATCAAGGCCGGCGACATGCTGATCGCCCGGATGGAGATCTCCTCGGTCAACGAGCGTTTTGGGGCTGACATCGTCACCACCCGCAACATCTTGACCAACGAGAACGGCGAGGTGGTGCTGGAGGCGTTCACCACGATGATGGGTCATGAGGGTGATGGTTCGGTCAACCTTCGATGGGATGCGGAATCCGGTCAGGTCGTCCGAACAGCCTGATTAGTAACTGGCCGTCGCGGCGAGGTACACTCGGACCTCGGGGTTTTCCCAGCATTAGCGCGCTTTCCGTGAGGCGAACGGGGGGCGCGCGAATTGTGTGAGCCGGAGACGGCGCACAGGCGAAGCTTCCGAACCCGCCGGTTGGTGCGCCAACCGCGAAGGGGCGTAGCTCAACTGGCAGAGCAGCGGTCTCCAAAACCGCAGGTTGCAGGTTCAAGTCCTGTCGCCCCTGCTGACGTGCCATGGTGGACACTGGACACCATGCGCGGTACGGCAATGAGGTAAGCGCGAACAACGAAGGAGCATGCGGTGACCGACGAGCTCGACCGTCCCGCAGCCGACGGCGACAGCGATGCCGAGTCCGGCCGCAGCAGTCGCACGGCCGTGGTGAACAGGCAGGTCGGCGACCCGCTGCGGCCCACCGGCAAGCGTTCGCGCCGTCGTGCTGCAGGTGACGGCGTCGAAGATGTGGACTCCACCGCCACTGAGCTGGGCGCTGACGACGCCGGCAAGGCCGCCAAGAAGAAGGCCAAGAAGAAGTCGGACGGGCCCTCGCGCAACCCGTTCATCTTCGTGCTCAACTTTCTCAAGCAGGTCGTCGGCGAACTTCGCAAGGTGATCTGGCCGAACCGCAAGCAGATGGTCACCTACACCGCGGTGGTGCTGGCTTTCCTGGTCTTCATGGTGACGTTGGTCGCCGGGGCAGACTACGGATGGGCCCGCCTGGTGCTGCTGGTGTTCGGCCAGTGAAGTTATAGGAAGGACTGACAACCGTGACTACCTTCGACGGCGATACGCCTGCGGGCGAGCCGGTCGACGAGGCGGCGAGCACCGAGGTTCCCGCTGAGGACTCCGCGGTGGAGGCCACCGAGTCTGACGCCCCAGAAGCCCCAGAAGCCGCAGAGGCGGCCCACGACGAGCCGGCCGAGGAGCTCGACCCCGCGGCGGCGCTGAAGGCCGAGCTGCGCTCCAAGCCGGGCGACTGGTACGTCATCCACTCCTACGCCGGCTACGAGAACAAGGTGAAGGCCAACCTCGAGACCCGCGTGCAGAACCTGGACGTCGGCGACTACATCTTCCAGGTGGAGGTTCCCACCGAAGAGGTCACCGAGATCAAGAACGGCCAGCGCAAGCAGGTCAACCGCAAGGTGCTGCCGGGCTACATCCTGGTTCGGATGGATCTCACCGACGACTCCTGGTCGGCGGTGCGCAACACCCCGGGCGTGACCGGGTTCGTCGGCGCCACCTCGCGGCCGACCTCGCTGCCGCTGGACGACGTGGTCAAGTTCCTGCTGCCGCAGGGCGGGGCCAAGAAGCAGGCGCGTGGCACGGCGGGCGCCGCGGCCGCCGCCGAGGGCGGTCTGGAGCGGCCCATCATCGAGGTCGACTACGAAGTCGGCGAGTCGGTCACCGTGATGGACGGCCCGTTCGCCACGCTGCCCGCCTCCATCAGCGAGGTCAACGCCGAGCAGCAGAAGCTCAAGGTTCTGGTGTCCATCTTCGGACGCGAGACACCAGTGGAACTGGCCTTCAACCAGGTCTCAAAGATTTAGTACGCAGGAAAGGAAACACCCTCTCATGGCCCCGAAGAAGAAGGTCGCCGGGCTGATCAAGCTTCAGATCAAGGCAGGCGAGGCCAACCCCGCGCCGCCGGTCGGACCCGCACTTGGTCAGCACGGCGTGAACATCATGGAATTCTGCAAGGCGTACAACGCCGCGACGGAGAGCCAGCGCGGCAACGTCATCCCCGTGGAGATCACCGTCTACGAGGACCGCAGCTTCACGTTTGCGCTCAAGACCCCGCCCGCGGCGCGGATGCTGCTCAAGGCCGCCGGTGTCGCCAAGGGTTCGGCCGAGCCGCACAAGACCAAGGTTGCCAAGGTGACCTGGGACCAGGTGCGCGAGATCGCCGAGACCAAGAAGGCCGACCTCAACGCCAACGACATCGAGGCGGGAGCCAAGATCATCGCCGGTACCGCCCGCTCCATGGGTATCACCGTCGAGTAGTAGCAGTACCTCGGCGAATCGACCGAGCACGACCGAGCGGGGCGAGGAACGAGCCCCAGCAAGGGAATGCGAGGGAGCATTCGACGAGAAACAAGTACGTGGGAGGGCCAGCTTCGGCCCGACTTTAACCACGACCAACCACGAGATTGGATCACCGATGAGCAAGACCAGCAAGGCCTACCGCGCCGCCGCCGAGAAGGTGGACCGCGACAACCTCTACAGCCCGCTGCAGGCGGCGAAACTGGCCAAGGAGACGTCGTCGACCAAGCAGGACGCCACCGTCGAGGTGGCCATCCGGCTGGGGGTCGACCCGCGTAAGGCCGACCAGATGGTGCGCGGCACCGTCAACCTGCCGCACGGCACCGGTAAGACCGCGCGCGTGGCGGTGTTCGCGGTCGGCGAGAAGGCCGAGCAGGCCATCGCCGCCGGCGCCGACGTGGTCGGCAGCGACGACCTGATCGAGAAGATCCAGGGCGGGTTCCTCGACTTCGACGCCGCGATCGCCACCCCGGACCAGATGGCCAAGGTGGGCCGGATCGCCCGCGTGCTCGGCCCGCGTGGCCTGATGCCCAACCCCAAGACCGGCACCGTCACCCCCGATGTCGCCAAGGCCGTGGCCGACATCAAGGGCGGCAAGATCAACTTCCGGGTGGACAAGCAGGCCAACCTGCACTTCGTGATCGGCAAGGCGTCCTTCGACGAGAAGAACCTGGTCGAGAACTACGGTGCCGCCCTCGATGAGGTACTGCGGCTCAAGCCGTCGTCCTCCAAGGGTCGTTACCTCAAGAAGGTCACGATCTCGACCACGACGGGCCCCGGCATCCCGGTGGACCCGGCCGTGACCCGCAACTTCACGGCCGAATAAGACCCTCCGAAAAGCCCCCGTCACGCGCCGGCGTGCGGGGGCTTTTCGCTGTGCGCAGGGAGCCTGGGCAAGCCCCACCGAAAAGCCCCCGTCACGCGTGGTGCGTGCGGGGGCTTTTCGCGGTGCGCTGGGATCAGGCGGGTTGCTTGACGTAGGTGACCAGACTGACGTCCAGGGTCTCGTCGGTGAAGTAGTACTCGCAGCCGCGCAGGTACTTCATGTAGCGCTGGTAGACCTCTTCGGACTGGATGGCCACAGCCTCGTCGTGGTTGGCCTCCAACGCGTCGCCCCACATCTTCAGCGTCTTGATGTAGTGGGGGCGCAGCGAAAGCGCTTCGGGCACAGTGAAACCGGCCTTTTCGCCGTGCTCCACCATCATCTTGGTGGTGGGTAGCCGCCCACCCGGGAAGATCTCGGTCAGGATGAACTTGATGAACCGGGCGGTTTCGAACGTCAGCTTTTTGCCGCGTGCGTTGAGCTCATAGGGGTGGAAGCCCACGCTGCTCTGGATGGTCATCCGCCCATCGGCCGGCATGTTGTCATAACAGTTCTTGAAGAACGCGTCGTAGTTCTCGAAACCGAAGTGCTCGAAGGCCTCGATCGACACGATCCGGTCCACCGGCTCGTGGAACTGCTCCCAACCCTGCAGCAGGACGCGCCGCGACCGGTCGGTGTCGATGGCGTCCAGCAGGCCCTGGGTGTAGGCGTGCTGGTTCTTCGACAGGGTCAGGCCGATCACGTTGACGTCGTACTTCTCGACGGCCCGCTTCATGGTCGCGCCCCAGCCGCAACCGACATCCAGCAGCGTCATACCGGGACGCAGGTCCAGCTTGTCCAGGTTCAGGTCGAGCTTGGCGATCTGAGCCTCCGCCAAGGTGACATCCGGGGACTCGAAGTACGCGCAGCTGTAGGTGCGGCTCGGATCCTGGAACAGTGCGAAGAAATCGTCCGACAGGTCGTAGTGGGCCTGGATGTTTTCGAACTTCGGACGCATCTCCGCGGTGTCTGTCGCTTTGTCCACCATGTGTGACTGATTGCCTTCCTGATGAAACCCGCGGTGAGTCGGACGTGATGTCCGCCACGCCGGCCAACTGTTGAAGCTTAACGGGTTGGGGGGTGAATCCGTTGACGTGAAATGCAGCCAAGCCGAAACCCGCGGCAGGCCGATCCGGACTATTTTTGCAGCGTGTACTGGTGGACGCTGGTGTTTCCGTTTTGGAACAGTGCCACACAGCCGTTGAGGTACTTGTCGAAGCGGTCGTAGGCCTCCTGGCCCTGCACCTCGATCGCCCGCTCCTTGTTAGCCTCCAGCATCGCCGCCCAGTCCTGCAGGGTGCGTGCGTAGTGCGGCCCGATCTCGTCGTCCCGGGTCACGGTGAAACCGGCGTCGGCGGCGTACTTGCGGGGCAACCACGCCGACGGAAGCTGACCGCCGGGGAAGATCTCCCGCATGATGAACAGGGTGAACTTGGCGAGCGACATGGTCATCGGAATGCCCTTTTCCTGGGCCTCGTCCTGCCCGCTGATCGCGGTGATCGTGTGCAGCAGCATCCGGCCGTCGTCGGGCAGCGCGTTGTAGGCGGTCTCGAAGAAGGCCGGCCAGCGGTCGCGGCCGAAGTGCTCGAACGCGCCGATCGACACGATCCGGTCCACCTTGTCGGTGAACTCCTCCCAACCCTGCAGTCGCACCTCGACGGTGCGGTTGGTGTCCACCTTGGCGAGCTTGTCGATGGCGTACTGACGCTGCTCGCCGCTGAGGGTGAGGCCGATGACGTTGACGTCATACTTCTCCAGCGCGTGCTGCATGCAGGCCCCCCAGCCGCAGCCGACGTCGAGCAGTGTCATGCCGGGCTCCAGGCCCAGCTTGCCCAGCGCCAGGTCGAACTTGGCGATCTGCGCCTCGTCGCAGGTGGTGTCCTTGTCGGGGTAAAACCCGCAGGTGTAGCCCATTGTCGGACCTAGGAACAGCTCGTAGAACTCGTTGGAGATGTCATAGATCGACTGAAGTTCTTCGTACTTCGGTTCCAATTTCGGCATGGCTATGTCAACTCGCGATCTGTCTCAAAGAGGGGAGGGTGTGGATAGCGTACCGTTGCCGGTCTGTTATGAGCACTCCGGCGTGGCTTTGCTCGACGCCGGGCCGGCCGCCGCGGCTACCGTCCCGCAGCAAATGTGGTGGTCAGCTCGCTGATCAACGGGTCCCAGAGCTCTTCGGGCAGGTCGTGGCCCATACCCTCGAACAACACCAGGCGTGCCGAGTCGATGGCGTCGGCGATCGCCCGTCCGCCCGCCGGGCGCATCAGCTTGTCGGCCAGGCCGTGGATGACCACGGTGGGCGCCGTGATCAGCCGGTCGTAAGCGGCCAGGCTGCCGCTGGCCAGGATGGCCCCGAATTGGCGGGCGATCCCCCACGGGTAGTAGCTGCGCTCGTAGGCCTCGATGATGTTGGCCCGCAGCTTCTCTTCCGGCGTCGGGTAGCCGGGGCTGCCGATGATCCGGCTGGCGCGCACCGCGTTGTCGATGATCACCTCGCGCGGGGAGTCCGGCGACGGTCCGGTCAGCAGCGCCATCAGCGCCCGCGGTGCCGGCGGCGGCAGGAAACGCCGGTTGTTGCTGGAGAAGATGACGGCCAGCGAACGGGTCCGGGTGGCGAATCGGGCCGCGAAGACCTGCGCGATCATGCCCCCCATCGAGGCGCCGACCACATGCGCCTGCTCGATACCCAGATGGTCCAGCAGGGCGGCGGCGTCGTCGGCCATGTCTTCGAGGGTGTAGGGCGCCGGGCTGGGCCTACCCAGCCAGAACCGGGCCATGCGCGGGACCACCGCGTCACGTCCGCGATGGTGGTCGAGCTTGCTGGACAAGCCGACGTCGCGGTTGTCGAAGCGGATCACCCGGTGGCCCTGGGCCACCAGCTTCTCGCAGAAACCGGTGCGCCACAGCAGCAGCTGGGCGCCCAGTCCCATCACCAGCAGCACCGGGGGATCCTCGGGGTTGCCCAAGTCTTCGTAGAAGATCTCCAGATCCCCCGAGCGGGCGCGGCCACTGCGTATCTCCACGGTCAGACTTCCGGCTCTTCGGTGTGGTCTTTGTGCTCGCGGCTGACATCGACCATGAAGTTGGCGAAGTAGCCGGTCAGCTGCGGATCCGACATCATCTGCCAGCGCGGGGCCAGCAGCTTCATGTACCGCTCCACATAGAGGAACTGCTTGCCGATCAGGACCAGCTCGCGCGGCAGCTTGACGTCGTAGGCGTCGGCAAGTGCCCCGAGCTGCCGACCGATCTCGGCGTAGGACATGTCGCCCAGCGATTTCATGGTCAGCGGCGTGGCGAACGCCTCGAGGTCCTTGGCGGCCTGACCCTCGGGTTTGACGGTGCCCACCGCACCCATCAGCACCACGATCTTGCCGGCGGCGGCGTGGTCCTTCTTGACCAGCAGCGCATACACCAGCTCGCGCAGCAGCCAGCGGGTGCGCGGGTCGATGCGCCCCATGATGCCGAAGTCCAGGAACACCACCCGGCCCTGGTCGTCGACCAGCAGGTTGCCGGCGTGCAGGTCGCCGTGGAACAGCCCGTGCCGCAGTCCGCCCTCGAAGGTGGAGAACAGCAGTGCCTTGACCAGCTCCACGCCGTCGAATCCGGCCTTGCGGATGGCGGGCGCGTCGTCGATGCGCAGTCCCGACACCCGCTCCATGGTCAGCACCCGCTCGCTGGTGAAGTCCCAGTACACGTCGGGCACCTTGATGTTGCGGCCCAAGGGAGAGGCGTGCAGGTGCGAGACCCAGGTCTGCATCGACTGGCCCTCGATGCGGAAGTCCAGTTCCTCGGCCAGGTTGTCGGCGAAATCGGCGACCACATCGCCGGCCGACAGCCGCCGGCCCAGCTTGGCCAGCTCCACCACCTGTGCGAACCGCTTGAGGATCTGCAGGTCGGCGGCGACCCGGCGGCGGATGCCCGGCCGCTGAATCTTGACCACCACCTCCTCGCCGCTGTGCAGGGTGGCGAAGTGCACCTGGGCGATCGACGCCGAGGCGATCGGCGTCTCGTCGAACTTCGCGAACAGCTCCTGCGGCTCGGCGCCCAGTTCTTCGACGAGCAAATGATGCACTTCGGCGGGGTCGGCAGGGGGGACGGCGTCGAGCAGCCCGCGGAACTCCCGCGACAGCGGCTCGCCGAATGCGCCGGGACTCGAGGCGATGATCTGGCCGAACTTGACGTAGGTGGGGCCCAAGTCGGCGAACGTCTGGGGCAGCTCGCGGATCACCTTCTGCTGAATCGGTCCCGGCGAGAGCAGCCGGGTGAAAACACGGGTGGCGGCGCGGGCGAGCTGCCAGCCCGTCACACCGATACGGGCCGCCTCAACCGGCAACGGCACCCGATCGAGCTGGGCGACCTGGCGGGGTGGGGTCGAACTCATTGCTGCAGTCTGCCAAATCAGCGGCGGAAGTTCTCCGCCAGCGCACCGGTCACCGGTGGGCACGTCCGGGCATGGTCAGTCCTTTGGATCGCGCTGGTGCGCGTACAGATCGCGCAGGCAGGCGATTTCGGCTCCGTGATGGATGGCTTCGCGGTGGATGTGTATGACCAGCTCCGCCATGGTGTGGTCGGCCCACGGCCCCTCCGCCGCACCGATGGGCCGGTCCAAGGCGGACGCATCGAGGCCGCGCACCCCGGCCATCCAGCCTGCGTAGGCGTCATCGAGCTGGCGCAGCGCGGTGGCGGCGTCGAGGGCGTAGGGCCAGCTCTGGTAGTCGGCCGGCGGCCCGCCGAAGTGGTGGTGGTTGCGCGCGGCGAACACGCCGACGGTGACGTGCGCCATCCGCCAGGCGATGGTGGTGAAGGGCGCGGGCTCGGGCGCCGGGAAGGCGAAGTCGATGCCGCCGCGGTGTACGGTCCAGCAGCCGGCCACCGGCTCCCACAGGTACTCGTCGTCGGTGAGGCCGTCCAGCCGGGGCCGCAGCTGGTTCTGCCAGTGCCAGTCGAGCTGGTTGGCCAGCAGGTCAGGAGAGACGGGCATGACCCGAGCCTGCCAGGCAGTTCGGACAATTCCCACCCACACCGGCCACGGCCGGTCACCGAAAGGCTCCGCCGGCTGGGCGGGCGTCCGTAGGTTTGTGGCATGCGGATCCTCGACGTCGAATCGACCGAGAAGTTCGTCGGACCGGCCGACGCACCCGCGCAACTGGTCCGGGTCGACTACCGCGACGCCGACGTGGCGACACCGCTGCGTATCGACGGCGCGGGGCTGGCCGGCGAAGCCGTGGCCGAGCCCGGAAGCGGTGTCGTCGAGGTCCCGGTGACGGTCGCCGACCCGACGCCCGGCCAGCAGCGTGCCGCAAGAGCCAACGGCATCGACTTCACCTTCACCGTGGCCGAGCCCGGCTGGACCCTGTTCATGGTCGGCCATTTCCATTACGACCCGGTGTGGTGGAACACCCAGGCCAACTACACCAGCGTGTGGACCGAGCACCCGCTCGGGGCGTGCCGGCAGTCCAACGGCTTCGACCTGGTGCGCGCCCACCTGGACTGGGCCCGCGACCACCCCGAGTACAAGTTCGTGATGGCCGAGGTCGACTACCTCAAGCCCTACTGGGACACCCACCCGCAGGACCGCGCCGAACTGCGCCGGCTGCTCGCGCAGGGCCGGGTCGAGGTGATGGGCGGCACGTACAACGAACCGTCGACGAACCTCACCGACGCCGAGACCACGATTCGCAACCTGGTGGCCGGGATGGGCTTCCAGCGCGACGTCATGGGCGCCGATCCGGTCACGGCGTGGCAGCTGGACGTGTTCGGCCACGATCCCCAGTTCCCCGGGCTGGCCGCCGACGCCGGGCTGTCGTCCAGCGCCTGGGCCCGCGGACCGTTTCACCAGTGGGGCCCGATGGCCGAGCGCGGCGATCCCCGGCGGATGCAGTTCCCCAGCGAGTTCGAATGGATCGCGCCGTCGGGCCGCGGCCTGCTGACCCACTACATGCCCGCGCACTACGCGGCCGGCTGGTGGATGGATGCCAGCGCGTCGCTGGCGGCCGCGCAGGACGACGTCTACCGGCTGTTCGTCGACATGAAGAAGGTGGCCGCCACCCGCAACGTCCTGCTGCCGGTGGGCACCGACTTCACCCCGCCCAACCGGTGGATCACCCAGATCCACCGGGACTGGAACGCCCGCTACACCTGGCCGAGGTTCATCTGCGCCCTGCCGCGCGAGTTCTTCGCCGCGGTGCGCGCCGAACTGCGGCAGCGCGGGGCCCAACCGTCCCCGCAGACCCGCGACATGAACCCGATCTACACCGGTTGCCACGTGTCCTACATCGACACCAAGCAGGCCAACCGGGCCGCCGAACGGGCGACCCTCGGGGCGGAGCGCTTCGCGGTGTTCGCCGCGGCGCTGACCGGCGCACCCTATCCGGACGCCGCCCTGGCCAAGGCCTGGGCGCAACTGTGTTACGGCGCCCACCACGACGCGATCACCGGCTCGGAGGCCGACCAGGTCTATCTGGACCTGCTGACCGGCTGGCGCGACGCCTGGCAGTTGGGCACCGACGCCCGCGACAACGCCCTGACGGCGCTGTCGGGCCTGGTGGAAACCGGCCACGACGGGCAGCACGTGGTGGTGTGGAACCCGGTGGCCCGGGACCGCACCGATGTCGTCACCGTGCACCTGGCGTCCCCGCTGGCGGCCGGTGCCCGAGTCATCGACTCCGACGGCATCGAGCATGCCGCCCATGTCGACCACGGGGGCAGCACGCTGAGCTGGCTGGCGGTTGACGTGCCGTCGCTGGGCTGGCGGTCCTCCCGGGTGATCCCCACCCCGGATGCCCGCGGCTGGCAACCGGTGGCCGGCGCCGAGATCAGCAACGAGCACCACCGGCTGGTCGCCGACCCGGCCCGCGGCGGCGGGATCGCGTCGTGGCGCCACCGGGGCCGCGAGATGATCGTCGACGGCGGATGGGGCAACCAGCTCGCCGTCTACGACGAATACCCCCGGCACCCGCAGTCCGGTGAGGGACCGTGGCATCTGGTGCCCAGCGGCAACCTGTTCACCTCGGCGGTGGCCACCGCCGTGACCGTGCAGGCCCAGCACGGCCCGCTGGGGCAGCGGCTGGTGGTGTCCGGTCAGATCCGCGACGTGCTGACCTACACCCAGACCCTGACCCTGTGGCACGGGGTGGACCGGGTGGACTGTGCCACGACCGTGCACGAGTTCACCGGGGCCGACCACCTGCTGCGGCTGCGCTGGCCCTGCCCGATCCCCGGCGCCATGCCCGTCGCCGAGGTGGCCGACGCGGTGATCGGACGTGGCTTCGCCGTCCTGCACGAGCCCAGTGGGCGTTCGGTGGACACGGCGCAGTACCCCCGCACCCTGGACACCTCCGCCCACCGGTGGTTCGGCCTGTCGGCGACCGTCCGGATCAACGCCGGCGGCGGCAGCCGAGCGGTGTCGGTGGCCGAAGTCGTCCGCCCGGCCGGGCTCGCGTCGCCGCGGGAGTTGATGGTCGCGCTGGTGCGGCGCGGAGTCACCGCCACCTGTTCGCAGGCCGAGGGGCCCCGCTACGGCGACCTCGGCGTCGACTCCAACCTGCCCGACGTCCGCATCGCCCTGGGCGGGCCGGACCGTAACGGTTTCACCCGAGCCGTGCTGGCGGACGCCGATCCGGCGTACACCGCCGAGCTGCGCAGCCAGCTCGAGCGGCACGGCCGGGCCAGGGTGTGGGTTCCGGCGCAGACCCCGCTGGCGCGGGCCTGGGTTCCCGGAGCCGACCTGACCGGCCCGCGCGCCCTGCCCGTGCTGATGCTCGCCGCCCGCGACGACGACGGGCTGGCGGCCGAGATCAGCCGGTTGGCCGACGATCTGGCCGACGCCCAGATCGAGGTCGAGCAGGACGTCAGCGCGCAGATGGAGCCCTTCGAGGCGCGCACCGTCGCGCTGATCAACCGGGGCGTGCCCAGTTTCGCCGTCGACACCGCGGGCACCCTGCACACCGCGTTGCTGCGCTCCTGCACCAGCTGGCCGTCGGCGTCGTGGACCGACGGCCCCCGGCGGGCCGCCCCCGACGGCAGCGCCTTCCAGCTGCAGCACTGGACACACACCTTCGACTACGCACTGGTGGCCGGCGACGGCGACTGGCGCGACGCGCAGATCCCCGAGCGCAGCGCGCAGTTCGCCGATCCGCTGCGGGCCGTCCCGGCGGCTGAAGGCGGCGGCCCGCTGCCGGCGAGCGGATCGTTGCTGCGCCTCGGCGACGGCGTGGGCCTGGGTGCGCTCAAGGCGGCGGGAAATCCGCTGGCCCGCGGCAGCGCGGCGCCGGTCGACCCGAGCACCGTCACCCTGCGGCTGGTGGAGACCCACGGCGCCGGGGCCGCGGTCTCGGCGCACAGCGACGTGGGCACGCTCACCGTCCTGGGCCGCGCCGATCTCCTGGAACAGCCGCTCGAGCAGCCTGTTCCCGACCGGCTGCACGGCTGCGAGATCGCCACGCTCACTGCGCGCCTGCGCGTCGAGGGCAGCGGTGCGGGCCGTGCGGCCACCGGCCTGGCGCCGGAGACGGAGGCGGCGCAGCCGCTGTACGCCCGGTACTGGCTGCACAACCGCGGCCCGGCGCCGCTGGGCGGTCTGCCGGCGATCCCGGCGGTGCACCCGCACCGGGTCGACGCCGAGCCGGGCACGCAGCACACCCTCGAGCTGACCGTGGCCAGCGACTGCGTGGACTCGACGTTGACCGGCGTGGTGACGTGGCAGTGCCCGCCGGGCTGGGCCGTCACGCCGGACGAACACCGGGTGCGCCTGGCGGCCGGGGAGCATCTGCGCGTGCCGGTGAGCGTGCGGGTGCCGGCCGCCGCCGGCCCGGGGCTCTACCCGCTGCGGGCTCGACTCGACCTGTCCGGCGACCTGCCGCGGGCCTGGTCCCAGCCGGTCGAAGACGTGGCGGTGGTGCGCGTGGCGGATCCGGGTGCCGACCGGCTGCTCTATGTCGAGAACCTCGAGGAGCTCGCGGTTACCGCGGGGCGGTCTGGACGGCTGACGGTCACGGTCGGCACCGACGCCCACGCCGACCTGGCGATCGAGGCGCACCTGATCAGTCCCTGGGGCACCTGGGAGTGGGCCGGGCCCCCGGCGGTCGGTGCCGTGGTGCCGGCCGGGGGGTGCGTGGAGCTGGGCTTCGATATCGCTCCGCCGGCGTGGACCCAGCCGGGTGCCTGGTGGGCGTTGGTCCGGGTCGCCGGGGCGGGTGCGCTGGCCTATTCGAACGCTGTGCCGATAGCGGTGCTGGCGCCGAGCCGGGTGACGGTCGACTGATGGGCGCCACCCTGGCGCTGGACGTCGGCGGAACCAAGGTCGCCGTGGGCCTGGTCGATTCCGGCGGGGCGCTGACCTACACCGCCACCCTGCCCACCCCGGCCGATCAGGGCACCGAGGTGGTGTGGTCGGTGGTGGCCGAGCTGATCGCCGGCGCCCTCGACGCCGCCGGCGGACGGGTGGACGCGGTCGGCATCGGCTCGGCCGGGCCCGTCGACGTCGGCATCGGTACGGTCAGCCCGCTCAATATCGCGGGCTGGCGCGGCTTCGCCCTGCGTGACCGGGTGGCTGCCGCGGTGCCCGGCGTGCCGGTCCGCCTGGGCGGCGACGGGGTCTGCATGGCGCTCGGCGAGTACCGGTACGGCGCCGGACGCGGCAGGCGATCCATGCTCGGGATGGTGGTGTCGACCGGGGTGGGCGGGGGCCTGGTGCTCGACGGCGCCCCCCTGCACGGCCGTACCGGCAATGCGGGGCACGTCGGGCATGTCGTGGTCGATCCGCAGGGCGAGGTGTGCCGCTGTGGCGGGCGCGGTTGCGTGGAGACCATCGCGTCCGGCCCGGCGATGGTGCGCTGGGCGCTGAGCAACGGCTGGGTCCCGCAAGCCCCGGTGGCCGACGCCAAGGCGCTGTCCGCGGCGGCGCAAGCCGGTGACCCGGTGGCCGTGCAGGCGTTCCGGCGTGGCACCGACGCACTGGCGGTGATGATCACCTCGGTGGCGGCGGTGTGCGATCTGGATCTGGTGGTCATCGGTGGGGGAGTCGCCAAGTCCGGGGCCGTGCTGTTCGGGCCGCTGCGGACTGCGCTGGGGCAGCGGGCCCGGCTCGATTTCCTGAGCGGGTTGCAGGTGGTGCCCGCAGAACTCGGCGGCGACGCCGGGTTGGTGGGCGCCGCGGTCCTGGCCACCTTGGATTGACTCTGCGCCCACCACGGCAAAGTGCGAGAAGGCCCCGCGGTGGGCGCAGAGTCAATCCAAGGTGGCTGTGGACCCCGTTTTGGCCAAACAGCACTTGACGGGCTATGGTCAGTGGCGATCCACCGAAGACCGTCGGTCACCGAGCAATCGGTTGAAGGTCCGGGAAGTATCCCGGCGGCCCACGCAGGAGGACGAGGCACCGGCGCAGCCGGCACGTTTCTGTGACGCCCCGACCGCATCCTGCGTCGGGGCGTTCGTTATTTCCCGGGTGGGTCACCGAGACAAGAGTGACTTGAGACAAGCACAGCGACCCCGAGGAGGTATGCATGGCGCGGGCTGACAAGACCGCCGCCGTCGCGGACATCGTCGAGCAGTTCAACGAGTCGGCCGCCACCCTGATCACCGAGTATCGCGGTCTGACGGTGGCGAACCTGGCGGAGCTGCGGCGATCACTTGCCGGTTCTGCCACCTACACGGTGGCGAAGAACACGCTGGTCAAGCGGGCTGCTGCCGAGGCCGGGCTGGAGGGCCTCGAGGAGCTGTTCGCCGGTCCGACGGCGATCGCTTTCGTTCGGGGTGAGCCCGTCGACGCCGCCAAGGCCATCAAGAAGTTCGCCAAGGACCACAAGGCGCTGGTCATCAAGGGCGGCTACATGGACGGTCGGGCACTGACCGTCGCCGAGGTGGAGCGCATCGCCGACCTGGAGTCGCGCGAGGTGCTGCTGGCCAAGATGGCCGGTGCCATGAAGGCCAACCTGTCCAAGGCTGCCGGACTGTTTGCTGCCCCGGCATCGCAGATGGCGCGCCTGGCAGCGGCGCTGCAGGAGAAGAAGCCCGCCGAGGCTGCTCCTGCCGCCGAGGCCCCGGCTGCCGAGGCGCCGGCCGAGGCCGAGGCTCCCGCCGAGACCGACGCTCCGGCGGAGGCCGCCGAGGCTGCGGCCGAGACCGAATAACCCCCATCCCAACTTCCCTAACCGGAATCAGAAAGGACCGAAATCATGGCTAAATTGTCCACCGAAGAGCTGCTCGACGTCTTCAAAGAGATGACCCTGCTGGAACTGTCGGAGTTCGTGAAGCAGTTCGAGGAGACCTTCGACGTCACCGCCGCGGCTCCGGTCGCTGTGGCCGCCGTCGCAGGTGCCGCCCCCGCCGCTGAGGCCGCCGAGGAGCAGTCCGAGTTCGACGTCATCCTGGAGTCGGCCGGCGAGAAGAAGATCGGCGTGATCAAGGTGGTCCGCGAGATCGTCTCCGGCCTGGGCCTCAAGGAAGCCAAGGACCTGGTCGACAGCGCCCCCAAGCCGCTGCTGGAGAAGGTCGCCAAGGAGGCTGCCGAGGACGCCAAGGCCAAGCTCGAGGCGGCCGGCGCCAGCGTCACCGTCAAGTAGTAGCGCTACGCAGCAAAGCCCCCGGGCCCGCAAGGGTCCGGGGGCTTTTGCCGTTCAGCCCTGGTGGCGCGCCGCGGCCAGCGACTGCGCCGCCCGCTCGGGCGTATCGCCGAGGGCGACCAGCAGGCTGATCGTCATCGGACTCAGGACCTGGGTTGCCGCGTGGACCTCGTCGTCGGCGCCGCCGAAGTAGCCGGCCAGTTCCAGCATCATGAAGCCGTGCATCACCGTCCAGAACTGCGCGGCGGCGGCCACCACCGCCGCGTCGGTCTGCTCGGCCGACGCGTTCGGCACCACCCGCAGGCGGCCGGCCTGTATCGATCGGTGCACGCCCCGGACCAGGTGGGCGAAGCTTGGCACCGCGGCATCGATTTCGGCGGTGCCGAACGCCAGCATGTTGTGGGCGGGCGCATTGATGCCGTGTGCGCTGGTGCTGCCGAACATCAGCCGGTACAGGTGGGGCCGATCGCGGGCGAACCTGCGGTAGACGATCCCGGTGGCGAGCAGGTCGGCGACGGGATCGTCGGTGGCGGGCAGCGTCAGTGCCACGTCGAACTGGCGCAGGCCCTCGTCGGTGATCGCGGCGATCAGCTGCGGCATCCCGCCGAAGTGGGTGTAGACCGCCATGGTGGAGGTTCCGGCGGCGGCGGCGATCTTGCGGGTCTGCAGCGCCTCGGGACCGTGTTCGTCAAGCAGGGCGAGGGCTGCGGTCAGCAAGTCCGCGCGCACCGTCCGCTCGGGCTGCGAAGTCACGCTTGCCATCGTCGCACAGGGGGCGTACGGTTCCAATAACACGGAAATAACAATGTTATGGAGGCTTCCATGTCGATCGAAACGCCACGTTCGGCGCGGACGCCGAACCCCTACCTCGACGACGTCCTGGCTCCGGTCGACACCGAGTTGACGGTGACCGACCTGCGCGTCAGCGGCCAGATCCCGGACTACCTCGACGGACGCTACCTGCGCAACGGACCCAATCCGGTCGCCGACGTCGATCCGGCGACCTACCACTGGTTCACCGGCGACCCGATGGTGCACGGCGTGGCGTTGCGTGACGGCCGGGCCCGCTGGTACCGCAACCGCTGGGTGCGCACCCCGGCGGTCTGTGCCGCGCTGGGCGAACCGCTGCCGGGCCGCATCGACGTGCGGGCCGGGATGAAGTCCGTCGGACCCAACACCAACGTGGTCGAGCACGCCGGCAAGACGCTGGCGCTGGTGGAGGGGGGAGTGGCCAGCTACGAGCTGACCGAGGATCTGGACACGATCGGCACCTGCGACTTCGACGGCACCCTGTACGGGGGCTACACCGCGCACCCGCATCGTGACCCGCGCACCGGCGAGTTGCACGCCGTGTCCTATTCCTTCGCCCGCGGCAGTTCCGTGCAGTACTCGGTGATCGACACCGCCGGGCGCATGCGCCGCTCCGTCGACATCGCGGTGACCGGAGCGCCGATGATGCACGACTTCTCGCTGACCGAGAAGTACGTGGTGGTCTACGACCTGCCGGTCACCTTCGATTCGGCCGACGTGCTGCCGGTGCGCATGCCCCGCTGGCTCAAGGCACCGGCCCGCATGGTGCTCAGCAGTCTGATCGGAAAGGTCCGGCTGCCCAGCCCGGTCACCGCGCTGGTCAACCGCGACACCAGGCCCCCGACCGGGATGCCCTACTCGTGGAATGCCGACTACCCCGCGCGCATCGGGGTGATGCCGCGCGAGGGCGCGCCGAAGGTGCGCTGGTTCGAGGTGGAATCCTGCTATGTCTTCCACCCGGTCAACGCCTACACCGAGGTCTCGCCGGCCGGACACGAGTTGCTGGTCCTCGACGTGGTGCGCTACACGAAGATGTTCGAGGTCGACCGGCACGGCCCGGGTGACGTTGCGCCCACGCTGGACCGCTGGACCATCGACCTGGACACCGGGGCGGTGAGCACCGAGGCGCGCGATGACCGGCCGCAGGAGTTCCCGCGGATCAACGAGGCGCTGACGGGGGCCAAACACCGTTTCGGCTACACCATGGGCATCCAGGGCGGTTTCGTCGGCGGCGCGGGGGCGCCGATGTCGACCGCGCTCTACAAGCACGACTACCTGAACGGAACGAGCCTGACCGCGCCGCTGGACCCGGCGCTGGTGATCGGCGAGATGTCGTTCGTGCCCCGGCCCGGCGGCCGCGAGGAGGACGACGGCGTGCTGATCGGCATGGCACACCACCGGGGCGACGACGAGGGGCGATTGCTGATCCTCGACGCCGCCTCCTGTGAGCCGGTGGCCACCGTGCACCTGCCCCAACGGGTTCCGATGGGCTTCCACGGCAACTGGACACCTGTCGACTGAGGCGGACCGCCGATAACGGTCGCACGGGTGCGCTACAGTGGCCCAAGCCACAAGCCAGTCGTGGCACGACCAGACGTTGCGGAAGGACCTCACTAATGGGTGTCGCCATCGAGGTACAGGGGCTTACCAAGTCCTTCGGATCGGCCCGGATTTGGGAAGACGTCTCTATGACCATTCCCGAGGGAGAGGTCAGCGTTCTGCTCGGACCCTCCGGTACCGGCAAGTCCGTGTTCTTGAAGTCCCTGATCGGCCTGCTGCGCCCCGAGCGCGGGTCGATCACCATCGACGGCACCGACATCCTGCAGTGTTCGGCCAAGGAGCTCTACGAGATCCGCACGCTGTTCGGCGTGCTGTTCCAGGACGGCGCGCTGTTCGGGTCGATGAACATCTACGACAACACCGCCTTCCCGCTGCGTGAGCACACCAAGAAGTCCGAGAAGGAAATCCGTGACATCGTCATGGAGAAGCTCGAGATGGTCGGTATGCCCAACGACGGCTACAAGTTCCCCGGCGAGATCTCCGGTGGTATGCGCAAGCGTGCCGGCCTGGCCCGGGCCCTGGTGCTCGACCCGCAGATCATCCTCTGCGACGAGCCCGACTCCGGCCTGGACCCGGTCCGCACGGCCTACCTGAGCCAGCTGCTGATCGACATCAACGCCCAGATCGACGCCACCATCCTCATCGTCACGCACAACATCAACATCGCGCGCACGGTGCCGGACAACATCGGCATGCTGTTCCGCAAGGAGCTGGTGATGTTCGGGCCCCGCGAGGTGCTGCTGACCTCCGACGAGCCGGTGGTGCGCCAGTTCCTCAACGGCCGGCGTATCGGCCCCATCGGCATGTCCGAGGAGAAGGACCAGGCGACCGCGGCGGCCGAGGAGGCCATGATGGCCGCCGGCCAGAGCGACGGCGGCGTCGAAGAGATCGAGGGCGTGCCGCCCCAGCTCAGCGCGACCCCCGGCCTGCCGGAGCGCAAGGGGGTGGCGCGCCGCCGGGCTCGGGTGCGCGAGATTCTGCACACCCTGCCCGCCAACGCCCAGGCGGCCATCCGTGACGAGCTCGACGGCGCTCACCACTACGCCGTCCACGAGTTCCCGGCGGACGAAGACGCTCCCACTGCGTCGATCCCGACCCCGCCTGGCTGAGTCCGGCCAGGCTCGCCGATCGCAGCTCTTGACGGACGGACCTCGACGGTCCAATCTGTTCACCAGCACACTTGCGGGAGTCCGGCGGAGGCCAGCCAGCACCGATAGGGCTCCGGGACGGCGCAGTTGAGGATTGCGTCAGCCTGCGCTATTGTTGGACGTTGCGCTGGCTTCCTCCTGCCCATCCCTTACCCGCACCCGAACACCGCAGTACAGCCTGAGCCAGATCTTTCGGCTCGATTCAGGACTGTCACCTCGTGGTTGGGCTGTGCGTGAGCCGGACAGAGCGTTCGCCAGCCCAACCAACGGTCGATATTCGCAGCGAACGGGCCCGGTGAGAACCGGGGTCCGCTGGCCGCATTAGGTGCTGGAAGGATGCATCTTGGCAGTCTCGCGCCAGAGCAAAAAGAACGCCTCAGGTACTACCCACAATTCTCCCAACAGCTCCGTGCCCGGGGCCCCCAACCGGGTGTCCTTCGCCAAGCTGCGTGAACCTCTCGAGGTTCCGGGTCTGCTCGACGTGCAGACGGACTCGTTCCAGTGGCTGATCGGGGCGCCGCAGTGGCGCGAGAAGATGGCCCAGCAGACCGGTGCTGCGCCCAAGGGTGGCCTTGAAGACGTGCTCGAAGAGCTGTCCCCGATTGAGGACTTCTCCGGCTCCATGTCGCTGTCGTTCTCCGACCCGCGGTTCGACGAGGTCAAGGCGCCGGTCGACGAGTGCCGCGACAAGGACATGACGTATGCCGCCCCGCTGTTCGTCACCGCGGAGTTCATCAACAACAACACCGGCGAGATCAAGAGCCAGACGGTGTTCATGGGTGACTTCCCGATGATGACCGAGAAGGGCACGTTCATCATCAACGGCACCGAGCGCGTGGTGGTGTCCCAGCTGGTGCGTTCGCCGGGCGTGTACTTCGACGCCAACATCGACAAGTCCACCGAGAAGACGCTGCACTCGGTGAAGGTGATCCCGGGCCGCGGCGCCTGGCTGGAGTTCGACGTCGATAAGCGCGACCTGGTCGGCGTCCGTATCGACCGCAAGCGCCGTCAGCCGGTCACCATCCTGCTCAAGGCGCTGGGCTGGACCTCCGAGGCGATCCGGGAGCGGTTCGGCTTCTCCGAGATCATGATGTCGACGCTGGAGAAAGACAGCGCCGCCAGCCCCGACGAGGCGCTGCTGGACATCTACCGCAAGCTGCGGCCGGGCGAGCCGCCCACCAAGGAGTCCGCGCAGGCGTTACTGGAGAACCTGTTCTTCAAGGAGAAGCGCTACGACCTGGCGCGGGTGGGTCGCTACAAGATCAACAAGAAGCTCGGTCTGACCGCCAACCCGGGCGAGGCGCAGGCGACCACCCTGACCGAAGAGGACATCGTGGCCACCATCGAGTACCTGGTGCGCCTGCACCAGGCCGCTCAGGACGGCGTCTCGGCCACCATGACGGTGCCGGGCGGTGTCGAGGTTCCCGTCGAGGTCGACGACATCGACCACTTCGGCAACCGGCGGCTGCGCACCGTGGGTGAGCTGATCCAGAACCAGATCCGGGTCGGCCTGTCCCGGATGGAGCGGGTGGTCCGTGAGCGGATGACGACGCAGGATGTCGAGGCCATCACGCCGCAGACCCTGATCAACATCCGCCCGGTGGTCGCCGCGATCAAGGAGTTCTTCGGCACCAGCCAGCTCTCCCAGTTCATGGACCAGAACAACCCGCTGTCGGGCCTGACCCACAAGCGCCGCCTGTCGGCGCTGGGCCCGGGTGGTCTGTCCCGGGAGCGGGCCGGCCTGGAAGTTCGTGACGTGCACCCGTCCCACTACGGCCGGATGTGTCCGATCGAGACCCCGGAAGGCCCCAACATCGGCCTGATCGGGTCGCTGTCGGTGTACGCACGGGTCAACCCGTTCGGCTTCATCGAGACGCCCTACCGCAAGGTGGTCGACGGTGTGGTCACCGACGAGATCCACTACCTGACCGCCGACGAGGAGGACCGCCACGTCGTGGCGCAGGCCAACTCGCCGCTGGAGGACGACGGCCACTTCGCCGAGGAGCGCGTGCTGGTGCGCCGTAAGGGCGGCGAGGTCGAGTACGTGTCTTCGGCCGAGGTCGACTACATGGACGTCTCCCCGCGCCAGATGGTGTCGGTGGCCACGGCCATGATCCCGTTCCTCGAGCACGACGACGCCAACCGTGCCCTGATGGGTGCCAACATGCAGCGTCAGGCGGTTCCGCTGGTGCGCAGCGAGGCGCCGCTGGTGGGCACCGGCATGGAGTTGCGCGCCGCGATCGACGCCGGCGACGTGATCGTCGCCGACAAGACCGGTGTCATCGAGGAGGTGTCCGCCGACTACGTCACGGTGATGGCCGACGACGGCACCCGCCAGACCTACCGGATGCGCAAGTTCAACCGGTCCAACCACGGCACCTGCGCCAACCAGCGTCCGATCGTCGACGCCGGCCAGCGCGTGGAGGCCGGTCAGGTGATCGCGGACGGCCCGTGCACCGACAACGGTGAGATGGCCCTGGGCAAGAACCTGCTCGTGGCGATCATGCCGTGGGAAGGGCACAACTACGAGGACGCGATCATCCTGTCCAACAGGCTGGTCGAGGAGGACACGCTGACCTCGATCCACATCGAGGAGCACGAGATCGACGCCCGCGACACCAAGCTGGGCGCCGAGGAGATCACCCGGGACATCCCGAACGTCTCCGATGAGGTGCTGGCCGACCTCGACGAGCGCGGCATCGTGCGTATCGGTGCCGAGGTCCGCGACGGCGACATCCTGGTCGGCAAGGTCACCCCCAAGGGTGAGACCGAGCTGACGCCCGAAGAGCGGCTGCTGCGTGCGATCTTCGGCGAGAAGGCTCGCGAGGTCCGCGACACCTCACTGAAGGTGCCGCACGGTGAGTCCGGCAAGGTCATCGGCATCCGGGTGTTCTCCCGCGAGGACGACGACGAGCTGCCCGCCGGTGTCAACGAGCTGGTGCGTGTCTACGTCGCGCAGAAGCGCAAGATCTCCGACGGTGACAAGCTGGCCGGCCGCCACGGCAACAAGGGCGTCATCGGCAAGATCCTGCCGGCGGAGGACATGCCGTTCCTGCCGGACGGCACGCCGGTCGACATCATCTTGAACACCCACGGTGTGCCGCGGCGTATGAACATCGGTCAGATCCTGGAGACCCACCTGGGCTGGATCGCCAAGACCGGCTGGAACATCGATGTGGCGGCCGGTACGCCGGATTGGGCGGATCAGCTCCCCGAGGAGCTCTACTCCGCCGGACCCGACACCCGCACCGCGACCCCGGTGTTCGACGGCGCGAAGGAGGCCGAGCTGCAGGGCCTGCTGTCCTCGACGTTGGCCAACCGCGACGGTGAAGTCATGGTCAACGGCGACGGCAAGGCGCAGCTGTTCGACGGCCGCTCCGGTGAGCCGTTCCCGTACCCGGTGACCGTCGGCTACATGTACATCATGAAGCTGCACCACCTGGTGGACGACAAGATTCACGCGCGTTCCACCGGTCCGTACTCGATGATCACCCAGCAGCCGCTGGGTGGTAAGGCGCAGTTCGGTGGCCAGCGGTTCGGTGAGATGGAGTGCTGGGCCATGCAGGCCTACGGTGCGGCGTACACGCTGCAGGAGCTGCTGACGATCAAGTCCGACGACACCGTCGGCCGGGTCAAGGTCTACGAGGCGATCGTCAAGGGCGAGAACATCCCCGAGCCGGGCATCCCGGAGTCCTTCAAGGTGCTGCTCAAAGAGCTGCAGTCCCTGTGCCTCAACGTCGAGGTGCTCGCGAAGGACGGTGCGGCGATCGAGCTGCGCGAAGGCGAGGACGAAGACCTGGAGCGGGCAGCCGCCAACCTGGGAATCAACCTGTCCCGCAACGAATCCGCTTCTGTGGAAGACCTGGCCTAGTTACTAGTTACTAATCCCGCAAGGGGAAAGGGAGTTACGTGCTAGACGTCAACTTCTTCGATGAGCTCCGCATCGGCCTGGCGACCGCGGAGGACATCCGGCAATGGTCCTACGGCGAGGTCAAGAAGCCGGAAACGATCAACTACCGCACGCTCAAGCCCGAGAAGGACGGCCTGTTCTGCGAGAAGATCTTCGGACCGACTCGCGACTGGGAGTGCTACTGCGGCAAGTACAAGCGGGTGCGCTTCAAGGGCATCATCTGTGAGCGCTGTGGCGTCGAGGTAACTCGCGCCAAGGTGCGTCGTGAGCGGATGGGCCACATCGAACTGGCCGCCCCGGTCACTCACATCTGGTACTTCAAGGGCGTGCCGTCGCGCCTGGGCTACCTGCTGGACCTGGCACCCAAGGACCTCGAGAAGATCATCTACTTCGCGGCCTACGTCATCACCAGCGTCGACACCGAGATGCGCCACAACGAGCTCTCCACCCTGGAAGCCGAGATGGTCGTCGAGAAGAAGTCGGTCGAGGACCAGCGCGACGCCGACCTGGAAGCCCGTGCCCAGAAGCTCGAGGCCGACCTGGCCGAGCTCGAGGCCGAGGGTGCCAAAGCCGACGTGCGCCGTAAGGTTCGCGACGGCGGCGAACGCGAGATGCGCCAGCTGCGCGATCGTGCCCAGCGCGAGCTGGACCGCCTCGGCAACATCTGGGACACCTTCGTCAAGCTGGCTCCCAAGCAGCTGATCGTCGACGAGACCGTCTACCGCGAGCTGGTGGATCGCTACGGCGAGTACTTCACCGGCGCCATGGGTGCCGAGTCGATCCAGAAGCTCATCGAGACCTTCGACATCGACGCCGAGGCCGAGTCGCTGCGCGACATCATCAAGAACGGCAAGGGCCAGAAGAAGCTTCGCGCCCTCAAGCGACTGAAGGTGGTCGCCGCGTTCCAGCAGTCGGGCAACTCCCCGATGGGCATGGTGCTCGACGCGGTGCCGGTGATCCCGCCGGAGCTGCGCCCGATGGTCCAGCTCGACGGTGGCCGGTTCGCCACCAGTGACCTCAACGACCTGTACCGCCGGGTCATCAACCGCAACAACCGTCTCAAGCGACTGATCGATCTGGGTGCGCCCGAGATCATCGTCAACAACGAGAAACGGATGCTGCAGGAGTCGGTCGACGCGCTGTTCGACAACGGCCGTCGTGGCCGGCCGGTCACCGGACCGGGCAACCGCCCGCTGAAGTCCTTGAGCGACCTGCTCAAGGGCAAGCAGGGCCGGTTCCGTCAGAACCTGCTCGGCAAGCGTGTCGACTACTCGGGCCGTTCGGTGATCGTCGTCGGTCCCCAGCTCAAACTGCACCAATGCGGTCTGCCGAAGCTGATGGCACTGGAGCTGTTCAAGCCGTTCGTGATGAAGCGACTGGTCGACCTGAACCACGCCCAGAACATCAAGAGCGCCAAGCGGATGGTGGAGCGGCAGCGCCCCCAGGTGTGGGACGTCCTCGAAGAGGTCATCGCCCAGCACCCGGTGCTGCTCAACCGTGCACCCACGCTGCACCGGTTGGGTATTCAGGCCTTCGAGCCGCAGCTGGTGGAAGGCAAGGCGATCCAGCTGCACCCGCTGGTCTGTGAAGCCTTCAACGCCGACTTCGACGGCGACCAGATGGCTGTGCACCTGCCGCTGAGCGCCGAGGCGCAGGCCGAGGCCCGCATCCTGATGCTGTCTTCCAACAACATCCTGTCGCCGGCGTCGGGCCGTCCGCTGGCCATGCCGCGACTGGACATGGTCACGGGCCTGTACTACCTGACCACCGAGATCAAAGGTGACACAGGCGAATACACTCCGGCCGCCAAGGACCGCCCGGAGTCTGGCGTGTACTCCTCGCCGGCTGAGGCGATCATGGCCGTGGACCGCGGCGCGTTGAGCGTGCGGGCGCGGATCAAAGTGCGGCTGGACCAGCTGCGGCCGCCGGCTGAGGTGGAGACCGAGCTGTTCGGCGAGAACGGCTGGCGCCCGGGCGGCGCCTGGATCGCCGAGACCACGCTGGGCCGGGTCCTGTTCAACGAGCTGCTGCCGGCCGGGTACCCGTTCGTGGACAAGCAGATGCACAAGAAGGTTCAGGCCGTCATCATCAACGACCTGGCCGAGCGCTACCCGATGATCGTGGTCGCGCAGACCGTGGACAAGCTCAAGGACGCCGGCTTCTACTGGGCCACGCGTTCGGGGGTCACGGTGTCGATGGCCGACGTGCTGGTGCCGCCGCGCAAGAAGGAGATCCTCGACGCCTACGAGGAGCGCGCCGACAAGCTGGAGAAGCAGTTCCAGCGTGGTGCTCTCAACCGGGACGAGCGCAACGAGGCGCTGGTGGAGATCTGGAAGGAAGCCACCGAGGAGGTGGGTCAGGCGCTGCGTGACCACTACCCGTCCGACAACCCGATCATCACGATCGTGGACTCCGGTGCGACGGGTAACTTCACCCAGACCCGGACGCTGGCCGGCATGAAGGGTCTGGTGACCAACCCCAAGGGTGAGTTCATCCCGCGGCCGATCAAGTCCTCCTTCCGTGAGGGCCTGACCGTGCTGGAGTACTTCATCAACACCCACGGCGCCCGAAAGGGCTTGGCGGACACCGCGTTGCGTACCGCCGACTCGGGTTACCTGACCCGTCGTCTGGTGGACGTGTCCCAGGACGTGATCGTGCGCGAGCACGACTGCGGCACTGAGCGCGGCATCATCGTCGACTTGGCCGAGGTGCAGGCCGACGGATCGCTGATCCGCAACCCGTTCGTCGAGACCTCGGCGTACGCCCGCACGCTGGCCGTGGACGCGGTCGACAGCAACGGCAACGTTGTGGTCGAGCGCGGACACGACCTGGGCGACCCGTCGATCGAGGCGCTGCTGGCGGCCGGTGTCGCCACCGTCAAGGTGCGTTCGGTGCTGACCTGCGCCACCGGAACCGGGGTCTGCGCAACGTGCTACGGCCGCTCGATGGCAACCGGCAAGCTGGTGGACATCGGTGAGGCGGTCGGTATCGTCGCCGCCCAGTCCATCGGTGAGCCCGGCACGCAGCTGACCATGCGTACCTTCCACCAGGGTGGTGTCGGTGAAGACATCACCGGTGGTCTGCCGCGGGTGCAGGAACTGTTCGAGGCGCGGGTGCCGCGCGGCAAGGCGCCGATCGCCGACGTCGCCGGGCGGGTGCAGCTGGAAGAGGGCGAGAAGTTCTACAAGATCACGATCGTGCCGGACGACGGTGGCGAGGAAGTGGTCTACGACAAGCTGCCCAAGCGTCAGCGGCTGCGCGTGTTCAAGCACGAGGACGGCTCGGAGCGGTTGCTGGCCGACGGCGACCACGTCGAGGTCGGACAGCAGCTCATGGAGGGTTCTGCCGACCCGCACGAGGTGCTGCGCGTGCAGGGGCCCCGTGAGGTGCAGATCCACCTGGTCAACGAGGTCCAGCAGGTCTACCGGGCCCAGGGTGTGTCGATCCACGACAAGCACATCGAGGTGATCGTCCGGCAGATGCTGCGCCGGGTGACCATCATCGACTCGGGCGCCACGGAGTTCCTGCCCGGTTCGCTGACCGAGCGGGCCGAGTTCGAGACGGCGAACCGGCGGGTGGTGGCCGAGGGCCTCGAGCCCGCGGCTGGGCGTCCGGTGCTGATGGGTATCACCAAGGCATCGCTGGCCACCGACTCGTGGCTGTCGGCGGCCTCCTTCCAGGAGACCACCCGCGTGCTGACCGATGCGGCGATCAACTGCCGCAGCGACAAGCTGCAGGGCCTGAAGGAGAACGTGATCATCGGCAAGCTGATCCCGGCCGGCACCGGCATCAACCGGTACCGCAACATCGCCGTTCAGCCCACCGAAGAGGCCCGGGCCGCTGCGTACACGATCCCGTCCTACGAGGATCAGTACTACAGCCCGGACTTCGGCGCCGCCACCGGCGCCGCGGTTCCGCTGGACGACTACGGGTACAGCGACTACCGCTAGTCGGCAACGAGAAGAGCCCCGGAGCAGCGCTCCGGGGCTCTTCTCATTGGCTCGCAGGCCGAAACAGCGGCGCTGCGCCCGTCGTGAGCACGCAAGGTTGCGGCCCGGCAGCCGGCAAGGTTGCATCGTTGGCATGGGGGACGAACTCAAGGACACCACCTTTTCCCGCACCCAGCGCCGCCAGTACCGGCACAAGATCCAGCAATGCCTGGATGTCTTCGAGACGATGCTGGCTCAGGCCAGCTTCGACTGCGATCCGCCGTTGACCGGCATGGAGATCGAGGGCAACCTGATCGGCGCCGACTACCTGCCGACCATGGCCAACGCCGGTGTCCTGTCATCGATCGACGATCCGGCATTTCAGCGGGAATTGGGTTCCTACAACATCGAGTTCAACGTGCCGCCCCGGCAGTTCACGGCGCTGTCCGCGCTGGATCTCGAAGCTGAGGTGCGGGCCCGGCTCAATGCCGCCGAGGCCAAGGCCCGCGCCCACGACGCGCGGATCGTGATGATCGGGATTCTGCCGACGCTGATGCCCGATCATCTGTCCGGGGACTGGATGAGTGACTCGGCGCGGTATGTGGCGCTCAATGACTCGATCTTCGCCGCCCGCGGCGAAGACATCGACATCGACATCGACGGCCCGGAGCCGCTGAACCTGCACGTCGGAGACATCGCGCCGGAATCGGCTTGCACCAGTACACAATTGCACCTGCAAGTCTCGCCGTCAGACTTCGCCAGCCACTGGAATGCCGCGCAGGTGGTGGCCGGCCCGCAACTGGCGATCGGCGCCAATTCGCCCTACTTCTTCGGCCATCGGCTCTGGGCGGAGACCCGGGTGGAGTTGTTCGCCCAATCCACCGACACCCGCCCCGACGAACTGAAGAACCAGGGCGTGCGGCCCCGGGTCTGGTTCGGTGAACGGTGGATCACCTCGATTTTCGACCTGTTCGAGGAGAACGTGCGCTACTTTCCGTCGCTGCTTCCCGAGATCTCCGATGAGGACCCGGCCGACGAACTCGCGCAGGGCCGCACCCCGCAGCTGGCCGAGCTGCGTCTGCACAACGGCACCGTCTACCGCTGGAATCGACCGGTCTACGACGTCGTGGACGGCCGGCCGCACCTGCGGGTGGAGAACCGCGTCCTGCCTTCGGGTCCTACGGTCGCCGATATGGTGGCCAACGCGGTCTTCTACTACGGCCTGCTGCACCGCCTGGCCCGTGAGCAGCGTCCGCTGTGGACCCAGTTGGGTTTTGCGGTGGCCCACGACAACTTTCGGCGGGCGGCGCGCCACGGCATGGCGGCCCGGCTGTTCTGGCCGGGTCTGGGCGAGGTGAGTGCGGCGGAGTTGACGCGGCGCGTGCTGCTGCCGTTGGCCCGGCAGGGTCTGGAGGAATGGGGCGTGGCAGCCGAGGTGGTCGACCACTACCTGGGGATCATCGCCGATCGGGTGACGACCGGACGCAACGGCGCCACCTGGCAGGTGGCGACGGTTCGGGCGTTGCAGGAGCGGGGCGCCAGCCGGACTGCCGCACTGTCGGAGATGCTGCGCCGCTACTGCACGCACATGCACACCAACCAGCCGGTGCACACCTGGCCGATCGATCTGGACTGACCGTCGGCGTCGCGGCGCCGGTAGGCTGGCCGCCGTGTTGATCGGATCCCATGTGCGCCCGCAGAATCCGCTGGCAGCCGCCGAGGCCGAGGGGGCCGAGGTGGTGCAGATATTCCTCGGCAACCCGCAGAGCTGGAAGCCTCCCAAGCCCCGCGACGACGCGGCGCAACTGCGCGCGGCGGCGCTGCCGATCTATGTCCACGCGCCCTACCTGATCAACGTCGCCTCGCCGAACAACCGGGTGCGCATCCCGTCGCGCACCGTCTTGCAGCAGACCTGCGACGCCGCCGCCGACGTCGGCGCGGTCGCGGTGATCGTGCACGGCGGCCACGTCACCGCCGACGACGACGATCCGCAGGCGGGTTTCGTCCGATGGCGCAAGGCGCTGGACCGCCTGGAGACCACGGTCCCGGTGTACCTGGAGAACACCGCCGGGGGCGAGTACGCGATGGCGCGGCACTTCGACACCATCGCCAAGCTGTGGGACCACATCGGCGATACCGGCGTCGGGTTCTGCCTGGACACCTGCCACACCTGGGCGGCCGGGGAATCCCTGCCCGACGCCGCGGAGCGCATCAAGGCGATCACCGGACGCATCGATCTGGTGCACTGCAACGACTCCAAGGACGCCCCGGGTTCCGGGCGCGACCGGCACGCCAACTTCGGCACCGGGCAGATCGATCCGGACCTGCTGGTCGCGGTGGTCAAGGCTGCCGGTGCGCCGGTGATCTGCGAAACCGCGGAGGAGGGCCGCAAGGCCGACATCGCGTTCCTGCGGGACAGAGTGGGCTGATACTGCTGACGCCCTAAAACCATTCCTTATGGCTGATTCATGTCAAACGGCGTGACATCTGGTTGGTTCTGTGCTACAACTGTTTGTAGGCGCCGTGACTACGGCGGCTGCGCACACTCGTCGTCTCAGCACTGGAGGGGGTCCACATGTCTGAGCAGCATGGCGTAGGGGGAATGCGCAGCGCCTAGTCCGGCGCCTCAAAATCGACGGCGGTCACGGCCTGAACTCCCGAATTCAGGTTGTGACCGCCGTTTATTGCGTCTGGCTCCCTGCGGTTACAGCCATTGTGCATGCGTGGAATAACAGTAATATTCCGGTTATGGCCGACACGCATATCGTCACCAACCAGGTACTTCCGCTGGAGGGGTTCAACCCCGCGTCGTCCCCGGTCCTGATCGAGGCACTGATCCGCGAGGGCGGCCAGTGGGGCGTCGACGCGGTCACCGAACTCGGAGCCCTGTCCGCATCCCAGCAGGTGCAACGCTGGGGCCAGCTGGCCGACCGCAACCGCCCGGTGCTGCACACCCACGACGTGGTCGGCAACCGGATCGACGAGGTCGAATACGACCCGGCCTACCACGAGTTGATGCGCGCCGCGATAGCGCACGGCCTGCACGCAGCCCCGTGGGCCGACCCGCGGCCCGGCGCGCACGTCGTCCGCGGCGCGCAGACCGGCGTGTGGACCGCCGAGCCGGGCCACATGTGTCCGATCTCGATGACGTACGCGGTCGTGCCCGCACTACGCAACAACGCCGAACTCGCCAAGACCTACGAGCCGCTGCTGACCAGCCGCGTCTACGACCCCGAGCTGAAGGTGCCGGCAGCCAAAGCCGGAATCACCGCGGGCATGTCGATGACCGAGAAGCAGGGCGGCTCCGATGTGCGCGCCGGAACCACCCAGGCGGTGCCCAACGCCGATGGCAGCTACGCGCTGACCGGCCACAAGTGGTTCACCTCGGCGCCGATGTGCGACGTGTTCCTGGTGCTGGCGCAGGCGCCCGGTGGGCTGAGCTGCTTCTTCCTGCCCCGCATCCTGCCCGACGGCACCCGCAACCGGATGCGGCTGCAGCGGCTCAAGGACAAACTGGGCAACCACGCCAACGCCTCCAGCGAGGTCGAATACGACGGCGCCACCGCGTGGCTGGTGGGACAGGAGGGCCGCGGCGTCTCGGTCATCATCGAGATGGTCAACCTCACCCGGCTGGACTGCGCGCTGGGCAGCGCGACCAGCATGCGGATGGGGCTGGCACGCGCCACCTACCACGCTGCGCACCGCAAGGCGTTCGGCGCGTACCTGATCGATCAACCGCTGATGCGCAACGTGCTGGCGGACCTGGCCGTGGAGGCTGAGGCGGCCACCATGGTCGCGATGCGGATGGCCGGCGCCACGGACAAGGCGGTGCGCGGCGACGAGCGCGAGGGCCTGCTGCGCCGGCTCGGCCTGGCGGCCACCAAGTACTGGGTCTGCAAACGCGCCACGCCGCACGCCGCCGAGGCGATGGAGTGCCTGGGCGGCAACGGCTACATCGAGGACTCGCTGATGCCGCGGTTGTATCGGGAGGCGCCGCTGATGGGCATCTGGGAGGGGTCGGGCAACGTCAGCGCCCTGGACACGCTGCGCGCGCTGGCCACCGCCCCGCAATCGGTCGACGTGCTCTTCGACGAGCTCGCCGGCGCCGCCGGGCAGGATCAGCGCCTCGACTCCCACGTCGCAGCGTTGCAGACCCAACTTGCCGGCCTCGGATCCGACCTCGTCGCCGCCCAGATCCAGGCCCGCAAAGTCGCCGAGGACATCTGCCTGGCGCTGCAGGGTGCGCTGCTGGTGCGCCACGGCCACCCGGCTGTCGCCGAGGCCTTCCTGGCGACCCGGCTCGCGCACCAGTGGGGCGGTGCATTCGGCACCCTGCCGGCCGGTCTGGACCTCGGACCGATCATCGAGCGCGCGCTGGTCAAGGGCTGAGGCCGGCACGCCATGCGGCACCACATCGCCCCGGTCGAATTCGACAACCTGCGGACCATGACCTACGAGGTCACCGACCGCGTCGCCCGGATCACCTTCGACCGCCCCGAGCACGGCAACGCGATCACCGCCGACACTCCACGGGAACTGTCGGCACTGGTCGAGCGAGCCGATCTGGACCCAAATGTGCACGTGATCCTGGTATCGGGCCGCGGCGAGGGATTCTGCGCGGGCTTCGACCTGGGCGCCTACGCCGACGGGTCCGCATCGGCGGGCGGGGAGGACTACCGCGGCACCGTGCTCGACGGCAAGACCCAAGCCGCCAACCATCGCCCGGACAAGCCGTGGGACCCGATGACCGACTACCAGATGATGAGCCGTTTCGTTCGGGGCTTTGCGTCGCTGATGTACGCCGACAAGCCGACCGTGGTCAAAATCCACGGCTACTGCGTGGCCGGCGGCACCGATATCGCACTGCACGCCGATCAGGTGATCGCGGCATCCGACGCAAAGATCGGGTATCCGCCGGCCCGGGTGTGGGGAGTGCCGGCGGCGGGACTGTGGGCGCACCGGCTCGGCGACCAGCGCGCCAAACGCCTCCTGCTGACCGGCGACTGCATCACCGGCGCGCAGGCCGCCGAATGGGGGCTGGCGATCGAGGCTCCCGATCCGGCCGACCTCGATGAGCGCACGGAGCGCCTGGTGGCCCGCATCGCCGCGATGCCGGTCAACCAGCTGATCATGGCCAAGCTCGCGCTCAACACTGCGCTGCTGCAACAGGGCGTGGCCACCAGCCGGATGGTCAGCACCGTGTTCGACGGGGTGGCACGGCACACGCCCGAAGGCCACGCCTTCGTCGCCGACGCGGTGGCGCATGGGTTCCGCGACGCCGTGCGGCACCGCGACGAGCCGTTCGGGGACTACGGCCGGCAGGCCTCCGGGGTTTAGGACGCCACGCATGCCGGTACGGATGACAGCGCGCTCGGTAGTCCTGTCGGTGCTCCTGGGGGCGCACCCGGCCTCGGCTACCGCGGGTGAATTGTTGCGCCTCACCGCTGGTTTCGGCATCAAGGAGACCGCCTTGCGAGTGGCGCTGACCCGGCTGGTCGCCGCCGGCGACCTGGTGCGCTCCGCCGAGGGCTACGGACTGTCCGAGCGTCTGCTCGAGCGCCAGCGCCGACAGGACGCCGCCCTGGACCCGCAGACCACCGCCTGGGGCGGCGACTGGCTGGCCGTGGTGATCACCAGCGTCGGCTGCGACGCGCGAACCCGGGCGGGCCTGCGGGCGGGGCTGTCCGAGCGGCGGTTCGCCGAACTGCGCGAGGGGTTCTGGATGCGCCCGGACAATATCGCCGCCGAGCTCGACGGCCTGAAACAGCACACCCGGCTGCTCATCGCGCGCGACGACAATCCGGACGAACTGGCTGCCACGCTGTGGGACCTGACCGGGTGGGCCCAGACCGGCCACGAGCTGCTCGCCGCCATGGCCGAGGCGCCGGACATACCGGCCCGCTTCGTCGTCGCCGCAGCCATGGTCCGTCACCTGCGCCGGGACCCGGTGCTGCCCACCGAACTGCTTCCGGCGGACTGGCCGGGGGCGCGAATCCGCAGTCGCTACGCGGAGTTCGCGGACGAACTGGTCTCGCGCCGCGACGCGAGCCGAGAGGCGGTCTTGCAATGAACGATGCGGTACGTGTGGAGCGCAGCGGCCCGGTCACCACGGTGATCCTCAACCGGCCACAGGCGCGCAACGCCGTCGACGGCCCGACCGCCGCCGCGCTGTATCAGGCCTTCGACGAGTTCGAGCGCGACCAGGCGGCGTCGGTGGCGGTGTTGTGGGGAGACCACGGAACCTTTTGCGCAGGGGCCGATCTCAAAGCATTCGGCACCCCCGCCGCCAATCAGACCCACCGCAGCGGTCCCGGTCCCATGGGGCCCACCCGAATGATGTTGTCCAAACCGGTGATCGCCGCCGTGAGCGGCCACGCGGTGGCCGGGGGCCTGGAACTGGCGCTGTGGTGCGACCTGCGGGTGGTCGAGGCCGACGCGGTGTTCGGGGTCTTCTGCCGGCGATGGGGGGTGCCGCTCATCGACGGCGGCACCGTGCGACTGCCTCGGCTGATCGGGCACAGCCGCGCTATGGACATGATCCTCACCGGCCGGGCGGTGAACGCCGAGGAGGCGCTGGCAATCGGCCTGGCCAATCGGGTGGTCCCCCCCGGCCACGCCCGCCGGGCGGCAGAGCGGTTGGCCCTCGACCTGGCCGAACTGCCGCAGGGCTGCCTGCGTTCGGACCGGTTGTCGGCGTTGCGGCAGTGGGGCTTGACCGAATCCCACGCGCTGGATCAGGAATTCGACAGCATCGCGCGGGTGGCCGATGAGGCGCTGCGCGGGGCGGACCGGTTCGCCGGCGGTGCCGGCCGCCACGGCGCCAAAGCGTGAGCGCGGGCCCGGGTGCCCAGCGGGCGGTGCCCGTCAGCGTCGCGCGGTGACGGTGTTGCCCGACCCGCGATCGTCGACCTTGGGCTCCCCGTTGCGATAGGTGACCGAATTGTTGAGCCCGGTCAGCGTCAGCGTCTTGCCGATGCGCTCGATGGTGATGCGGTTGTCGGCACCGCTGACGTCGACCGCCTCACAGCTGCCCCGGACCGTCAGCGTGTTGTTGGAACCGGCCACGGTGAGCGACTTGCCATCAGCGCAGTCCAGGGCCGACGTCGCGCCGAACGACGCGTAGCTGAGCATGTCGGAGAACTGCCCGCCGTAGCTCTTGGCGATCCGCGCGGATTTCGGCGCCGGCGACCCGCAGCCGGTGAGCACGACCGCCAGCAGCGCGATCCCGCCGGCCACCAGCGGGCAGCGGTAGAGCCGGCGAACGCCGGTCACGCCGCCGGTACGCGTTGGAGCCGGTTGGTCATCCCCAGCTCGCGTCCGCGGTCGAACAGCAGTGGATCACCGTTGTGGTAGTAGACGGTCTGGTCGTAGCCGTACACGGTGACGTCGTTGACGATGTTCTCGGCGATCACGGTGTTCTGCGAACCCTGCATGGTCACCGCCCAGCAACTGCCCATCGCGTGGACGGTCACATTGACACCGTTGACGAACAGCGTGCCGCCGTCGCAGTCCAGAACGCGCGTCTCGTGCACCCCGTAGATGTGGATGTCACCGGGCACCGCGTGCGTGCTCGCGGCGCCGCCCAGGCAACCGGCTGCCAGAGCCAGCAGCGCGCCGGCACACGCGGTCCATTTCATCGACGGTTACCTCTCACCAGACGCAATTCGGCACAGCTTACGTCGGACGCGCTGGCGCGTACTCGGGTTCCCCTCTGATCGGTCGATTAGAGTTCTGTGCTGACCTCCTCCGGCCAATGTGAAGGGCGTACTCCATGTCAGCTCGACCCGACCCGCCCGCCACGGGGGGTCGCTCGCGCGCCAACGGCAAATCGGGGGCGCGCCCGGTCAAGCTGAGCCGCGACGGCATCGTCAACGCTGCCCTGAACTTCCTGGACCGGGAGGGCTGGGATGCCCTGACTATCAACGCATTGGCCACGCAGCTGGGCACCAAGGGGCCGTCGCTGTACAACCACGTGCACAGCCTGGGCGACCTGCGGCGCGCCATGCGCATGCGTGTCATCGACGACATCCTCGAGATGCTGACCCAGGTCGGCCAGGGCCGCGCCCGCGATGACGCGGTGTTGGCGATGGCCGGCGCCTACCGCAGCTATGCCCACCATCACCCGGGCCGGTATTCGGCGTTCACCCGGATGCCGCTGGGCGGCGAGGACCCGGAGTACACCGCCGCCGCCACTCGCGCTGCCGCCCCGGTCATCGAGGTGTTGATGTCCTATGGCCTCGAAGGGGAGCGGGCTTTTCACGCGGCCCTGGAGTTCTGGGCGGCCATGCACGGATTTGTGCTGCTGGAGATGACCGGAGTCATGGACGACGTCGACACCGACGCCGTCTTCGCCGATATGGTGCGCCGGCTGGCTTCGGCGATGGACAGCCGCACCGAGTAGCCGCGGGGCCGGTGCAGCAGGCCGGCGTCGACGCGCTTTGACCTGCCAGAGTGTTGGCGGGTAATGTGGTAGCTCGTGCCTGGCCACCGAGGCGCGTTTGGTGACATAACGCGCGCGCCTGGCCCAATTCGCATGTCCATTATGCAGCGGAGTAATCCGCGGCGGTCCATGCGACACGCCCGACCGCGGGGTAGCGGTGGGGCACAGACTGCAGGTTTTACGAGAGTTTTGAACAGCGATACAGGAAGCCGGTAGATGCCAACCATTCAGCAGCTGGTCCGTAAGGGCCGCCGCGACAAGGTCGCCAAGGTGAAGACTGCGGCCCTCAAGGGCAGCCCGCAGCGTCGGGGCGTGTGCACCCGCGTGTACACCACCACCCCCAAGAAGCCGAACTCGGCACTTCGCAAGGTGGCGCGTGTCAAGCTGACCAGCCAGGTGGAGGTGACCGCCTACATCCCGGGTGAGGGTCACAACCTGCAGGAGCACTCGATGGTGCTGGTGCGTGGCGGGCGTGTGAAGGACCTGCCGGGTGTGCGCTACAAGATCATTCGCGGCTCGCTGGACACCCAGGGAGTCAAGAACCGCAAGCAGGCCCGCAGCCGCTATGGCGCGAAGAAGGAGAAGAGCTGATGCCGCGCAAGGGCCCCGCACCCAAGCGTCCGCTGGTCAACGACCCGGTCTACGGATCGCAGCTGGTCACCCAGCTGGTCAACAAGGTGCTGCTCGACGGCAAGAAGTCGCTGGCCGAGCGCATCGTCTACGGCGCTCTCGAGCAGGCTCGGGAGAAGACCGGTACCGACCCGGTTGTGACGCTCAAGCGTGCGATGGACAACGTCAAGCCGGCGCTGGAGGTCCGCAGCCGCCGCGTCGGTGGTGCCACCTACCAGGTGCCGGTCGAGGTGCGTGCCGAGCGCTCCACCACGCTGGCGCTGCGCTGGCTGGTCAGCTTCTCGCGGGCTCGCCGGGAGAAGACCATGATCGAGCGGCTGGCCAACGAGATCCTGGACGCCAGCAATGGCCTGGGCGCTGCGGTCAAGCGGCGTGAAGACACCCACAAGATGGCCGAGGCCAACCGGGCGTTCGCGCACTACCGCTGGTGATCACGTCGGCGGCCTGACCGCCGACGCGCCTGCGACAACAAGCAATTGAAGTAACCGAAAGAGTGGGAAGACTGCTGTGGCACAGGATGTGCTGACTGACCTGAACAAGGTCCGCAATATCGGCATCATGGCGCACATCGATGCGGGTAAGACGACGACGACCGAGCGGATCCTGTACTACACCGGCGTCAACTACAAGATCGGTGAGACGCACGACGGTGCCTCCACGACCGACTGGATGGAGCAGGAGCAGGAGCGCGGCATCACCATCACCTCCGCCGCGGTGACCTGCTTCTGGAACAAAAACCAGATCAACATCATCGACACCCCGGGCCACGTCGACTTCACCGTCGAGGTGGAGCGCTCCCTGCGTGTCCTTGATGGCGCCGTTGCCGTGTTCGACGGCAAGGAGGGCGTGGAGCCGCAGTCTGAGCAGGTGTGGCGGCAGGCCGACAAGTACGACGTGCCCCGGATCTGCTTCGTCAACAAGATGGACAAGCTCGGTGCGGACTTCTACTTCACCGTGCGCACCATCGAAGAGCGCCTCGGTGCCCGGCCCCTGGTGATCCAGTTGCCCATCGGTGCGGAGAACGACTTCGAGGGCATCGTCGACCTGGTCGAGATGAACGCCAAGGTGTGGCGCGGCGAGACCAAGCTCGGTGAGACCTACGAGACCATCGAGATCCCGGCCGATCTGGCGGACAAGGCGGACGAGTACCGGACGGCTCTGCTGGAAGCCGTCGCCGAGACCGATGAGGCTCTGCTGGAGAAGTACCTCGGGGGCGAGGAGCTCTCGACCGAGGAGATCAAGGGCGGCATCCGCAAGCTGACGGTCTCTTCGGAGCTCTACCCGGTGCTGTGCGGCAGCGCGTTCAAGAACAAGGGTGTCCAGCCGATGCTGGACGCGGTGATCGACTACCTGCCGTCGCCGCTGGACGTCGAGTCGGTGCAGGGCCACGTGCCCGGCAAGGAAGACGAGATCATCAGCCGCAAGCCCAGCATCGACGAGCCGTTCTCGGCGCTGGCGTTCAAGATCGCGGTGCACCCGTTCTTCGGCAAGCTCACCTACGTTCGGGTGTACTCGGGCAAGGTGGAGTCCGGCACGCAGGTGGTCAACTCGACCAAGGGCAAGAAGGAGCGGCTGGGCAAGCTGTTCCAGATGCACTCCAACAAGGAGAACCCGGTCGACTCGGCGTTTGCCGGCCACATCTACGCGATGATTGGCCTCAAGGACACCACCACCGGCGACACCTTGTGCGACCCGAACAACCAGATCGTGCTGGAGTCGATGACGTTCCCGGCTCCGGTCATCGAGGTGGCCATCGAGCCCAAGACCAAGAGCGACCAGGAGAAGCTGAGCCTGGCGATCCAGAAGCTGGCCGAAGAGGACCCGACGTTCAAGGTGCACCTGGACCAGGAGACCGGCCAGACCGTGATCGGCGGCATGGGCGAGCTGCACCTGGACATCCTGGTGGACCGCATGCGCCGCGAGTTCAAGGTCGAGGCCAACGTCGGCAAGCCGCAGGTGGCCTACAAGGAGACCATCCGCCGCAAGGTGGAGAAGGTCGAATACACCCACAAGAAGCAGACGGGTGGCTCGGGCCAGTTCGCGAAGGTCCTCATCGACATTGAACCGTTCACCGGTGAAGACGGTGCGACCTACGAGTTCGAGAACAAGGTCACCGGTGGCCGCGTGCCCCGCGAGTACATCCCCGCGGTGGACGCCGGGGCCCAGGACGCCATGCAGTACGGCGTGCTGGCCGGCTACCCGCTGGTCAACATCAAGGTCACCCTGACCGACGGTCAGTACCACGACGTCGACTCCTCCGAGATGGCATTCAAGGTTGCCGGCTCGCAGGCGCTGAAGAAGGCTGCCGCTGCCGCGCAGCCGGTGATCCTGGAACCGATCATGGCCGTTGAGGTCACCACGCCCGAGGACTACATGGGCGACGTGATCGGCGACCTGAACTCCCGCCGTGGTCAGATCCAGGCCATGGAGGAGCGCAGCGGTGCGCGTGTCGTCAAGGCGCTGGTGCCGCTGTCGGAGATGTTCGGCTACGTCGGAGACCTCCGGTCGAAGACCCAGGGCCGGGCGAACTACTCCATGGTTTTCGACTCCTACGCCGAAGTGCCGGCGCAGGTGTCGAAGGAGATTATCGCGAAGGCAACGGGCGAGTAACTAACTTCGCGCCCGTGCCGCTACGGTGGCACAAACCAAAAAAGATCAATCCTGCTGTAACCCAGCACCAACAAGTCCAGGAGGACAAGAAGTGGCGAAGGCGAAGTTCGAGCGGACGAAGCCGCACGTCAACATCGGGACCATCGGTCACGTTGACCACGGCAAGACCACGCTGACCGCGGCTATCACCAAGGTTCTGCACGACAAGTACCCGGCCCTCAACGAGTCGCGTGCGTTCGACCAGATCGACAACGCTCCCGAAGAGCGTCAGCGCGGTATCACGATCAACATCTCCCACGTTGAGTACCAGACCGAGAAGCGGCACTACGCCCACGTCGACGCGCCGGGCCACGCCGACTACATCAAGAACATGATCACCGGTGCCGCCCAGATGGACGGCGCGATTCTGGTGGTCGCGGCCACCGACGGCCCGATGCCGCAGACCCGCGAGCACGTGCTGCTGGCCCGTCAGGTCGGTGTGCCCTACATCCTGGTGGCGCTGAACAAGTCCGACATGGTCGACGACGAGGAGCTGCTCGAGCTCGTCGAGCTGGAGGTCCGCGAACTGCTGGGTGCCCAGGAGTTCGACGAGGAGGCCCCGGTGGTCCGGGTGTCGGCTCTCAAGGCCCTCGAGGGCGACGAGAAGTGGGTCAAGTCCGTCGAGGACCTGATGGACGCCGTCGACGAGTCCATCCCGGACCCGGTCCGCGAGACCGACAAGCCGTTCCTGATGCCCGTTGAGGACGTGTTCACGATCACCGGTCGTGGCACCGTGGTCACCGGACGTGTCGAGCGTGGCGTGATCAACGTCAACGAGGACGTCGAGATCGTCGGCATCAAGCCCACCGTCACCAAGACCACCGTCACCGGTGTCGAGATGTTCCGCAAGCTGCTGGACCAGGGTCAGGCCGGTGACAACGTCGGTCTGCTGATCCGTGGTATCAAGCGTGAGGACGTCGAGCGCGGCCAGGTTGTGGTCAAGCCCGGCACCACCACCCCGCACACCGAGTTCGAGGGTCAGGCCTACATCCTGTCCAAGGACGAGGGTGGTCGCCACACGCCGTTCTTCAACAACTACCGTCCGCAGTTCTACTTCCGGACCACGGACGTGACCGGTGTCGTGACGCTGCCGGAGGGCACCGAGATGGTGATGCCCGGTGACAACACCGAGATGACCGTCAAGCTGATCCAGCCCGTCGCCATGGACGAGGGTCTGCGGTTCGCCATCCGCGAGGGTGGTCGTACCGTCGGCGCCGGCCGGGTCGTCAAGATCATCAAGTAGTTCTCTTTCTGCGACAGCAGAGGCGAAAGCCCCCTTCCCCGCGCGGGAAGGGGGCTTTCGTATTTGCCGGCGAGAACCCGGCGCGGCGATATTCTGTGGCACATGGTATGGCGCTACCTGAAAGCCCAGTTCATGGTTCTGTTGTTCGGCGGGCTGGTGGGGCCCATCTTCCTGATCTGCTACCTGGGCTTCGGCCGGCTGGCGGGACTGGAATGGATGCTCTACTGGGGCATTGCGGTCACCTGTGCTGACGTGGTGGCCGCGGTGCTGTGGACCGGCTACGGAGCGAAGGCCGCGAGCCGGCAGCAGTACCTCGAACAGCACGGCGTGCTGGCCCTGGCGCAGGTGGTCGCCATTCACGAGACCTCGACCCGGGTCAACAACCAGCCGCTGGTCAAACTCGACCTGCACATCGAAGGGCCGGGTCTGGCGCCGTTCGACACCCAGGACCGTGTGTTGGCCACCCTGAACCGGTTGCCGGTGATCACCGCGCGCCGGCTTGCCGTCCTGGTCGACCCCACCACCAACGACTTCTACGTCGATTGGCAGCGCAGCGCGCTGCTGGGCGGCACGGTCCCGGCACGGTTCACCCTCGCCGAGGACAACAAGACCTACGATCTGACCGGCCACACCGGCCCGGTGATGAAGCTTCTGCAGATCCTGCGGGCGCACGGCATCCCGGTGCAGGGCCAGATCGACATCCGCTCCGACCCGGCGGTGCGTCAGCAGGTGGCCGCGGTGGTCCGTCAGGCCGCCGAGCAGAGCACCGAGGCGGCGGCGGGCCGGGACGCCGTCGAGCCGAGATCGGCGGGAGAGCGCCTGCAGGAATTGGAGGTTCTGCGCCAGGAAGGAGTCGTCACCGACGACGAGTACCACCAGAAGCGCCAGCAGATCATCGCCGAGCTATGACGGTCCCCGATCGGTAGAACACGTTCTATATCGAGCTGTTAGCCTCGTCAGGTGAGCGAGAGCCAGAACCACAATCTGCAGGGCAAGGTGGCCTTCGTGACCGGCGCGGCGCGCGGTCAGGGCCGTTCGCACGCGATCCGGCTGGCGGCCGCCGGCGCCGACATCATCGCCACCGACATCTGCGGTCCGGTGTCGGACTCCATCACCTATCCCGCGGCCAACCCCGAAGATTTCGCCGAGATGGTCAGCGCTGTCGAAGCGCAGGGCCGCAAGGTGCTGGCCCGTCCGGTGGATGTCCGCGACGACGAAGGGCTGCGCAGCCTGGTCGCTGACGGCGTCGAGCAATTCGGCCGCCTCGACGTCCTGGTCGCCAACGCCGGGGTGCTGAGCTGGGGCCGGCTGTGGGAGCTCACCGACGAGCAGTGGAACACCGTGATCGACGTGAACCTGACCGGCACCTGGCGCACCATCCGTGCGGCGGTGCCGGCGATGATCGCGGCCGACAACGGCGGATCCATCGTGATCGTCAGCTCCTCGGCGGGATTGAAGGCCACCCCGGGCAACGGCCACTACGCCGCGAGCAAGCACGCGCTGGTGGGCCTGACCAACACGCTGGCCCTCGAAGTCGGGGCGCACCGCATCCGGGTGAACTCGATTCATCCCTACTCGGTGGACACTCCGATGATCGAGCCGCAGGTGATGGCCGAGATCTTCACCGAGCGGCCGGACTATCTGCACGCGTTCCCCCCGATGCCACTGCACCCGCAGACGTTCATGACGCCTGATCAGGTCTCCGACGTGGTGGTTTGGTTGGCTGGCGATGGCTCTGGAATCCTGACGGGAGTCCAGATCCAGGTCGACAAGGGCGCGCTCAAGTACTGATCGCCTCTGGTCGGCAGAACAGGGGGATAGTGGTGCCCGACAACGGGATCGTCATCGTCGGCGGCGGACTGGCGGCCGTGCGCACAGCCGAGGAACTGCGGCGCGCGGAATACGCGGGCCCGATCACGATCGTCTCCGACGAGACCCGCCCGCCGTACGACCGGCCGCCGCTGACCAAAGAGGTGCTGCGCGGCGAGCGTGACGACACCACGCTGGAGCCCCCCGAGTTCTACGCCCAGCACGACATCAGCCTGCGGTTGGGCTGCGGTGCCCGCAGCGTCGACACCGCGGCGCAGGAAGTGACCCTGGCCGACGGCACCGTGCTCGGCTACGACCACCTGGTGATCGCCACCGGGCTGGTGCCGCGGCGCATCCCGAGCCTGCCCGACCTCGACGGAATCCGGGTGATCCGGTCCTTCCAGGACAGCCTGGCGGTGCGCGACGACGCGGCCGGGGCCGGCCGGGCGGTGGTGATCGGGGCCGGCTTCATCGGTTGTGAGGCGGCGGCCAGTCTGCGCAAGCTGGGCTTGGAGGTGGTCCTGGTCGAGCCGCAGCCGGCGCCGCTGGCCGCTGTGCTCGGTGAGCAGATCGGCGAACTGGTGGCGCGGCTGCACCGGGCCAACGGGGTCGATGTGCGCAGCGGCGTCGGGGTGGCCGAAGTTCGCGGCGCGGGACGCGTAGAGACCGTGGTGCTCACCGATGGGACCGAACTGGCGGCCGACGTGGTGGTGCTCGGAGTCGGCTCGCGGCCGGCGACCGAATGGCTGGAGGGCTCCGGTGTGGAGCTGGACAACGGGGTGGTGTGCGACGCGACCGGGCGCACCAGCGCGCCCCGGGTGTGGGCGGTCGGCGACGTCGCCTTCTGGCGGGGCCGCGAGGGGCATCAGGTGCGGGTGGAGCACTGGAGCAACGTCGTCGCCCAGGCCCGCGCCATGGTCCCGAACATGCTGGGCCGGGAGTCGCTGCACGACGTGGCGGTGCCGGCGTATTTCTGGAGCGACCAGTACGACGTGAAGATCCAGTGCCTGGGCGAGCCGGAGGCCACCGACACCGTGCACCTGGTCGAGGACGACGGCCACAAGTTCCTGGCCTACTACGAGCGCAACGGCGTGCTGGCCGGGGTGGTGGGCGCCGGACGGCCCGGCAAGGTGATGGGGGCGCGGGGCAAGATCGCCGCGGGAGCCCCGATCTCCGAGGTGCTCAGCCCGTAGGCCGATCGGCCCACGCACTCCGGCGGAGAACGCTATTCTCTGTTCGGAGATTGCGAGGTGCGCGATGGCGGAGGGCCAGCGGTCCCGGCTCGACGGCGGCCGGCTGGGGCGATGGCTCGACGCCCACGGTGCACCCGGCCACGGCGAGTACCCCCGGCTTGAACCGCTGACCGGAGGCTCGCAGAACACGCTCTACCGGGTGCGCCGGGGCGAGGCCACCCTGGTGCTGAGGATGCCCGGCCTGCGCGCCGACGCCGCCCGTATCGACGGGCTGCGGCGCGAGATCCGCCTGGTGCGGGCGTTGTCGGACACCGACGTACCGCATGCGCGGCTGATCGCCGCTGACGACGGTGAGCTGCTCGGCACCCCGTTCTACGTCATGGCTGAGGTGACCGGCTGGAATTCGACCGGCAACGCCTGGCCGGCCCCGTTCGACTCGGACCGAAATGCCCGCCGCGGCCTGGCTTTCGAGCTGGTCGGGGGCGCCGCCCGGCTCGGCCGGGTGGACTGGCGGGCGCAGGGCCTCGACGGGTTCGGCCGCCCGGACGGATTCCACGAGCGCCAGGTGGACCGCTGGCTGGCATTCCTGGACCGCTACCGGGTGCGGGAGCTGCCAGGTCTCGACGAGGCCGCGGACTGGCTGCGCCGCAACCGGCCGCAGCACTACACCCCGGGCATCATGCACGGCGACTACCAGTTCGCCAACGTGATGTACGCCCACGGGGCACCCGCGAAACTGGTCGCCATCATCGACTGGGAGATGACGACCGTCGGGGATCCGCTGCTGGACCTGGCCTGGGCTTTGCTGGGCTATGACGGCGAGAACCCGCGCACCGACGGGTATTACGCCGACCTCGCCGGGATGCCGGCCCGATCCGAGCTGCTGGCGCACTACGAGCGGCTCAGCGGCCTGTCCACCGAGAACATCGACTACTACCTGGTGCTGGCCAACTGGAAGCTGGGGATCGTGTTGGAGAAGACCTACGCCGCCTCGGTCACCGGCGCAGCGGTCGACCCGCAGATCGCCGCCGCCATGGGACCGATGATCCCGCAGTTGATCGGTGCCGCAGCCGAACTCGCCCGTTCCCTTCCGTCGAAGCGAGCTTGACATGGGTTACGCCGACGCGCTCTTCGACCTGACCGACCGCGTGGTCCTGGTCACCGGCGGCAGTCGCGGCCTGGGCCGCGAGATGGCGATGGCCGCCGCCCGGTGCGGCGCGGACGTGCTGATCGCCAGCCGCAAATATCAGGCCTGCCAGCTGGCCGCTGCCGAGATCGAGGCCGCCACCGGACGCTCGGTGATGCCCTATGCCGTGCACGTCGGGCACTGGGATGAGCTCGACGGATTGGTCGATGCGGCCTATCAGCGGTTCGGCCGGGTCGACGTGTTGGTCAACAACGCCGGCATGTCGCCGGTCTACGACAAGCAGACCGACGTCACCGAGAAGATGTTCGACGCCGTGGTCAACCTCAACCTCAAAGGGCCCTTTAGGTTGTCGGCGTTGATCGGTGAACGGATGGTGGCAGCCGGCCGGGGATCGATCATCAATGTCAGCACCCACGGGTCGCTGCGCCCGCACCCGTCCTTCATTCCCTACGCTGCGGCCAAGGCCGGCCTCAACGTCATGACCGAGGCGCTGGCCCAGGCTTTCGGGCCGACGGTGCGGGTTAACACCTTGATGCCCGGCCCCTTTCTCACCGATATCTCCAAGGCCTGGGACTTCGGCCAAGCCGACAACCCCTTCGGCGCCGCGGCATTGCAGCGCGCCGGAAATCCGCCCGAGATCGTCGGCGCGGCACTGTTTCTGATGTCGGATGCCTCCAGTTTCACCACCGGCTCGATCCTGCGGGCCGACGGCGGCAGTGCCTGAGGCACAGGCGAAAGGATTGAAGCGATGGCGTGGGACTTCTCCACCGAACCGGAGTTCGAGGCCAAGCTCGACTGGATCCGTTCCTTCGTGCACGACGAGGTCGAACCATTGGAGGTGCTGTTTCCCGGCTGCGAATATCTGCCGCTGACCGAGGAACGCCGCCGTATCGTCGGCCCCCTCAAGGACCGGGTGCGCGAGCAGGGGCTGTGGGCTCCGCACCTGGGTCCCGAGCTGGGCGGTCAGGGATTCGGGGCGGTCAAACTGACCCTGATCAACGAGATCCTCGGCCGGTCCAGCTGGGCGCCGATCGTGTTCGGCACCCAGGCCCCCGACACCGGCAACGCCGAGATCCTGGCCCGCTTCGGCACGCAAGAGCAAAAAGACCGCTACCTGGCCGGCCTGCTGTCGGGGGAGATCTTCTCCTGCTTCTCGATGACCGAGCCGCAGGGCGGCGCCGACCCGCGGGTGTTCACCACCAGGGCCCGGCGCGCCGGCCCCGAAGACGATGCCGACTGGGTGATCACCGGACGCAAGTACTTCTCCTCCAACGCCTCGGTGGCGTCGTTCTTCATCGTGGTGGCCATCACCGACCCCGATGTACCCGTGCACCGCGGGGCGTCGACCTTCCTGGTTCCGGCCGGCACCCCCGGCCTGGTCATCGAAGCCACCCATCACCTGGTCGGCTCGCATCCCCACGAGGCCGGGCATTCGCTGGTGCGCTACGACGACGTCCGGGTGCCGGCCGACGCGATCCTGGGGGAACCGGGGCAAGGATTCCTGATCCTGCAGAGCCGGCTGGCCGGCGGGCGCCTGCATCACGCCATGCGCGCGATCGGCGTGGCGCAGCGCGCCATCGACATGATGGCCCGCCGCGCCAAAAGCCGCTTCACCCAGGGCAGTTCGCTGGCCGACAAGCAGCTCGTGCAGGCCTTCATCGCCGACTCCTACGCCGAACTGATCCCGTTCCGGCTCACGGTGCTGCACGCCGCGTGGCTGATCGACTCCGGCGACGAGAAGGCGGCCCGCGCCGAGATCGGGGTCTGCAAGATCCTGGCCTCGCAGATACTCAAGTCGATCGGGTTGCGCGCCATCCAGGTACACGGCGCCATGGGGCTGACCGAACAGCTGCCCCTGACGAATGTGCTGCTGGGCGGCGTGGCGCTGGGCCTGGCCGACGGCCCCACCGAGGCGCACAAGGTGAACCTGGCCCGGCTGCTGCTCAAGGACTACGAGGCCGAGGATCCGGAGTGGCCCAGCGAGTTCCTGGACAACCGCATCGCGGCCGCCCGCGCGAAGTACGGCCACCTGCTCGACGAGATCCCCGCGGTGCCCAGACCATGAGCCGGGTCGAGGCGGCGGTGCACCGCGCGCTCGACGACCGGCAGCGCGAGGCCACCGCCGAGGTGGAGCGCATCCTGGCCGCTGCGGTCACGGTGTTGCAGCGCAGCGCGCCCGAACCGCCCCGGGTCTGCGACATCGTCGCCGAGGCGGGCTCGTCGAACAAGGCGTTCTACCGCTACTTCGCCGGCAAGGACGACGTGATCCTGGCGGTGATGGAACGCGGCGTCGCGATCGTGGTGTCCTACCTGGAACACCAGATGGCCAAGGACCGCGCGCTGGCGGCCCAGGTCGCGCGGTGGATTCGCGGCGCCCTGGCGCAGCTCTCCGACCCGCACCTGCTGAGCCTGAGCCGCACCGCCAGCACCCAGCTGGAGGCGGGCGGGCAGCGGCGGTTATCCGATCAGGAGATCCTGGCGCCGTTGCGCGATCTGCTCACCGCGCCGGTCGGCGCACTCGGTGGCGACGACCCCCGCCGGGATGCCGACCTGGTCTTTGGCGCTACCTTGTCGACCATGCGTGGCTACCTCAATACGGGTCGCCGGCCTGCGCCGGCCGATGTGGATCACCTGGTGTCGTTCTGCCTGCGTGGGTTGGGGGCCCACTGATGCGCGCGATCGTCTGCGAGCGCTACGGGCCGCCCGAAGACCTGGTGCTGCGGGAGCTGCCGGATCCGGAGCCCGGGCCCGGCACCATGGTGGTCCGGGTGCGCGCGGCGGCGGTCAACTTCCCCGACGTGCTGATGATCGACGGCAAGTACCAGCTCAAGATCCCGGTGCCGTTCACCCCCGGCAGCGAGCTGGCCGGTGACGTGCTGGCCGTCGGGGAGGGCGTGGCCTTCGCGCCCGGCGACCGGGTGGTCGGCACGTCGTTCGTGGGCGGCTTCGCCGAGCAGGCGTTGGTGCCCGCCGCGGTCGCAACACCGATCCCCGAGGGCATCGACTACGCGGCCGCGGCCGGTTTCGGCGTCACCTACCGCACCGCCTATCACGCCCTGCGCTCGGTGGCCCGCGTCGGTGAAGGCGACTGGGTGGTGGTGCTGGGCGCGGCCGGTGGTGTCGGGCTGGCCGCCGTCGACCTCGGCGTGGCGATGGGCGCCAAAGTACTCGCGGCGGCCTCAAGCCCGGAGAAGCTGGAGGTGTGCCGGCAACGCGGCGCGGCGGCGACCGTGGACTACGACCGCGAGGACCTCAAGACGCGCATCCGCGAGATCACCGGCGCGGGCGCGCAGGCGGTGCTGGATCCGGTCGGCGGGCCCTACGCCGAGCCGGCGCTGCGCAGTCTGGCCCGCGGCGGGCGCTTCGTCACGCTCGGCTACGCCTCCGGCGTCATTCCCGCGATCCCGCTGAACCTGGTGATGCTCAAGGGCATCACCGTGCAGGGCATGGAGATCCGCACCTTCGCCACCGACTTTCCGGCGGAGAACGAGCGCGATCTGGCCGAGCTGCAGCGGCTGTTCGCCGAGGGCACGGTCAGCCCCTACATCGGTGCCCGTTTCCCATTGGCCGACACCGCGGCCGCGCTGCGCTACGTCGCCGACCGCAAGGCGGTCGGCAAGGTGATCATCGACGTCTGACCCAGACCAGGGTGTGCCGGCCCGTGACCCCGCCGCTGGTGGTCGTCGCCGACAGGGTCAGCCGGTCGCCGTCGACCCGCGCCTGCCGCACCTGCGGTGCCGCCAGCAGCTGCGGCAGCATCGACACACTGACCTCGTGGCGTACCGTCGCGGTGTCTTCGTCGACGTGGAAGCGGCCGCCGTAGGCGATATAGGAGGGCGACATGTCGTCGCGCGCAGCCTCCTCGGCGCTCCCGGTCAGCTGCGCGGACATGTAGCCGTCGCCGGTGTAGAGGATCAAGCCGCGCGGCTGCGTGCCCAGGGGATGCGACACCGCGCCGGTGGCGATGTCGACGGAGTCGAACGATGCCAGCTTCCAGCCGCCGAGCATGGCCTCGCGCAGGGTGCTCATCAGGGCATGATGACGGTTCGGGCCACCGGCTCGGCGGCGGCCTGGCGGCTGTGCAGGCCACGCTGCAGGGCGCACAGCAGCGCGTCGCGGGTCTCGCGGGGGTCGATGAGCTCGTCGAAGCCGAGCTGCTGGGCGGAGTGATAGGACGCCTGCAGTTCGGTGTCGCGCAGCTTGGCCGCCAGATCCTCCCCGGCGTGCGAGGCCGCGCTGAGCGCCGCGGCGCTCATCGCGCCCATCGTCGCCCCGGGATAGGCGAAGGTCGCCACCTGCGCGTCGAAACCCAGCAGCGACATCACCATGGAACCGAACCCGTAGGCCTTGCGCAGGGTCAGATGCAGCTTCAAGGTGGTGGCCGCGGTCTGGGCGGCGAACATCCGGGCACCGGCCCGCAGCACCCCCGCGCGCTCCGAGCGGCTGCCGGGCAACATGCCGGGATTGTCGGCCAGGAACACGATCGGCAGGTGGAACGAGTCGGCCACCATGATGAAGTGCGCCGCCTTGTCCGCGGCGTCGGTGTCGATGGAACCGGCCAGCACCTGCGGCTGGTTGGCCACCACCGCAACCGGATGGCCGCCCAGATGCGCCAGGGCGCAGACGATCGCGCGGCCGAACCGCGGTTGGACCTCGAACCAGTCGGGCCGGTCGAAGACGACGTCGAGCACCGAGCGCATGTCGTAGACGCGGCGGTTGTCGCGCGACACGATGTCGAGCAGTTCGGGCGTGGCCCGTGATTCGGCGGCGGAATCCGGTGCCAGTGACACCGGATAGGACCAGGCGCTGGACGGAAAGTAGGACAGGTAGCGGCGGATGTCGTCGAGCACCGCCGCGTCGTCGGCGCCGAAGTTGTGCACCACACCGCTGGTCAGCGCCACGTCGGGGCCGCCCAGGTCTTCTTTGGAGATCACCTCGCCGGTGGACTCTTTGACCACCGGCGGGCCGGCCGTGAAGATCGCGCCGTGCGGGCTCATGATCCGGAAATCGCAGACCGGGCCGACCAGGGCGCCGTGCCCGGCCGACGGGCCGAGTACCGCGGCCACTGTCGGCACCTTGCCCGAGCACTGCGCCTGGGCCAGCAAGTCGGTGGGGGTGCGGCCGTAGTGTTCCCCGGTGGGCCGGAACCCGGCGCCCTCGAGCAGCATCACCAGCGGGATCTTGTCGCGCAGCGCCAGTTCGGCGATGCGGTAGCGCTTGGCGTTGCCGCCGGGGCCGATACTGCCCGCCAGCGTGGTGAAGTCCTCGGCGCCCACCATCACAGGCGAGCCGTTGATGAGCCCCGATCCGACCACGATGCCGTCGGCAGCGATCTGGCCGCCGACCATGGAGCCCAGCTCACGGAAGCTTCCGGGATCGAGCAGGTGACCGATGCGTGCGCGCGCGTCGAGTTTGCCGGCAGCCCGGTGTTTGGCCACCCGCTCGGGGCCGCCCATGGCCCGGGTGTGCTGTCGCCGACGGTCGAGGTCCTCCAGAGTTTCCTGCCAGTCCCGGGCATTCGTCATCTGCGGCGTCCTCTTTCGTTGACCATACTGAAATTCTTACTGTAGCGTCTGCGAGCATGGCTGGAAGCGGCTTGCGGGCGCTCGCCCAGTATTCGCGTCGGCCTGAGCGTTCGGCTGAGCTCGGTTGGGCCGCAGCCGAGTTGGTGAAGCCGTGAACGCGCGGACCGCGATACCCCGGCATCCGCGCGACGTCACGAGCCAGTGGTTGTCGACGGTGTTGAGTGCCCGCGGCGAACCGGTCGAGGTGGCCTCGGTCGATGTCGTCGCCGTCGGTACCGGGCAGACCGGCGCCACCTATCGGGTGCTGGCCGACTACCGCGACAACCCCGCCGGGCTGCCGGGCAGTTTCGTGATCAAGCTACCGGCCGCCGATGACGCCGTGCGGGATCGCGTCGTCCTGGGCTATCGCAGTGAGTGCGCCTTCTATCAGGAGGTTGCCGCGCGGGTGAAGGTACCGATACCGCAGTGCTTCCATTGCGACATCAACGAGGATGCAACCGAGTACGCACTGCTGCTCGCCGATCGGTCGCCCGCGGTTCAGGGCGATCAGATCGCCGGCTGCGACCCGCACCAGGCCCGGCTGGCGGTGACCGCTCTGGCCGGTCTGCACGCGCCGACCTGGTGCGATCAGCGCTGGCTGACCTTCTCCGGCCTGGCCATGTCCCAGCTGGACGCCGACGGCGCCAGGGGGATGGGCGACATCGCCCGGATGTGCGCCGCCGTCACCGTGCAGCGACTCGGCGCCCAACTCGGCGACGCCGACTGCGAGACGCTGACCGCGGCCCTGGATCTCATCACCCCGTGGCTGTCGGCACCGGTGGGTCGGTTCGCGCTGATCCACGGCGACTATCGGCTGGACAACATGCTGTTCAGTCCCGACGGCGAAGCGATCTGGGTGGTGGACTGGCAGACGCTGGGCGTTGGGCTGCCGGCCCGCGATCTGGCTTTTTTCACCGGCACCAGCGTGGAACCCGAGCTGCGCAACCGGATCGAAGCCGATCTGGTCGCCGAGTACCACAGCGCGTTGCTGGGCCATGGTGTCACCGGCTATGACCGGGAAACCTGTTGGCAGGACTACCGTTTCGGCGCGCTGCAGGTGCCGCTGATCTGCGCGCTGGGCCTGGTTTTCGCGACCGGCACCGACCGCGGCGACGACATGTTCGTGACGATGCTGCGGCGGGGATGCCAGGCCATCCGTGATCTGGGCACGCTGGAGCTGGTGGTCGAGCTGGCCGGTCGTTGACGACGAAGAAGGAGAGGTCGCGCTGATGGATGCTCAACCGCAGGGGTCCTCCCGGTCGGGGCCACCCGAGGGGGACTGGCTGGGGACGCCGTACCTGACGCTGCGGCGGGAGGGGCCCATCGCCGTCTGCACCATCGACCGGCCCCAGGCCCGCAATGCGCTGACCCCCGCCATGTACTTCGGTCTGCGATACGCGGTGGGCCGGGTCAATCAGGATCCGGGGCTGGCCGGGCTGCTGATCACCGGTACCGGCGACGTGTTCGCCCCCGGCGGCGACATGGGCGGCGGCGGCGCGGACGACTGGATCACCTTCGGTGCCGCGCTGGGCATGGACATCACCCCGTTCGACACCCTGCGCAGTTCGGTCAAGCCGGTTGTCTGCGCCGTCAACGGACTGTGCCAGGGCGGCGGACTGCAGATCGCCCTGTGCAGTGATGTGGCGGTGGTCAGCGACCGGGCCACCTTCCGGGTGCCGGAGCTGTTCCGCGGGATCGCCGACACCTACTACAGCCAGATGCTGGCGCGGGTGATCGGGCCGGTCCGCACGCGGGACCTGATGTTCACCGGCCGCACCGTCGATGCGCACGAGGCCCTCGACTGGGGCCTGGTGGCCCGGGTGGTTGCGCACGACGACCTGCTCGACACCGCGCGCGAGGTGCTGGCGCAGTGCTGTCGCACCGCCCCGGCGGCGCGCGGGGTGGTCAAGGCCAGCCTGGACTCCTACCTCGGCCTGTTCGACCGGATCGGGATGAACACCAGCCTGGGCGCCCCGGAGGCCGTCGAGGGTTTCCGGGCGTTCAAGGAACGCAGATCACCGCAGTGGGTCCACCCCGATCTGCAGGTCGACGGCCGGCTCTGAAGTGCACCCGCTGTGTTTACGCAATACGAGAATCTGTGTGCAATAAAAGCAGAACCGGGTATCCCAAAATTCTCAAATCCGATAGGATTCCACACGCAGTGACGCGGGAGGAGCCGGCCTGATGGGGATGAAAGACCTGATCCGGTGGTCCCCGGGGGCCGCGGCAGCCCGCCTGGCCGGCCCCATGGAGGCGGTCGGTGGACTCTTCACGATGTCGGTGGACGCGGTCAGGTTCGCGTTCCGGCGGCCGTTCCAGGCCCGTGAATTCATCGAACAGTGCTGGTTCGTCGCCCGGGTCTCGCTGATGCCCACCCTGCTGGTGGCCATTCCCTTCACGGTCCTGGTCAGCTTCATCCTCAATATCCTGCTGCGTGAGCTCGGGGCCGCGGATCTGTCCGGTGCCGGGGCCGCCTTCGGCGCCGTCACCCAGGTGGGACCGATGGTGACCGTGTTGATCGTGGCCGGGGCCGGTGCCACCGCGATGTGCGCCGACCTGGGCTCGCGCACCATCCGGGAAGAGATCGACGCCATGGAGGTGCTGGGCATCAACCCGGTGCAACGGCTGGTGACACCGCGCATGCTTGCCGCCGGCCTGGTGGCGCTGCTGCTCAACAGCCTGGTGGTGATCATCGGCATCCTCGGCGGTTATGCCTTCTCGGTCTTCGTCCAAGACGTCAACCCGGGCGCATTCGCGGCAGGCATCACCTTGCTGACCGGTGTTCCCGAACTGGTCATCTCCTGCGTCAAGGCCGCGCTGTTCGGTCTGATCGCGGGAATGGTGGCCTGCTACCGGGGTCTGACCATCTCCGGCGGCGGCGCCAAAGCCGTGGGCAACGCGGTCAACGAAACCGTCGTCTATGCCTTCATGTCACTGTTCGTGGTCAATGTCGTCGTCACCGCCATCGGCATCAAGATGACGGCACGCTGAGGCATGGCAGTGCGCAGTCTGCAGGCCGTCTACCCGCGCCTGACGCGGCAGCTCCGGCGCCCGATCACGGCGCTGAGCCAGGTGGGCGATCACACCCTGTTCTACGGCAGGGCGATCGCCACCACGCCGTTCGCCTTCGCCCGCTACCGCCGCGAGGTCATCCGGCTGATCGCCGAGATCAGCATGGGCACCGGCACCCTGGCGATGATCGGCGGCACCGTGGTGATCGTCGGCTTCCTGACCCTGGCGGCCGGCGGCACGCTGGCGGTGCAGGGCTACAGCTCGCTGGGCAACATCGGCATCGAGGCCCTGACCGGATTTCTGGCGGCGTTCATCAATGTGCGTATCTCGGCTCCGGTGGTCGCCGGCATCGGCTTGGCCGCCACCTTCGGTGCCGGGGTCACGGCGCAGCTGGGGGCGATGCGGATCAACGAGGAGATCGACGCGCTGGAAGCGATGGCCATCCGCCCGATCGCCTACCTGGTCAGCACCCGCATCGTCGCCGGACTGGTGGCGATCGTTCCGCTGTATGCCATCGCGGTGATCCTGTCCTTTATGGCCAGCCGCTTCACCACGGTGTTCCTGTTCGGGCAGTCGGCCGGGCTCTACGACCACTATTTCCGCACGTTTCTCAACCCCATCGACCTGTTGTGGTCGTTTCTGCAGGCGTTCCTGATGGCGATCACGATCCTGCTGATCCACACCTACTTCGGCTACTTCGCCGCCGGCGGCCCGGCCGGGGTCGGGGTCGCGGTCGGCAACGCGGTGCGGACCTCGCTGATCGTGGTGGTCTCGGTGACCCTGTTGGTCTCGCTGGCGGTCTACGGGGCCAGCGGCAACTTCAACCTGGCGGGGTAGCGGGCAGGCGTTTTCATCTGACGGTATTGGCATTCTCATTTCGTGCCAGTACCGTATCCATCGATGAGCGACCCAGTGCAGACCTCCTCCGGGATCCCGCTGAAACCGGTATACGGCCCGGAAGACCGGCGCGAAGAACCGCCGCCACCCGGGACCTATCCCTTCACCCGCGGCAACTTCGAGTCCGGATACCGCGGCCGGCTGTGGACCTTCCGCCAGTACTCCGGGTTCGGCACCGCCGAAGAGTCCAACCGGCGCTACCAGTACCTGCTGAGCCAGGGCGGCACCGGGCTGTCGGTGGCACTGGACCTGCCGACGCAGTGCGGGTACGACTCCGACGACCCCGAGGTCATGGAAGAGGTCGGCCGGGTCGGGGTGGCGGTGGACACCCTGGCCGACGCCGAGATCCTGTTCGACTCGATCCCGCTGGACAAGATCAGCACCAGCTTCACCATCAACGGCACCGCCGCGATCCTGCTGGCGTTCTACGTGGCCGCGGCTGAGCGGGCCGGGGTACCCCGGGCCAAACTCACCGGCACCATCCAGAACGACATCCTCAAGGAATACGCCTCCCGGGGCACCTGGATCTGGCCTCCCGAGCCATCACTGCGGCTGATCGCCGACACCATCGAGTTCTGCGCCGCCGAAGTACCCCGCTTCAACGCGATCTCGGTCGCCGGTGCGCACTTCCGCGACGCCGGTGCCAACGCGGTGCAGGAGATGGCGTTCACGCTGGCCGACGGCGTCACCTACTGCGACACCGTCGTCGAGCGTGGCCGCATGAGCATCGAGCAGTTCGCCCCGCAGGTCTCGTTCTTCTTCTACACCCACGGCGACTTCTTCGAAGAGATCGCCAAATACCGGGCCGGCCGACGCCGGTGGGCCACGATCGTGCGGGAACGCTACGGCGCCAGCAGCGACAAGGCATCGATGTTCCGGTTCGGCTGCGTGGCAGGCGGGGCATCCCTGTTCGCCCCGCAGGCGCAGAACAACCTGGTGCGAGTGGCCTACGAGTCGATGGCCGCGGTGCTCGGCGGGGTTCAGTCGATGTTCACCGCCGCCTGGGACGAGCCCTTCGCCCTGCCCAGCGAGGAATCGGCGACCCTGGCGCTGCGCACCCAGCAGATCCTCGCCTATGAGACCGGGGTGACCCGGGTGGCCGATCCGCTCGGCGGCTCCTACTTCGTCGAGGCGCTCACCGACGCCACCGAGGAACGCATCATCGAGATCATGGCCGACCTGGAGAACCACGGCGGCATGGTGCGTGCCATCGAGGACGGCTATCTGCAGGGTCTGATCGCCGACGAGGCGTTCACGATCCACCACGAGATAGAGTCCGGCAGCCGACCCGTCGTCGGCGTCAACAAGTTCACCAGTGACGAGCCGCCACCGGAGATCGCCACCTACGAGCTCGATGCCGAAGGCCGCGAGGTCCAGCTCAAGCGGCTGGCGCGGGTCAAGGCCGAGCGCAACGCCGACGACGTCGCCGCCAAACTGGCGGCGCTGTCGCGCGCCGCCGAGGGCGACGCCAACCTCATGCATCCCCTGATCGACTGCGCTAACGCCTACTGCACGGTGGGCGAGATGGTCTCGGCGCTCAAGAACATCTGGGGCGAATTCCAGCAACCGGTGGTGTTCTGATGACTACTTCGCCTTCCACCTCCGCAGGTGTCCCGGCCCGCGTCCTGGTGGCCAAACCGGGGCTCGACGGTCACGATCGCGGAGCCAAGATCGTCGCCCGCACGCTGCGTGACGCCGGTTTCGAGGTCATCTACACCGGCATCCGCCAGCGCGTCGAGGACATCGTCGCCACCGCCCTGCAGGAGGACGTGGCGGTGGTGGGCCTGAGCATCCTGTCCGGCGCGCACGTCGCATTGACCGGTCGCGTCGTGGATGCCCTGCGTGCCGCCGACGCCGGCGACATCGGGGTGGTGGTCGGCGGAACCATTCCGCAAGGCGATGTGCCCAAGTTGCTGGCGGCAGGCGCCGCGGCGGTGTTCCCCACCGGAACGTCCCTGGAGGAATTGGTGACCGGAGTGCGTCAGGTGGTCGAAAGGGCGGAGGCGCAGTAGGTATGCGACTTGGGGTGATGATCGGAGCCGAACGCGGCGACATGGCGCGCAAAGTCGCCAAGCTGATCTCCGACATCGAATGGGCCGATGAGGCGGGCCTGGCCACCGCGTGGATGCCGCAGGTGCCCGACGATTTCGATCTGCTGAGCATGGTGGCGCTGATGGCCGCGCACAGCACGCGGATCGAACTGGGCACCGCCGTGGTGCCGCTGCAGGCCCAGCACCCGATAGCTCTTGCCCGACAAGCGCTGTCGGTGCACGCGATCTCCGGGGGGCGGCTGGCCCTGGGCGTCGGGCCGTCGCATCACTGGATCATCCGGGACATGCTCGGCCTGCCCTACGACAAGCCCGCCGCCTACACCCGCGACTACCTGCAGGTGCTGGGCGCCGCCATCGCCGGCCCCGGCCCGGTGGATGTTGAGAACGAGCACTTCACCGTGCACAACCCCACCGCGCTGGGCGCCGAGACGAAGATGCCGGTGCTGGTGGCTGCGCTGGGTCCGGTGATGCTGCAGATCGCCGGCGAGTACGCCGACGGCACGTCGCTGTGGATGGCCGACGAGAAGGCGATCGCCGAGCACATCGCGCCGCGGATCAACAAAGCCGCGGCCGCAGCGGGCAAGCCCGCGCCCCGCATCGTCGCCGGCATTCCGGTCACGCTGTGCGCCAACTCCGAGATCGAGACCGCCAAAGAGCGGGCCAACCGGATCTTGGCGGAGGCCGAGACCTCGCCCAACTATCAGCGACTGCTCGACCGCGGTGCGGCCCGTGACGTGGGCGACCTGTGCGCCGCCGGCGACGAGGAGTCGATACTCAAGCGGTTCAAGCAGTTCGCCGACGCCGGAGTGACCGACCTGTCGGTGCGACTGCTGCCGATCGGTGACACCCGCGATGAGCTGATCGCCTCGAAGTACCGCACCCGCGACGTGATCGCCGAGCTCGCCAAGGCGGTCTAGGTGAGCGGACCGCTTGCCGGGATCCGCATCCTCGAGGTGGGGGTGATGCTGGCCGGCCCATACGCCACCATGCTGCTGGCCGATCTCGGCGCCGAGGTCATCAAGATCGAACCGCCGGGCGGGGAGATCTCGCGCCAGGTCGGCCCGAGCTACTTCGCCAGCCTCAACCGCAACAAGACCAGCATCCAGCTGGACCTGACGTCGCCGGCCGGCCAGGCGAAACTGGGACAGCTGGTCACCGAGTCCCATGCGCTGCTGGTGAACATGAAGCCCTCGGTGATCAAGCGCCTCGGCCTCACCTATGACGCCCTGCGCCGGCACAACGAGCGGATCGTCTGTGTCGCCCTCACCGGATTCGGCCTGCAGGGCGGCGACGAACCGGCGTTCGACTACGTGATCCAGGCCGCCACCGGGGTGGCCGCGATGACCGGGGATCCGGACGCGCCGCCGACGCTGCCGGGCTACTCCTCGGCGGACAACTCCACCGGACTGACCGCGGCGTTGGGTCTGCTGGCCCAGATCGTCAGCGGGCGCGGCGGGCAGGTGGAGGTGTCGCTGCTGGACGTGATGCTCTCGCAACTGAACTACCGAGCGTCGGCCTACCTCAACGACGGTGTCGAGCCCCAGCGCTATCCCCATGGAGCGCATTCGTATTACGTTCCCGCGCAGCTTTTCCCGACCGCACAGGGATATCTGGCACTGTTCGTCACCCACGACGGCTTCTGGAAGGCGTTCGCCGCAGAGGCCGGCATCGAGGGCTTCGCGACGATGGCGCAGCGGGTGGCGCGCCGTGACGAGGTGCTCGCGGTCGTCACCACCGCGCTTGCCGCCGACACCGCTGCGGGGTGGGAGGCGCGGCTTCGCCCGTTGGGCATCCCCGCGGCAGCGGTGCGGACCTTGCCCGAAGCACTCAAGGAGCACCCGGAAATGATCGTCAGAGCAGGCGATTTCCGGCTGGTGGGCAGCCCGATCCGGGTCGCCGGGTACGAGCCGTCCTACCGGCCGCCGCCGGAATTGGGCGACTGACGCGGCGGGCGGGGAGCGACCGCGCCCTAGACGGTGAGGATCGATGCAGAGGCGGTGCCCGGCGCGCCGTAGACCTGGGCGAAGCCCACTTTCGGGCCGCCGGGCACTTGGCGGTCGCCGGCCTCGCCGCGCAATTGGCGCACCAGTTCGTGGATCTGGCGCAACCCCGAGGCACCGATCGGTTCGCCGTTGGCGATCAGCCCGCCGTCGGTGTTGACCGGCAGTGACCCACTGATCTCGGTCGCGCCGTCGGCGAGCAGCTTCTCCTGGTCGCCGTCGGCGCAGAAGCCGCACTCGGCCATGTGGATGATCTCGGCCCCGGCGTCGGTGTCCTGCAATTGGATGACATCGACATCTTCGGGTGCCACACCGGCCTTGTCGAAGGCGGCGCGCGCGGCGTAGACCGTCGGTGCCACGTCCTCTTCGATCGGGGCGGAGGTGGCGTGCACCTCGTAGGCGCCGTAGCGGCGGGTGCGGATCTCGGTGGCCTGCAGGTAGACGGGCTTGCCGCTGAAGCGGTGCGCGATGTCGGCGCGGCACATCACCACCGCGGCTGCGCCCTCGTCGGGGGCGCAGAACATGAACTGGGTGAGCGGGTAGTTCAGCGCCGGCGAGTCGAGGATGGCGTCCTCGGACATCGGCTTGCGGCGAAATGCGTTCGGGTTCAACGCTCCGTTGCGGAAGTTCTTGGCGGCGACCTTGGCCAGCGTCCGCTGGGAGATGCCGTGATCATGCAGGTAGCGGTTGGCTTTCATGCCGAAGAATTTGGTGGTGACGAACTGCCCGTTCTCGGCGTACCAGGCGGGCAGCGCCAGCTTGGCCGGGTCGTCGGTGAACGCGCCGCGGGGGTGCTTGTCCATGCCGATCGCGATGCCGATGTCGTACTTGCCCGAACGGATGTTGTCGGCGCAGACCTGGGTGGCGGTGGCCGCGGTGGCGCAGGCGTTGAACACATTGGTGAACGGGATGCCGGTGAGACCGACCAGTCGCGTCACCGCATCGGGATTGGAGATCTCATAGCTGCCGCCGACTCCGAACTGGATGTCCTTCCATTCGGCCCCGGCGTCGGCCAGGGCCAGGTGGATGGCCTCGGCGCCCATCTGCATCGCGGACTTGTCGAATCGGCCGAAGGGGTGCAGTCCGACGCCGATGATCGCCACATCGTTGTTCGCTACCGTCATTGTCCAGGTCTCCTTAGACGGGCTGGAACGCCCAGGTGAGAATCTCGGTCCCGTCGTCGTCGACATAGAACGGCACCATGGTCAATTCGACGTCCATGCCGAATTGCAGCTTGGCGGGATCGGATTCGGTCAGACGGGCCTCGACCTGAACCACGTCGCCGAGTCGGACCAGCCCGACCCCGTACGGGGTGAAGCCCTCGGCGGTCTCGCCACCGGCGTAGGGCAGCTTCGGCACGAAGCCCTGGGTGGTCCAGGCCTCCAGGGTGCCCTGGCGGGGCAGCAGCACATCGCGCATCTGCGGGCCGCTGCATCGTGGGCAGTGGTCTTGGCGGGGCCAGACAGTCGCCTCGCACTCCGCGCACCGGCTGCCGATCAGGGCCAGATTCTCGTCCGGCCAGTTGGTGACGTCGGGGGCAAGCGGCTTACGCACCGCTGCCACCGGGCCGCTGACCAGTCGCCCATCCGAGGGAAATCACATTCTCGATTAGAGCATACGTGCCTACTGCGGGGGAAGGCGAACGCCGCGAGTTGCGTGGGTGGCGGGCGGTCCGCCGGGGGTATCGCCGGGATCGGCCCGGCGTGTCAGTGCCTGCCGCGGGTGCGCGCGGCCGCCGCGGCGAGGGCGGCTACCGGCCGGGGGCTACTTGGCGATGCCGTGGGCGCAGAAGTCCCAGACTTCTTCGGCGGTGATCGGGTGGGCCGCCGGGTCGTCGGATTCGGCGCTGGACTGGGCGACGAACATGACGGTCTGCATGGTCATCGCCGCCATGCGCCGGGCGTCGACGCCCTCGCGCAGTTCACCGGCCGCCTCGGCAGCTTCCATCAGCTCGGTGAGCAGTGCCAGCAGTGGGGTGAAGGCGACGCGCACCTCGGTGGGGTGCGAGACCAGCAGGCGCGGCGCGAAGTCGGTGAACAGGGGCCGCTTGGCCGCGGGGTCCGGCCGGGACAGTTCGAAGAGCAGCTCGACTGCCACTTTCAGCTGCTCCAGCGGTTTGGCCTGACCTTCGGTGGCGGCCCGGATCTGGTCGGAGGTGCGCACCAGGGCGTCTTCGAACAGCGCCAGCAGCAGCTCGTGCTTGCCGTTGAACTGCAGATAGAAACTGCGCAGCGACTGCCGCGAGCGCTCGACGACTTCCTGCACGGTGAAGTCGGTGCTGCCCTTTTCGATGATGATGGCCTGGGCCGCGTCCAGGAAGCGCTGAACGCGCTGGGCGGCCCGCAACCGTGCGGTCTTGATCGACCGCTCGACCGCCCGCTGCTTCCAGACGGGCTCTTCTTCCGGGTTACTCACCAGCGGCTCCAGCTGTTGCCTTTTTGGGAGAACACGAATGCACCCTACCGGAGAATCGTGGCGCAGCGTTGTCGGCCGTCGGAGCGCTGCCATGGCGATAAATAAGATGGTAACTTTCCTAAAAGGAGAAGTTGCTTCTCATCCGGGGTTTCCGCACCGCGGGCCGGCGCGTGACCCGGTGACAGCCCACCGCTCCGCCGGCGACCGCCGTCCCGGCCCGCTGACGAAGGACGCCGATGTACATCGACTACGAGGTCGCCGACCGGATCGCGACCATCACCCTGAACCGGCCCGACGCGGCCAACGCCCAGAACACCGAGCTGCTCGACGAACTCGACGCGGCATGGACCCGGGCCGCCGACGACGACGAGGTTGCCGTCATCGTCCTGCGCGCCAACGGCAAGCACTTCTCGGCCGGCCATGACATCAAGGGCGGCGGCCCGGTCCCGGACAAGATCACCCTGGAGTTCATCTACAAGCACGAGTGCAAGCGCTACCTGGAGTACACCCTGCGGTGGCGTAATGTGCCCAAACCGTCGATCGCCGCGGTGCAGGGCCGCTGCATCTCCGGGGGCCTGATGCTGTGCTGGCCGTGCGATCTGATCATCGCCGCCGACGACGCACAGTTCTCCGACCCGGTGGTGCTCATGGGTATCGGCGGCGTCGAATACCACGGCCACACCTGGGAACTGGGAGCCCGCAAGGCCAAGGAAATGCTGTTCACCGGGCGCGCGATGACCGCGCAGGAAGCCGAACGGACCGGCATGGTCAACCGGGTGGTGCCGCGCGAGCAACTGGATGCCCAGACCCGCCAACTCGCCGAGCACATCGCCACCATGCCGTCGTTCGCGCTGCGCCAGGCCAAACGTGCGGTCAACCAGACCCTGGACGTGCAGGGCTTCCATTCGGCGATCCAGTCCGCGTTCGACATCCACGAAACCGGTCATGGCAATGCGCTCTCGGTGTGCGGTTGGCCGATTCTGGTGAACCTTGACCAAATGAAGTCGCAGGTCACGTAGTGAGACGGCCGGGCGTGGCCTGGCGCTTTTGTTCTCGGGGAATCTAAGGGTTGAGCTGGCCGGTGCCATAGGGCAGCGTGGTACGCGCATGTACCGCGGGGTGTTCGAAAGGTGTTGGCGTGGCCGAGAAGACTAGTGATCCGGTGCTGCTGCCACCGGTGGTGCCGATCCCGGCACTGTTGACGGCGCTGCTCTTCCTTTTCGGCCGCAAGGGCGCCTTTCGGGCGGTGCAACGCCGCTACGGCGGCGCGTTCACGGTGCGCTTGCCGGTCGTCGGACAAGCGGTGGTGATCAGCGACCCGGTGTTGGCGAAGAATCTGTTCACCACCAGCAGCGACCTGGTGGCCCGGGCCAACAATCTGGGGGCGGTGCTGGGACCCGGATCAACGTTCAGCTTGGCGGGCGCCGAGCACCTGCGCCGGCGCAAGCTGCTGGTGCCGCCGTTCCACGGCAAACGGATGGCCGGATATGAGTCGATAGTCGAGCAGGAGGCGCTACGCGAGGTCGCGGCCTGGCCCGAAGGGCGTGAGTTCGCCACCCAGCCGTCGATGATGCGCATCACCCTCAACGTGGTCCTGCGGGCGGTCTTCGGTGCTGAGGGAGCCGAGTTCGACGAACTGCGCCAGATCCTGCCCGCACTGGTGGAACTGGGGTCCCGACTGGCGGTACTGCCGCCACGGGTCCGCCGCGACTACGGTCCGCTCAGCCCCGGGGGGCGCTACGCCTTCTACCGGCGGCGATACGACGCATCGATCGCGAGACTGATCGCCAGAGCACGCCAGGACCCCGATTTCGCGGAGCGCACCGACGTGCTGTCGCTGCTGTTGGCGGCGCGCTACGACGATGGTCAGCCCATCAGCGACGCGCACATCGCCGACGAGTTGCTGACCCTGCTGGCTGCGGGCCACGAAACGACGGCGACCACTCTGGCGTGGGCGGTGGAGCGCATTCGCCGCCATCCGGACCTGTTGGAGCGCCTGGCGGCAGAGGTCGACGCCGGCGGTTCGGAGCTGTTGCAGGCCGCGGTGTGGGAAGTGCAGCGGACCCGTCCGGTGGTCGAGGGAACCGGGCGCCTTACCCACGCACGGATCAGACTGGGGCCGTGGGTGATCCCCGACGGACGCATGGTGGTGGTTCCCTTCCGGATGCTGCACCGCTCTGCGCAGCATTACGAGGATCCCGAGCTGTTCAACCCGGACCGGTTCGTGGGCAACCCGCCCGACACCACCTTCTGGGTTCCTTACGGCGGCGGGGTGAACCGTTGTGTGGGAGCGGCATTCGCCAACATGGAGATGTTGGTGACGCTGCGCACCCTGTTGCGCGAGTTCGAATTCGTCAGCACCACCGCGCGAGGAGAACGCAACCGCTCCCGAGGAGTGACCACCGCGGCAGCACGCGGAGGCCGAGCGGTGGTGCGGCGGCGGCACAAAGACGCCCGCCTCACCCCAGTCGGCAGCGCAGCTGGCGTTTGAGCACCTTGCCGTAGCTGTTCTTGGGCAGCGTGTCGACGAACTCGTAGCGCTTGGGGCGCTTGAACCGCGCGATGCGCTCCAGCAGATGGCTGTCCAGCTCGGTGGCCGACACGCCTCCCACGATGAAGGCCACCACTGTCTCGCCCCACTGCGCGTCGGGTGCGCCCACCACCGCGGCCTCGACGACGCCGGGATGACTCAGCAGCGCCTCCTCGACTTCACGCGGATAAATATTGCTGCCGCCGCTGATCACCACGTCCTTGGAGCGGTCCCGCAGGGTCAGGAAGCCGCGGGCGTCGAACGAGCCCCGGTCCCCGGTGAACAACCAGCCGTCCCGGAGCGCCTCGGCGGTGGCGTCGGGGTTGTTCCAATAGCCGGCCATGACGACGTCGCCGCGGCAGACGATCTCGCCGACCTCGCCGGCCGGGGCCCGGGAGCCGTCGTCGCGCAGCACCGCCACCTCGACACCCGACCGCGGCCAGCCGACCGAGCCCAGGATCGCCTCGTCGCCGAGGTGATCGGCTCGCGCCAGCCCGGTGATGGTCATGGGCGCCTCGCCCTGGCCGTAGAGCTGGGCGAACACCGGCCCGAAGGCGGTCATCGCCCGTTTGATGTCCCCGAGGTACATCGGCCCGCCGCCGTAGACGATGCTGCGCAGGTTGGCCGGCCGGTCCCGGCCGGTGGCCACCAGGCGGGCCACCATGGTCGGCGCCAGGAACGCGGTGGCGCCCGGATGGTGGTCGCACAGATCGAGGAACTCGCCGGTGTCGAACGAGCTCGACGCCGGCACCACCTGGCGCGCGCCGCGCAGCACGTAGGGGGCGATGTAGAGCCCCGATCCGTGCGACATCGGCGCACCGTGGATCAGGCTGCAGCCGGCGTCCGGGTCGTCCAGGTCGGCCAGATGCGCCACCGTCATCGCCATCAGGTTGCGGTGGGTCAACATGGCGCCCTTGGAGCGTCCCGTGGTGCCGCTGGTGTAGAACAACCACGCCAGCCGGGAGGGATCCGGGTCGGCGGTGTCAGCGGGCGGGCAGGTGAATCGGTCCCGATAGGCGGCGCCGCCGATGGTCTCCACGGGGGCCCTGACCGCCGCCGTGAGTTCCGGGGCGAGTTTCGGTGACGCGAAGACCAGCGCGGCACCGGCGTCGGCGATGATCTGCGCCATTTCCTTCGGATGCAGCTTGTAGTTGAGTGGCACGACGACCAGACCGGCCGCCCAGGTGGCGAACATCAGCTCGATGATCTCCGGACGGTTCTCACTGGCGATCGCGATCCGCGCGCCGGGGTCGGCGCCCCGGCCCAGCGAGGTCGCCAACCGGCGCGCGCGATCGGCCAGCCCGCTCCAGGTGTGCAGCAGCCGTTCACCGTGATACACCGCGCCCCGATCGCCGAACCGGGCCGCTGCCTGATCCAGCACCGTGAACAGGTTCACGGTGTCACCCAGTCGGAGTCCAGTCCGAAGTCCGAGAGGTATTTGGTCGAGCTCCAGCCGCCGTCGACCACGATGGTCTGGCCGTTGATGAACGAGCCCGCCTCCGAGCACAGGAACGCCACGGTGCCGGCGATGTCGTCCACCCGGCCCAGTCGCGGGTACGGCGTCATCTCGGTGTTCAGCTTGCGAAAGCGGTTGTCGGTCAGGCGTTGTTCGACCATCGGTGTCACGGTGACACCGGGGGCAACCGCGTTGCACCGGATGCCCTGGGGCCCGTACTGGCAGGCGATGTGGGTGGTCAGCGCGGTCAGCCCGCCCTTGGCGGCGGAGTAGGCCCCGCCCCGCAATCCGCCCACCACGGCAAAGGTCGAGGTGATGTTGATGATCGCCGAACCGGGTCCCAGATGGGGCAGCACTTGGCGCGTCAGGCGGAAGGGCGCTCGCAGCATCAGATCGAGGAAGTGGTCCAGGGTCTCGTCGTCGGTCTCGTGCAGCGGCTTGGGGCTGCCGATGCCGGCATTATTGATCAGATAGTCCACCCGCCCCCACCGGGACAGGGCGGCGTCGACGATCTGCTGAGGTGCGGTGTCGGTGGTCAGGTCGACGGCCAGGGTGGCGATCCGGTCGGGATCGGCGCCCGCGGCACCCAGTGTCTCCGCCAAGCCGGCCAGGCGCCCCGCATCGCGGCCGGTTGCCAGCACCGCCATCCCGGACTCGGCAAGCCTGGTCGCACAGCCGAATCCGATTCCGCTGCTGGCCCCGGTCACGATCGCCACCTGCATGATCTATTCACCTACCTCTGCCTGGGTCAGCTTCGCCCGGATCTGCTGCTTGAGAACCTTGCCGGCGTCGTTCTTGGGCAGCGCATCCCAGAACGCCACCTGCTCGGGGGCTTTGAACGGCGCAACCCCGCGCTGAGCCAGCATGGCGCGCAACTCGGCCACGCCGGGAGGGGTCGGTCCGGCCGGCACGATCACCGCGCAGGCGCGCTCACCGGTACGCGGGTCGGGGATTCCGACCACAGCGACTTCGCCGATCTGCGGGTGCCCGGCGAGAATGTCCTCCACCTCGCGCGCGGAGATGTTCTCCCCATTGCGGATGATCACGTCCTTGAGTCGGCCGGTGACGAGCAGGTAATCCTCATCGACCCACCGGCCGAGATCGCCGGTGGCGAAATAGCCCTGCGCGTCGAAGCAGTCACGTTCGTCCTCGGGGTGCTGGTAGCCCACCAGCATCTGCGGGCCGCGAACACAGATCTCGCCCTCGCCCGGCGGTGCATCGGGGCGGGGGACCAGCTTGATATCGGCTATCCCGGCCCGGCCGTCGGTTTCCGCGGCGTGGGAAAGATCGTGGGGCCCCAGCGATCCAACGGTGGCGACCGGTACCTCGCTGGATCCGTAGACCCGGGTGACGGTCGCGGTGTGAAAGTACTCGGCCGCCTCGCGGATCAGTGCTGCCGGAACCGACGCACCGCCGCAGACGAACAGCTTGAGGTCGGGAAGTCGGGTACCGGAGTCGCGGGCGGCGGCGAGCAGTTGGCGCAGAAACGGCGTCGCCCCGGCCACATGGGTGCAGCGTTCGGCGAGCATGAGTCCCACCGCCGCCTCCGGGTTCCAGATGTCCATCAGCACGGCGGTGCAGCCGAGCAGCAGCGGGGCCTCGAACGCATAGATCGAGCCACCGATGTGGGCGATGGGCGACGGCACCAGAAAGGTGGCCCCGCTCTGCATCCTCCAGTGCCGACCCAGCTGGTGCATCAGGGCGTTGATCGAATTATGGCTGTGCAGGACGCCTTTCGGGCGGCCGGTGGTGCCCGAGGTGTAGAGCAGAAGTCGTGTCGCGTCGGGATCCAGGGTCGGCAGCGTGACGGGATGCCGGGGGGTGTTCAACAGGCTGGGATAGGCGGTGTGGTCGGAGGAAGAGCCGCGCACCAGCACCACTTCGGGTGGCTCGGAAAGTGCGGCGGTCACCCGGGTCAGCATCGCGGGGTAGTCGTGGCCGCGGAACTGCGCTGGCGCGAAGAGCATACGAGCGCCCGAGTCGGCGAGAATAAACCGCAGCTCCGCGTCGCGCAGCGACGGCAGGATCGGATTGACGACCATCCCGGCCATCGTGGCGGCCAGATACACCACGGCCGCCTCGTGCCAGTTCGGCAGCATGAACGACACGACACTGCCCCCGGGCATCCGCGCCCGCATCGCCGCGGCCAACGCCGTCGCCCGGCTGTGCAGCTGCTCGCAGTTCAGCCTGGTGGCGCCGTCGACCAGCAGAACCCGCTGCGGGGTCTGCTGCGCGGCGGTCTGCAGACTGTCGGCCAGGGTGGTCGAGACCCACAGGCCCGCAGCGTATGCGGCGGCGGCCCGGTCGGCGGTGATGTGCGCGGTCACGGGCCGCTCGGCTCGGTCACCCGGTGCAGCGTCATCGAGTACCGGTAGTCGTCGCCGGCATGGGTGTTCACCGTCACCTGCGCGATCTCGCCCTCGGAGGTGGTGTAGCGACGCTGCATCTGCAGCCCGGCGGTACCGGGTGCGGCGGCCAGCGCCGTCGCGAGCTCGGGGCTGATGATCACCGCGCGGATGTGTTGGCGTACTTCGACGACGCTGACCCCGAACACATCTTCGATCAGGGGGAAGATCGGCCCGGAATGCCGCTGCAGCAGTCGGCCGACTCCGGCGAAGGTCCGGTTGATGTAGTACTCGGTGCGGCAGATCGGTGCGGCATGCCCCGCGGTACGGCGGTTGCCGCGCACGGCCAGCCACTCGGTGCCCGCGGGCAGACCGGTGCGCGCGGCGGTCTCGGCATCCAGGGTGAGCATCGCATTGGAGTCGATCTCGAATTCCGCACCGGCGGCGAAGGCCACCAGGTCGTCGATCGACACCACGTCTTGGGCATAGCGGTTGGTGGCGGCGCGGGGGATGACCACCGTGCCCGCGCGCGGACGGGAGATCACGAGGTTGTCCTCCCGCAGCCGGCGCAGCGCTTCACGGACGGTGTAGCGGCTGACGGAGAACCGTTCGCACAGCTCGTGTTCGGTGGGAAGTTGCGAGCCGATCGGATAGACCCCGTCGGCGATCTCCTTGCGCAACACCCGCGCGACGCGCAGGTAGCGGTGGTCGGTCACGGACCGACCGGTTGCAGGGCCAGCACGCTGCCGTCGCCGTCGGCCGAGACGAACAGGGTGCCGTCGGCTGTCCGGGTGATGCCGGCGAATGGGCCCTGCGGGCCGGAGAACGGCGGCATGCCATTGAGCGGCTTGGGCGCCACGCCCGGTGGTGGGCCGACCGGCAGCCCGTCGGCGAGCGCCTGCCGCGCCCCGGTGTCGAGATCGACGGCCAGTACCTGGCGGGTTCCGGCGTCGACGACGTAGAGGGTGCGGCCGGCCAGCGCGATGCCTTGCGGTCGAACGAGTCCGTCGACCACCGTGTGGACCGCTGACCCGCTGACCCGCACCACCCGACCCGCGCCGGATTCGGCCACCAGGCAGGTTCCGTCATCGGCGATCTCCACCCCGACCGGCCCGGACAATCCCTGCGCCACCACCTCGACCGCGCCGGAGCGCACGCCCAGCACCCGGCCGGTGCCGAACTCGGTGATCACCACGCCGCGGGGATCCGCCGCCACGCCGTAGAGCTGGTCGAGACCGTCGACCAGCACCTCGCTGGATGACTGCGCCGGCCGGTAGCGACTGACCTGCCCGCCGGAGGTGGTGACCACGAACTCGTCGGGGCCGATCGCCGTCACGCCGCGCACGAAGCCCGGATAGCCCGGGCTGAACAGCATGCCGAGGGTTTCCAGGCGGCCGCCTTCGCCGACGGCGTAGAAGTAGGTGCCGTCGGCCACGTAGAGCCTGCCGGTGCCGTCCACGGTGAGATCCAGCGGCCAGTTCAGTCCGCCGGGAAGCACCGTCGACACTTCTCCGCTCGAACTGATCGCACTGATCTCGCCGCTGAAGTTGGAGACGAACAGCCGGCCGTCCGCGAACGTGCAGTTGTCCAGGCCGGGGCGTAGCTGGGCCAGCACGGTGCGCTCACCGGTGCGCGGATCGATGCGCAAGACCTGCCCACTGGCGGCCTGGGTGGACACGATGAAACCGTCGGCGTCGAACTTCACCGAGTCCGGCACGCCCAGCTCTGCGGCGACCCGTTGCGGGGCGGCGTCGGCGGCGAAGGGGTCGATCCGCCAGATCTCGTTGGCGGTCATCACCGGGAAGTACAGCAGCCCGTCGGGCCCGACCTCCATGGCGTTGGGTGACGGCAGGTTCTCGGCGATGATGCGGGCGGCGCCGGTGGCCCGGTCGAGTTCCATCAGCCGGCCGCCGTCACGGCACTCGCCGACGAACAACCGGTCGTGATGCACCGTGATGCCGTTGGCGCAGGGCAGGTCGTCGCGCAGTGTGCGGCTTCGCCCCGCGGCGTCGAGCGCACTGACCCGGGCGTCCATCACCTCGGTGGCGTACAGCGTGCCGTAGGAGTCGAACGCGACATCGTCGGGCGCGACAAGGTCTCCGCCGCGTGCGCTCACGACCCCCAACTCGCCGGTGGACACGTTCAGGGCGCTGACCTGGCTGCCGGTCACCTGCGCGACATAGACCCGCCCGTCGGGGCCGGTCCGCAGCCCGTTGGCGCCGAACAGCCGACTCGGTTCGGTGACCCGCTGCAGCTGCCAGCCCGGAGCGACCGAGGGGGCCCCGGCCGCCTCGCGAGCCAGTGGCACGACATCCGTCATGACACCGGACGCTATCAAGCCCCGTTAGTCCAGACAATAGTCGGCGATGGCGGCCCGATGCGGCCTTGACGCACGAATAACCGCTGCGGAATAGTGTTCTGAAATACGCAGAACGGAGTATTTTGTCCGAACAAATCACGTCTGGTGGTAGCGGGGAAGCCCCGGCGCGCGGGCCGCTGAGCGGGGTGCGTGTAGTCGATCTGACGACCATGGTGATGGGCCCGTACTGCACGCAGATCATGGCGGACATGGGCGCCGACGTCATCAAGGTCGAACCGCCCGAAGGCGACCCCACCCGCTACATCTCGGCTGGTCCCGCCCCCGACATGAGTGGGGTCTTCGTCAACGTCAACCGCGGAAAACGCAGCGTTGTGCTGGATCTGCGCAGCGCGCCCGGACAGGCCGCGATCACCGCACTGATCGGCCGGGCGGACGTGTTCATCCATTCGATGCGGGCCAAGGCCGTGGCGAAGCTGGGCCTGGGCTACGCCGAGGTCGCCGCGGTCAACCCGGGGATCGTCTACACCAACTGCTACGGCTACGGTCGCCGCGGCCCGGCTGCGGATCGCCCGGCCTACGACGACACCATTCAGGCCCAGTGCGGACTGCCTGCCGTCCAAGAGCAACTGACCGGCCGGGCCGACTACGTCGGCACCATCATGGCCGACAAGATCGCCGGGCTGACCGCCCTGTACGCCACCATGATGGCGCTGTTCCACCGGGAACGGACCGGGCAGGGCCAGGAAGTCGAAGTCGCCATGTTCGAGACCATGGCCTCCTTCATGCTCGTCGAACACGCCAACGGCGCGATGTTCGACCCGCCGCTGGGCCCGGCCGTCTACCCCCGCACGGTCGCGCCCAACCGACGCCCGTACGCCACCAGCGACGGCCAGATCTCGGCGCTGATCTACAACGACAAACACTGGAACGCCTTCATCGGCGCGGTGCGGCCGCCCTGGGCCGGCGAGCAGTACGCCACCCTGGCGCAGCGGGCCCGCCAGATCGACACCATCTACGGCCTGGTGGCGCAGACCATGAAGGAGCGCACCACCGCCCAATGGCTGGCGCTGTTCGAGGAGTTGGAGATCCCCGCCGCCCCGTTGAACTCCCCGGGGGCACTGTTCGACGATCCGCACCTCAACGCGGTGGGCCTGTTCGAGACGGTGGACACCCCCAACGGCCCGGTCCGCTTCCCCGGCGTGCCGACCTGGCTGTCGCGGACCCCCGGCCGGGTCACCGGTGCCGCACCGGAACTCGGTGCGCACACCGAGGCGGTCTTCGCCGAACTCGGCATCGGGGGGGAGTCGGCATGACCCTGGACTTCGACATGGGGCCGCGCGCCGCCGAGCTGCGGAGCCAGCTGCGTGAGCTGATCGAACGGGAGCTGCCCCCGCGGTTCCCGGGCGCATTCACCGACGACCCCGCTGACCTCGCTGCGGCGCAACGGTTCTGCCGGGCGTTGGCGGAGCAGGAGCTGCTGTGCCTGTCCTGGCCGCAGGAGTTCGGCGGGGCGGGCGCCTCGGTGTGGGAGCAGACCGTGGTGCGTGAGGAGATGTGGGCGCACCACGAGCCGCGCGGCGCGCAGTACATGGGGGTGAACTGGGTCGGCCCGATCCTCATGCGGCATGGCACCCCCGAACAACAGCACCGGCACCTGCCGCCGATCGCGGCCGGTGAGGTGATCTGGTGCCAGGGGTTCTCCGAGCCCGAAGCCGGTTCCGATCTGGCTTCGCTGCGCACGTACGCCCGCCGCGACGGTGACGGCTGGCTGATCAACGGCCAGAAGATCTGGACCTCGTACGCGACCATGGCGCAGTGGTGTTTCCTGCTGGTGCGCACCACCCGCGTCGGGGAAGGGTCCGTCACCAAAAAGCAGCAGGGCCTGACCGTGTTCCTGGTCCCGATGGACGACCCCGCCATCACCGTGCGCCCGCTGGGCACCATGATGGGCCCGCACCACCTCAACGAGGTCTTCTTCGATGACCTGCGCGTCACCGATGCCGACGTCCTCGGTGAGGTCGACGCGGGCTGGTCCATCGTGGCCGACGTGATGGCGTTCGAACGGGTCGGAATCGCCCGCTACGCGCGCTGCGAACGCCTGCTGGCCGCGGCGCCGCACGCGCTCGGGCAGCGTTGGGATGCCCTGCCGGCAGAGCTGATCGCCCGGTGGGTGCGGATGTTCACGCACTGCCGACGTGCCCGGCTGATGGCGTATCGGGTGGTGTCCCTGCAAGCCGGTGGCCGGGTTGCTCCCGGCGATGCGGCCGCCTACCGGATCGCCGTCACCCGGCTGGACCACGAGAGCGCGGAGGTGCTGATGGAGATCACCGCCGAAGCGCCCGCCACTCCGCTGGCCCAATGGTTTCGCCAAGAGGTCGAAGACCACTGGCGCTACTCGCAGGCCGCCACGGTGTCCTCGGGAAGCATTGAGATGCAGCGCATCCTGCTCTCACGTGCCCTGCTGGCGGCGCCGCGATGAACCTCGAGCTGGGCAGCGAAGCGCAAGAGTACGGGCGGGCGGCGCGCCGCGCCTTCGAAGCCGCCGGCGGCGACGAGCTGGTGCTGCGTGCCGACGCCGACCCGGGACTGCGGGAGCACCTGGTGGGGCCGGTCCTGCGGGAGTTGGGCGCCTTGGAACTCCACCCCCGCGCCGATGCCGCCGAACTGGAGGCGGCCGCCGCCCTGTGCCGCAGCGCCGGGTACTGGGCGCTGCCCTACCCGGTGGCCGAATGTCTTTCCGCGCCGGCTGATCTCGACGTCGACGGATTGATCGTGGTGGCCGAGCACGCCCCTGCCGGGGCGGTTGCCGGACTGACCAAGCGCTGGGCGACCGTCACCCTGGCCGGCGTGCGCAGCACCGTGGTGGCACAGTCGCCGCCCCGGCCGGCCCTGGTGGCGGAGCTGACGCTGGCCGACCTCGACAGCGCCGGCGCCGGCGACATCGCCCTGGCACTGGCCCTGCCCTGCTGGACGCTGCTGGGGATGCTGGACCGGGCCATGGATCTGACCGTCTCGCATGTACGGCTGCGGGAACAGTTCGGTCAGGCACTGTCGACGTTCCAGGGCGTGCAGTTCCAACTCACCGACGCCGAGGTGGAGCGCGCCGGGCTGGACATGCTGGCCAAATACGCGCTGTGGAGTATCGCGACCGGGCGCCCTGAAGCCGTCGATGACGCACTGGCGCTGCGATCGGTGGCGCTGGAGGCCGCCGAGGTGGTGTTCCGCGTCTGCCACCAGCTGCACGGCGCAGTGGGGTTCTGCGACGAGACCGCGCTGTCGTGGCTGTCGCGCTACAGCCAGCCCCTGCGGCGCCTGCCCTGGGGACTCACGGCCACCCGCGACCGGCTGGTCCGCCGCGCCCCGCGTACCGGGCTGACGGGAATCTACGCATGAGATACCAGCTGCCGCAGGAGATCACCGTCAGCGGTGACGGGCCGGTCCGCACCGTCACGATCAACCGGCCAGACGAGCTGAACAGTGTCAACGCCGACCTGTACTGGGGCTTGGCCAACGTCTGGCGCCAACTGGCCGCCGACAAGACGATCCGCGTCGTGGTGCTGACCGGAGCCGGGCGCGCATTCTCCGCCGGCGGTGACCTCAACTGGATCACCACGTTCCTCGACGACGAATCCGCCCGCGACGAGAGCATCCGCGAAGGGGCGCAGATCATCGAAGAGATGCTGCGGTTCCCCCTGCCGATCATCGCCGCCGTCAACGGCCCCGCCGTCGGGTTGGGCTGCAGCGTGGCGGTGCTCTGCGACATCGTGTTGATCGCGCAGACGGCGTATCTGGCCGATCCGCACGTGGCGGTCGGACTGGTCGCCGGCGACGGCGGGGCCGCGCTGTGGCCGCTGATCACCCCGATCCTGCGGTCCCGCGAATACCTCTACACCGGGGACCGCATCGACGCCGCCACCGCCGTCGAACTCGGACTGGCCAGCCGTGCGGTGGCGCCTGAGGAACTGCTGCCGCAAGCCCATCAGCTGGCCGCCCGGCTGGCCGCCCAGCCGCCCGAGGCGTTGCAGGGCACCAAGCGCGTGGTCAACATGTATCTGTCGCAGGTGCTGGCCGGGCCGCTGCAGGCGGGCTTCGCCGCGGAAGTGGCCACCATGAAGACCGCCGAACACCGGCAGCGCCTGCTCGCCTTCGCAGAGCGGGCGGCCCGGCGATGACCGGCGGTTCAGCGAGGCTCGACGCAGGAGAGGCGAAGCTGGGAACGCCGCATGGGCCCGGCGGTTCAGCGAGGCTCGACGCAGGAGAGGCGAAGCTGGGAACGCCGCATGGCACCACCGAATTCCGGCTCCAGGTGCGGCAGTGGTGCCGCGACAACATCCCGGCCGACTGGCGGCGCGCCCAGACCGGGGTGAGTGAGCGTGAATTCGTCGACTTCCAGCGCAGCTGGTTCGCCACCCTGCACAGCGCCGGGTTCGCGGTCCCGCACTGGCCGGGCGAATGGGGCGGCGGGATGTCGGTGGCTGAGCAGGCCGTGCTGTACCAGGAGTTGGCCGCCCACGACGCCCCGCGGCTGGTGCTGGCTTTCGTCGGCATTCACCACGCCGCGGCGACGCTGCTGGCCGCCGGCACCGACGAGCAGCGCCGCCGGCACCTGCCGGCGATCCTGGACGGCGAGATCTGGGTGCAGGGCTTCTCCGAACCGGAGGCGGGCTCGGACCTGGCGTCGCTGCGGACCACCGCACGCCGCGTCGGTGAGAACTATGTGGTCAACGGCCAGAAGCTGTGGGCCAGCGGCGCCCGGCACGCCCAGTGGTGCCTGCTGTTGGCCCGCACCGACCCGCACGCCCCCAAGCGCAAGGGCATCTCCTACTTTCTGTTGGACATGGCCACCCCCGGGGTGCAGGTGCGGCCGATCCGCAACGCCGTCGGCGACAACCATTTCTGCGAGATCTTCCTCGACGACGTGGTCATCCCGGCGACCAACCTGATCGGCGCGGAGAACACCGGATGGCAGGTGGCGCAGGCGACGCTGGGCGCCGAACGCGGCTTGACCATGCTTGAGCTGGCCGAACGGCTGGGGTGCGCCGGATTTCGCTGGCTGGCGCAGGCCGCGCCCGCCGGGGACCCGGTGGTGGCCGACCGGTTGGCCCAGCTGGAAACCGAGATCACCGGACTGCGCAGCATGTGCCGGGAACTGGTGCGCAACGCCGAAGCCGGCACCGCCGGACCGGCGGACGCCTCGATCGTCAAGCTCGTCTACAGCGAGCTGCTGCAACAGCTCACCGACTTCGGCGCCGAGATCGCCGGTCCGCAGGCCCACACGGTGCTCGACAAGCCGTTGTCCAGCGGCTGGGAATCGGGATCGTGGGTGCTGGACTTCATCGGCTCCTGGGAGTGGACCATCCCCGGCGGGTCCAGCGAGATCCAGCGCAGCATCATCGGCGAACGCGGCCTCGGCCTGCCCAGAGAGCCGAGCATGCCGTGACCACAACCGATTTCGCTGAGCTGCACGACGACCTTCGTGCCGTCGCCGCCGATGTGGTGGGCCGTGGACGCGAGGTGGACTGGTCCACCATGGCTGATGCCGGGTGGCTGGGGCTGGAGGTCCCCGAAGCCCTCGGCGGGGCCGGAGCGACTTTCGCCGAGGCAGCGGTGATCTGCGAACAACTGGGCCGCGCCGCTGCGGCATCGCATTACCTGGGCGGCGCGGTGCTGACCGCAGGCGTGTTGAACAGCCTGCAGGACAGTGCGACTCGCGACGCGCTGCTGTCCGACCTCGCCGTCGGACGGAGCCGGATCGCCACCGTGCCCGGAGGCTCCTTCGTACTTGACGGTGCCGGACGGCTGACCGGGAGCGCCACCTTCGCACTCGACGCCGACGGCGCCGACCGACTGGTGGTCCTGGCCACCGAAGAGTCCGGGGACCCGGTAGCCGTCCTCGCCGAGGGTTGCACCGTGACACCCCAAGCGGTGCTGGACGAGACGCGCCGGATCGCCACGGTCACCGCCGAGGGGACCGCAGTCGCCGACTCGGCAGTGCTGCGGTTCGCCGATCCCCACGGGGCTCAGGCGGTGCGCCACCGGGCGGCGGCGGCAGTGGCCTGCGACAGCCTGGGACTGGCCGAGGCGATGCTCGCCGCAACCGTGACCTACGCGCAGACTCGAGAGCAGTTCGGGCGTCCGATCGGCTCCTTTCAGGCTGTCAAACACGCCTGCGCCGACATGCTGGTGAAAGTCACGATGGCGCGCACCCTGGTCCGCGACGCCGTCCGGGCGGTCGCGACGAACAGCCCCGAGGTGGATGTCGCGGTGGCCATGGCGAAGTCCTACACCTGCACTGCCGCAGTCGACGTCGTCGGCAAAGCGCTGCAACTGCACGGTGGCATCGGCTACACGTGGGAGAGCGGGATCCACGTCTATCTCAAGCGCGCCACGTTCAACCGGTCGCTGTTCGGATCTCCGGCAGCGCACCGGCGTCGGCTGGCGCAACGGTACTGAGTCAAAAAAATCAAGTGAATCAAGGAGTTTCGACTGTGGGTGTGCCCGTATATCGCCGGATTCTGGAGTTGTTCGAGGCCGAGGGCGTCAACACGCTGTTCGGCATCCCCGACCCCAACTTCGTGCACATGTTCGTCGAGGCCGAGCAACGCGGCTGGTCGGTGGTGGCGCCGCACCACGAGGAGAGTGCGGGATTCATGGCCGAGGCGGCCTCCCGGATGACCGGCCGGCCGGGTCTGTGCATCGGCACCCTGGGACCGGGAGTCGCCAATATCGCCGGGGCGATGATGTGCGCGAAGGTGGAGAACTCCCCGGTGGTGTTCCTGGGCGGCCAGCGCGCCCGCATCACCGAGCGCCGGGTGCGGCGCGGGCGGATCCAGTTCGTCCGCCAGGAAGAGCTCTTCACGCCGTCGGTCAAATACAGCGCGTCGATCGAATACGCCGACCAGACCGACGAGATCGTGCACGAGGCGATTCGCCGCGCGCTGTCCGGCACGCCCGGACCGGCCTACATCGAATACCCGTCCCACGTCATCCTCGAAGAACTCGACGTCGCCGCCCCGGCCGAGCCGCACCGCTATCGGCTGGTCAACCAGCGCGCCGGCGGGCCCGAGGTCGCCGAGGCCGCCGAGATCATCCGCAACGCATCCAGCCCGATCCTGCTGGTGGGCCACGGGGTGCACACCTCACGCAGCGCGTCCGCGGTCGCCGAGCTGGCTCAGCTGATGGCCTGCCCGATCATCCAGACCTCCGGGGGCACCGCGTTCATCCCCGGCCTGGAAGAGCGCACCTTTCCCTACGGTTTCTCCACCGCGGCCGTCGAAGCCGTCGCCGGCTCCGATGTCTGCGTGGCGCTGGGCACCGAGTTGGGCGAGCCGGTGCACTACGGCACCACCCGGCACTGGGCGGACAAGAACGCCGAACGCAAGTGGATCTACGTCGAGCAGGACCCGATGGCGATCGGGGTGAACCGGCCGGTGGACGTGCCGCTGGTGGGCGACCTGCGCGGTATCGTGCCGCAACTTGTCGACGCGCTCAAAAACAGCCCCCGCACACCGTCGCCCGACCTGGCCAGGTGGATCGAACAGGATGCCGACCAGCTCGCCGAGTTGGCCCAAACCGCACCCGCGGGGCGCAGTCCGGTGCACCCGGCGCGCTTTGTGGTCGAGGCCACGAAGGCTTTTCCGTCCGAGGGCATCATGGTCCGCGACGGCGGCGCGACGGTGATCTTCCAGTGGACCTACTCACAGGCCAAACCGCATGACGTGATGTGGAACCAGAACTTCGGACACCTGGGCACCGGACTGCCCTACGCCGTCGGGGCCTCGGTCGCCGAGGGCGGTAAACGGCCGGTGATGCTGCTGACCAGCGACTCGGCGTTCCTGTTCCACATCGCCGAGCTGGAGACCGCGGCCCGGCTGAACCTGCCGCTGGTCTGCGTGGTGGGCGTGGACCACCAATGGGGCCTGGAAGTGGGGGTCTACAAGCGGACGTTCGAACAGCCTTCCCCGCAGCCCGGCGTGCACTGGAGCAAGAACGTCCGGTTCGACAAGATTGCCGAGGGCATGGGCTGCCATGGGGAGTACGTCGACGACGAGGCCCAGATCGGACCGGCGATCGAGCGGGCCTACGCCACCGGCGGGACGGCGGTGATCCACGTCTGCATCGACCCGAAGGCGAACTCCGAAGAGATGCCCAACTACGCCGAGTTCCGGACCTGGTATGCCGAGGGAACCCAGTGAGAATATTTTTCTCGTTTAGGAATAACAACGTGCAGGCGCGGAGGGGCTGGAGGCGATCATGTCCGGCGGAATGAGCTTCGAACTGACCGAGGACCAGCAGCTGATCCGCAAGTCGATCGCCGAACTCGCGGCGAAGTTCGACGACCACTACTGGATGACCAAAGACCTGGCGCACGAATTCCCCCAGGAGTTCTACGACGCCGTCGCCGGCGGCGGCTGGCTGGGCATGACCATCCCCGAGCAGTACGGCGGCCACGGGCTGGGCATCACCGAGGCGACGTTGCTGGCCGAGGAAGTCGCGCGCTCGGGTGGGGGCATGAACGCGGCCAGCGCCATCCACATGTCGATCTTCGGCATGCAGCCAGTGGTGGTCTTCGGCTCGGATGCGATGAAGGCCGAAACCCTGCCCCGCATCGTCAGCGGCGACCTGCACGTGTGCTTCGGCGTCACCGAACCGACCGCGGGACTGGACACCTCACGTATCACCACGTTCGCCCGGCGGGACGGCAGCGACTACGTGGTCAACGGCCGCAAGGTGTGGATCTCCAAGGCACTGGAGTCGGAGAAGATCCTGCTGCTGACCCGCACCGAGTCCCGTGAGGACGTGGAAAAGCGAGGGGCCAAACCGACCGACGGCCTCACCCTGTTTCTCACCGACATCGACCGAAACCACGTCGACATCCGGCCGATCACCAAGATGGGCCGAAATGCGGTGTCGTCCAACGAAGTGTTCATCGACGACCTGCGCATCCCGGCCGAACACCGGATCGGGGAGGAGGGCAAGGGGTTCTCCTACATCCTGCACGGGCTCAACCCAGAGCGCATGCTGATCGCCGCCGAGGCGCTCGGCATCGGCCGGGTCGCCCTGGACCGGGCGGTCAAGTACGCCAACGAGCGAGTGGTGTTCGACCGGCCGATCGGCATGAACCAGGGCATCCAGTTCCCCCTCGCCGACTCGCTGGCTCGCCTGGATGCCGCCGAGCTGATCCTGCGCAAGGCCACCTGGCTCTACGACAACGGCAAGGCCTGCGGCAGGGAAGCCAACATGGCCAAATATCTGTGCGCCGACGCCGGGTTCGCGGCCGCCGACCGCGCTTTGCAGACCCACGGCGGGATGGGCTACTCCGAGGAGTACAACATCTCCCGGTTCTTCCGGGAGTCCCGCCTGATGAAGATCGCGCCGGTCAGCCAGGAGATGATCCTGAACTTCCTCGGCTCGCACGTGCTCGGCCTGCCGAGGGCCTACTGATGGCCGCCGCGCCGCTGGCCGGGATCACGGTGGTGGCGCTGGAACAGGCGGTGTCGGCGCCCATGTGCACCCGCACCCTGGCCGACTTCGGCGCCCGTGTCATCAAGGTGGAGAACCCCGACGGCGGTGACTTCGCCCGCTATTACGACGACGTCGTCAACGGCCAGGCCGCGCACTTCGTCTGGGTCAACCGGGGCAAGGAGTCGGTGACACTGGATCTGAAAAGCGAAGCGGGACGCGACGTCTTGCATCAACTGTTGGACCGCGCGGACGTGCTGGTGTCCAACCTCGCGCCGGGCGCGACCGCACGGCTGGGCCTGGCCGCCGAACAGATGGCGCAGCGGCACCCGCAGGTGATCGCCGTGGAGATCGACGGCTACGGCAGCGGCGGGCCGCTGTCGCACAAGCGGGCCTACGACCTGCTGGTACAGGCGGAGTCGGGAGTGTGCTCGGTGACCGGCCACCCGGGCGCGCCGGCGAAACCGGGTCCGCCGGTGGCCGATGTGACCTCCGGGCTCTACGCCGCGCTGTCGATCATGGCCCTGCTGATAGGCCGCCGGGCGCAACCGGATTCGCCCGCTCCGTCGGTCGGGGTGAGTCTGTTCGACACCATGGCCGAGTTGATGGGCTACCACCTGACCTACGCGCGGCACTCCGGAATCGATCAGCAGCCATTGGGCATGAGCTCGCCGGCCGTGGCGCCCTACGGCGCCTATCCGACCGCCGACGGCCACACCGTGGTGCTGGGCACCACCAATGACCGGGAGTGGCAGCGGCTGGCCCGGGAATTGCTGGGCCGCAACGACCTTGCCGACGACCCCCGATTCGCCGGCAACGCGGACCGGGTCGCGAACCGCCCGATCCTCGACGAAGCGATCGCGGCGTGGTGCGCGCGCCACGACCTGGCCCACATCCAGGACACCGCCGATGCCGCCGGAATCGGCAATGCGCGCTACAACACGCCCAGCGACGTCCTGGCGCACCCGCAGCTTGCCCAACGCGACCGGTGGCACCGGATCGACACCCCCGCCGGCCCCATCCCGTCGCTGCTGCCGCCGCCGGTGATCGCCGGCTACCAACCCCCGATGGGGGCGGTACCGGGCCTGGGCGAACACACCGACGCGGTGCTGGGCGAGCTGGGGCTGAGCAGCGCCGACATCGCCGCCCTGCGCCGGCAGGGGGCGATAGGGCAGGCTGAGTGCTGATGGCCTCCGACGCTGAACCGCTGCTGCTGCGTGCCGACCGCGACGGCGTGCGCACACTGACCCTCAATCGGCCCGCCCGCAAGAACGCGATCAGCCCGGCGCTGTGGCGCCAGCTGCGCGACGCCCTGCGCGACGCCGCCGACGACCGCGATCTGCGGGCACTGGTGATCACCGGTGCCGGCGGGGCGTTCTGCTCGGGTGCCGACATCGGCACACCCGACGAGGTCCACCCGGCCGAGAAGTTGCGCCGGCTGTCCGATGTCGCGTTGGCCCTGCATGAGTTGGCCGTGCCCACCGTCGCGAAAGTGAACGGTGTCGCGGTCGGGGCCGGCTGGAACCTGGCGCTGGGGTGCGACCTGGTGGTGGCGACCCCGGAGTCGCGGTTCTGTCAGATCTTCGCCAAACGCGGGCTTTCGCTGGACCTGGCCGGGTCCTGGCTGCTGCCCAAACTGGTCGGGTTGCAACAGGCCAAGCGCCTGGCGCTGCTGGCCGACACCATCGACGCCGCCGAGGCGCAGGCGCTGAACCTGGTGACCTGGGTGGTCGGCGCCGGGGAGATCGACGGCTTCGTCGACGACCTCGCCGACCGGCTCGCCGCCGGCCCGCCGCGGGCGCTGGCACAGACCAAGGCACTGCTCAACCAGGGCGCCGACGCCACCCTGGCCGAGGCGCTGGCCAATGAGACCCGCGCCCAGATCGCCAATTTCGCGGGCACCGATGCCGCGGAAGCCTATGCGGCCTTCGCCGAGAAGCGCCCCGCGCGCTTCACCGGCGGCTGGCTGCCCACGTCAAGGAGATCGGAGTAGTCAGATGCGACCCACGGTGATCGTCGAAGCGGTCCGCACCCCCGTCGGAAAGCGCAACGGCGGGTTGTCCGGTACGCACGCGGCGGACCTGTCTGCGATCGTGCTCAACGAACTGATGCACCGCGCCGGCGTCGAGCCCGAGGTGGTCGACGACGTGGTGTGGGGCTGCGTGTCGCAGATCGGCGACCAGTCCTCCAACGTCGGCCGCTACGCGGTGCTGGCCGCCGGTTGGCCCGAGCACGTTCCGGCCACCACCGTCAACCGCGCCTGCGGCTCCAGCCAGCAGGCGCTGGACTTCGCGGTGCAGGCCGTGATGTCCGGCCAGCAGGACATCGTGGTCGCCGGGGGCGTCGAGGTGATGAGCCGGGTCCCGCTCGGGGCCGCGCGCGCCACCGGAGAACCTTTCGGGCCCAAGGCACTGGCCCGCTACGACGGCTTCCAGTTCAACCAGGGGACCGGCGCCGAGATGATCTGCCAGAAGTGGGGTTTGGACCGCACTGCGCTCGACGAGTACTCGGCGCGTTCCCATGAGCTGGCCGCCGCCGCGCAGGACGCCGGGGCTTTCCGCGACCAGATTGTTCCCGTCGCCACCGACGGCGGGGTGGTCGACGCCGACGAGGGCATTCGCCGCGGCACCACCGCCGAGAAACTGGCCGGCCTCAAACCCGCCTTCGCCGAGGACGGCCTGATCCACGCCGGCAACTCCTCGCAGATCTCCGACGGCGCTGCGGCGCTTCTGGTGATGAGCGAGGACGAGGCCGCCCGGCGCGGGCTGACCCCGCTGGTGCGGTACCGGGCCGGCGCGGTGACCGGGGCCGACCCGGTCCTGATGCTCACCGGCCCCATCCCGGTCACCGCGAAGGTGCTCCAGCGTGCCGGACTGGGGATCACCGACATCGGCGTGTTCGAGGTCAACGAGGCGTTCGCCCCGGTGCCGCTGGCCTGGCTGGCCGAGACCGGCGCGCACGCCGACCGGCTCAACCCGGTCGGCGGAGCGATCGCCTTGGGTCACCCACTCGGCGCTTCTGGAGCGGTGCTGATGACCCGGATGATTCATCACATGCGCGACAACGGGATTCGCTACGGGCTGCAGACCATGTGCGAGGGCGGCGGTACCGCCAACGCCACCATCGTCGAGCTGGCCGGATAGGAACTCGTATGCGGCGCGACCTTTTCACCCAAGACCACGAGTCGTTCCGGGCACTGGCCCGCGACTTCGTCGAGAAGCATGTGGTGCCCGAATATCCGCAGTGGGAGAAGGCCGGCCGGATGCCCCGTGCGGTGTTCGAGCAGCTGGGCTCACTGGGGATGCTCGGGATGGCCATCCCCGAGGAGTACGGCGGCGCGGGCATCGACGACTACCGCTACAACGTGGTGCTGCAGGAGGAGGCGGCCCGCGCGCTGGTCACGTTATCCACGGTGCGCACCCAACTCGAGGTGATCCTGCCGTATTTCCTGCACTACGCGAACGACGAACAGCGGGCGCGCTGGTTTCCCGGCCTGGCGGCCGGAACCCTGCTGACCGCGATCGCCATGACCGAACCGGGCACCGGATCGGACCTGGCCGGTATGCGCACCACCGCCGTCCGCGACGGCGAGGACTACATCCTCAACGGGGCCAAGACCTTCATCACCGGCGGCATCCAGGCCGACCTGGTGATCGTGGTGGCCCGCACCTCGACCGACCCCGACAACCGGCGCCGTGGGCTGACCCTGCTGGTGGTTGAGGGCGGCATGCCCGGCTTCGAGCGGGGACGCGAGCTCGACAAGATGGGCTGCAAGGTCCAAGACACCGCCGAGTTGTCCTTCACCGATGTGCGGGTTCCGGTGACCAACCGGCTGGGGGAGGAGGGCGAGGCCTTCAGCTACCTGGGGCACAACCTTGCCCAGGAGCGCCTGACGGTGGCGGTGGGGTCGGTGGCACAGGCCCGCTCGGCGTTGGCCGCCACCATCGACTACGTCAAGAACCGCAACGTGTTCGGCTCGCCGGTGGCGTCGTTCCAAAACACCAAGTTCGAGTTGGCCGCGGTGTCCACCGAGATCGAGGCCGCGCAATGCATGCTCGACCGGGCGGTAGCCGATCACGTCGAGGGATCGCTGTCGGGCCCCGACGCCGCCCGCACCAAGCTGTTCTGCACCGAGATGCAGGCCCGGGTCATCGACCGCTGCCTGCAGCTGTTCGGCGGCTACGGCTACATGATGGAGTACCCGATCGCGCGGCTCTACACCGACGCGCGCGTCGCCCGGATCTATGCCGGGACCAGCGAGGTGATGAAGATGATCGTCGCCAAGTCGCTGGGGTTGTGAGCGCGGGAACAAAAATTCTTCGATGAGACCCTTGTCACAGCCGGCCTAACCAACCTACTGTGTGTTCACTCGGTTGGTTGAACGAAGGAGACCGGTGACGTCACCGCGGCCGTACGCCACTCTGCTGGCCAAGGGTGAGGACCGCAGGCAGCGGATCTTGCTGGCAGCCGAACAGCTGTTGGCACGCAATGGCTGGCGCAACACCTCGCTGGCGCAGATCGCCCGCAACGCCGGGGTCAGCGCGGCCGGCCTGTTGCATCACTTCGCATCCAAGGAGCAGCTGCTGCATGCGGTGCTCGACGCCCGCGACGCCGATGACGACATCCACGCCGACCGCAGCGGCGATCTGATCGAGGAGATCCGGCGGGTGGCCGAGCGGTTCAGCCGGGCGCCCGAGCTGGTCGGCACCTTCACCGTCCTGCTCGCCGAGAACGTCCTGCCCGAAGCGCCGCTGCACGACCGCATGCTGCACCGGTACCGCAGCGCGTGGCAGATCGTCGCCGACCTGATCCGGCGAGGCATACATGACGGCCGGTACCGCTCAGACCTCGACGCGGACGCCAAGGCCGTGGAGATTATCGCCTTTATCAACGGAATGGAGATGTCATGGCTGCTGGATCCATCAATACCGCTGACCGAGGTGTTCGCGGGGTACGCGGAAACACTGGCCCGCGACTTCACTCCCCGGGAAAAGGACGCCCACCGGTGAGCGGGGCCGAGGACCCGGACATGCGCTACCGGTTCGACATCGTGGGCCGCAGCGTCATCGACGTCGTCTCCGCGGCCGGGGGTTGGCTCTATGACCGTGCGGCAGCCGGCTGGGACGTCACCGTCATGATCGACGGCGCCGAGGACGTCCGGCCCCTGCAGATCCTCGGGGCTCGGGTGGCCGACCTGGCGTCGGTGCTCAAGCAGTGGGACCGCTGGCCGCACCCGCAGACCATCGCGGTGTGCGCGCAGATGTTCGACGGCCATGCCCAGGTACGCCAAGGCGTGCTCGATGCGCTCGACCACAGCAGCACCGAGGTGACCCTGTGGGGCGACGTGCCGGCGGAACTGGACAGCGACGTCGACGTCCGCCAGCACCGGCTCAGCGCGGCGGCGCGCGCCTTCAAGGCGCAGGCGCTGCGCGCGGCCGGCATCGCCCCGGCGGGCGCGCGCGACCGCAATGCCCACGTGGAGTTCTTCCGGTGCGGACCGGCCGCGTGTAGCTCGGTCGCGGCGGATCTGAGCCCGGCCAGTTGAGAGCGCGCCCGCGCGTCCGCGATGATGCCTGACCCACTGGCACGCTCGGTGGTGCTCGTGACCGACTACCGGGTGCCGGACCCGGGCAGGGTCTGGCCGCTGGTGGAGCAGCACCGCGACAGCCTCGCCCGGCTGGGCGCCCACCACGTCCTCGTCTACACCTCGGCGGTGGAGCCGGGTCGGGTGCTGGCGGTGATGGCGATCGACGCCGTGCAGCCGATAACCGACCTCCTGCGCCAGACCGGGTTCATGGCCTGGTTCGATGCCGTGGGCGTCATCGACATTCCGGCGGTGTTCGCCGGTTACCTGGTGCAGCGCATCGAGCTCACCGATCCGGTCGATGCGAGCGCCACCTCGACTCCGGCGAGCCTCGCCGAACCGCCCGGCTCATGGGGCGGTTCCGGCTTCACCTCGACTCCGCCGGCCCGGGGGCCGACTCCGGCGAGCCTCGCCGAACCGCCCGGGGAGGTGGTTGCGGCGGTCGCCGAAGTCGCCGACCCCCAGACGCTGATCGCCCACGTCCAAGGCACCACGAAGCAATTCCATGCCGCCGGCATCCGGAGGATCTGGATTTTTCAGGCCTTCGACAACCCGCGGGAGATGTTCATGCTGCAGGAGGCCGCCGAGGGCGTGGCCGAGCGCGCAGCGGTGCGCTGGATCGACGAACCCGAGTTCGCCGCCGAGTGGATCACCCGAGCCGGCGTCGGCATCTATCCGCCGGTGTTCGTCGGCCGGCTCGCGCAACTGATGCGCGTGGGCGACGACACCGCCGACTGAGCCCTCAGTCGCTGGCGGGCAGCGGCTTTGCTTCCTTGATGGTCAGCGGCACACTGCCGATGCTCAGGGTCCCGGCGCCGGCCTTGGTCACCAGCAGCTCGGCGCCGGCCTCGTCGACGTAGCGCTTGCCCATCACCGACCCGGCGGAGAACTCCGGGTCGAGCACTGCGCTGTCCGATGCGGCCTCGTCCAGCGGCACCATCGGGGCGCCGCCGGCGCGCAGGTCTTCGAGGCTGTCGGCGGTTTTGACGACGATCACCTGCGTGTCGCAAACCTGGCTCTTCAGACGAGTACCGGACTTGATCATTGCGCCCCTTCGGTATTCACGGTCTGCAGTTCTTCGGTCAGTCCCGATACCAGTTCCCGGCGCAGCACCTTGCCCGTCGGGGTGGTCGGCAACTCCGCCCGGAATACCACCCGGTCCGGAGTGCGGGAGCCGCGAAGCTGCTCCCGAACATACTCGCGCAGCGCTTCGGCATCCGGCGACGCACCGGGCGCCGGCACCACGCACGCGACGATGATCTGCCCCCACTCGGGGTCGGGAGCGCCGACCACCGCCACCTCGAGGACCTCGGGGTGCTCGACCAGCACGTCCTCGATCTCGGCAGGGGCGATGTTCTCCCCGCCGCGGATGATCGTGTCGTCGGAGCGGCCGATGATGAACAGGTAGCCCTCCTCGTCGAGGACGGCGAGATCGCGGGTGGGAAACCAGCCCTGCGCGTCAAGCACCGAGCCGATTCCGGTGTAGGTGCCCGACACCTGCTCGCCGCGGACATACAGTTCACCGGGCTGCCCCGGCTCGAGCGCCCGGCCTTCCTCGTCGCGGATGACGGCCTCGATCCCGGGCACCGGGCGCCCCACCGAGCCCAGCCGCTTGCGGATGGCTTCGTCGCTGGAGGCATGGGCGGTGCGGTGGTCCTCGGGGGTCAGCACCGCGACCGTCGAACTGGTCTCGGTCAGCCCGTAAGCGTTGACGAAGCCCACCTCGGGCAACAGTTCCAGTGCCCGGCGCACCAGCGGCAGCGCCACCTTGGAGCCGCCGTAGGCGAGGTTGCGCAGGGCGGGCAGCGGGGTGGGACTGGCTTCGAGCTCAGAGACGATGCGCTCCAGCATGGTCGGCACCACCGTCGCGGTGGTGACGGCTTCGGTGCTGGCCAACCGAATCCATTCGCCGGCGCTGAACCGGCGCAGATACACCATTCTGCGGCCCGCATACAGGTTGCTCAGCGCCGCGCCGACACCGGCGATGTGGTACGGCGGCACACAGATCAGCGCGGCGTCGGTGGGATCGGCCGAACCGAACTCGACGGTGCCGGTCACGTAACTGGTCAGGTTGTTATGCGTCAGCTCAACGGCTTTGGGCTTGGAGGTGGTGCCGGACGTGAACAGCACCACCGCCACGTCGTCGGGATCGGGCCACGGCACGGCTGGCGCGGTGCTCTGGGTGCGGGCGCAGAAGGTGTCCGAATCCATCACCGCGACACCGATGTCGCCCACCACGTCGCGGTATTCCTTGTCGACCACGATCAGCGGCCGGGGCAGGCGCTCGATCAGCTCCCGCAGCGATTGGCCGCTGAGCCGGTAATTCAGCGGTGCCAGCGGACGCCCCGCGCGGGCACAGGAGAACAGCAGCAGCGGCAACATGTCGCCGCCCATGCCGACGTAGGCGACGCTGTCGGCGCCGGTCTCGTCGATCACCCCTGCGCCGGCATCGGCCAGGGCATTGAGTTCGGCGGTGGTGTAACGCGCGGTCTCGGAGACGACGGCGACCCGGTCCGGGTCCATCGACACCGCCATCTCCAGCAGCAGCGAGATACTCACGGCTCAGCCCTCATGAGAACGACATTATCAGTTTCCGGAAGTAGAGCTGCCGCACAGGCGGCCCGCGATCCGGTGCTGGGTAGGCTGACGCGCGAGATGATCCGCACGGTTGACCTCGACGAATCCGAAGACCAGCTCGACGCCGAGCCCGGCGCCGGGATCATCGTCGCGACCGGCAGCCGGCTCGGTACGACCCACGCCCGACGCTGGCTGGAGCGGGCCACCTTCACGCTCTCCGAGACCGACACCGCCGACCGCCGGGTGATCACCGTCGCCTCGGTGCCCGAGGCGCTCACCGAGATCGCCGACCGCTGCCGGTGGCGGCCACACGCCGCGGCCATCTGCGACGACGTGCTGCGCGCGGTGGATCCCGCCGCGCCGGCCTCGGCCGGGCTCACCACCGAATCCCTGGCCTACTCGGTGCTGCAGGCCGGCCCGGAGTTCGCCGACTGGCTGGCCGCGCGCGGGCCCGCCGATGCGCCGCAGACCGCCGAGCCGATGCTGCTCGACCGCGACGGCGACACCCTGCGGCTGCGCTTCAACCGGGCGCAGCGCCACAACGCCTTCGACAACGCGACCCGGGCGGTGCTCCTCGACGGGCTGGCCGTCGCCGCCGCCGACCCCGCGATCGACGAAGTGGTGCTCAGCGGCGTCGGGCCGTCGTTCTGCAGCGGCGGTGATCTCGCCGAGTTCGGCGGTTTCACCGATGTGCCCAGCGCGCACCTGGCACGCACCCGGCACAGCCCCGCGCGGGCCCTCGACGCGCTGACCGGCCGGCTCGGCGCCCGCTGCCGCGCCGAGATCCACGGCCAGGTGCTGGGCAGTGGTCTGGAGATGGCTGCTTTCTGCGGGCGGGTGCGGGCGGACCCCGACACCGTGCTGGGCCTGCCCGAGCTGAACCTGGGGCTGATTCCCGGCGCCGGCGGCACGGTCAGCGTGACGCGGCGCATCGGCCGCTGGCGCACCGCCTACCTCATCCTGTCGGGCCGCACCATCGACGCGCAGACGGCGCTGCGGTGGGGCCTGGTCGACGAGATCGCCCCGGTGCCGTGACGCAGGCGGCCTGGGGCGCGTCAGGCTTGGCCTGGCTGACCGGGCGGCCCGACGGCGCCGCGGACTTCTCCCGGGCCGCGGTACTGCAGCGCTGCGGGCAGCGGTTGGCTCGCTTCACCGCCGCGACCGGGGTGGCGGCCGACGCCGGGCAGTTGCTGGCCGGCCGTGCCGGGCTGCTCGGCTTCACCCGCGCCGGGCGCATCTCCGCCGGAGGAGCGTCGCGCCTGCTGGCCGCGGCGGACGGCTGGTGGGCGCTGACCCTGTCACGGCCCGACGACATCGACGCCGTACCCGCTTTGATCGAATCCGACGGCGCGCAGCCGTGGGATGCCATCGCCGCGTGGGCAGCGCAGCGGCCGGTGAGCCAGGCCGTGGAGCGGGCCAGGCTGCTCGACCTGCCCGCCGCCGCACTGGGGGAGACCGCTGCCGGTGCACCGGTGATCCGCCGGGCCGGTGCGGCGGGCCCCGGCCGCGGGGTGCGTGGCGCCCTGGTGGTCGACCTCACCGCACTGTGGGCCGGGCCGCTGTGCGGTCGCCTGCTGGCGCAGGCCGGCGCGACGGTGGTCAAGGTGGAGAGCCCGTCCCGCCCGGACGGCACCCGCCGCGGGCCCAGCACGTTCTTTGACTGGATGAACGCCGGAAAGCTTTCCTGCTCGCTGGATTTCGACCGCGACTCGCAGACCCTGGCCCAGCTGCTGGCGGCCGCCGACGTGGTGCTGGAAGGCTCGCGCCCGGCGGCGCTGGCCCGCCGCGGTCTGGGGCCCTTCGACGTCGCGGGCCGGCCCGGCCGGGTGTGGCTGCAGATCACCGCGCACGGCGCCCGGGCCGGCTACCCGGGCTTCGGCGACGACGCCGCGGTCGCCGGCGGCCTGGTGGGCAGCGACGGCCGGGGCGGTCCGGTGTTCTGCGCCGACGCGATCGCCGACCCGTTGACGGGCATCGAGGCGGCGGTGCACGTCGTCGACGCGCTGGCCCGCGGTGGCGGCGAGGTGATCACGCTGGCGCTGTCCGCCGTCGCCGCCGGATACGCCGCACTGCCCTGCCAGGCCGGCTCCGGTGCGGTGCCGGTGCTGGCGCCCGCACCCCCGCCCATCGCGGCCCGCGGGCCGGCGCTGGGGGCCGACAACGCCCGGATCGCGCAGCTGACAGCCCGGGCGGAGGCGCAGTGCTGATCCGGCGAGCCGTGCTGCTGGACGGGACGCCGGTCGACATCCGGCTCGGTGCCGGCATCGAGCAGGTCGCCCCGGCATTGCGGGCGCGACGCGGCGAACAGGTTCTCGACGCCCGGGGCGCCACGGTGATTCCCGGCCTGCACGACCACCACGTGCACCTGAGATCGGCGGCGGCAGCACTGGATTCGGTGCGCCTGGGCCCACCGCAGGTACACAGTCAGACGGACTTGGCGGCGACGCTGGCCGCCGCGCAACCCGGGCCGGACGGCTGGGTGCGGGCCTACGGCTATCACGAATCGGTGGCCGGGGAGCTGACCGCGCAGCTGCTGGACCGGTACTGCCCGCACCTACCGGTTCGGGTGGCGCATCGCAGCGGCGCGCTGTGGGTGCTCAACTCGGCCGGTCTGGCCAGCTCCGGAATGACCGGCCACCCCGACGGCCGGCTGCTGCGGGCGCACGGCGATCCGGCGCCCCGGCTGCCACTGCGGGAACCCGCCCTGGCGAGGTTGAGCCGAGAGCTGGCGGCGCGCGGCGTCACTGGAGTCACCGAGGCCACCCCGGGGCACACCGACGCCGACATCGCTGCCTTCGCCGCGGCACGCAGCCGCGGCGACCTGCTGCAGCGACTGCACTGCCTGGCACCGGCCGGCACCGCCACGCCTGCCGAGGTCACCCTGGGACCGATGAAGGTCATCCTCGATGACGAGCGCCTGGACTTGGACGCACTCGTCGCGCTGATGCGCGACACCCATGCCCGCCGGCATGGCGTGGCGGTGCACTGTGTCACCGACGCCCAGCTCGCCGTCGCGATCGCCGCCTGGCAGGCCGCCGGTACGCACCCCGACGACCGGATGGAACACGCGGCGGTGGTGCCCGACGATCGGCTGACCGACTTGGCCGCGCTCGGGATCACCGTTGTCACCCAGCCCAACTTCGTCGCCGAGCGCGGCGACCACTACCTCACGGGCGTCGAACCCGACCGCCACCACGAACTGTGGCGGGTTGCGTCGTTGCGGTGCAACGCGATACCGGTGGCGTTGTCCACCGACGCGCCCTTCGGCGACAGCGACCCCTGGGCGGCCATGCGCGCGGCGGTGCACCGGCGCACCCCAGGCGGCGCCGTGCTGGGACCGGGGGAGCGGATCTCGGCGGGCGCCGCCCTGCGCGGATTCGCCGGCCGCGCCGACCGGCCCGCGACCGCGCGCGCTGTGGCAGCCGGCGAACCCGGCGACCTCTGCCTGCTCGACGGTGATCCGCTGGCCCTCGACGCCGGTCTGGTGGCCGTGACGATCGTCGCCGGTGCCGTGGTGCACGACGGTCGGTAGCCTAGCTAGATAACTGGAGTTCGAGAGAGGCATAAATGACGCGCACCGACAGCGACAGCTGGGACCTGGCCACCAGTGTGGGGGCCACCGCGACCATGGTGGCCGCGCAGCGTGCCCTGGCCACCGCGGGGCCGGACAAGCTGATCGACGACCCCTGGGCGGCGCCGCTGGTGCGAGCCGTGGGCATCGACTTCTTCACCCGGATGGTCGACGGCGATATTCCCGTGGTCGAAGGCGGCGACTACGACCCGGTCGCGATGGCGCACGGCATGGGCGTGCGGACCCGGTTCTTCGACGATCACTTCCTGTCGGCGGCGCGCAGCGGCATCCGCCAGGCGGTGATCCTCGCCTCCGGCCTGGACTCCCGGGCCTACCGGCTGGACTGGCCGGCCGGCACCGTGGTCTATGAGGTCGACCTGCCCGAGGTCATCGACTTCAAGACCCGCACCTTGGGCGACTTGGGCGCCCAGCCGACCGCGCAGCGCCGCACCGTCGCCATCGACCTGCGCGACGACTGGCCGACCGCGTTGCGGGCCGCCGGTTTCGACCCGCAGGCGCCCACCGTGTGGAGCGCGGAGGGCCTGCTGATCTACCTGCAGCCCGAGGCCCAGGATGCCCTGTTCGACACCATCAAGTCGCTGAGCGCACCGGGCAGCCGGGTGGCGTGCGAGTTCATCGGCGACACCTCGGTGTTCGCCGGCCCCGAGTGGCGCGCCCACCGGGAGAAGATGTCGGCGCTGGGATTCCAGGTGGAGATCGGCGATCTGATCTACCACGGCGAACGCAACCACATCGTGGAGTACCTGACCGCCGCCGGCTGGACGGTCACGGGCCGCCAGGTGCGCGAGCTCTACGCCGAGTGCGGCCTGGAGTACGGGGACGACGAACTGGCGATCGCCTTTGACGACTTGACCTATCTGAGCGCCGTGCTCGACGAGCCGTCGGTATGAAACGGGTCACAGCCTGTGGGGCGCGACAAAGCGAGCGTCCGAACTTGGTGTGGTGCCCCCAGCAGGGCTCGAACCTGCGACCTGCGGATTAAAAGTCCGTAGCTCTACCAACTGAGCTATAGGGGCCGTGCTGGAACAGGATACTGCCTGCGCGCTCGGGCTCGATGGGGGCCGGGTTTGAGGTTTCGGTCCACCGTGCCCTAAGCTAGCGAAGCTCCCAACGAGAACCGTTGCGAGTGCCTCGGAGAGATTCGGTTCTGGCCCCCATCGTCTAGTGGCCTAGGACGCCGCCCTTTCACGGCGGTAGCACGGGTTCGAATCCCGTTGGGGGTACTCGCATCGTAGTAACAACGGAGCGAACAGCAAGGCCCTGTGGCGCAGTTGGTTAGCGCGCCGCCCTGTCACGGCGGAGGTCGCGGGTTCAAGTCCCGTCAGGGTCGCTTTAACGGCGAGGCACCTGGTGCCTTCCGGCCAGGTAGCTCAGTTGGTACGAGCGTCCGCCTGAAAAGCGGAAGGTCGCCGGTTCGATCCCGGCCCTGGCCACTTCAGGGGCTGCTCATTGCTTGGCGGCTTTCCTTGGTGGCGAGGCCCATGGGACCCGACCCGGCGCCCCGACTCCACTCTCAGCAATCTCGCAGGCTTGTGAGGCATCCGTCATCGAGCCGTCGCCCGCTATTGAGGCGATTTGCGGCACCGGGGTCATGTGATCTGTTGGACCGTTTCGGCGCGCCGCTGCGCGATCCCCGATTGGCGTATGTCCGGAACACACGATGAATTAACCAGAAATGCAGCATTCGTTCGCGCCCGGATGGTCCGCAACATCAGACAATAAAGCAATCAGCCCGCACGTTGGAATGGTCCACTGCGCGGGGTTCGCCGGATCGGTCTCGTTCTGACAGGCGGTGAGACGCTAGGTGGCAAGTGCGCATTGCCATTTGGCGACTCGGCGCCGGTCCCGGCAACCGTCAAGGCGCCTCGCTGTACGGGGTGCGGTCCGCTGATCCCTCGAGTGAGCCTTCATGCGGTGAATGCCTTAATGCTGCTGCGGCCAGTTCTCTATGCTGAAAGTGCATGCCCTGAAGGAACCCGCCCCGCAGACGACCTCTGCAACGGGATAGGCCGGTGAAAGGGACCAAATGAAACACATCAGAGTCGGTCGTTTGCGAATCATGTTGGCGACGTTTCTCCTCCCGGTCCTCCTGTCGGCGCTCCCCGCATCTGCCGTTGGCCTCGCGCATGCCGATAACAGCGCCTACCTCAACGAGGTGCAGTCAACGGTCAGGGTCCGGATGAACGAGAACCAAGCGATGCGGCTCGGTTCGGCGGTTTGCCAAACATTGCGCAAGGGTCCGGACGGACAGGTAACCGACCAGTCGCGAGCCGAGGCCGCCCAGGCTGTCGCCAGGACATCCCGCAGCGTGGGCGTGAACCGCAACGACGGTCTGGACCGCGGCAACGCGATGCGGCTCACCGTCGCCGCCGAACACCACCTCTGCTGAATCACGTCCCCCCGTCGGGGCGGTGTCGGGAAGGCTCCGGCTAGGTCAGCAGCCCCCCGCAGCGTCACGCTGTCGTCGGGCGTAACGCAGCACCGAACCGGCGGTCAGGCATGCGGGCTTGTCGCGATCCGCGGACTCGATGGGCAGATTCGCCGCACAGCGCATCACCATCATGGCCAGGGCGCTGTGGGTCGCATACGAGATGACGAGCAGATTGGCGTGAGCCCGCTGGCCACCGAGGGTCATCACATGCTGGGGTTTGCTCTCCCAGGCTGGCCAGTTGAGGTCGGGCGGTCGTTGCAGCGGCGACCAGTTGACGTTGATGGTGGTGATGTTGCCCAGCAGGGGTGTCAGCACGGAGATCAGGTCCGGCAACTCAATGGTGATCCGATCTGTGCGCGGCCACCACGCGCCGTCGATTCCCCCGCCGAGCTCTCGGGCCACAGTGACGCGGACGGGGCGGGCGTGGCGGGTGCTTCCTACCGGCGCGATCATCGCTGCGGCGCCGACCGGTGCCGACGGCATCCGGTGATCGACCCAGCTATAGCTAAGTTACGCAAAACATCTCACAATCCACGGCGGTTCCGTCACGTTCGGATTCGTCTGGCTGCGGGTTGCGGCTAGGCGGAGGAATCACAATTGCCTGTGGGACCGCCCGGGGAGATTGGGTGGACCGCCACTGGCGATGAAATGGCTCCCCTCGACCGTACGCGGACTGGGGCGATTCGGGTTCCGTTCGGCAGAAGCTGGACGGGCGCGGTGGAATGCGGGTTCCCGTAGGAGCAGCCGTGTCAGCCCGCGGTGACCTCGTGCACGGCTACCCACACCTGCTGCGGGTCGTACCGTTCGCGCACCCGCTGCAGCCGGCTCCAGGCCGCAGCGCAGAAAGCCGTCGAGGCATCGCCCGGGCGGTCGTCGAAATTGCCCAACGATGTGCCGGTGGACCAGGGCGCCAGCGCGGCGACCACATCGGCGGTGTCGTTCAGGGCCCGCGCCGCCAGGTCCGGAGTGTCCGCGGTCGCCGCCGCGAACAGCGCGTAGCCCGCGTCGACGCGCGGCAGGGCGGCGTCGATATCGCGCCCGAGTGCGCCGCCGAGGTGGCGCAACTCGGCGAACATCAGCGAGGTGTCCGCGTCGGGCCCCGCGGCCGACAGCAACGCCGCGACGGCCGCAGCGGGCAGCTCACCCAGCAGTGCGTGGTCGGCCACGATCGGGGTCGGACCGGGCGGGTCCATGTGCACGGCGGTCAACGCATGTGACGGGATCCGTGCGAAGGTGTCGAGTTCGGGCCGCAGTTCGCGCAGCGGCGCGAGGATCTCGGCGGCCTGGTTGTCCGAACCCAGCACCGCGCCGTCGATGACCACCAGCCGGCGGCCACGCACGGCATCGGGCAGCTCGGGCGCCGGGGGGAAGCGCATCAGGCGCAGCGAGGTGGTGGCGGACTCCGGGGCGGTGAGGGTCCACTGCGCCCAGGCCGGGAGGACGCGCGGGGCCGCGTCCAGATCCCACAGCAGCATGCCGGCCACCACGTCGGGCAGCGGCAGCAGATCGATCTCGACTGTGACGACCACACCGAAACTGCCGCCACCGCCGCGGATCGCCCAGAAAAGATCGGGCTCCTCCGTGGCCGATACCCGCCGCAGCGCACCGTCGGCGGTCACCACCTCGATCTCGCGCACTGTCGAGGAGCCCAGGCCGTAGGCGCGGCCATAGAACGAGATCCCGCCGCCGAGCAGGAATCCCACCGCGGACACGTCGCCGGCGCTGCCGTGGACCGCCGTCAGCCCGTGCGGTGCGCAGGCTGCCAGCACTTCGCTCCACTGGGTGCCGCCCAGAATCCGGGCGGTGCGGGCCAGCGGGTCGACCTGCACGCCGGTCAGTCGGTGCAGCCGCAACAGCAGGGTGTTGTCGAGGGCGTCCGGCGGGAGCGCCGCGGCCGCGTGCCCGGTGCTCTGCGGCGCCACCCGCAGGCCGCAGCCCACCGCGGCCTGCACCAGCAGCACCAGCTCCTGCACCGATGTCGGTACACCCACCACCGGTGGCCGCTGCGCGACCGCGACGTTCCACGGCTGGCAGGCGAGTTCGTATTCCGGTTGGCCGGGCAGGTGCGCGAGGCCGTCGTGCACCAGTGCGCTCAGATCTGCGGCGGCGATGGGCATGAAGTTCCTTTCGGCGAACAAGCCCCGGAGGGCGGCTGGACGCCCACCAGACTGGCCGCCGTCGCGTGCCGCCACCATCCCGGCCGCGGGGAGACATCGACGTGCTGTCGCGGGCCGGACTCGACCTCGATCACTTCCTGCAGGAGGCGGTCGGTGCGGTCGGGCGCGCCGTGCCGTGGGCCGGAGTGTGTGTGGGCACCCATGACCCGGCATCGTTGATGCTGAGCGCCCGCAAGTTCGGAGCGCTCACCCCGAACCTCGAAGACGACCTGATCTTCGGCCAGTTGGAGTACGGGCTGGGCGAATTCACCTCCTTTCGGTCCCTGGTGCACCACGACATCTGCGCCGTGTCGATGCTGCAGCTTCCGCAGGGCGCCGTCGAGGGCTCGCCGCGCACCCAGCAGCTGATCCGGCCGGTGTACGGGTTCACCGACGAAGCGCGCCTGGTGATGCGCGACGACACCGGCATGTGGGGATGTCTGGCCCTGTTCCGCGACGACGGCGTCGCCTTTGCCGAGGACGATCTGACGTTCCTGGCGTCGCTGTCGGAGGCATTCGCGCGCGGAGTGCGCAGCGGGATCCTGGCCCGCATCGGTGCCGCGCAGGCCCAAGCACCCGCGGCCCGGGGGCCCGCGGTGGTCATCGTCAACGCCGCCGGGGAGATCCTCACGCCGCGGGAGCGGGACGTGACACGAATGGTGCTGCAGGGCAGCGACACCAAGGCGATAGCGGCGGCACTGCACGTGGCGGCGTACACGGTCCAGGACCATCTCAAGTCGGTGTTCGCCAAGGTAGGTGTGCGCAATCGCCGCGACCTCATCGCGCGGGTGTACTTCGATCAGTACGTGCACCGGATGGGTGCGGCGGTGGGGCCGGCCGGCTACTTCCTGTGACCGCGGTGATCCACCGATATCGGCCCAGACCCTCATAGACTGTGCCGCTGTGCACCTGCTATCCCTTCGACGAGCCGCGGCGATCGCCGTGACCGGTGTCGCTCTCATGGCGCTGCACGGCCTTCCCGAGAGTGCAGCGGTCCAAGACAAACTGCTGCTCGGCGGCGGCGCAGCGATCCTGCTCCACGATGACGGGCTGTGCACCTTGACCACCATCGGCTACGACAACGGTGGCCGGATCGTCGGTTTCACCGCCGCGCACTGCGGCGGGGTGGGTTCGCCCGTGCTGGTCGAGGGCGCCGAGGATCACGGCAGCGTGGGGACCGTGGTCGCCGCCGAGGACAGCCTTGACTACGCGATCATCGAGTTCGATCCGCTCCTGGTGGCCTCGATCGCCGACTACGAGGGCTTTGGGATCTTCGGGATCGATTCGATGGACCCCGTCGTCGCCGAGCCCGCCGAGCCCGCCGAGCCCGCCGGCCCGGAGGCGCCCGCCGACGCCGAGCCCGGCCCCGAGCACGGCGCCGGGCACCACGCCGAGCCTGGTCCCGAGCACGACGCCCAGCCCGGCCCGGAGCACGGTGCCGTGCGCCATGCCTGCAAACTCGGCCGCGGCAGCGGCCTGCAGTGCTTCGACATCGGGCCTGCCGGAGTGGAACTCGCCGACGAACCGTGGTGGCTACCCGGTGATGACGGGGCGCCGGTCACCGTCGACAACCTGCTGGTCGGCATGGTCCGTGACGGCACCGTCCCCGCCGGCCCGCTCACCGAGCCGGGGCCGGGCGTCGTGCTGTTTACGGCGATCCTCGATGACGTGGACGCCAAAGGCGGGCCGGGCGCCGGTTTCGGCCGGCGCTCCTAGCGCTCAGCGGTCGCGGTAGCGCATCGCGGTGGTGGTCAGGCCCCGCGTCTTCATCAGTTCGCCGTCCGCAATGTTGCTTTCGCGGTCAGTTGGATCTGCCGGCGGGCCTGCGCGAGCTGGAGCCGATCGGATTCGCCCAGATACCAGCGCAGAACCGCCCGCGCGATCGGTGGGATCTCCAGGAGCGCGAAGAAGGGCAGCGCAGCCATCCGTGTCACCGCCATGGCCGGGTCGGTGATCGCCGCAAGGCGGTGCAGCCGACGCGACGGCTTCGGTAGGGCGGCGTAGGCGACCAGAGTCGATATCACCAGCGCTATGTCGTTGACGGTGGCCGTGACATCCGACCACGAGTCGGGCACCAGCAGGGCGGCGGCGGTGCGCAGCCGCGCGGACTCCCAGCCCGGCCTGAAGCCGAACTTGGCCGCTATGGACCGGTAGTAGCGATCGACGGCGCCCGCGCTCATCGGGACGTCTTCGGCGGGGACACCCATCAGGACGGCGATCTGCGCCATTTCGGCGAAGTACCGGTCACGCTCGGCAGGGTTGAGCCGGCGCGGAATCGGGCGGGAGTCGAACGCGAAATTCTCGTAGCCGATCAGGGCGGCATGAGAAATGGTCACCGCGGCAAAGAGCATCGACTCCGGCGATGTTGCGGCATAGGGCGTCTGGCCGTCGGCGCCGACCCCCGTCATGGGGCGGTGGTAGTTGAAAAGCCTTGTGGCGCAGCTTCTAGCGGCTTCCTGGTCGCCCAAGACCATGGGCAGCGGCACGGACAGGGTGCGCCGCAGCCGGTCGTGGAAGTGGCCGTCCTTGCGCCGCCCGGCGCCGCGGGGACCCCGCTGGCGCTTCTTGTTGGTGGGAAACAGCGGGTCATGATCGAACAGCACCGCTTGGAAGTCCAGATGGGGAATCTCGAGCAGGTTGGTGATCTGCGCGATCATCAGCGCCGTCGCCGGGGCGGTCAGGACCCGCCAGGACACCGACTGCGGGCCGAACGAAGCCGGGGTCTCGTACGGTGCGGGTACGCCGGCTTCGCGCGCATCATGGGCCATGCCGCTCAGGTAGCGGCCGGACCTGCGCCGTCCGTGGCGGGAGCGGCCGGAACTGCGCCATCCGTACTGGGAGCGGCCGGTTCGGCGGCAGGGGCCCACACCGAGGGATCCTCGGCCGGGAAGGTGCTGCACTGCTCGGCGATCTCCGGAGCAGCAGATTCCTGCGCACGGAACAGCGCCGCGTAGTACGGGAAGACGATGCCGAGCTGATCCACCTCGGCCTGCCGGCCGGCAGGGTCTTTGGCCAGCAGATTCTTCATCCGCAAGACGATCTGCTCCTGCAGCACCTTGGGCTCTTGGTTGTACTTGGTCACGATCGCGTCGTAGGCCGGCTGGTCGACGACCTTGGTCGCGGCCATCAACTGATCCAACGAGCACTGCGTGGTCAGAATCGGCTCCGGTACGGCATTCAGGTCGTCTGCGGCGGCAACGCCCGTGCCGGCGGCAACCAGGGCCGCACCAACTGCTGCAAGGCCCGCGGTGCGCGCGAACCGACTCACTGTGGATGTCATGCGGCGCGACGTTACCAGTTTGGGCGTTGCGGGACTCCCGCTTTCGGCCTTAACAAGTGCGGGGTCAGGGCCGCAATGTCTCCGGACACAATTCGGCCTGAGCCGCCTGAATCTGAACGTCGGCGGCCTCGGGGCTGTAGTAGAAGGTGTTGGTCAACTGGCGCACCAAGTCCCCCGGCGACAGACCCGAGCGGTAGGTCCCGGTCTGGCCGTACATGCGTAGCAGGGCGCAGATGTAGTGCCCGGAGGTCACCTTGACCTGATCGGCGACCGGGATCGCCACCGGGGCGGCGTTGACCCGGGCCAGATAGCTGGCGTCGTCGGCGTGCGCCGGCGGCGCGATGGCCAGTGCCGCGACGGCCAACACGGGTGCGGCGATCCGGACGGTCGAGACCATGACGTCCATCGTGCCACCGCCGCCCCGCCCGGCGGGGCGACTCTCGGGAGCGACGCAAATCCCCGCGCGCCCAGGTGCGGCTGGCTAGGGTTTGCAGCCATGGCAGTCAAGGATTCCCGCGAGGTGGTCATCGAGGCGAGCGCCGAGGAGATCTTCGACGTCCTCGCCGACGTCGAATCTGTTCCGACCTGGTCGCCGCAGTACCAGAGCGCCGAGGTGCTCGACACCCATGACGACGGGCGCCCGCGGCGGGTGCGGATGACGATCAAGGCCGCGGGCCTGACCGACGAGCAGGTCGTCGAGTACACCTGGACCGACGACAGTGTCGGCTGGACGCTGATCTCGGCCGGCCAGCTGAAGTCCCAAGACGCCAAGTACACGCTCACGCCGCAGGGCGACACAACGAAGGTCCGGTTCGACATGGCCGTGGACCCGTCGATCCCGATCCCGGGGTTCCTGCTCAAGAACACCCTCAAGGGCGGCATGAAGACCGCCACCGATGGCCTGCGCACCCAGGTGCTCAAGGTCAAGAAGGGCCGCTGAGTTCGGTGCCGCGAAATCCCGCCGGCGGCAGGTTCGGGCGTTAGGCTCGGCTAAGTGGCTGTTCGAGCATCGCGGGAAGTAGTGATTGACGCGCCGCCGGAGAAAATCCTCGACGTGCTCGCCGATGTGTCCGATTTAGCGTCCTGGTCGCCGGTGCACAAGCGGGTGGAGATCCTCGACCGGTACGAAGACGGCCGTCCTCATCACGTACTGGCGACCATCAAACTTCTGGGTTTGGTGGACAAGGAACTCCTGGAATATCACTGGGGCCCGGACTGGATGGTCTGGGACGCGCAGGCCACCGCGCAGCAACGCGCTCAGCACGTCGAATACACCTTGACCCGCGAAGGGCCCGACAGCACCCGGGTGCGATTCGACATCACCGTCGAGCCGTCCGGACCGATCCCCGAGTTCGTGGTCCGGCGGGCCAGCAAGCTGGTGCTGAGCATCGCCACCGAGCGGCTGCGTGAGCGAATCCAGGCCGACGGCGCGGCTACTGAGCCGTGACGGGGCCCTCGCGCAGCACCGCCAGCCGCCGGATCGCCTCGTCGAGGGTGTGCTCCGGTTTGACGAAGGTGAACCGGACCAGGTGAATCCAGACCTGTGAGGCGGGTGCTTGGGCGCCTGGAACGCAGAACGCCGACAGGGGGATGGCCGCCACCCCGGCCCGGTGCGGCAGCTCGGCGCAGAACGCCGTGCTGTCGTGGTAGCCGAACGGACGGGGGTCGGCGCACAGGAAATAGGTGCCGAAACTGTCGTGCACCTCAAAGCCGATGCTGCGCAGGCCGTCGCTCAACCGGTCGCGGCGGGCCTGCATGGTCGCCCGCAGCGACTCCACCCAGGCGTCCTCGGTGTTGAGCGCCAGGGCCACGGCCGGCTGAAATGGTGCACCGCCCACGTAACTCAGGTATTGCTTGGCGGCCCGCACCCCGGCCAGCAGTTCCGCCGGGCCGCACGCCCAGCCGATCTTCCAGCCGGTGCAGTTGAACATCTTCGCCGCACTCGAGATGGTGACGGTGCGCTGCGCCATTCCCTCGAAGGCGGCCAGCGGGCGGTGGGTCCGTCCGGCGAAAACCAGGTGCTCGTAGACCTCGTCGGAGATCACCAACAGGTCGGCTTCCACCGCAATGCGGGCGATCTCGGCCAACTCGGCTTCGGTGAACACCGTGCCCGTCGGGTTGTGCGGCGAGTTGACGATCAGCGCCCGGGTAGCCGGGGTGATGGCTTGCCGCAGAGCGTCGGCGTCCAAGGCGAACCCGTGGCCGTCGGGCACCAACGAGACACTGACCCGCCGCGCCCCGGCCATGGCCACCACCGGCGAGTAGGAGTCGTAGAACGGTTCGAGCAGCACCACCTCGGAGCCCGGCTCCACCAGGCCGAGCACCGCGGCCGCGATGGCCTCGGTGGCGCCCACCGTCACCAGGATCTCGGTGTCGGGGTCGTAATCGATGCCGTATTTCCGCGAGCGCTGCCCGGCGATGGCTTCCCGCAAGGCGGGGATACCAGGCCCGGGCGGGTACTGGTTGATCCCGTCGGATATCGCGGCCCGGGCCGCCTCGAGCATGGCCGCCGGCCCGTCCTCGTCCGGGAACCCCTGGCCGAGGTTGACCGCCCCGATCCGGGCGGCCAGCGCCGACATCTCGGCAAAGATCGTGGTGGCATAGGGCTCCAGTCGTGCGACCATCCGCGCCGTCATGGCTCACGAGCCTAAAGGGCACCGGCTGCCGACCGGGCGCGCAGACTGTGCAAAAGGGGTGCACGATCGGACCAACCATCCGGTTGATAGGCCACCCTGTTAGGGTGGAAATTCGGGGACTACGCTCCGAGCAGACGCGACCGAACAATCTGCACCGAACACCAATCTGAAGAGGAATCTCCCATGTCCGAAGAAGCCTTCATCTACGAGGCCATTCGCACCCCGCGCGGCAAGCAGCGCGGCGGGGCGCTGACCGAGGTCAAGCCGCTCAGCCTGGTTGTCGGCCTGATCGACGAACTGCGCACCCGTCACCCCGACCTGGACGAGAACTTGATCAGCGACGTCATCCTGGGCTGCGTCTCGCCCGTGGGTGACCAGGGCGGCGACATCGCCCGCACCGCGGTGCTGGCCGCGGGCCTGCCCGACACCACCGGCGGCGTGCAGCTCAACCGGTTCTGCGCCTCGGGCCTCGAGGCCGTCAACACCGCCGCCCAGAAGGTGCGCTCCGGCTGGGACGACCTGGTGCTGGCCGGCGGGGTGGAGTCGATGAGCCGCATCCCGATGGGCTCCGACGGCGGCGCGATGTTCTCCGACGTGCCCTTCACCTACGACAACTACATCGCCCCGCAGGGCATCGGCGCCGACCTGATCGCCACCATCGAGGGCTTCTCCCGCGAGGACGTCGACAACTACGCGCTGCGCAGCCAGCAGCGCGCGGCGGCGGCCTGGTCGGGCGGCTACTTCGCCAAGTCGGTCATCCCGGTCCGCGACCAGAACGGCCTGGTGATTCTCGACCACGACGAGCACATGCGGCCCGACACCACCCTGGAGGGCCTGGGCAAGCTGCGCACCGCCTTCGACGGCATCGGTGCGATGGGCGGCTTCGACGACGTGGCGCTGCAGAAGTACCACTGGGTCGAGTCCATCAACCACGTCCACACCGGTGGCAACAGCTCGGGCATCGTCGACGGCGCCGCGCTGCTGCTGATCGGTTCGGAGAAGGCCGGCGCCTCGCAGGGGCTGACCCCGCGGGCCCGCATCGTGGCCACCGCAACCAGCGGCGCCGACGCCACCATCATGCTCACCGGCCCCACCCCGGCCACCGTGAAGGCGCTCGACCGGGCCGGGCTCACCGTCGATGACATCGACCTGTTCGAGCTCAACGAGGCGTTCGCATCGGTGGTGCTGAAGTTCCAGAAGGACCTCAAGATCCCCGACGAGAAGCTCAACGTCAACGGTGGCGCCATCGCGATGGGCCACCCGCTGGGCGCCACCGGCGCCATGATCACCGGAACCATGGTCGACGAGCTCGAGCGTCGCGGTGCCAAGCGTGCCCTGATCACGCTGTGCATCGGCGGCGGCATGGGCGTGGCCACCATCATCGAGCGCGTCTGAGAGGTTTGAGAAAAAATGGCAGAGAACACCATTAAGTGGGACAAGGACGCGGACGGCATCGTCACGCTGACCCTGGATGACCCGACCGGGTCGGCCAACGTGATGAACGACCACTACCGCGAGTCCATGCACAACGCGGTGCAGCGTCTCATCGAGGAGAAGGATTCGGTCACCGGTGTGGTGCTCACCAGCGCGAAGAAGACCTTCTTCGCCGGCGGCGACCTCAAGGCGATGATCCACGTCGGCCCGGACGACGCCCAGGCCGTGTTCGAGCAGTGCGAGGGCATCAAGGCCGACCTGCGGGCCCTGGAGACCCTGGGCAAGCCCGTCGTGGCCGCCATCAACGGCGCCGCGCTCGGCGGCGGCCTGGAGATCGCCCTGGCGTGTCACCACCGGATCGCCGCGGACGCCAAGGGCAGCCAGCTCGGTCTGCCCGAGGTCACCCTGGGCCTGCTGCCCGGCGGTGGCGGTGTCGCCCGCACGGTGCGCATGCTGGGCATCCAGAACGCCTTCATGAACGTGCTCGCGCAGGGCACCCGATTCAAGCCGGCCAAGGCCAAGGAAATCGGCCTGATCGACGAGGTCGTGCCGACCGTCGAGGAGCTGGTCCCGGCCGCCAAGGCGTGGATCAAGGCCAACCCGGACGCCGGCGTGCAGCCGTGGGATGCCAAGGGCTACAAGATGCCCGGCGGCACCCCGTCCAGCCCGGCCCTGGCGGCGATCCTGCCGTCGTTCCCGGCCCTGCTGCGCAAGCAGCTCAAGGGGGCCAACATGCCGGCGCCGCGGGCGATCCTGGCCGCCGCGGTCGAGGGTGCGCAGGTGGACTTCGACACCGCCAGCCGTATCGAGACCCGCTACTTCGTCTCGCTGGTCACCGGCAACGTCGCCAAGAACATGATCCAGGCGTTCTTCTTCGACCTGCAGCACATCAACGGCGGCGGCAGCCGGCCCGAGGGCATCGCGCAGACCCCGATCCGCAAGATCGGTGTGCTCGGCGCCGGGATGATGGGTGCCGGCATCGCTTACGTGTCGGCCAAGGCCGGCTACGACGTGGTGCTCAAGGACGTCTCCCTGGAGGCCGCCCAGCGCGGCAAGGGCTACTCGGAGAAGCTGGAAGCCAAGGCGCTCGAGCGGGGTCGCACCACCGCCGAGAAGTCGCAGGCCCTGCTGGACAAGATCACCCCGACCGCCGATGCCCAGGACCTGGCCGGTGTCGACTTCGTGATCGAGGCCGTCTTCGAGAGCCAGGAGCTCAAGCACAAGGTCTTCCAGGAGATCGAGGACATCGTCGAGCCCAACGCACTGCTGGGCTCCAACACCTCGACCCTGCCGATCACCGGTCTGGCGACCGGCGTGAAGCGCCAGGAAGACTTCATCGGCATCCACTTCTTCTCCCCGGTCGACAAGATGCCGCTGGTGGAGATCATCAAGGGTGAGAAGACCTCCGATGAGGCGCTGGCCCGGGTGTTCGACTACGTGTTGGCCATCAAGAAGACCCCGATCGTGGTCAACGACAGCCGCGGCTTCTACACCTCGCGCGTCATCGGCACCTTCGTCAACGAGGCGCTGATGCTGCTCGGTGAGGGCGTGGAACCGGCCAGCATCGAGCAGGCCGGCCTGCAGGCCGGCTACCCGGCCGCTCCGCTGCAGCTCTGCGACGAGCTCAACCTCGAGCTCATGCAGAAGATCGCCATCGCCACCCGCGAGGGTGTCGAGGCGGCCGGCGGCACGCTGCCCAAGCAGCGCAACGAAGAGGTCGTCGACAAGATGATCGAAATCGGCCGTCCGTCGCGCCTCAAGGGTGCCGGCTTCTACGAGTACGTCGACGGCAAGCGCAAGGGCCTGTGGCCGGGTCTGCGGGAGACGTTCAACTCCGGCAGCTCCACCCCGCCGCTGCAGGACATGATCGACCGGATGCTCTTCGCCGAGGTCCTCGAGACCCAGAAGTGCTTCGACGAGGGCGTGCTGACCTCGACCGCCGACGCCAACATCGGCGCGATCATGGGCATCGGCTTCCCGGCGTGGACCGGTGGCACCGCGCAGTTCATCGCCGGCTACCCCGGTGGCAAGGCCGCGTTCGTCGAGCGGGCCAAGGAACTGGCCGCCAAGTACGGCGAACGGTTCAGCCCGCCGCAGTCGCTGCTGTAGCTGCGCCGATGGCGGTGAACAGCCGCGATCGGCTCCGCCGGCCTGGCAGTCCCCGCTAGGCTGCAGACGTGGAATCCCCCGAACCCTCATGGCTTCGGGGGATTTCGCGTCTGCTGGACTACCGGCTGAGCATCACCGTGGCCAAGCTGCTGGAGACGGCGCTCTGGCTCGGTCTGGTGTACGTGATCATCGGCGTGGTGTGTCTGTTCCTGCGGCCCGACGGCGTGCAACTGCTGCAGACCCGGGCCCAGGAACAGTTCGGTATACCGCCCAGCAGCATCTACGAGGTGGCGACCGTTGCCGGGGTGCTGCTGTGGCCGCTGATGATGTTGCTGCCCGGCACCGCGTGCGGGGACGGTTAGATCGCCCCCAGGTCGGCCGAGATCCAGTGCTCGGGCCGCAGCGCGATCACCACCTGCTCGCCCAGTTCGGCCCGCGCGAACTCCAAGAACCGCTCGGCCCGGTCGGGCGGAAGGTAGCGGTGCGCCAACTCGGCATGCAGTTCGTCAGTGCCCGGCTCGATGCGGCTGACAGGACCGTCGACGGCGACGTAGCGCAACGTGGGCTCCGTGCGCTGGACCATCAGCGAGAAGGACCCGGCCGCCTCGATGAGCTTGGTCTTGCGTGACGAGGCCCCGGTGAACACCCAGGGCTCGCCGCCGGGGGAGTACTGATACCAGATCGGCACCGTGAGGGGGCCGCGGCCGGGGCCGGCGTTCACCGACAGCGCCGCGATGTGCGGTTCGGACAGGAACTGCTCGCGCTCATCCTGGGACAGGGCCATGATTCGAGGCTAACCGCGACGCGCCCGCCCCGCCGCCGGGTTGCCTCAGATCGCCGGGCCGAGCAGGTCGTCGGCGTCCCGGATGATGTAGCCGTAGCCCTGCTCTGCCAGAAAGCGCTGCCGGTGGGCGGCGTACTCGGCGTCCAGGCTGTCGCGGGCGACCACCGAGTAGAACACCGCGCCGCCGCCGTCGGCCTTGGGCCGCAGCAGCCGGCCCAAGCGCTGGGCCTCCTCCTGCCGGGACCCGAAGGTGCCCGAGACCTGAACGGCCACCGATGCCTCCGGCAGGTCGATGGAGAAGTTCGCGACCTTGGACACCACCAGTGTCGAGATCTCGCCGCGACGGAAGGCGTCGAACAGCTTTTCGCGCTCGGCGGTGCGTGTCGAGCCCTGGATCACCGGGGCGTCCAACTGCTGGCCGAGCTCTTCGAGCTGGTCGAGGTAGGCGCCGATCACCAGGGTCTGCTCGCCGGCATGCTGCCGGAGGATCGAGCGCACCACCGCGATCTTGGAGTGCACCGTCGAGCACAGCTTGTAGCGCTCCTCGGGTTCGGCGACGGCGTAGGTCATCCGCTCGCTGTCGGTCATGGTGACCCGCACCTCGATGCATTCGGCCGGCGCGATCCAGCCCTGGGCCTCGATGTCCTTCCAGGGCGCGTCATAACGCTTGGGCCCGATCAGCGAGAACACGTCACCTTCGCGGCCGTCCTCGCGGATCAGCGTCGCGGTCAGCCCCAGCCGGCGCCGCGACTGCAGGTCGGCGGTCATCCGGAACACCGGCGCCGGCAGCAGGTGCACTTCGTCGTAGATGATCAGGCCCCAGTCACGGCTGTCGAACAGCTCCAGGTGCCGATACTCACCCTTGGTACGCCGGGTGATCACCTGATAGGTGGCGATGGTGACCGGCCGGATCTCCTTGCGCTCACCGGAATACTCGCCGATCTCTTCCTCGGTCAGCGACGTGCGCGCCACCAGCTCGCGTTTCCACTGCCGGCCCGCCACGGTGTTGGTGACCAGAATCAACGTGGTGGCCTGCGCCTTGGCCATGGCTGCCGCGCCCACCAGCGTCTTGCCGGCACCGCACGGCAGCACCACCACCCCCGACCCGCCCGCCCAGAACGAGTCCGCGGCCATCTCCTGGTAGTCGCGCAGCTGCCAGCCGTCCTGGCGCAGTTCGATCGGGTGGGCCTCGCCGTCGACGTAGCCTGCCAGGTCCTCGGCGGGCCAGCCGATCTTGAGCAACATCTGTTTGACCCGGCCGCGTTCGCTGGGATGCACCACCACGGTGTCGTCGTCGATGCGGGCGCCGAGCATCGGGGCGATCTTCTTGTTGCGCAACACCTCTTCCAGCACCGCGCGGTCCAGGCTGACCAGCGTCAGGCCGTGGACGGGACTCTTGACCAGTTGCAGGCGCCCGTAGCGCCCCATGGTGTCGACGATGTCGACGAGCAACGGCTGGGGGACGGCGTAGCGCGAGTGGCTGACCAGCGCGTCGACCACCTGTTCGGCGTCATGGCCCGCGGCTCGGGCGTTCCACAACGCCAGCGGGGTGATGCGGTAGGTGTGCACATGCTCGGGCGCACGCTCGAGTTCGGCGAACGGTGCGATGGCCGCCCGCGCCGAACCCGCCTGCTCGTGGTCGACCTCGAGCAGCACGGTTTTGTCGGATTGGACGATCAGTGGCCCATCGGTGCTCATGGGCCCATTATCCGGGCGGCTCGGACATGCGACGTCGCCGTGCGGTGTTGTGCCAGGCCGGGGCGCCGGCCGCAGCCGGGCAGGGTCAGCGCTCGGCGTCGTCCTCGGCGACCGATGACACCGTCGTGATGCGGTGGATGGCGAAATCGCGCATCTGTCCCGACGTCGCGTCGAACGCCACCAGCCGGCCGCCCAGGACCTGGGTCGGGGCCACCTCGCGCTGGGTGGCCACCCCCGCGGCATCGATGTAGCCGATCATCACCGTGGCCCGCTCCAGTGCCGCGCGCTTCAGCATGATCATCGCCGTCACCGGCTCCAGCCGGATGTTGTCGAACGGCGCCGATGTCACGGTGCGCAGCACCCGCACCAGTGCGGTCAGGTTGTCGTCGCCGGGACTCGGGTGCGGCCGGTGCGCGCGGCGCTCCGCGGGGGTGTGCACCCGCATTCCGCGCGGCCGGATGTCGACGATCGTGCCGGTGGTGTCCTCGGCGGCCGGGGCGAAACCGGCGTCGCGCAGTGCCGCCAGGACATCTGCCAGGGGTGCCTGCGCCACCGCCACCGTAGGGGCCAGCAAGCGCAGGCCCAGCGCCTCGGCGGCCGGGACGGCAACGGCCTGGGCCAGCAGAACGGGATCCTCACAGCGCACGAACGACGTCGCCAACCCGATCCGGAGCTGCCCGTGGCGGCGCGCGACGTCGTCGATGAGGTAGCTGAGGCCTTGCGGCACCGGGGTCTTGGAGTGCTTCTCGAAGAAGGCGTGCAGCCCCGCCCCGGTGCGTCCCACGTCCAAAGCGGAGCGGATGGTCTGTTCGGAAACCCGGTAGACCATGGCGGCGCCGGCGGACTCCACGGCCGCGACGACGGCCAGCTCCTCGGCGAGTTCGCGCTTCAGCGGCCCCGGCACCACCACCGTCAGATCGGCCTGCACCAGGAAGTGGTCGATCGGCTCCGGCAATGCCTTGGCCATCGCCGCCACGGCGGCGGCACCGTCGGGATCGGCGGCGGCGCCGGCCAGCAGGGCTCTCCCGGGGGAGCTGAGCGCGCCTCGGCCCAGAACCCCCAGGGCATGCGCCTCGTCGAGCAGCTCGCCGACCGGGCCGGGCTGCAGCCGGCCGGCCCAGCGCGGCCGGCGCCAGACCAGCGCCTGCGAAGCGGTCACGGCGCCGACCCCGGCGCCGCCCGGCAGCTCGGCGAGCAGGCCCAGCAGCAGGCGGCGATCCAGCGGTGCAGCGGTGGAGAACAGCGGCGTGGACAGGGCGGCCCGCGGCTTGCCGTCGGCGCCGCGGCTGCCGATCAGGCCGGGGCGGGACGGCAGGTCGAGCCAGGTGGCGGCCAGCAGATGCCAGCGCTGGGCGGTGGACTGCTCGGCGAACCGATCGGCGAGCACCGTCGGCGCCCAGTACGGACCGTCGGCGTCGGGCCAGTCCCGCAGGTCGACCGTCGCCGGGTCGGGAACGTCGGCCGCGATCAGACGGGCGGTGGCAGCCACCTCGAGCAGCAGGCCCAGCCGGGCCTCGTCGACACCGGTGGTCTTGGCCAGGCGCTTGACCTCGCGCACCCCCAACCCGCCGCTGCGGAGTTCTGGCACCGGGGATTCGCCCAACGCCGCCAGGAGCGCGTCGAGTTCGCGCAACAGGTCGATCACCGCGCCGGCGGCGGCCGCGTCCACATCGGCCGTGGTGGTCTGCGACACGACCGGATCCGGCTCCCGCAACGACAGCGGTCCGGGCTGTTCGCCCCGCAGTACCTGCCCGACGAGCCGCGGCAGGATCACCGTCTCGTCATCGACGCGGCGCAGCAGCCCCGCCGCCAGCAGCTGGGGCACCGGCCGCTCCGGCGGCGCGCCCGGCGCCGCGTCGCGGGTGCGCCCCACCGGGGAGCCGGTCAGCAGCTTGTCGAGCAGGTCACGCTGCGGTGCGTCCAGGCCGGCGACGGCAGCGCGCAGCGCGGTGATGTCCGCGGGCGCGAGGGCCTCTTGGGTTACCTGACCGGGGTGCCAGGGCAGGCCGGCGCCCGCCTCGGCGACGACGCGCAGCACGCCGCCCGGTTCCGGCGAGCCCCAGCACAGTGCTCGCTGAATCAGATCGGCCAGCGCATCGGTCACCGCGTCGGCTGACGCCCGGTTGCCGAGCAACGCCAGCAGATCGGCGACCGGCACACCGGCGGCGTCGGCATGCAGTTCCAGCAGCGCGTCGAGGACGGCCAGCCGCAGGAAGTCCAGCTCATCGGTGGCCGCCCGCACCGACTGGCGGGCCTGGGCCCGCGCCGCGAGGGCGGCAATACTCCCCGGCGGGGGCTGGGCGAGGTCGGGCCGCAGCTTCAGTAGCCGGATCAGATCGTCATCGGGCAGGTCGGCCAGCCACGACCCCAGTGGCACACCCCGGGCGCGTTCGGTCATCGATGATCAGGGTAAGGCCCAACCGGTGAACGCCGTCGATCGCGACCTGTCAGAATGGAGCCGTGGCTGGAAACCAGGACAAGAAGAACCGCTACGTCGACAACGGTTGGCCGGAGACCGACGGCGAACCTGCTGTGAGCGAGCTGCGCACCGACCGGACCGGCGCACTGTCGCCGTTTGGGAGCCTCGAGTTCCCGCTGCCGGCCGACGAGCTGCCTTACCTGCATCCGGTCACCGTCATCAACCGGTAGCCGGTGACGCTGTGACCGGGCCGCTGTCCCACCTCGATGAACGGGGCGCGGCTCACATGGTCGATGTCAGCGCGAAGGCGACCACCAAACGAGTTGCGGTCGCCGGTGGGGTGCTGCGCACCACCGCCGAGGTGGTGGCGCTGATATCGGCCGGCGGCCTCCCCAAGGGAGATGCCCTGGCCACCGCACGGGTAGCGGGCATCATGGCGGCCAAACGCACCAGCGATCTGGTCCCGCTCTGCCACCAGCTGGCCCTGACCGGCGTGGACGTCGACTTCACCATCGGAACGGCTGCCATCGACATCACCGCGACAGTGCGCACCACCGACCGCACCGGCGTGGAGATGGAGGCGCTGACCGCGGTCAGCGTGGCGGCGCTGACTCTGTACGACATGATCAAAGCCGTCGATCGCGCCGCGGTCATCGACGGCATCCGGGTGCTGAGCAAAGACGGCGGTCGCACCGGGGCCTGGGAACGCCCGTGAGCGCCCGGGCGGCCCGGGTGATCATCGCCTCCACCCGCGCCTCGACGGGGGTCTACACCGACCGCACCGGGCCGATCATCGCCGAGTGGCTGCAGCAGCGGAGCTTCGCTCCGGTGCAGCCGGAGGTCGTGGCCGACGGCGAGCCGGTCGGGGCGGCCCTGCGAGCCGCCGTGGCGGCTCAGCCGGAGCTGATCATCACCTCGGGCGGGACCGGGATCGCGCCGACCGACGACACGCCGGCGCAGACACTGCGCGTGCTCGACTACGAGATCCCCGGTCTGGCCGACGCCATCCGCCGGTCCGGGCTGCCGAAGGTGCCCACGTCCATCCTCTCCCGCGGCGTGTGCGGGGTCGCCGGTCGCTGCCTGGTGGTCAACCTTCCCGGGTCCACCGGGGGGGTTCGCGACGGGCTGGGAGTGCTTGCCGACGTCCTGGATCACGCGTTGGACCAACTGGCCGGCGGGGACCACCGGTGACCGCCGGAAGTGCCCGCGTGCTGCGGGCCGAGATCACCGAGCAGCCCATCGTGCTGGCCGACCACGAGGACCTGGTGGGCCACCGCGCCGCGGGCGCGGTCGTCGGATTCGTCGGCATGATTCGCGACCACGACCACGACCGGCAGGTCAGCAGGCTGGAATACTCTGCGCACCCGTCGGCCCAGCAGGTCATGGCCGATGTGCTGACCGAGGTCGCCGAGCAGGCCCAGGGGGTCCGCGCGCTGGCGGCCAGCCACCGGATCGGCGTCCTGCGCATCGGCGACGCCGCGCTGGTGGCCGCGGTGGCCGCCGATCACCGTCGGGAGGCGTTCGAGGCCTGCGCGCTGCTGGTCGACACCGTCAAGGCCCGGCTGCCGGTATGGAAGCACCAGTTCTTCGCCGACGGCACCGAGGAATGGGTCGGCTCGGCCTGACCGCTCAGCGACGAAAAGCGGGGCCGGCGATTGCTCTTGTCTTGCCGGCGTCCTGCCTAGAGGACCCGGCTGGGCTGCTGCGCGAACGCGGCGAGCGCGGCGTTGCCGCTGATGTTCTCCGACTGCACGGCGTCCCACAGCTGCTGGTGGAAGCCGACCGAGACCGCGTCGCGGTTGCCGTCCTGGGCAGGAGCGGTCTCGCCGCCGGGGGCCGGAGCCTCCGGAGCGGGAGCCTCGGGGGCCGGAGCCTCAAATGCCGGAGCTTCGGGGGCCGGAGCCTCCGGGTTCCACCACGGCGCGGGGGGCGCCTCGGGGGCCGAGGGAACTCCTTCGGCGGCCGGAGCCGGAGCCTCGGGGGCCGGAGCCTCAAATGCCGGAGCTTCGGGGGCCGGAGCCTCAAATGCCGGAGCCTCGGGGGCGGGAGCCTCAAGTGCCGGAGCTTCGGGGGCGGGTGCCTCCGGGGCCGGGGCCTCGGGGGCCGGAGCCTCGAATGCGGGCGCTTCAGGTGCCGGGGCCTCGGGGGCGGGTGCCTCCGGTGCCGGCGGAATCCAGCCCGCGGGCTCTACCGGTGCCGCGCCTTCGGCGGGTGCCGGTGCCTCGGGGGCCGGGGGAGCCCACCACGGCGCGGGCTCGGGGGCGGGCGGGGGTGCCAGCGGGTTGTCCAAGGCCACGGCCTCGCCGCTGAGCTCGGGGTTGTCGATCGGGGCGTCCGCCGGCGGTGCCACCGGAACTTCGCGCTGGCTTGCGCTGGACAGGCCGCGCCCGCAGACCGGCCAGGCGCCACGGCCCTGGGTGGCCAGAACGTGCTCGGCGATGGCGATCTGCTGCTCGCGGCTGGCCATGTGTGCCGAGGGGGCGTACTTGCCGCCGCCGTGGGAACTCCACGTGCTGGGCGAGAACTGCAGTCCGCCCTGGTAGCCGTTGCCGGTGTTGATGCTCCAGTTGTTGCCGGATTCGCAGCGGGCTACGTGCTCCCATTCATCATCGGTGGCTGCGCCGGCGGTTGCTGCGAGGGCGAGGCTGCCGCCACCGACCACGGCTCCGGTGAATGCGATTTTGGCGAAGTTGACGTGCGATTGGGTGGGCTTGCGATGCCGTCCACTCATACGGTGGTGAATTCCTCTCTGTCTACGCCTGCGAGGTCAGCGTCGGGTTCGGGCAGGGGGGCTGCCCGGCCGGGACGCGCCGTTGGCACATCGCCGGCTTCACCTCTAGAGGCCTGTCATGGCCTCAGGGCCGCACTCGGCGGACCCATCGGGTCCCTCGTCTTCATCCATCAGGTATTTGTGGTTTTCCTCGCCCGCTGGATGAAGCTCGGCGCTACGGGTGAGGAAAGGCGGATCGAACGGAAGATTTTTCGATACACCCGGGAAGCACCGTATCGGGTCTCTTGCCTTGAGTCACCCTTGGCGCGTCCCGGCGTTTTCATCGCTGTTTCTTCTCATAACGCCAGGAACCGGCCCTATTTACGCAGGTCAGAGGCACCGCAATCAAGCCGTTGTCGACCCGTGATCAATTCGTTATGTGACGTAGATCATGTTTTAGCCGCCGGCGAACGGCGGCAGGACGTCGACGGTTTCGCCGGGGCGCAACGCGGCTTGGTGGTCACGCACGGCGACGCCGTCGCGCAGATAGGAGCAGCGGCTCAACACGGCCGCCAGTCGCTCATCGCGGCCGGAAAGCGTCTCGGCCAGGCCCGCCACCCCCGCGCCGCGGGGCACGCTGACGGTCTCGGATTCGGCCCCGGCGGCCGCCCGGGCCGCGGCGAAGTAGCGCACCGTCACCGCGACGCTGTCCATGGGTCCTCCGGTCTGAGTGCTCGCTGCGGTCTCGGTCATCGTTCAGCCCCCGATCGCGCTCATCGGCCGGTCCGGCTGGATGAAGTTCGGGTCGTTGATGCCGTGGCCGGCCTTCTTGAGCCACATCGCGGCACGCCACGCCTGCTCGATGGCGTCGTCGTCCGCCCCGCTGCGCAGCAGGGCGCGCAGGTCGGACTCGTCCGTGGCGAACAGGCAGTTGCGGATCTGGCCGTCGGCGGTGAGCCGGGTCCGGTCGCAGCTGCCGCAGAACGGGCGTGACACCGAGGCGATGATTCCGAACGTGCCCGCGGGAGTGTCCGGGCCTTCCTGGACCTGCCACAGCTCGGCAGGCGCGGATCCGCGCGGCTTGGCGTCGCGGCGCAGCGCGAAGCGCGCCCCCACCGCCTCCAGAACCTGGTCGACGTCGAGTCCGGCGTCGCGGGTCCAGCGGTGGTCGGCGTCCAGCGGCATCATTTCGATGACCCGCAGCTGGTAGCCGTGCTGCAGGCAGAAGTGCAGCAGGTTGACGATGTCGTCACCGGTGATCTTGGGGTCCAGGACGGCATTGACCTTGATGGGTGTCATGCCGGCCCGGGCGGCCGCGTCGAGCCCGGCGAGCACGTGGGGCAGGCGGTCGCGGCGCGTGATCTCGGCGAAGTGGGCGCGATCGACGGTGTCCAGCGACACGTTGATCCGGTCCAGGCCGGCCGCCACCAGGGCGCCGGCGCGCCGGGCCAGACCCAGGCCGTTGGTGGTCAGGGCGATCTCGGGGCGCGGCCGTAGTGCTGCGGCGCCGGCCACCACGCTTTCGAGGTGCCGGGCAAGCAGCGGTTCGCCGCCGGTGAACCGGATGTCGGTGATGCCCAGCCGGGTGACGCCGATCCGCATCAGCCGGATCAGCTCGGCGTCGGACAGCAGGTGGGTGCTGGGGATCCAGTCCAGCCCTTCGGCGGGCATGCAGTAAGTGCAGCGCAGGTTGCAGCGGTCGGTCAGCGATATCCGCAAGTCGGTGTGGACGCGGCCGAAGGAGTCCACCAACGGTCCGGAGGTGGGCATCGCGGTGGCGGCGGCGCGTTGCACGGCCTGGTCGAAAGCCTTTCGGGTGACTGCGTCCGGGTGTGCCTCGGCCGCCACCTGCCCTGGCGGGGTGCGTCGATCCCGTTGCCTCAACGTCATGTCCGTATCCGATTCCGTCGGCCGGAGAGCGGCCGGATCGATTTCGGCGCGCGGTCCAGATCTCGTTCAGCGCCTTGGTCAGCCTACCGAGTAAACCTGGGTGTTTTGTGGGTCGCGGTCCGAGTAAGATCGGCTGCTGACGCGTCCTGCGCAGGCGGGACGCTTCCTTTATGTCCTTGAGTCCGTGATCAGCAAGACAAGCAGGTGAGACCAGTGCCGACCGGCAAGGTGAAGTGGTACGACGCCGAGAAGGGCTTCGGCTTCCTGTCCCAGGAAGAAGGTGAGGACGTCTACGTCCGTGCCTCGGCCCTGCCAGCCGGTGTGGAGGGTCTCAAGGCGGGTCAGCGGGTGGAGTTCGGCGTCGCGGCCGGCCGCCGCGGCCCGCAGGCGCTGACGGTGAAGCTGATCGACCCGCCGCCGACCCTGTCCCGGAATCGCCGCGAGGCGGCTCCGGCCGAGCACCGGCACACCCCCGACGAGCTGCACGGCATGGTCGAGGACATGATCACCCTGCTGGAAGGCACGGTGCAGCCCGAGCTGCGCAAGGGGCGCTACCCGGACCGTAAGACCGCACGGCAGATCTCCGAGGTGGTCAAGGCCGTGGCCCGCGAGCTCGACGCCTGAGCTCAGCGGGCCGCGGATCTGCCGCGGCCAACCTGTTGTGTCGGTGCGGTCGGCCCGGTTTCGGCAAACTGGTCTGACCACCAGACCTCCGGCCAATGAAGGTGCTAGTGTCCGGGCTGTGAGCCTGCAGCCGATCGCCCGCCAGTCGATCCCCGACGAGATCTTCGCCCAGCTTGCCGGGCAGGTGCTCTCCGGCGACCGGACGCCCGGCGAGACCCTGCCCAGCGAGCGGACCCTGTCCGAGGCGCTCGGCGTCTCGCGGGCCGCCGTCCGGGAAGCGCTGGGCCGGCTGGACCGCGCGCGCCTCATCCAGGTCCGTCAGGGCGAGTCGACCGTGGTCCGCGACTTTCGTGCCGAGGCCGGCTTCGATGTCCTGCCGCTGCTGCTGGTGCACGGCGGCGACGTCGACCGGGACACCTTGGCCAGCGTGATCGAGGCCCGCGCCGTGATCGGCCCCCAAGTGGCCGCCCTGGCGGCGGCGCGCGTCACCGACGACGCTCGCCTACGTCTGCGGGCCGCAGTCGATGAGTTGGCAGCCGAACCCGACCCCCTGCGCCGAATGTGGCAGGCTCTCGGCTTCTGGGAAATCATCGTCGAGGGCGCCGAATCCATTGCGTTCCGGCTGCTTTTCAACACGTTGCGGCAGGTCTACATCCCCGCCCTCGATGTGCTCGTCAATGTGATGGCCGCTGAGGTCGGCGATATTGCGCACTATCGGTCGCTCGCCGAGGCGATTGCCGCCGGGGACCAGGACGACGCCCGGGGGATCGCACAACAGCTGCTCGCACTGGGCAGCGCCGCGTTCGCCGAACTCACCGCCCAGCTGGAGGGCCCGCGATGACCCGCAAGCAACAGGGCCTGCCGCAGGCATTCGCCGAGTTCATCCGGCACCCGACTCCCTGGATGCTCGTCACCTGGGCCGCAGCCCTACTGGCGGCGCGCCTGGCTGTGGGCGGCTGGTCGATCGTCGATACGGCTATTGCCGTTGCGCTGGTCGCTTTTTCGCCTCTCGGCGAATGGTTGATCCATACCGGCATCCTGCACTGGCGGCCGCGCACGCTGGCCGGTGTCACATTCGACTCGCGCCTGGCCCGCGACCATCGCCGGCATCACCGCGACCCCCGCGACATTCCGCTGATCTTCATCCCGTGGCCCAGCCTGATCGTGATCATCGCCGGTTTGACACCCATGGCGTTCATCGCCTTGGGCAACCCCGGAAAAGGGCTGACATTCGCCTTGACCATCGCAACGTTCCTGGTGTTCTACGAGTGGATTCACTACCTGGTGCACACCGACTACAAACCCCGCCACGCGATCTACCGTGGGGTCTGGCGCAATCACCGGTATCACCACTTCAAGAACGAGCGGTACTGGTTCACTGTGACAACCGCCGGCACCGCCGACCGGCTGCTGGGCACCTACCCGGACCCGCGCGAGGTGCCCTCGTCGCCGACAGTGCGAAACCTGCACGCGCCGACGGCAACCGGCTGACCTCCGTAGCGGCCGCAGCAGGTGGCCGGCCATGGCACTCTGGAAGGCATGGCCAGCTACCTCGCCGGCGGCGATTTCATGCGCGACACCGCCTACATCTCCACCCGTATCACCGCCGATGGCCGTGACGGATATCCGGTAGAGCCGGGCCGGTACCGGTTGGTCGTCGCGCGGGCCTGCCCGTGGGCCAATCGCGCGATCATCGTGCGGCGCCTGCTCGGCCTGGAAAGCGCCATCTCCATCGGGTTTTGCGGGCCCACGCACGATCAGCGCAGCTGGACCTTCGACCTGGACCCGGGTGGGGTTGACCCGGTCCTGGGGATACCGCGACTGCAAGACGCGTACTTCAGGCGCATTCCGCACTATCCCAAGGGGATCACCGTCCCGGCGATGGTCGACGTGCCCACCGGTGCGGTGGTGACCAACGACTTCGCCCAGATGACTTTGGACTTCTCCACCGAGTGGACGGCCTATCACCGGCCGGGGGCTCCGCAGCTGTATCCCGAATCGCTGCGCGACGAGATCGACGAGGTGGGCAAAAAGATCTACACCGAAATCAACAACGGCGTGTACCGGTGCGGCTTCGCCGGCACCCAGGAGGCCTACGACGCCGCCTACGGCCGACTGTTCAGCGCGCTGGACTGGGTCAGCGAGCGACTGGCCGGCCAGCGATATCTGGTGGGGGACACCATCACCGAGGCCGATGTCCGACTGTTCACCACGCTGGCTCGGTTCGACCCGGTCTACCACGGTCATTTCAAGTGCAACCGGCAGAAGCTTTCCGAGATGCCGGTGCTGTGGGCCTATGCCCGGGATCTGTTCCAGACGCCCGGGTTCGGCGACACCATCGACTTCGTCCAGATCAAACAGCACTACTACATCGTGCACGCCGACATCAATCCGTCGCAGATCGTTCCCGTCGGGCCGGATCTGGCTAATTGGCTGTCGCCGCATGGACGAGAAGCATTGGGCGGCAGGCCGTTCGGGGACGGAACGCCGCCGGGTCCGGTGTCTGCCGCAGAGCGGGTGCCGGCCGGACACGGGACTGAACCGGCAAGCGCCGGCCGTTAGCGCGGCGCAGCCGGCGCCGGTAGGGGTATCGGCATCAGCTCAGCGCCGGACGGCTCCAGCGCATCCCGACCGCCCATTCGGCGTGCGGCACCGCGAACTGTTCGCCGGTGCTGCTGTCCACCACCAGGGTGAGCAGCTGCACCACCAGGCCGCGCAGCGGGCCGCGCTGCGGGTCCACAGTGGGGATGGTGACCGCAAGCGTGCTTCCCGGCGGATACATCCTGCCGGTGGATTCGTCCGGGTTGTCGTAGAGCCGCAACAACCGCCATGGCGCCCGGCCGATGGTGGTGTCCACCGACAGCTGCACCGGATGCCGCGAGTCGACCGGCAGGGTGGCCCGTTCCTCGGTCAGCAGGCACTCATCGAGGTCGAGCACGCTGCAGTACAGGTACGGGCCGACCCGGCTGAGGTGCCCGTTGGAGAACACGCTGATCTGCGGCGGCGTCGGCTCCTCGGCCCGGGTGAACCACCAGGTGCCCAACCCGGCAAGCGTCGCGGCCACCACCGCCAGGACCGCCACCGCGACGACCGTCGAGCGCTTCACCTGCACATCACTCCTGTCTCGCCGCATCCAGGCGGGCACCGTCCTGCTCGATCAGCACCGGCCGGTTGCCCCCGAGGCCGGGAATCAACGAGTCGCCGTGGAACGACAGGATGGTCTGGGCCAGACCCGGGATCAGCAGAGCGGTGATCGCGGTGAAGCCCACCCACAGGTCGGTGTATACCAGCACCCCCAGCGCACCACCCAACACCCAGGCCAGTTGCAGGGTGGACTCGGTGCGGCCGAACGCCGACGCCCGCGACTCTTCGGGCAGGTCGTCCTGGAGCGCGGCATCCAGCGACGCCTTCGAGATGGCGCTCGCCCCGGAGGTCACCAGCGCGGCGACCGCGGCCATCACCAGGGTTCCGGCCACCGCCGCGGCCAGCGCGACCGCAGTCACCGCCATGGTGCAGCGCACCACCAGGACCGCCGGGCGGCCGAGTTGAAGACGTGCGCTGGTGAAGTTGCCGGCGAAGTTGCCCACACCCGCCGCCGCCCCGATCAGCCCGAGGATGCCCAGCTGCACCCAGCCGCCGGCGTTGTGCTGTTTGGCGACGAAGGCCGGGTACAGGAACAGGAACCCGACCATGGCTTTGATGGTGCAGTTACCCCACAGCGCGGCGATGATGTTGCGGCCCAGGGGTTGCCGCAGCGGTTGACTCAGCCTCCCGCCGGCCCGCCGGACCTGTTCGGGCCAGCTACGGCGCCGCTCGTCGAAGCGATAGCTCAGCGTGGTCGGGACCTCGCCGGTGGTCACCTCCACCCATCGCGGAATCCGCATCGACAGCACCGCGCCGGCCACCGATACCGCGACGAGCACCAACAACGCGCCCGGCAGCTGCAACAGGCGGCTGAAGACGTACTCCGCGCCCGCGGCGACGCCGCCGCCCACAATCGTTCCGCCGAGCAGGCCGAACACCGTCAGCCGGGAATTGACCCGCACCAGGTCGATCGACGGTGGCATCACCCGGGGCGTCACCGCGCTGCGCAACACCGTGAACGACTTGGACAGGGCCATCATTGCCAGCGCGCAGGGGTAGAGCACCCAGGAGCCGAATGTTCCCGCGACACCGTCGTAATTGGCGATCAGCACCAGGGCCAGCGCCGTGCGCAGCGCGAACGACATGGCCAGCGCCGCGCGGCGGCCGTGCTGGACGCGGTCCAAGGCGGGACCGATCAGCGGCGCGACCACCGCGAACGGCGCGATCGTCACCAGCAGGTACAGCGCCACCCGCCCCTTGCTCTCGCCGGCCGCGGCCGCAAAGAACAAGGTGTTGGCCAATGCCACCGCCATCGCCGCGTCCACCGCGAAGTTGGCCACCACCGGCCAGGTCAGCGCGGTCAGACCGGACTTGTCGGCGCCGTCGGCGGTGGCGGCCCGCTGCACCAGCCCGTACATCCGGGAGCCCATCTCGCGGCTGCGGGCCGCCGCGGCCCGGGTGACCCCGATCCGGTCGCTGGTCTGCGAACCGCCCGACGGCGGGTGGTCGCGCGGCCCCTCGGTGTGCTCGCGCAGCGGTGGCAGGTAGCGATTGGCACTGGGCATCGGGCGTCGGCGCTGGTCACCCGTATGGTTACTGGGGTAGTTGGCCATGCCGGGATGTTGTCCGGCGGAGCCGTTGCGCCCACCGCCGCCGGCGGCCGGGGGCGTACGGCGCCGGCCCGGTTCGGGAAGATCACGCCGCCGTGCAGACACATCCGCGATTCTTCCCTATGCCGGCCGCTTGCCCGCGCAGGCCGTCGTCGTGCCTGCATGTGGCTGACTGAGCCGCGCTGCGGCAGTATGAGGGACGTCATTGAACGGAAGGGACCCGCGTGACCGGACCCAGCGCAGAATCAGACACTGCGACCATCGCCGTGCCCACGGTGTTGGCCATGGCTGTCGAACAGGCACGCTCGGCCGTCGCTGAATTCAGCGGCGCCGATACCGTCGGTGAGCATTTGGGCGTCGACTACGAGGACGCCAGTGCGGCCACCCACCGGTTCCGGGCACTGCTGCCCGGCTACCAGGGCTGGCAGTGGGCCGTCGTCGTCGCCGCCGTTCCCGGCGCCGTCCGGCCCACGATCAGCGAGGTGGTCCTGGTGCCCGGGCCGGCGGCCCTGCTGGCTCCCGAGTGGGTGCCGTGGGACCAGCGCGTCCGGCCGGGCGATCTGGGACCGGGCGACCTGCTGGCACCGCAGGCCGACGACCCGCGCCTGGTGCCCGGCTACACCTCCAGCGGCGACCCGCAGCTCGACGAGGTCGCCGGCGAGATCGGCCTGGGCCGACGCTGGCTGATGAGTCCGGTGGGCCGCGCCGAGGCAGCGCAGCGCTGGCACGACGGGGAGTACGGGCCGGATTCGGCGATGGCGCGCTCCACCAAGCGGATCTGCCGCGACTGTGGCTTCTATCTGCCGCTCGCCGGCGAGCTGGGCACCGTGTTCGGTGTCTGCGGCAACGAGATGTCCGCCGACGGACATGTGGTTGACAACCGGTACGGCTGCGGCGCGCACAGCGACACCCCGGCGCCCGCGGGAACCGGTTCCCCGGCGTATGAGCCTTTCGACGACGGTGTGCTGGAGGTCGTCGACGCCACTGCGGTTTCGACCGCCGATCCGGCTGAGACGGTGGACGAGGCCGCAGCCGAGCAAGACGCCGTCGGCGAAGCGCCGACCGACGTTCCGGTTGAAACCGACGCTCCGGTTGAAGCCGACGCCGACGCGGCTTCCGAGCCAGCTGCGGGCGAACCCGAGGTGGACGCTGCCGTGGGTGAAGCCGCGGAGGCGGCTACCGCAGCCGCCCTCGACGCCGGTGAGGCCACGGAGGCTCCCGTCGGCGACGCCGCGGAAAACCCGGGCGAGCCGGACGAGCCGCAGACGCCCTAACCGAAGTTGAACAGGTATTCGCCCGGCAGCACCAAGGCCATGTTGAACACGGTGCCGATCACGGCTCCAGGCAGCCCCACCACGTAGTTGACGATGTCCAGCGGGATGCTGACCGCCTGACTGAACGCCATCCCGAAGTCCAGGTTGAGCAGGCTGGTGATCAGGTTCTCGACGTCGTTGTACAGCGTGAACGGCAGGCTGATGAAGCGGTTGAACAGCCCCACGGCGGCCGCCACCTCGGCGTTGAACAGGCCGACGAAGTCGAACGCGGCGGCGGCGCCCGGCACGTCGAACGCGTCGGCCGCGCCGGGCAGGAGGTCGTACAGGTTGGTGTCGCCCGGCAGCAGTTCGAGCAGATCGGCGCCGCCCGGGATGTTGAGCTCCTCGGCGACGGCGGTCAGGTCGAATCCCGCCAGCGCATCGAAGCTGTCAGCCACCGCATTGCCGGCCAGCGCCACCTGCGCCGATACCACCGGCAGGGGCCGGCTGGTGGCCTCAAGTGATGCCGCCACGGGGGTCAGGCCGGCGGCCAGTAAGGCCGTGGCCGCGAGCAGCCCAGTTCCGGATTTCACCGAGTCCATGGATTCCTCCCAGTTCCGACGGTCATCACTCCGCTGCCCCGCCGTCAGCTGCGTTCTGCCGCGGCCTTGATCTTGGCCAGCGAGGCGTTCATGCCCTCGACCAGCTCCTGCTCGAAAGAGGGAGTCCCGCCCATGAACTTGCCCACCAAAAACGCCGAGACTGCGGTGGTTTCGCCGTTGTCGACGTGCCGACTCTCCACGACCCGCGTCCCTGCCGCGGTCGGCTCGAGCTCATAGCTCCACACGGTGCGGTTCTCGCTGACGCGGAAAGCCAGCTTGCGCTCGGGGGCGTATTCGGTGATGACGGAGGTGGTGGGCCAGTACATCCGGCCGCGCCGGTTGAAGTTGATGGTGCGGGTGCCCGGGCGTACCGCGCCCAGTGGCTTCATCCACCTGCACTGCGGGCTCCACTCGGGCATCCGCCGGAAGTCCGAGATCAGTGCCCAGACCTTGGCAACCGGCGCGTTGATGTCGATCTGTGCCGTCAGCAGTGGAGCCGCCATAGCATTCCTCCTCGATTGTCGGTTCACAACTCTATTTCGTGTTCCAGTCCGGTTTGCGCTCCACGCGAGCCGCGGCGCGCCGCCGCACGCTGCACCAGAAAGACGGTGGTGCCGATCAACCCGACGCCCAGACCCCCCACGCTCACCGATCGCCAGCCCTCCAGGGCGGGCACCGTGAACGCGGCGAGCGTGGCGCAGCAGAAGCCGACGAATCCGGCGCCGATCACCGGCCACACGCGTAGCAGCGCGGTCGGCAGCGGGGGTGGCTCGGGGGAGTGTGGAGGGGTCATCGCCGTTGACGTTAGCGCCTCGCCGGTAAAGTGCGCGCAGTGACCAGGGTCGTTGATGTTGTCGATATCGACGACCCGCGCGATGCTCGGCTGGATGACTTCCGCGACCTCAACAGCATTGATCGCCGCCCAGACCTGCCGTCGGGCAAGGGGCTGGTGATCGCCGAAGGGGTGCTGGTGGTGCAGCGGATGCTGGCCTCGCGGTTCACCCCGCGGGCGCTGCTGGGCACCGACCGCCGGTTGACCGAGCTGAGCGCTGACCTGACCGGCGCCGACGCCCCCGACGTCCCGTTCTATCGGGTGTCGGCAGAGGTGATGGCCGAGGTGGTGGGGTTTCACCTCAACCGGGGTGTGCTGGCCGCGGCATCGCGGGTGCCCGAACCGCCGGTGGCCGAGCTGGTGGCGGGCGCGCGGACCATCGCGGTACTCGAGGGCGTGAACGATCACGAGAACCTGGGGTCGATCTTCCGCAACGGCGCGGGCTTGGGCGTGGACGCGGTGGTGTTCGGCAGCGGCTGCGCCGACCCGCTCTACCGGCGTTCGGTGCGGGTCTCGATGGGGCATGCTCTGCTGGTGCCGTTCGCCCGCTCGGCGGACTGGCCGGCAGACCTGGCGATGCTGCGCGAGCGGGGATTCCGGTTGCTGGCGATGACGCCCGACCCGGGCGCGGCGGTGCTGTCCAGTGCCATGACCACGCTGCGCGACGAGCGGGTGGCGGTGCTGGTCGGAGCGGAGGGGCCGGGCCTGTCAGAGCGGGCGATGCGCGCCAGCGACATACGGGTCCGCATCCCGATGTCGCGGGGAACCGACTCCCTCAACGTCGCAACGGCGGCGGCGCTGGCGTTCTACGAGCGCAGCAGGCTGGCGCAATGACCTCCAGACCGCGTACGCCGTGGGGGACGGGTCTGACCGTGGCCGCATTCGCCGCGGCGGTGACCGGCACCGCGATCGCGGTCTTGACGCTGGGCCTGCTCCGGGTGCACCCGGCGGTGGCGGTGGTGCTCAACGTGGTCGCGGTGGGCGGCCTGGCTCCGACCGTGTGGGGCTGGCGGGGCACGCCGGTGCTGCGATGGCTGGCGCTGGGCGCCGGGTTAGGGGTGTTGAGCGGGTGGGTGGCGCTGGTGGTGCTGGTCGTTCAGCGCTGACCGGTCGAACGGACCCCGAGCAGGACGTCCTCCCACCCCGGTACCGGGGGCTTGCTGCGGCGGGCGCGGCTGCCCGAACGCTGCTGGACCGGTTCCTCATCGACCTCCGCGGGGGCGGACGGCTCCTGGAAGTCCAGCGCCGCGACCGCGGCGACCGGCCGCAGCGGACGGTCGAAGTCGGGGTCGATCAGCCCCATGGCCGCGTCGTCGACGGCGGTGACCGTTCCGCCGTGTGCGCCCGGAGCGAACCGGAAGTGGGCGACGTTGTCCGAGCGCCCCGCCTTCCATGCCAGCTGTACCGTCCAGCGCCCGTCGTCGTTGCGCCACGCGTCCCAATTGGTGCTGTTGGAGCTCAGGCCCCGCGACAGCAGCGCGGAGGTGACGACCTCCAGCAGGGTCGAGACCGCCGGGCCGTCGGCCAGCACCGGGTGGGCGGCGGCGGCAAGTTCGGCGGCCCGGGACCGCTCGAGCAGCACGGGGTGGGCGAAGCGCTCAACCCGGGCCACGTCGACCCCGGCCGCGGCAGCCACCTGTTCGACGGAAGCCCCGGCCCGGATCCGGGCCTGGATGTCCTTGGGGCGCAGCATGCTGCTGGCCGCATCGGCCGTGTTCTTTCCCACCCGGTGGCCCTCGCCGCGGACCGCGCCGCGCAACCGGTCATCGATGCGCACCCGGAACATCTCGGTGTGGTCCTCGCCGTCGCCGGCGCTTTCGCAGATGATGTGGTTGCCGTCGACGTCGAGGCCGATGGCCCTCAGTTCCCGCATGACTTCTCCTTGCGAACGCCGGTTACCTGCGGACTCTAGTCCAGTCGGCAGCCCGGTCCGGCGTGACACACCGGCGTTATAACGATCCGATCACGGGCGTGGGAAAGCGGCGGGGCCGCCGTGGTCCGCACTCTGTGCGCAAGTGCGCTCAGAGGCGCTCGACCACCCAGTCCACGCACTCGGTCAGGGCGCTCACGTCGTCGGGCTCCACCGCCGGGAACATCGCGACACGCAGCTGGTTGCGGCCCAGCTTGCGGTAGGGCTCGGTGTCGACGATGCCGTTGGCCCGCAGCACCTTGGCGACCGCCGCGGCATCGACCTCGTCGACGAAGTCGATGGTGCCCACCACCTGCGAGCGCAGTGCCGGGTCGGCGACGAAGGGCGTGGTGAACGGCCGTTCCTCGGCCCACGAGTAGAGCCGTTGCGCCGAGTCCGCGGTGCGCTTGACCGCCCAGTCCAATCCGCCGTTGCCCAGCATCCAGTCCAACTGTTCGGCCAGCAGCGCCAGGGTGGCGATCGCCGGGGTGTTGTAGGTCTGGTTCTTGGTGCTGTTGTCCACCGCGATCGGCAGCGACAGGAACTCCGGCACCCAGCGGCCGGACGCCGCGATGGCCTCGATGCGCGCCAGCGCGGCCGGGCTCATGATGGCCAGCCACAACCCGCCGTCGGAGGCGAAGTTCTTCTGCGGGGCGAAGTAGTAGGCGTCGGCCTCGGTGATGTCGACCGGCAACCCGCCGGCGCCCGAGGTCGCGTCGATCACGATCAAGGCGTCGCCGGCGCCGGCGGGGCGGCGCACCGGCACCGCCACACCGGTGGAGGTCTCATTGTGCGCCCAGGCGATCACATCGACCGACGGGTCGGACTGCGGTTCGGGGGCGCTGCCCGCGTCGGCTTTGATGATGATCGGGTCACCCACGAACGGGTTCTTCGCCACCGCCGAGGCGAACTTCGCGCTGAACTCGCCGTAGGTCAGGTGCAGCGACCGCTTGTCCACCAGGCCGAACGCCGCCGCGTCCCAGAAGGCCGTGGATCCGCCGTTGCCCAGGACCACTTCGTAGTCGTCGGGGACTGAGAACAGCTCGCGCAAGCCGGAGCGGACGCGGCCGACGAGGTCTTTGACCGGGGCCTGTCGGTGCGAGGTGCCGAACAACGGCGCGGCCGTGGTGACCAGCGCGTTCAACTGCTCGGGGCGGACCTTCGACGGCCCGCAGCCGAACCGTCCGTCGGCGGGCTTGATGGTTCCCGGGATTGTGAGCTGTTCAGCCATGGGCTCCAGCGTAGACAGCGGGCTCTGCCCTGCTGCATCGCAGGTTTACTGTGACACAGATCACTTGTGGCGCTTGACACCTGTCACGCCCACAGGGTTGGGCTCAACCCTGGACGGGTAACCGATACCTGCGGTACCGTTATACATACGCCCAGCAAATGTAAACGATTGGTGGAGGTTTCTCCGATGGCTCAGAAAGCAGCCCGAACCCGGATCGTGCGCCGGTGGCGAGCCAACATGGAAGTGACCGACGACCCGGCATACGTCGAGACGCTCAACACCCTGTCGGAAGGTTCGGTGCGCCGGAACTTCAATCCCTACACCGACATCGACTGGGACAGCCCTGAGTTCAAGGTCACCGACAACGACCCGCGCTGGGTGTTGCCGGCCACCGACCCGATCGGCCGGCACCGGTGGTACCAGGAGCAGCCGCAGGACGTGCAGATCAAGATCGGCATGTGGCGCCAGGCCAACGTCGCCAAGGTGGGCCTGCACTTCGAATCCATCCTGATCCGCGGCCTGATGGAGTACGCGTTCTGGGTGCCTAACGGTTCACCTGAGTACCGCTACTGCCTGCACGAGGCGGTCGAAGAGTGCAACCACACCATGATGTTCCAGGAGATGGTCAACCACATCGGTGCCGACGTTCCCGGGATGCCGCGACTGCTCAAGTGGGTCCAGCCGGTGATCCCGCTGGTTGCCGGACCGGCGCCCATCCCGTTCTGGTTCGGCATTCTCGCCGGCGAGGAGCCCATCGACCACATCCAGAAGAGCATCCTGCGCGAAGGCAAGACCCTGCACCCGATCATGGAGCGGGTGATGGCCATCCACGTGGCTGAGGAGGCGCGGCACATCTCCTTCGCTCATGAATACCTGCGCAAGCGCATCCCGCATCTGCCGCGCCGTCAGCGGTTCGCGCTGTCGCTGTACGTGCCGATCGTGATGCGAATTCTGTGCTCGGCGATCGTGGTGCCGCCCAAGGCTTTCTGGAGCGAGTTCGACATCCCGCGCGAGGTGCGCAAGGACATCTTCTTCCGCTCGGTAGAAGCCCGCCAGATGCTGCAGGACATGTTCGGCGACGTCCGGATGCTCTGCCACGACACCGGTCTGATGAACCCAGCGGCCAAACTGGTCTGGCGGATCTGCCGCATCAACGGTGCACCGTCGAGGTTCCGCAGCCAGCCGCAGCGCAAACACCTCACCCCGGTGGCCTCGGCCTCGGTCGCGTAGCGGCGCCGCGCGCCATGCCACACGTTATTACCCAGGCGTGTTGTAACGACGCGTCCTGCGTGTTCGCCTGCCCGGTCAACTGTATTCACCCCACGCCCGACGAACCGGGCTTCGCCACCTCGGAGATGCTCTACATCGACCCGGATGCGTGCGTGGACTGCGGGGCCTGCGTGCGGGCCTGCCCGGTCGACGCGATCGTCCCGCACGCCAAGGTGGTCAGCGAGCAGCTGCCGTTCGTGGAGATCAACAAGTCCTTCTACCCCGAACGCCCCGCGGGCGTGAAGTTGCCGCCGACCTCCAAACTGGCTCCGGTTCTGCCGGCCGCCGAGGTGCCGCAGCGCGGCAAATATCCGCTGACGGTGGCCATCGTCGGTTCCGGCCCTGCGGCCATGTACGCCGCCGACGAGCTGCTGACCCAGCCGGGCGTGCTGGTGAACATGTTCGAAAAACTGCCCACCCCCTACGGCCTGGTGCGCGCCGGCGTCGCACCCGACCACCAGCGCACTAAGCTCGCCACCCGGCTGTTCGACCAGATCACCCGGCGCCGGGGGTTCCAGTTCTTCCTCAACGTCGAGGTGGGCAGACATCTGAGCCACGCCGACCTGCTGCAGCACCACCACGCCGTGCTCTACGCCTCCGGCGCGCTGCACGACAAGCGGCTGGAGATCGACGGCATGGGGCTGCCCGGAACGGGCACGGCGACCGAGATCGTCGGCTGGTACAACGGGCATCCGGACTTCGCCGAGCTGTCCGTCGATCTCAGCGGCGAGCGGGTGGTGATCGTGGGCAACGGCAATGTGGCCCTCGACGTGGCGCGCATCCTCACCGCCGACCCGGATCGGCTGGCCCACACCGACATCGCCGACTATGCGCTGGCGGCGCTGCGTGACTCGGCTGTCCAGGAAGTGGTGATCGTCGCTCGGCGCGGGCCTGTCGCCTCTGCGTTCACCCTGCCCGAGTTGGTGGGGCTGACGCAGGTGGCCGACGTGGTACTCGACGCCGAAGACCACGCCCGGGTGCGCGAGGATCTGGCCACGGTCCAAGACATGTTGACCCGCCAGAAGCTGGAGGTACTGGCCAAGCTGGGCGATGCCAGCGCGCCGGTCACCCGCCCCCGGATCCGGTTCGCCTACGGGCTGACCCCGGCCCGAGTGCTGGGCGACAGCCGTTGTGAAGCAATGGAATTCACGGTCACAGGGACCGATCAGGTGCGGCGTATCGACGCCGGTATGGTGCTGACGTCGATCGGTTACCACGGCACGCCCATCGCCGATCTGCCTTTCGACGACGTGGCCGGCGTGGTCCCCAACGAAGGCGGGCGCGTCATCGACCCGGCGACCGGGCGGCGCGTTCCGGGCGCCTATGTCTCGGGCTGGATCAAGCGCGGCACCAATGGTTTCATCGGCTCCAACAAGGCCGACTCGCTCAAGACCATCCAGACGCTGGCCTCCGACTACAACGCGGGCCTGCTGACCGAGCCGGTGGCCGGGCCGCGGGCGGTGGCCCGGATGGTGCATGCTCGCCAGCCCGACGTCATCGACGCCGCCGGATGGAAGGCGATCGACCAAGCCGAAGTCGAGCGCGGACAAGCCCAGGGCCGGCCGCGGGTGAAGTTCACCCGGGTCCCCGACATGCTCGACGAGGTCAAGGACCACTCGAGCCTGCCGCTGCTGCAGAACCTGCTCGGCGCGTTGCGGCGGCGCTGAACCACCGACTCGCGCTTCGCCGAGCGTGTACTGAGGGCGGGAATCCGCGCAGAATCTCGGCCTGGTTACACGTTCGGCGCAGCGAGGGGCGCAGCGAGGGGCGCAGCGAGGGGCGCAGCGAGGGGCGGTCAGGCGGAGGCGATGCGTTCCCAGCCCGCAACGGAAGCCGCGCTACGCGGCGCGGGCCCGACGTAGATCGCCGACGGGCGCACCAGCTTGCCCAGCCGCTTCTGCTCCATGATGTGGGCGCACCAGCCCGCGGTGCGGCCGCAGGTGAACATCGCCGGCATCATCGCGGGGGGCACCTCGGCGAAGTCCAGAATCACCGCCGCCCAGAACTCCACGTTGGTCTCGATGGCCCGATCCGGGCGACGCTCCCGAAGTTCGGTCAGCGCCGCCTGCTCCAGCGCCGCGGCCACCTCGAAGCGCGGGGCGTCCAGTCGCTTGGCGGTGGCCCGCAGCACCCGGGCGCGGGGGTCCTCCGCGCGGTACACCCGGTGCCCAAAACCCATCAGCTTCTCGCGCCGGTCCAGGATGCCCTTGACCACGGCGCGCGCATCACCGGTGCGTTCCGCCTCGGCGATCATCGGAATGACGCGGGCCGGCGCGCCGCCGTGCAGGGGGCCGCTCATCGCGCCGATCGCCCCGGACAGGGCCGCACCGACATCGGCTCCGGTGGAGGCGATGACGCGGGCGGTGAAGGTCGAGGCGTTCATCCCGTGCTCGGCCGCCGAGACCCAGTAGGCGTCGATCGCCTCGGTGTGGCGCGGGTCGGGCTCACCGCGCCAGCGGGTCATGAACCGCTCGGTGATGGTGGAACACGAATCGATCGTCTGCTGCGACACCGCGGCCTGCTGGCCGCGAGCCGACTGGGCGACATAGGACAGCACCATCACCGAGGCGCGAGCGAGCTGGTCGCGGGCGGTGGCGTCGTCGGTGTCCAGCAACGGCTGAAAACCCCACTGCGGGGCCAGCATCGCCACCCCGGCCTGAGCGTCGACCCGGACGTCGCCGGTGCGCACCGGCAGCTCCAGCGGTTCGGCAGGGGAGAGCGGGCGGTTGAAGTCGCCGTCGACCAGCAGGGCCCACACATCGCCGAAACCGACCTTGCCGGCAAGGTCCTCGATGTCGACGCCGCGGTAACGCAGCGCGCCGCCATCCTTATCAGGTTCGGCGATTTCGGTGGTGAAGGCCACTGTGCCTTCCAAGCCGGCGACAAAATTCTCCGGGACCGCAGCAGTCATGCACCGGATTCTTCCACCCCGCTGACCGGCCGTTGCTACCGGCCGGTAAGGCCGCCGCGCGGGCGCCGGGCGTAGCGTTGGGCGGTGCACAGTACGGGCCCCGACAACGAGCACCTGGCGGCGATGCGAGTGGAGTATCAGGAGAAGGACAACAGCGGCGACCTCGACGTGGACTGGCTCGAGGAGGGCTGGGAGGTTCTGCTGCGCAATTGGATCGGCGATGCCGAGCGGGCCGGGATCGCCGAGCCCAACGCCATGGTGCTGTCCACCGTCGACGCGGGCCGCCCCGTCAGCCGATCCGTGCTGTGCAAGAACCTCGACGAGAACGGTGTGACCTTCTTCACCGACTCCGATTCCGCCAAGGCCGCGGAACTGGCCGCCACCCCCTACGCCGCAGCGACGTTCCCCTGGTACCAGCTGGGCCGGCAGTTCCACATTCGCGGACCGGTCACCCAGCTCGACGAGACGGTCAGCGCGCAGTACTGGGAACACCGCCCGCGGGCATCGCAGCTGGGTTTCTGCGCCTCGGCGCAATCGCAACCGATCGCATCGCGTGCCGCACTGCTGGCACAACTGGACGCGGTGACGGCCCAGTTCGCCGGCATCGAATCGATCCCCGCCCCGGCCAACTGGCGCGGCTACCGGATCGCCCCGGAAGTGGTGGAATTCTGGCAGGGCCGGGAAGGCCGGTTGCACAACCGGATTCGGGTGACCGGTGGTGGGGTGGTGGAGCGGCTCCAGCCGTGAGGCTGCTGCGGTGAGGATTTTCGCCGACACCACCCCGCTGCGCAGCCCCGACTTCCGGCGATTGTGGCTGGCCGGCATCCCGACCGTCATCGGTGCGAACCTCACCATCTTCGCCGTCCCGGTGCAGATCTATGCGCTGACCCGAAGCTCGGCCTACGTCGGGTTGTCCGGACTGTTCGCGCTGGTGCCGCTGATCGTCTTCGGTCTGCTCGGCGGTGCCTGGGCCGACGCCATGGATCGCCGCAAGCTGCTGATCATCGCCTCCTGCGGGCTGGCGGGCGCCTCACTGCTGCTGTGGTGGCAGGCCGCGGCCGGCGTGGACAACGTCTGGGTGGTGCTCGTGCTGCTGGGCGTGCAGCAGGGGTTCTACGCCGTCAACGCCCCGACCAGATCCGCGGCGATTCCACGGTTGGTGGCCGGCAGGGATCTGCCTGCCGCCAACTCGCTCAACATGACCGTCATGCAGTTCGGCGCCATCATCGGGCCGCTGCTGGCCGGGCTGTTGCTGGGCTGGGTGGACCTGTCGACGCTGTACCTGATCGACGCGGCCGCCTGCATCTTCCCGATCTGGGCGACATTCCGGCTGGCGCCGATGCCGCCGGCGGAATCGGCCGGGCCGTCCGGCTTCGGGATCGCGGCCGTGCTGGACGGATTCCGTCACCTGGCCGGCAACACCGTGGTGCTGATGTCGTTCGTCGTGGACCTGATCGCGATGGTCCTCGGCATGCCGCGGGCGCTGTTTCCCCAGATCGCGAGCGTGAACTTCGGCGGCCCGGTCGAGGGCGGCACCACCATGGCCCTGCTGGCCGCGGCGATGTCGGCCGGGGCCGTGCTCGGCGGGGTGTTCTCGGGCTGGTTGCCCCGGATCACCCGGCAGGGCCTGGCCGTGGTCGCCGCCATCGTGGTCTGGGGGGTGGCCATGGTCGGCTTCGGGCTCGCCATCGCCCACGCCGGTGGCCATGCCGGCCCGGTGCTGGGGGTGGCGCTGGCGTTCCTGGCGGTTGGGGGCGCCGCAGACATGGTCTCGGCGGCGTTTCGTTCGACCATGCTGCAGCAGGCCGCCTCCGACGAGGTCCGGGGCCGGCTGCAGGGGGTGTTCATCGTGATCGTGGCCGGCGGCCCAAGGCTTGCCGATGCCGTGCACGGCGCCGCCGGGGCAGTGGTGGGCACCGCCGCGGCGGCCGCCGGCGGTGGGGCTCTGGTGGTGTTGGGCGTGCTGCTTGCGGCGCTGGCAGCGCCGGCTTTTCTGCACTATCGCCGGCCCGCCGACGGTAGGCAACGATCCTTGCCGGATCACCGATAGGAGATACCCCGCCCCCGGGCGGGCGCGCTGGCCCAGAACCGACTACCTTTTCCTATACACGTTCTATCTGTTCAGCCGAATAGCGCAAAGGGGTTCCCTGTGGCCGCAACCGATGACACCGCCACTCTCCGGTATCCGGGCGGCGAGCTAGAACTGCCGATCGTCAAGGCGACCGAGGGGTCCGACGCGCTTGCCATCGGTTCGCTGCTGGCCAAGACCGGCTACACCACGTTCGACAACGGCTACGCCAACACCTCGCCGGTCAAGAGCGCCATCACCTACATCGACGGGGACGCCGGCATCCTGCGTTACCGCGGTTACCCGATCGAGCAGCTGGCCGAGAAGTCGACCTTCATCGAGGTCAGCTACCTGCTGATCTACGGCGAGCTGCCCACCGCCGAGCAGCTGGCCGCGTTCACCGGCCGGATCCAGCGGCACACCATGCTGCACGAGGACCTGAAGCGGTTCTTCGACGGCTTCCCCCGCAACGCCCACCCCATGCCGGTGCTGTCCAGCGTGGTCAACGCGCTGAGTGCCTACTACCAGGACTCGCTGGACCCCTCCGACAACAACCAGGTCGAACTGTCGACCATTCGGCTGCTGGGCAAGCTGCCCACCATCGCCGCCTACGCCTACAAGAAGTCGTCCGGCCAGCCGTTCCTGTACCCGGACAACTCGCTTTCCCTGGTGGAGAACTTCCTGCGGATGACGTTCGGCCTGCCCGCCGAGCCCTACGAGGCCGACCCCGAGGTGGTGCGGGCCCTGGACATGCTGTTCATCCTGCACGCCGACCACGAGCAGAACTGCTCGACGTCCACGGTGCGCCTGGTGGGCTCGTCGCGGGCCAACCTGTTCACCTCGATCTCCGGCGGCATCAACGCGCTGTGGGGCCCGCTGCACGGCGGCGCCAACCAGGCGGTGCTGGAGATGCTCGAGCAGATCCGCGACGAGCAGAACGGCAACGTCACCGACTTCGTACGCAAGGTGAAGAACCGCGAGGACGGCGTCAAGCTGATGGGCTTCGGCCACCGGGTCTACAAGAACTACGACCCGCGGGCGCGCATCGTCAAGGAGCAGGCCGACAAGATCCTCGGCAAGCTCGGCGGTGACGACGAGCTGCTCAACATCGCCAAGGACCTCGAAGAGGCCGCGCTGACCGACGACTACTTCGTCGAGCGCAAGCTCTACCCGAACGTCGACTTCTACACCGGCCTGATCTACCGGGCGATCGGATTCCCGGCCCAGATGTTCACGGTGCTGTTCGCCCTGGGCCGGCTGCCCGGCTGGATTGCGCACTGGCGCGAGATGCACGACGAGGGCGATTCCAAGATCGGCCGCCCCCGCCAGGTGTACACCGGCGCCACCGAGCGCGACTACGTCGGCATCGGCGGGCGGTGACCATCGTGTCCGATTCCGGTAAGCCACAGATCACCGTTCCGACCGGCCCGGCACCCACCGAACTGGTCATCGAGGACATCGTCGTCGGCGACGGCGCCACGGCCGCCCCCGGCGCGCTCGTCAACGTGCACTACCTCGGTGTCGACTACGACACCGGCGCGGAGTTCGACAGCTCCTGGAACCGCGGCGAATCGCTGGAGTTTCCGCTGGACGGCCTCATCGCCGGCTGGCAGGACGGCATTCCCGGGATGCAGGTCGGCGGTCGCCGGCAGCTGGTGATCCCGCCGGAGCTGGCCTACGGCCCCGCCGGAACCGGGCACCCGCTGGCCGGCAAGACCCTGGTGTTTGTGATCGATCTCCTCGGCACCCGCTGAGTGCGTGCTCGGCTGATCGCCACGGCGCTGGCCACGGCGCTGCTCGCCGCGATCGGATACGGGCTGCTGCAGCGTGCGCCCCAGCCCGTCGCGGATCCCGAGCTCGCGGCGGGGCGCCCCGAACCCGTAGCGGTGATCCGGCGGGGCAGTGAGGTCACCCTGGCCGGCGACGTGGCCGATCCGGCAGCCCGGCGTGCGCTGCTGGATGCGGTGTACGGCTCCAGTGAGGACCTCACCGTCGTCGACCGACTCGGGGTGACGCCCGCGGCGCCGAGCATCGACCTGTCGGGCGTGGGCCCGGTCTTCGAGGCGGCGGCGGCAATAGACGACTTCACCGTGGCTTTCGACGGCGCCACCGTGCGGCTGGGCGGCACCGCGGCCATTGCCGGGGAGGCCGCCGCCGTCGGGGACGCGGCACAGGACGCCTGGGGCCGCGACCACGTCGTCAACGACATCGCGACCGGCTCGCAGCGCGCGGACCGGCCCGCCGGCGACTGATCGCCGGCGCTCAGCGCGGCGGCGGCAGCTGCAGCAGCAGGCGGGCCCCACCCAGCGGGCTGTCGTGCAGGGACGCCGTGCCGCCGTGCAGTTCGGCTTGCTGGGCCACCAGCGCCAGGCCCAGCCCGGAGCCCGAATGCGAAGCCGTCGATCCGCGCGAGAAGCGCTCGAAGACGACGTGGCGCTCGTCTTCGGGAACCCCGCCGCCGTTGTCATCGATGGCGATCTCCACGCCCTCGCGGGAGGTGACCGCCGACAACTGCACCTCGGTGGCGTTGCCGTGTTTGACCGCGTTGGCGATCGCGTTGTCCACCGCCAGCCGCAGCCCCGCCGGAAGGCCGACGATGATGCAGGTGGGCGACGGCACCAGCGACACATTCAAGTCGGGGAACACCCGCATCGCGTCATGGGCCGCCCGGTCGAGCAGGTCGGTGATGTCGACCGGCACGTGGTCGTCGGAGGTGGACAGTTCGCCCTGCGCCAGCCGCTCCAGGGCCGAGAGCGTCGCCTCGATCCGGGTCTGGGTCCGCACGACGTCGTGCAGCACTTCCTTGCGCTGATCGTCGGGCAGGTCCAGGGTGGTCAGCACTTCGAGGTTGGTCCGCATGGCGGTCAGCGGAGTGCGCAGCTCATGCGAGGAGACGGCGGCGAAGTCGCGTGCCGACGCCAGCGCCTCCTTGGTCCGGTCCTGTTCGGTCCAGATCCGTTGCAACATGCCGCGCATCGCCTCGGCGATCTCCACCGCCTCGGTGGCGCCGCGCACCTCGATGTCGGGCCGTTCGTCGCTTGCGTCGATCGACCGGGCCTGCTGTGCCAGCCGGCGCAGGGGCCGCACGGCGAACGCCGTCAACAGCCAGCCCAGCAGCGCGGCCGCACCGATCGCGGCCGTGCAGAGCAGGATCACCCGGCGGTGCAGGTTGTTGGTGTCGGCAAGGGTGGCGTCGTAGGTGGCGCCCACGGCCAGCGACCGTGGCCCCGGACCGGGAATGTCGACGGTCCGCACCCGGTAGCGCACGCCGTCGATCTCGGTGTCGGCGTAGCCCGGTTTGAGCTCCGGCAGCACCACCGCGGAGTTCGACGTCACCTCGTTGGGGCGCCGCAGCGTGATCACCGCGTCGGTGGTGCCGGCCGACCGCGGCAGTTCACCCAGACCGATCAGCGGCACGGTCAGCCCGGCGGCCTCGTCGAGGCGCCGGTCCAGCCAGTACTTGCGGTCGTTGGTGATCCCGACCCACACGATGGCGCCGATGATCACCGTCACGATCGCGGTGCCGATCGCCGTGGCCAGCATCACCCGGGTCCGCAGTGACGGCGTTCGGGCGAAGATACGCCGGAGCAGCTTCATGACGTTCACGCTGGCCTTCACTGTGTTCGCAGGACGAAGCCGACACCGCGAACGGTGTGCAGCAGCCGCGGCGCGCCGCCGGCTTCGAGTTTGCGCCGCAGATAGCCGATGAACACGTCGACCACATTGGTGTCGGCGGCGAAGTCGTAGCCCCAGACCAGCTCGAGCAGCTGCGCGCGCGACAGCACCGCGGTCTTGTGTTCGGCCAGCACAGCCAACAGGTCGAACTCCCGCTTGGTCAAGTCCACGTCCACACCCTTGACCCGGGCACGCCGGCCCGGGATGTCGACCTCGAGGGGACCCACCGTGATGGTCTCGGAGGAGGAGCTGGCCGCCGACCCCCGCCGCCGCAGCATCGCCCGGACCCGGGCCACCAGCTCGGCGAGCACGAACGGTTTGACCAGGTAGTCGTCGGCGCCGGCCTCCAGCCCGGCAACCCGGTCGTCGACCGAGCTGCGCGCGGACAGCACACAGACCGGGACGTCGTCGCCCATGGCCCGCAGCGCCGTCACGACACTCACGCCGTCGAGCACCGGCATGTTGATGTCCAGGACGATGGCGTCGGGTCGGGTCTCCTTCGCGCTGCGCAACGCCTCGGCGCCGTCGGCCGCCGTGGACACCTCGAATCCAGACAGTCGCAGTCCGCGTTCCAGCGAGGCGAGTACGTCGGAGTCGTCGTCGACGACCAATACCTTGGGTGATGCCGGGGCTGCGGCGCCGTTGTCCATGGCGCCATTTTGCCTGAACGCGCGCGCCGAGCGCGGGATGCGCCTGCGATCAGTTTCACGGCGCCCGCCGCCGCGCCGCACTCGCGCCCCCCGTGGCGGCCGCGGTCATTCTAGGGTCGATTGCGTGACCTCGGCCTCGGCGCTGCGCAGTCTGCTGCCCTATCTGCGCCCCTACCGGGCACGGTGGATCACGATGGTGACGGTGGCCGTGCTCGGCTTGGTGGCCACCGTGGTGATTCCGCTGATGACCAAGGCTGTGATCGACGGGCCGGTGCTGCACCGCGACCAGGCAGAGCTGTGGGTGCTGGGCACGGCGGCGACCGCGCTCGGGGTCACCGAGGCGCTGCTGTGGTTCGTCCGGCGCTGGCTGATCGCGCACGCCACCATGGGCGTGGAAGCCGACATCCGCACGGACCTGTTCGCCCGGCTGCAGGTGCTGCCGCTGACCTTCCACGGTCGCTGGCAGTCCGGGCAGTTGTTGTCGCGGATCATGAACGATCTGTCCGCGGTGCGGCGCTTCCTGTCGTTCGTCGCGTTGTTCTTGCTGCTCAACACCGTGCAGATCCTGGTCGTGACGGTGATTCTGCTGGTGCTCTACTGGCCGTTGGGCGTGGTGGTGTGCACCTCGCTGGTGCCGGTGATGCTGGCCGTGCAGCACTTCCGGCGTCAGTACACCCGGCTGACGCGCCAAGCGCAGGACCAGGCCGGCCAGGTGGCCACCGCGGTCGAGGAGTCCGCCGCGGGCCTGCGCACCATCAAGGCGTTCGGACGCGAGGACTACGTCTTCGCGCGCTTCGATGACCAGGCAACCGCCCTGCGCGACCTCGGCGTCGCCAAGGTGAGGGTGTCGTCGAAGTTCTGGACGCTGCTGGAGGTGATCCCGAATTTCACCCTGATCTCGGTGGTGGCGTTCGGCGCCTACGCCGCAGGGCACCACCTGGTCACGATGGGCACCCTGGTCGCGTTCATCACGATGATGCTGTCGCTCATCTGGCCGCTGTCGGCGCTGGGCTTCCTACTGTCGGCCACCCACGAGGCGATGACCGCCGCGGATCGCATCACCGAGATATTCCGGGCGCCGCTGGAGATCACCGGCGGCGACGATCCGGTGCCGCCGTCGGGCCGGGTGGAGTTGCGCGACGTCGGGTTCCGCTTCGACCAGGCCGGACCCGATGCGCCGTGGGTGCTGCGCGGCGTCAACCTGGTGATCGAGCCGGGCGAGACCGTCGCCCTGGTGGGCGCCACCGGGTCCGGCAAGTCGGTGCTGGCGATGCTGCTGTCGCGCCTCTACGACGTCGGTGAGGGACAGATCCTCATCGGCGGCCGCGACATCCGGACGCTGACCCTGGCGGCGTTGCGCACGGCGGTGGTGACCGCCTTCGACGACCCCACCCTGTTCTCGATGTCGGTTTCCGAGAACCTGCGGCTGGGCCGGCCCGACGCCGACGACGCGGAGCTGGCCCGCGCCCTGGCGGTGGCCGCCGCGGATTTCGTCTACGACCTGCCGGCCGGGCTGGACACCCGGATCGGGGAGCAGGGCATGAGCCTGTCGGGCGGACAGCGTCAACGGCTGTCGCTGGCGCGGGCGCTGGTTGCGGCGCCCACCATCCTGGTGCTCGACGACACGCTGTCCGCCCTGGACGTGCACACCGAGGCCGCCGTGACCGCCGCGCTGCGCGGGGTGCTGGGCAGCGCCGCGGGTCCGGACCGCCCGCCGATCACCGGGGTGGTGGTGGCCAACCGGGCGTCCACCCTGGCGCTGGCCGATCGGGTGGCGCTGGTCGAGGACGGCACCATCACCGCCGTCGGCACCCACGCCGAGCTGCTGGGCCGGGTGCCGCGCTACCGCTCGCTGCTGGCCGCCGACGACGAGCTCGACGACGGCGCCGAACACCTGATCGACTGGGCGCGGCGGTGACGCCCGAGCCGAGCCGGGCGGCGGCGCGGGCGCTGCTGTGGTCGGTGTTGCGTCCCCACCGTGCGGCGGCGCTGCTGTTGGCGTTGGCCGTCGTGGTCGAAAACGCCGCCCGGCTGGCGGTGCCGCTGCTGGCGCAGCGGGGTATCGACCGGGGTATCCCGCCGATCGCCCAGGACGGCTCGACCCGGGAGCTGGGTGTCATCGTGGGTGCGCTCGCCCTGGTGGTGCTCACCCAGGCCGGCACCCGGCTGGTGTTCCTGCAGTGGTCGGGCAGGATCGGCCAGCAGGTGCTGTTGGCGTTGCGGCGGCGGGTGTTCCGGCATTTTCAGCAGCTGGACGTGGCGTTCCACGAGCGCTACACCTCGGGCCGCGTGGTGAGCCGGCTGACCAACGACGTCGACGCGATCCAGGAGCTGCTGCAGTCCGGGCTCGACGGGCTGATCAGTGCCGCGCTGACGATGGCAGGCACCGCGGTGCTGCTCGTCATCCTGGACTGGCGCCTGGGCCTGATGTGTCTGACCGCCTTCCCGGCGCTGGTGGGGCTGCTGCGCTGGTTCCAGGGCGAGTCCGCCAAGACCTACACCGCGGTCCGCGAGCAGGCCGCCCGGGTGATCGTGAAGTTCACCGAGACCATGACCGGGATCAAGGCGGTCCAGGCCTACCGCTGCGAGGACCGCAATCAGCAGGCCTTCGCCGACATCGCCGACCGCTACCGCGCGGTCAATGAGCAGGCGTTCAAACTCGTTGCGATCTTCAGTCCGGGCATCAAACTGGTCGGCAACCTCACCACCGGGGTGGTGCTGCTCTACGGTGGCTGGCGGGTCCTGCATGGGCACATGACGATCGGGACGTTCACCGCGTTCCTGCTGTATCTGCGGATGTTCTTCGACCCGATGCAGGACATCAGCCAGTTCCTCAACATCTTCTCCTCGGCGACGTCAGCGCTGCAGAAGCTGGCCGGTGTGCTCGCCGAAACACCCACGGTCACCGATCCGCCCGCCCCGCAGACGGCCCGCCTCCCCGAGCCGGTACGCGGTGAGATCGCGTTGACCGATGTGCATTTCGGCTACCGCGACCGCCGATCGGTGCTGGCGGGGTTGTCGCTGCACATCCCAGCCGGCCAGACCGTTGCGCTGGTCGGCGACACCGGCGCCGGCAAGTCCACCATCGCCAAACTGATCGCCCGGTTCTACGACCCGGTGTCGGGAGCGGTGACACTCGACGGCGTCGACCTGCGTGCGCTCACCCAGGCGACGCTGCGGCGTCACGTGGTGATGGTCACCCAGGAGAACTTCCTGTTCGCCGGGACCGTCGCGGACAACATCCGGTTCGGCAGCCCCGAGGCGACCGACGCGCAGGTGGCCGCTGCGGCGCGCAGCGTGGGCGCGGACGCGTTCGTCACCGCGCTGCCGGACGGCTACGGCACGGAGGTCGCCCAACGGGGCGGGCGACTGTCGGCCGGCCAACGCCAGCTGGTCGCTTTCGCCCGCGCCTTCCTCGCCGACCCGGCGGTGCTGATCCTCGACGAGGCGACCTCGGCGCTGGACATCCCCGGCGAGCGGATGGTGCAGCAGGCGCTGCGCAGCGTGCTGGCCCGGCGGACCGCCCTGGTGATCGCCCATCGGCTCTCGACGGTCGAGATCGCCGACCGGGTCCTGGTGATCGAAGGCGGGCGGATCGTCGAGGACGGGCCGCCGGGGGAGCTGATCCGGGCCGAGGGCCACTACGCGGCCCTGCACAGCGCCTGGCTACGGTCCCTGGCGGAAAACACCGGGACAGGGCCGCCGACAGCAAATTAAATTCAGGCGAATTCGAATCCAACGATGTGCAAAGATCGGCCCGTAGGCCGCAAAGATCTTGCAAACGCCGCGGTGCGCGGGTTCGCCACCCACTTAGGCTCACCGCCGTGACGGTCACATCGAACGCTCAGGACACCACGATTGCCGAGGCCGCCAAGGTAGCGGCGTGATCGGCTCGCCGGCAGCGCAGGGCTTGGCGTTGGCTTCGGCGACCAGTTTCGGGATCAGCGACTTCGTGGGCGGTGTCGCGTCCCGGCGGGTCGCCGCGCTTCGCGTTGTCCTGGTGTCCACCCCGGTATCGATGGTGATGCTGGGGATCCTCGCGCTGATCGGCGGCGGACGGGTCACGACGGCGGCCGTGGTCCTGGGCATGCTCGGTGGCCTCAGCCAGGCGCTGGGGATCTGGTCGTTCTACGCGGCCATGGCCGCCGGCCCGATCTCGGTGGTGTCGCCGCTGGCCGCTGTGGTGGACGCCAGCGTCCCGGTGTGTATCGGGCGGATTCTGGGCGAGCGGCCCGGGTTGCTTGCCAGCGCGGGCATCGCGGTGGCACTGGGAGCGGTGGTGCTGATCAGCTGGCATGCCGGCGACGGCGGCGCCGTGCGGCAGGGCCTGACCCGCGGGGTGGTCTGGCTGACCATCGGATCGGGAGTGGCGCTGGGGCTGAACTTCGTCTTCCTGGATCGCACGCCCGCGGACGCCGGCCTGTGGCCGCTGCTGTTCGCACGGGGGGCGGCCACCGTGCTGGTGATCGCGGTCGCAGCGCTGAGCCGCAACCTTCGGGTGCCGACCGGCACGCCGCTGCGGCTGGCTTTCGTGATCGCGCTGCTCGACACCGCCGCCAATGTCACCATGCTGTTCGCTCTGCAGCTCTCGTTGTTGTCCCTGGCCAGCGTGCTGATCTCGCTGTATCCGGCGGCCACCGTGGTCTTGGCGGTGGCGGTGCTGCGGGAGCGGGTGCGCCCGCGGCAGGTGGCCGGGATGGTTCTGGCCGCGGTGGCGGTCGCGATGATCACCGGGTAACTCGGCTGTCACGTCGGTCTCGACGATCAGTCCGGCAACCCGATGCGGCCATAGCGCTGCAGACGGGTCGCCAGCCGCTCCTCGGCGGGCACCCCGCGCAGCGCGTGCAGCTCCACGGCGATGGCCCGCGACATCCGCTTGGCGAAAGCGATCGGCTCCGCGGCGGCATCCGGGTCCTCGCCCACGATCACGTCCACGATTCCGTGCTGCTGCAGATCCTGCGAACGGATGCCCTGGGCGGCGGAGAGCTCTGCGGCGTGCCCCGTGTCGCGGAACACGATGGCGCTGGCCCCCTCGGGCGGCAGCGGCGCCAGCCAGCCGTGCAGCGCGGCCAGCACCCGATCGGCCGGCACCATCGCCAACGCCGGGCCGCCACTGCCCTGACCCAGCAGCACCGACACCGTCGGCACCTCCAGCGTGACGAGCTCGGCCAGGCACGCCGCGATCTGGCCCGCCAAGCCGCCCTGCTCGGCCTCCACCGACAGCGCAGGACCCGGGGTGTCGATGACCAGCACCAGCGGCAGCCGCAGACCCGCGGCCAGCGCCATGCCCCGGCGGGCGTCGCGCAACGCGACCGGATCGGTCAGGCGGTCCGCGCCGCGGAGCTGCCCCAGGACCACCGCCGGCTGACCGCCGAAGCGGGCCAGCGCCAGCAGGATGGTGGCGCCGCGTTCGGTGCTGCCGGTGCCCGACAGGAAGACCCGCTCGGTGGCCCCGTGCCGCAGCAGAAACCCCGCCCCCGGCCGATCCGGACGCCGCGACGCGCACACCGAATCCCACGCCGGGATGTCGGGAATCGGCGCAGCGGCCGGCTTCGCCGGCGCCGGGCCCGGATCATCGAGCAGCACCTTCAGCGCCCGCGCACAGATGCGCCGCAACCACTTCACCGGGATCACGCCGTCGATGACGCCGTGGGCCTGCAGATTCTCGGCGGTCTGGACGCCCGGCGGAAACGGCGCGCCGTAGAGCTGTTCGTAGACGCGCGGGCCCAGAAACCCCACCAGCGCCCCGGGCTCGGCCAAGGTGACGTGCCCCAGGGAACCCCAGGAGGCGAACACCCCGCCGGTGGTGGGGTGGCGCAGATAAACGAGGTAGGGCAGGTGCGCCCGCTTGTGCAGTTGCACCGCGGCGGCGATCTTGACCATCTGCAGGAACGCGACGGTGCCCTCCTGCATCCGGGTGCCGCCCGAACTGGGCGACGCCAGCACGGGCAGCCGCTCGGCGGTGGCCCGCCGGATCGCGGCGGTGATCCGCTCGGCGGCGGCCACCCCGATCGAGCCGGCCAGGAAGTCGAAGTCGCTGGCGATCACCGCCACCCGCCGGCCATTGATCCGGCCTTCGCCGGTGAGCACCGCTTCGTCGCGCCCGGTGGCCCGTCGGGCGGCGGCCAGCTCGGCGGCGTAGCCGGCACCGACCGGTATGGCCAGCGGCTCGGCGTCCCAACTGAGGAACGTGCCGCGGTCCAATACGGCGTCGCGTAGTTCGTCGGCCCCGGTCCGGCTCACACCGAAAGCGTAATTAGGCTGGGATGCCATGATCGGTGTTACCCGCGACGAAGCCGTCACCACTATCGAATTGCAGCGTCCGGAGCGGCGCAACGCGCTCAATTCCCAGCTCGTCACGGAACTGCGCGAGGCCATCGTGGACGCGGCCGACCACGACGTCCGGGCTATCGTGCTGACCGGGCAGGGCACGGTGTTCTGCGCCGGCGCGGACCTGTCCGGCGACGCCTTCGCCGCGGACTACCCCGACAAGCTGCGCGCCCTGCACCAGAGCATCAGTGACGTACCGGTGCCGGTGATCGGTGCCATCAACGGGGCGGCGATCGGCGCCGGCCTGCAGTTGGCCATGGTCTGCGACCTGCGGGTGGTGGCGCCTGAGGCGTACTTCCAGTTCCCGGTGGCCAAGTACGGCCTGGCGCTGGACAACTGGAGCATCCGCCGGCTGTCCACGCTGGCCGGCTATGGCCGGGCGCGGGCGATGATGCTGACCGCCGAGAAGCTGACCGCCGAGACGGCACTGCTGACCGGGATGGCCAACCGGCTGGGCACCCTCGCCGATGCGCAGGCCTGGGCACATGAGATCGCCGGGCTGGCACCACTGGCCTTGCAGCACGCCAAGCGGGTGCTCAACGACGACGGCGCCTACGAGGAACAGCAACCGATCCACAAGGAACTGTTCGACCGGGCCTGGAGCAGCCAAGACGTCATCGAGGCCCAGGTGGCGCGGGTGCAGAAGCGGCCGCCGAAGTTCCAGGGCGCCTGACGCGGCGATCGCGACGCGGTGATGGCAAACGCGGGCCGAACCGGGGGATGCGGGTCAGCGCCATAGACTCGACGGCATGCTGCGCGGTGCACTTCGACTGGCGGGGGCAACAGCATCCCTGGCCGCTGGCGGCTGGACGCTGCGCGCCCTGCGCGGCACGCCCGCCGCGCTGGGAGCGGCGCCCAGCGCCATCGATGCGGTGGCCAGCCGGTCGAGCCACTACCGCGACGGCGTCTTCCACAACCTGGAACGCGCCTCGGTGGTCAACATGGACCTCGAACAACGGCGGCTGATACTGCGCGAGTTGTTCGCCGACCGCGACGGACGGCGGCCGGGCGCGCCGATACCGCTTGAAGAGCCCGACTTCGGGATCGACGGCGCGCCGCTGGCCGTCACCTGGCTGGGCCACGCGACCGCGCTGGTGGAGATCGACGGCTACCGGGTCCTGACCGACCCGGTCTGGAGCGAACGCTGCTCGCCGTCGGACGCCGTGGGGCCCCGACGGCTGCACCCGCCGCCGGTGGGAATCGGGGCGCTGCCGGCGGTCGACGCGATCGTGATCAGCCACGACCACTACGACCACCTCGACATCGACACCGTCACCGCGCTCGCGCGCAGCCAGCGGGCACCGTTCGTCGCGCCGCTGGGCGTCGGGGCGCACCTGCGGGCCTGGGGCATCCCGGCACAGCGGGTCATCGAACTCGACTGGGACGAGCACACCACGCTCGGCGATCTCACCGTGACCTGCACCCCGGCGCGGCACTTCTCCGGGCGTTTCTTCACGCGCAACCAGACGCTGTGGGCGTCGTGGGCGATCGTCGGGCCACAGCACCGGGTCTATTTCGGCGGCGACAGCGGCTACACCGGCAGCTTTGCCCGCATCGGTGCCGACCATGGACCGTTCGATCTCACGCTGTTGCCGATCGGGGCCTATAACAGCGCCTGGCCGGACGTCCACATGAACCCCGAGGAGGCGGTCCGGGCGCACCTCGATCTGAACGGCTCGGAGCCCGGGCTGCTGGTGCCGATTCACTGGGGAACGTTCCGGTTGGCGCCGCACCGATGGGATGAGCCGGTGGAACGGCTGATCGCCGCTGCCGACGCCGCCGGGGTGACGGTGGCGGTGCCCAAACCCGGCGGTTCAGTGAGGCTCGACGAAGGAGAGGTGAAGCTGGGACCGCCGCAGGGGACCGGCGGCCGGGTGCAAGCCGGGGCCCCCGCAACGGCGTGGTGGAGGTCCTAGCCCCATGATCAGGTGGGCTGCCACGGTCGGGGCCGCCGTATTGGCCGTTGCTCTGACCGCGTGCGTTCCGGTGGCGAACCCGCGTGAGCTGTCCGAAACCCCGCCGAACGAGGTGTCGGGCGTCGACATCCCGGTCGGGCGGGTCGACGCCGCGGTGGGCCGGCTCGACGGGCTGGCGCGCGATCTGCTGGACAGCACCGGAATCCCCGGCCTGGCCGTCGCAGTCGTGCACGGCGGGAAGACCGTGTACGCGCGGGGATTCGGCGTCCGCGACACCGGCAGGCCGGGGCCGGACAATGCGGTGAACGCCGACACGGTGTTTCAGCTGGCGTCGCTGTCCAAATCGGTCGGCGCCACCGTGGTGGCGCAGCAGGTCGGTGCGGGGGCCGTCGCCTGGGACACCCCCGTGGTGACGCAGCTGCCGTGGTTTGAGCTGGCGGATCCCTACGTCACCGAACACCTCACCATCGCTGATCTGTATGCGCACCGGTCGGGCTTGCCCGACCATGCGGGCGATGGGCTCGAAGACCTCGGGTACGGCCGCCGGGAGGTGCTGGAGCGGCTCAAATATCTTCCGCTGGCCCCGTTCCGCAGCAGCTACGCCTACACCAACTTCGGGGTGACGGCCGCCGCGGAGGCGGTGGCCGCGGCCGCCGGCGTCGGGTGGGAGCAGCTGTCGGCCGACGTGTTGTACCGGCCACTGGGGATGGCGTCGACCAGCTCCCGCTACGCGGACTTCGTTGCGCAGCCCAACCGCGCGGCAACCCATGTCAAGGTCGGCAACGGCTACCAGCCCCGGTATCAACGCAACCCCGATGCCCAGTCCCCGGCCGGCGGGGTCAGTTCGTCGGTGAACGACATGGCGCGTTGGCTGGCCATGGTGCTGGCCGGCGGCAGCCATGACGGCAGCCGAATCATCGAAGCCCAGGCGCTGCTGCCGGCCATCACCGCGCAGATCGTCAGTGCCCCCGCTGGAGTCGGTACGGCCCGGCCCGGCTTCTACGGCGAGGGCTTCAACGTGTCGATCACCTCATCGGGGCGTACCCAGTACGGCCACTCGGGTGCCTTTCTGCTGGGGGCGGCGACCGCGTTCGCGGCGCTGCCGTCCCAGGACGTCGGCATCGTCGTGCTGACCAACGCCACCCCGATCGGCGTCCCGGAGACCCTGATCGCCCAATTCCTGGACCTGGTCCAGTACGGCGAGATCCGCTCGGACTGGGCAGCGCTGTACCGCGAGGCGATGGCGCCGATGTTGCAGCCCGAAGGCGCGCTGGTCGGGGCGCAACCGCCGGCGAATCCGGCGCCCGCCCGCCCGTTGTCCGAGTACGTCGGCTCGTACGCCAACCCCTACTGGGGGCCGGCAACCGTGCGCGAGGACCAGGGGGCACTCGAGGTCGTGCTGGGACCGCAACGCCGACGCTTCCGGCTGGCCCACTACGACGGTGACACCTTCACGTTCGCCGTGCAGGGCGAAAACGCGCCCGAGGGAACCATTTCCAAGGCCGAGTTCACCAAGGACGCCCTTGAGCTGGAATTCTTCGATCACGACGAGCTGGGAAGGTTCACCCGTTGACCGCCGCGCGAACAGCCCAAGGCCTGACCGACGCTGAAGTCGCCCAACGCGTCGCGCAGGGGCAGACCAACGACATTCCGGCGCGGGCCGCACGCAGCGTCCGCGAGATCATTCGCGCCAATGTGTTCACCCGGATCAACGCCATCCTGGGTGTGCTGCTGGCCATCGTGCTCACCACGGGCTCGCTGATCAACGGGCTGTTCGGGCTGCTGATCTTCTTCAACAGTGTCATCGGCATGGTGCAGGAGATCCGGGCCAAACAGACCTTGGACAAGCTGGCCATCGTCGGTCAGGCGAAGCCGGTGGTGCGCAGGCAATCTGGGACGCAGCAGCTCCTGCCCGCGCAGGTGGTGCTCGACGACATCATCGAACTGGGGCCGGGGGATCAGATCGTCGTCGACGGCGAGATCGTCGAATCTGCAGGCCTGGAGGTCGACGAGTCCCTGCTCACCGGCGAGAACGATCCGATCGGCAAAGACGGCGGCGAACAGGTGCTCTCGGGCAGCTTCGTGGTGTCCGGCAGCGCCGCCTACCGGGCCACCCGGGTGGGCAGGGAAGCCTATGCGGCCAGGTTGGCAGAGGAGGCCAGCAAGTTCACGCTGGTGCGATCCGAGCTTCGCAGCGGCATCGATCAGATCCTGAAATTCATCACCTACCTGCTGATCCCGGCCGGCCTGCTGATCATCTACACGCAGTTGTTCACCACCGGCGTGGGCTGGCGGGAGTCGGTGCTGGCGATGGTGGGCGCCCTGGTGCCGATGGTCCCCGAGGGCCTGGTGCTGATGACGTCGCTGGCGTTCGCGGTCGGTGTGGTGCGACTGGGGAAACGCCAGTGTCTGGTGCAGGAACTGCCCGCCATCGAAGGGCTGGCCCGCGTCGATGTGGTCTGTGCCGACAAGACCGGCACCCTGACCGAGAACGGTATGCGGGTCGCTGAGGTTGTCGAACTTCCTGGCGCCGAAGGCCTTCCGGTACGCCAGGCGCTGGCCGCGCTGGCCGCCGCGGACTCGCACCCCAACGCCAGCATCCAGGCGATCGGTGGCGCGTTCCCCACATCGCCGGGCTGGAGGCAGAGCGCATGCGCGCCCTTCAAGTCGGCGACGAAGTGGAGCGGCGTCTCCTTCCACGAGCACGGGAACTGGGTGATCGGGGCTCCGGACGTGCTGCTCGAACCTTCGTCGGCGGCGGCCGAACAAGCCGAACAGATCGGGGCGCGCGGCCTTCGGGTGCTTCTGGTGGGAACCTGCGACCAGTCGGTCGACCACCCCGACGCGCCCGGGAACGTGACCCCGGTGGCGTTGGTGGTGCTCGAGCAGAAGCTGCGCCCCGACGCCCGGGATACCTTGGATTACTTTGCCGCGCAGGAAGTGTCGGTGAAGGTTATCTCCGGGGACAACGCGATGTCGGTGGGCGCGGTGGCTGCGGAGCTGGGGCTGTCCGCAGATGCCGTGGATGCCCGCAAACTGCCCACTGAGCCCGACCGGCTGGCGGGCGTCCTGGAGGAACACACCGTGTTCGGCCGGGTGCGCCCCGACCAGAAGCGGGCCATGGTGCACGCACTGCAGTCACGTGACCACACGGTGGCGATGACCGGTGACGGTGTCAACGACGTGCTGGCACTCAAGGACGCCGACATCGGCGTCGCGATGGGCGCCGGGAGTTCGGCGGCCCGCGCGGTGGCCCAGATCGTGTTGCTGGACAACAAGTTCGCCACCTTGCCCTACGTGGTGGGCGAGGGGCGCCGGGTGATCGGCAACATCGAGCGGGTGGCCAACCTGTTCTTGACCAAAACGGTGTATTCGGTGCTGCTGGCACTGCTGGTGGGGCTGGTGGGGCTGGCATCGGCCCTGTTCGGCACCAAGCCGTTGCTCTACCCCTTCCAGCCGATCCACGTCACCGTCGCGGCGTGGTTCACCATCGGGATCCCGGCGTTCATCCTGTCGCTGGCGCCCAACAACGAGCGGGCCCACCCGGGATTCGTGCGCCGGGTGATGAGCGGGGCACTGCCCGCAGGCATCGTGGTGGGCATCGCCACCTTCTCGTCCTACCTGGTGGCCTACCGCGGCAGCGAAGCCACGCCGGTCCAGCAGATTCAGGCCTCCACCAGTGCCTTGATCACCTTGTTGGTCACGGCGGGATGGGTGCTGGCGGTGGTGGCCCGGCCCTATCAGTGGTGGCGGCTGTTGCTGGTCATCAGCTGCGGACTGGCCTACGTGGCGATCTTCGCGATGCCTCTGACCCGGGAGAAGTTCCTGCTGGATCCCTCCAATGTGGCGCTGACCCTGCTGGCGCTGGGCATCGGCGTACTCGGCGCCGCCGTGATCGAAGCGATGTGGTGGGCACGGGGCGGCATGCTCGGTGAGCAGCCGAAGTTGTGGCGGGACTCGGCAACGACCACAATGACCCAGCGATAAACCGCGACACAAGGGGAAAGCACGACATGGCCAAGCTCTCCGGATCCATCGACGTCCCGCTGCCTCCCGAAGATGCCTGGACGCACGCCTCGGATCTGTCCCGCTACAAAGAGTGGCTGACCATTCACCGGGTGTGGCGAAGCGTACTGCCCGAGACTCTCGACAAGGGCACCACCTTGGAGTCGATCGTCGAGGTCAAGGGCATGCTCAACAAGGTCACGTGGACGATCGTGAACTACAAGCCGCCCACCGGCATGACCCTCAACGGCGACGGCAAGGGCGGGGTGAAGATCAAGCTGCTCGCCAAGGTGGCGCCGGCCGACGAGGGCTCCACGGTCAGCTTCGACGTGCACCTGGGCGGGCCGGCGTTGTTCGGTCCGATCGGCATGCTGGTGGCCGCCGCGCTCAAGAGTGACATCAACGAGTCGCTGCGCCGGTTCGTGACGGTGTTCGCGCCCAACTGATGCCGTTGCGCGGCGGCTCGCCACGAAGCGTTGCCGGCCGGCGGGGCATGACCACGGTGTCGGTGTACGGGTCGATGCGGGCTAGTGTCACAACATGACTCGCTCGCGACCCGGTTGGCTGATCGCGCTGTGCGCGGCGACTCTGTCGGGCAGTGCCTGGCTGCCGTGGCTGCACACCACGGCCCACGGTGGCGGGCATGCCAGTGCGATCGGGGGCAGTGCCGGCGCCATCGAGCTGCCGCCCCGCTTCGGTGTCGGCCAGCTGATCGTGCTGCTGGCCTCCGTCCTGCTGGTGGCCGGCGCGATGGTCGCCCGGGAGCTGTTCACCCGACTGGCCGCGGTTGCCGCGCTGCTGGACACCGTGGCGATCGCTGCGTTGGGCGTGTGGTACTACCGCGTGAACGTCGTAGCTCCGATCGCCGCCGGCTATGGGCTCTACATCGGCGCCGTCGCCGTGGCGGGCGCGCTGGTGTGTTCGCTGTGGGCGCTGGTCATCGCAGTGCGGCGATGACCTCGGCGAAGGCCCGGGCGTGTTGCTGCTGGACGGTGAAGTAGCTGATCCCGTACCGGCTGCGGAGTTCACGCAGGGCGTCGGCCATGTCGCGGACCGATCCCGACAACACGGCCGGTGAGGCCAGCAGCTGCTCATCGGACGACGCCGGCGCGAACCGGCGGGTAAGCGACAGATCGGGTATCCCGGACGGCCCGGTCGGCACCGCCGTGATGGCCAGGTTGAACTCCAGGGTGTCGAACCGGTCGCCGGCCGCCGCGCGGACGAAGCCGACCCGCTCGGCCAGCGGATCCTCGGCGTCGCGCACCCGCGCTCCGGTCAACCCGACGATGCCGGCATGGCGGGCCGCTACCGACAGCAGCCGGTCGCCGTTGCCGGCGATCAGGATGGGCACACCGGGCTGGTGCGTGGCCAGGTAGCTCGTCACATGCTCGAGGTAGTCGACCCGCCGGCCGGCGGCGGGAAAGGGCAGCTCGGCGGCCTCGAACTCGGCGCGCACGTAACCCGCACCCAAGCCCACCTCCAGCCGGCCGTCCGACAACAGGTCGGTGTCGGCGATATCGCGGGCCAGCAGCGCCGGTTTGTAGAAGCAGGCGTTGAGGACGTAGGTGCCCAGCCGGATCGTCGAGGTGGCCGCGGCGGCCGCGACGAGCACCGGGAACGGGGCCGGGGCGCCGAGATGGTCGGGCACGTGCAGGACGTCGAAGCCGTAGCCTTCCAGCCGCCGAGCGGTGTCGGCGAGATCGGCCGCAGAGCGAACCCGGTTGAGGCCCACGCCGAAGCGGAACTGTCTGTGCACCTGAATCCTCCTCAACCGGCCACGCCGAATGCCGGGCTCTGCGGTCAGCGCGGCGGGCGCAAGGACGGTGCCGGCGACGGGAAGCGGGTCTCACTGTCCGCCGACTCATCCTGTTGCGCCACCGGGAAAACCCACTTGCCGGAGAGGATGTCGTTCTCCGGCTGGTAGAGCCGGACGGTGTAGTTCCAGCCCGGGGTGATCGGCAGGCAGTTGGTGTCCTCGGCGGAACAGTCGCCGAACTGCACGGTCACCGATCCGTCCGGCGCCTTGGCGGCGGTGATGTTGTTGACCGAGTACGCCTGCTGCGGGTTCTCCGTGAGGTAGCCGTTCTTGTTGTAGACGGTGACCGACCAGAAGCCCTTCACCGGAACGTCTTTGACCGTCAGGCGGTACACCGTGTTGCCGTCGTTGCGGGCCGGCCGGACAGTGAGGTACAGGGCCTCGGTCTCGGGATTGCCGCCCCATCCGGCGGCCGCGCCGATCAGATGCCGCACCGGGTCGGTGTCGGCCTGGGTGCCGAACATGCCCCGGGTGTCGGGCAGGGTCTCGGCCAGGTCCAGCAGGGCGTCGTTGACCTTCTTCTGGCTGACCGGATCCCACCGGGGTACCTCGAAGCTGCCGGGGTTGTCTTGGCGGACCGTGATCGCGTCCTGCAGCCGGTGTGCTGCGGCCAGGTCGGCGCTGTCGCCGGGGTCGGCCAGGATGCGCACGGCCACCAGGACGTAGCGGGTGCCCACGCGCTCCTCATCCAGGGTGTGCTGGCCACCCCCGTAGAAGATGTCGGTGACGTACTCGTCCTGGTTGATCACCTGCGCCGACATGTAGCGCTGCCCGGCATCGGGCAGGGTCAGGGTCACCGGGCCGGCCTGCAGGTCGAACACCGCCGCCGAATACAGCGTGTCCCGGTTGGGCCGCACCACCAATTGCCGGTCGATCGGTGTGACTTCGCGCAGGTGGAAAAAGCGGCCGAAACCGTTCTCGTTGACGACGTTGGTGAACTCCTGGTCGCTGATGGCCCGCACGAAATTGTCCGGCGACACCAGGACCATGCCGTTGGGGGTGCTGCGCGGCGTCTGGTTCGCCAGTGGGTGCGGTCCGGCCTGGGTCACCGTCAGGGCGCAGCCGGACAGGGCCAGCGCCGTCGCCGCCATCCCGAACGCGCAAAGCCATCGTTTGGACATGCAGCGCAACCTACCCGTCGGCCCGGGCAGGCGTCGGCATGGGATTGCCGACCTGACGCGCGAAATGCGCGTTGCGGCTATTGCAACCCCTGAAGACCGGACGTATCGTCCAAAATAAAAATTCACCGTGAGTAAAAAGAGAAAACTATGAGTGCGAGCGGGGGAGTGGTCGTGGAGCTGACCGGGAACGGGGCGGCGGGCGTAAGCCGAACGCGCCGCTACGGCATGGCCGCGGCGGCCGCGGGCACCGCGCTGTCGCTGGTGGTGGGCGCTCCGCCGGCCCACTCCGCCACCGCCTCGCCCGCGGTCGCGTTGACGGCCACCGACGGGTTCCAGCCGGCGATCGACGCGTTGCTGGAGGTCATGAGGCAGACCGTCGAGTACGACATGGCGCTGCCCTACGCGATCCCCGGCAGCGAAGACAACGTCATGGAGATGGTGCGAAACACCAACTACCAGTTGCTCAGTGCCGGGCTGTCACGCGTGACGAATCTGTTCAACGGCGTGTTCTTCCAATCGCCGGAGGTCATCGCAGGCAATGCCACCGAGCCCCGGCAATACTTCGACTTCTTCACCCCGGACATCTACTACCGGGTGACCGCCGGGCTGGCGCCGGGCGCCACCTACGTGCTGCACGGCACCATCGGGGACGGCACCGAGCACTTCGCGATCAGCACCCAGGCCGTCACCGGCGGCACGGCGCAGGCCATCCAGGATCTGGAGCTCAACGAGGGCCTGGTGCTCAACCCCGACGGCAGCTTCACCGTCTACATCGGGCCGGAGGCACCGGCCGGTGCGCTGAACTTCATGGACTCGACCGACGCCACCGTCGGCGGTGCCGCGACGCTGCTGATCCGCGACATCCTCGGCGACTGGGCCAAGGGACCCGGCGCCATCACCATCCAATGTGTCGCCGACTGCCCGCCGTTCTTCGCCATCCCCGAGGGCGGCTTCTTCCCGACCGACGATCCGGTGGCCACCACCCTGGCCGGCTCCGGCGGGCTGGGCTCGGTCGACGACATCCTGACCATGCTGTTCAGCGCCTTCGCCCAGATCGTCGGCCCCTTCAACGCCCGTGCCATCGAGGGCGGGGCGTCGGTGGGCATGAACATTCCCGCCAACACCATGCATGATCTGGGCCCGCAGACCAGCTACGGCGCCGGTCTGGCCAGCGCGGTCGTCACCGGCGGCAACTTCGACCTGAACTCCGATGAGGCGCTGGTCATCAAGATTCCGAGCCTGGAGTCGGCCTACAGCGGCATCCAGCTGATGAACGTCTACGGCGGGGCGCTGCCCTACGTCATGGCGCAGACCACCCTGAACCACACCACCACTTTTCACGCCGACGACGGCTACACCTACTACGTCGTCAGCGGCACCAACCCGGGCGTGGCGAACTGGCTGGACACGGGGGGCTTGTCCCGGGGCGAGATCTTCGCTCGTTTCGAGCACGTCGCCGACCCCGACAGCGCGCTGGGCCAGAACGTGAGCGCGCAGGTGGTGCCGATCAGCGACCTCGCCCAGTATCTGCCCGCCGGCACTCCGACCGTCAGCCCCGAGGAATTCGCCGCCGACATGACGCAGCGGGTGTTGTCCTACGGCTACGGGCTGGATCTGTCCCGGATGAACGCCCAGCCGGACTGGGTGCTGCAGAACCTGCTGATGAACTCGCTGCAAGCCCTGATGGGCGAGGAGAACTACGGCGAGGTGTTCGGCGAGCAGCCGTTCACCCCGATGGCGCTGCGGTTCACCGAAGCGCTGAGCCCGGACTGGGATGCCGTGCTGCGCAGCGCCATGGACAACCCGATGGAAAGCCTGACCGCGGTGTGGAATGCGTTGCCGCTGCTGGCCAGCGACATCAACCTGCCCGTCTCACTGTTCCTGGCGCAGACCGCCCTGTCGGTGGTGATGCCCCAGCTGCTGCTTCCGGCCATCAACGGGGTGCTCTTCGATCCCAACACCAGCCTCATGGCCGGGCTGCTCAACGCCCGCGACGATCTGGCCACGGTGATCTTGACTGCGAACGACGACTGGCCGACCGCACTGAGCGAGCGCGCGGCGGAGCAATGGGCGAACATGTCGGAGTTGATCGCCTCGACCCCGAGCTTCGACCTGATGGATCTGTTCGGCGGCTGATCGGCGACACCTCTGGTGCCCCCGGCAGGATTCGAACCTGCGACACCGGCTTTAGGAGAGCCGTGCTCTATCCCCTGAGCTACGGGGGCGGGGGACCTAGAAAGCGGTCGGTGTAGAGAACCCGCGGGGCCGTCTCATGCTAGTCGGCGAGCTGGCGGCCGCGGCATTTGGGCTCGCGGCGGCGCTAGCGCGTCTCCGGTAAGGCGGCGGGCGCGTTGGGCGCCTCAGTCGCTGGTCGTGGCTTTGTTTCGCTGGTAGTGCCGGCGTGCCTTCATCCGGTTGCCGCAGATGGCCATCGAGCACCACCGGGCCGTATTGGGCTTGCTGCGATCAATCAGGAACAGTTGGCAGTCGGCATTGGCGCAGGGCCGCAGTCGCCCTGGGCTGGAGATCCGCAGTGCGTCCCAGGCGAGGATGGCGCGCGCAGCGGCCGGCGACGCCTTGCCGGTGTCCAGGGTCCAGGTGATGCCGTTGTCGCTGAGTGCTGGGAACAGTCCGACTCCAACGAGGAACGGCTGCAGGGCCTGCGGCGTCCGGTCTCCACGCACGATGTCTTGCAGCGCATCCCGGACGTCGCGGAGTTCTTGCATGCGCTGTTCGTTTGCCGGGCCGAGGTCGCGGGAACTCAACCACGCTGGTGCCGTCACCGGGTCCGCGAGTTCATCGCGTGCCACGCCGTCGATGACGGGGGTGGAGTTGAGCAAGTCCAAGAGCAGCGCCTCGTCGCCGCGGCCGGCCACCACGATATCCATATAACCTCCAAAAATCTATTGACAGGTTACATCACGGGTGCTTCACTCCTAACTATCAAAAATAAATTAAGGAGTTAGGTATGGTTGCTACGGCCAGATACCACCACGCCACCGTCGGCGGGCGCCGGTTGTTCTACCGCGAAGCCGGACGCGGTGATGCGCCCGCCGTTGTATTGCTGCACGGCTTTCCGACCAGCTCGTACATGTTTCGGGATCTGATCACCCGCCTGGCGGACGACTACCACGTGATCGCCCCGGACTACCTCGGCTTCGGCTATTCGGACATGCCGCTGGCGAGCGAGTTCGACTACACCTTCGACAACCTCGCGGAACTCACGCAGGCACTGCTGGACCAGCTGGGGCTGGACCGCTATGTGATCTATGTCCAGGACTATGGGGCCCCGATCGGCTGGCGGCTGGCGCTGAACCGCCCCGACTCCATCCGCGCGATTGTCACGCAGAACGGCAATGGCTATGACGAGGGGTTCGTCGAAGGCTTCTGGAAAACCGTCTGGGACTACCAGCGTGAGCAGACACCCGAGACGGAGGCGGCCATCCGGACGGCGTTGGATGCCGAGTCGATCAGATGGCAGTACCTGACCGGCGCCCCGGATGAGACCGTGGTCAGCCCCGATACCTGGACTCTGGATGCTGCGCTCCTGGCTCGTCCGGGCAATGACGAGATTCAACTCAAGCTCTTCCGGGACTACGCCACCAATCCGCCGATGTATCCCGCTCTGCACGAGTACCTGCGCACCAGTGAAGTCCCGGTGCTGGCGGTCTGGGGTCAAGGGGACCCGATCTTTGGCCCCGAGGGTGCCCGAGCATTCGGCCGCGACGCCGTCGACGCGGAGATCCATCTGCTCGATGGCGGCCACTTTCTGCTGGAGACCGCCGCCGACGAGGTCGCCGCCCTGATCAAGGGCTTCTTGAGCCGGGTCGGCGGACAGTAGCCGTCATTGCCGCCGTGGCCCGACCTGTGGTCCTGGTCTTCGACGTCAACGAGACCCTTATCGACATCGAAGCACTGGAGCCGTATTTCGTCAGATTGTTCGGGCGTCCCGGCGCGCTCCGGGAGTGGTTTGGCCAGCTGGTCATGTATTCGATGGCCGTCACACTGGCCGACTGCTATACCGGCTTCTTCGCCTTGGGTCAGGCCGCGCTGAGGATGCTCGCCGAGACGCACGGCGTGCAATTGGCGGACGGCGACGTGGCGGCCCTGACCGACGCGATGGCTACCATGCCGGCACATCCCGATGTTGCACCCGGGCTGGCACGCCTGCGCGACGACGGCTATCGATTGGTGGCGCTCACCAACTCGCCGAGCCGCCGCGGTCGCCGGACAGCCTTGGAAAGTGCTGGTCTGGACGGTTATTTCGAGCGCCAGTTCAGCGTCGACGCGCTGCGGATCTTCACGCCCGTAACGGCGCTGTACCTGCACACGGCCGGCGACCTGAGAGTGCGGGCTTCGGCCTGCATGATGGTCGCCGCCCACGCCTGGGACACGATCGGCGCGCAATCCGCCGGATTCAGTGGAGCGTTGATCGCGCGCCCCGGCAACGCGCCGCTACGAGCGGAGGGGGTTCACCAGCCCGACCTCATCGCAGCCGACCTCGTCGATCTCGCAGAAAAACTGGCGCAGAAATTCGAATCATAGTACGCACCAAAAATCTTCATAGGAGATGAAACTGATGAGCACCACGCCGAAACCAGCCATCTCGACCGAACCCGCGGTTGTACGAGAACCCCCCGGCGGCCCGACCATGCGGGCGATCGTTCTCGACGGCTTCGGTGGACTGGATGTCCTGACCTACACCGACATCCCCAAGCCACGACCGAAGGACGGCGAGGTGGTGATCAGGGTCAAAGGATTCGGAATCAACCACGCCGAAATGCACATGCGCCGCGGTGAGTGGGCCGAGGCCGCCGAAGTCAGCGGTATCGAATGCGTGGGCATCGTCGACGCCTGCCCGGGAGGAGAGTTTCCGACCGGCGCCAAAGTCGCGGCCCTGATGGGCGGGCTCGGCCGCACCATCAACGGCAGCTACGCACAATTCACCCGCATACGCGCTGAGAACGTCGCCCTGATCGAGTCCGAGCTGTCGTGGGACCAGCTGGCCGCACTGCCGGAAACCTATGCCACCGCATGGACCTGCCTGTTCCGCAACCTTCATCTGACCGCCGGACAGACCGTCGTGATCCGAGGCGCAACATCGTCCTTCGGTCAAGCGGCCGTGAAGCTGGCCGTGGAGGAGGGGGCCCGTGTCATCACCACAACCCGCAACCGGGAACGGTTCGGCCTGCTGATGTCACTGGGCGCCGAACGTGCCGAACGGGAGAGGCCTGACCTGAGTGCCCACATCGCCGAAGCCAAAGAGATCGACGCCGTTCTCGATCTCGTCGGCAACAGCACCATTCTGGATTCCCTGGACATGCTGCGCCGCGGCGGCACGGCATGCCTGGCGGGCTGGCTCGGCGGGCTGGACCCCATCGCCGATTTCAACCCGCTGCTGCAGATGGCCAGCTGTGTCAATCTGAGCTTCTTCGGCAGCTTCGCCTTTGGCACGCCCGGTTTTGCGCTGTCGGATGTGCCACTGCAGGACATCGCCGACACGGTACGCCACGGCCGTCTCGACGCCACCCCCTCGAAGGTGTTCACCTTCGACCAGATTCGTGAAGCGCACCGGGTCATGGAAAACGGCGAGGCTGCCGGAAAAATGGTGGTAGTACTCGACTGAGCTACTCGGATACCAGCACGTCACGCACACGACCAGGAACCTGGCGACAACGGTATTCCTCGGCCATAACCGGAAGGGAAGCATTGTGAAGATCGCGGTTGCCGGCGGTACCGGCAAGACCGGACGCAAGGTGGTCGAACACCTGCACAGCCAAGGACACCAGCCGGTCATCCTGGCCCGCGCCCACGGGGTGGACCTGCTGGAAAACACCGGTCTCGACGCCGCGCTCGAGGGCGTCGAGACCGTCATCGACGTCAGTGACTTCGCGGCCGTGAACGCCAAGAAGGCGCGGGCGTCCTTCGGTACGGCGACGGCGAATCTGCTGGCTGCCGCGCAGCAAAACGGCGTGCGCCACCATGTGGTGTTGTCGATCGTCGGAGTCGACCGGGTGGGAACCGGCTACTACCAGGGCAAGCTGCACCAGGAGGAGTTGGTCAAGGCCGGTCCCATCGCGTGGACCATCCTGCGGGCCACCCAGTTTCACGAATTCGCCGACCAGGTCCTGTCGCAGGTGCCAGGGCCTGTGGCGCTGGTCCCCAGAATGCAGTCGCAGCCCATTGCCGTCAGCGAGGTGGCTGTCCACCTGTGCGAGCTGGCGGTCGGGGCACCGCAGCAGATGGCGCCCGAGATCGCCGGGCCGCGCGTCGAATCGGTGGTCGACATGGCCCGCCAATTGGTCCGGCACCGTGGCCGGCACCGGCCGATGATTCCGCTGCCGGTACCCGGCGCCGCCGGCAAAGCCATGGCCCACGGTGGCCTGTTGCCCACCGGGCCCGGCCCGCGGGGCCGGCAGACCTACGCCGAGTGGCTGGCCGCACTGACCCCGGAAGAACGGTGACCCCGCCGTGAACCGCAACGTGCACCGCCTCGCTCTGAGCTACCTGACGTTCTTCGGTTTCGGCCTGGGCCTGTGGGCCTACGCGGCTCCGCTGCACTGGTACCAGACGTTCCCCGGGATGGGAATGACGTGGCTGCCCGTACTCGGCCCCTACAACGAGCATCTGGTGAAGGACGTGGGCTCGGCGTTGCTGGGGCTGGGAGTGCTCAGTGCCGCGGCGCTCTATTACCTGAGCAACCGCGCCGTGGTGGTGGTCGCCGCGCTGAGCTGGTCGACCTTCAATGTGCTGCACCTGATCTACCACCTGGGCATGCTGCACATGTACGGCCCGCGCGACGCGGCGCTCAACGCGGTGGGCCTGAGCCTGCTGTCGGTGGTGTCGCTTGTGCTGCTGGTGCCCGCACGCCGGGACACCGAGGTATTGAGCCCCCAATGACCTATGACTACGACGTTGTGGTGATCGGCTCGGGTTTCGGCGGCAGTGTGGCGGCGCTGCGGCTGACCGAGAAGGGTTATCGCGTCGCGGTGCTGGACATGGGCCGCCGGTGGGCGCCCAGCGACTTCCCGCCCAACAATTGGCATGTCCGCAAGGCCATGTGGGCGCCGAAACTGGGCTGCTTCGGTCCGCAACGGCTGACGGTGCTGGGTAAGACGTTCATCGCCAGCGCCGTCGGCGTCGGCGGCGGTTCGTTGATCTACGGCAACACCCTCTATGAACCGCTGGAGCGGTTCTTCGCCGACCCGCAGTGGGCGCACATCACCGATTGGCGCGCGGAGCTCGCGCCGTATTACGACCAGGCCCGCCGGATGCTGGGGGTGACCCCCACCCCGCACACCACCCCGGCCGACGAGGTGCTGCGGGCGGTGGCCCGCGATCTGGGCGTCGAAGACACCTATCACCCCACCAACGTGGGTGTGTTCTTCGGCGACGAACCGGGTAAGACCGTCGCAGATCCGTTCTTCGGCGGGGCAGGTCCCGAGCGCACCGGATGCATCGGCTGCGCACAGTGCTTCACCGGATGCCCGCACAACGCCAAGAACACCACCGAGACCAACTACCTGTATCTGGCCGAGCGTGCCGGCGCCCAGATCCATCCGATGACCACGGTCACCGATGTGCGCCCGGCCGGCGACGGCTACGTGGTCAGCACCGTGCGCACCGGCCGGTGGGTACGCAAGGCGCGGCGCGATTTCACCGCGGGTCAAGTGGTGTTCGCCGCGGCGGCGCTGGGCACCCAGCGCCTGTTGCACAAGCTGCGCGACACCGGATCGCTGCCGCACCTGTCGTCGCGCCTGGGCGAGCTGACCCGCACCAACTCCGAAGAGGTGCCGGCGGTGTTCACCCCCGAGCGCGACGACTTCGCGCAGGGTGTGGCGATCACCTCGTCGATCCACCCGGAGGCCAACACCCATGTGGAGGTGTGCCGCTACGGCAAGGGATCCAATCTGTTGTCGATGATGGGCACCCACCTGATCGACGGCGGCCCGTGGCGTTTCGCCCGGTTGATGCTGACCATCGCACGTCACCCGGTGATGCTGTTGCGCAGCATGTTCCCCCGCAACGCCTCGGCGCATTCGATCATCGTGCTGGTGATGCAGTCGCTGGACAACTCGCTGACCACCTACCGCAAGCGCGGTCTGTTCGGCACGCGTTTGACGGCGAAACAGGGTGTGGGCGAACCGAACCCGGATTGGATTCCGCTGGCGCACGACGTGGCGCGCCGGATGGCCGAGAAGGTCGGCGGGATGGCCGGCGGGACCTATCTCGATGCGCTCAACATCCCGCTGACGGCGCATTTCATCGGCGGCTGCCCGATCGGGGATTCGGCCGATTCCGGCGTCATCGACCCCTATCAGCGGGCCTACGGGCACCCCGGTCTGCATGTCGTCGACGGCTCGGCGATCACCGCGAACTTGGGGGTGAACCCCTCGTTCACCATCACCGCGCAGGCGGAACGGGCGATGGCGTTGTGGCCCAATAGGGGAGACCCGGATCCCCGGCCCCCGCTGGGGCAGCCTTACCGGCGCATCGCACCGGTGGCACCGCGATACCCGACGGTGCCCGACAGTGCCCCCGGCGCGCTTCGGCTGCCGTTGTCGCCGGCTTGACGGCGGCGATGCGGAGCGGCCCCGCTCGGCGATATCGTTGGCAACTGTCATGAAACCCGATGAGGACGCCGCTGGCCGAGCCGCGCTTGAGTGGCTGATGTCGGCTGATCTGCGGGAGTTGGCCGCCGAATCCGAATACATCGCTCAGCGTTTCGCCGGCTCCCACGACGTGCGCCCCACCGACTTCCGTGCCCTGCTGCACATCATGGTCGCTGAGACCGCCGGAACCCCGATCAGCCCCGGCGAGCTGCGCCAGCGGCTGGGACTCTCGGGTGCCGCCATCACCTATCTCGTCGACCGTCTCATCGCGTCCGGCCACGTGCGGCGTGAGGCGCATGCATCGGATCGGCGCAAGGTCACGTTGCGCTATGCGGCGCTGGGTCTTGACACCGCCCGCGCGTTTTTCGCGCCACTGCAGGCGCATACGCATCAAGCTCTCGCAGAGATCTCCGATGCCGACCTGCAGACCGCCCACCGCGTCTTCACCGCGCTGATCGGGGCCATGCGGCAGTTCCATTCCGAGTTGGAGTGACGTCGGGTGGCCTGCTCGTCGGTCGGCGCCGCTGCGCTAATCCGCGGGGCAAGATGGTCAGATGCCGGCCCTGCTGTGGTACCGCCGTGACCTGCGCGTCGGCGACCTGCCGGCGCTGTCGGCGGCGCTCGCGGACGATCCGCAGGTGCTCGCCTGTTTCGTCCTGGACCCACGCCTTGAGGCCTCCGCGGGGCAACGCCGGCTCCAGTATCTGGCGCAGTGCCTGCGCAGCCTGCGCGATGACCTGGGCGGCCGGCTGCTGGTGACCCGCGGATCCCCGCAGGAGCGGATCCCGCAGATCGCCGCGGAACTCGGTGCTACGGCTGTGCACGTGTCGGAGGATTTCGGTCCATACGGCCGGCGTCGCGACGCGCAGGTGCGCGCCGCGCTCGGCGAGGTCCCCCTGGTCGCCACCGGATCGCCGTACCTGGTCTCCCCGGGCCGGGTCGTCAAAGACGACGGAACCCCCTATCGGGTTTTCACCCCGTTCTTTCGCCGGTGGCGCGACCACGGCTGGCGCCGCCCGGCCGGCTCGCAACCGGTGCACTGGATCGATCCGCGCGACGTGCCCGGCACGACCGCGCTCCCGGTCGAAATCCCGGAACCCGGCGGGCGCGCCGAATTTCCGGCGGGGGAGGCTGCCGCGCGCGACCACTGGGCGGCGTTTGTGGCCGGTGAGCTGCACCGGTACGCCCAGGATCGCGATCGGCCGGACCGCAACGGGTCAAGCCGGATGTCGGCCCACCTGAAATTCGGCACCATCCATCCCCGCACCATGGCCGCCGATCTCAACCCAGGCAATGCGGGGGCCGGCGCCTATCTGCGGCAGCTGGCCTTCCGGGACTTCTACGCCGCGGTGCTGTATCACTGGCCGGGCAGTTTGTGGGCCAACTGGAACCGCGAGTTCGACGGCATCCAGACCGATACCGATACCGAGGCGTGCCGCCGGTTCGAGCGCTGGAAAGCGGGCCAGACGGGCTTTCCCATCGTCGACGCGGGCATGCGTGAGCTGTTCGCCACCGGGTTCATGCACAACCGGGTGCGCATGATCGCGGCCTCGTTTCTGGTCAAGGACCTGCACCTGCCCTGGCAATGGGGCGCCCGGTGGTTTCTGGACCAGCTGCTCGACGGGGACATGGCGAACAACCAGCACGGCTGGCAGTGGTGCGCGGGCTGCGGAACCGATGCGGCGCCCTACTTCCGGGTGTTCAACCCGACGCTGCAGGGCCGCAAGTTCGATCCGGACGGCGCCTACATTCGCCGCTGGGTGCCCGAGCTCGCCGACGTCGCCGATCCGCACCTGGCGCGGGAGGCGCCGCCGGGTTACCTCGAACCGATGGTGGATCACCGCGAAGAACGGGCGGAAGCGCTGCGCCGCTACCAGCGGATCAGCGGCTAGAACACCCGACGCCATGGCGAGCCACACAATAATTCATTAAATGAATAATTAAGTTGTTGAACCAACTGTGCCGGTGGAGCTACAGTGGAAGCTCTAGGGGAAACGACGCGGAGGGGGCCACGTTGAGCAGTCAAAGGCAGCGGCCGCTATGAGCGGGCCGTTCGGAATGATCGGTGCGGCCTTCGAGGCCGTCGGGTCGGTGGTGGGGTGCCGATCGGGCACCGAGGAGCCCGACCACACCGTGGAGCAGCGGCTGGGTTCTGTCGAGATCCGCCGCTACCACGAACGCGTCGTGGCGCAGACGGTCGTCACCGGTGATGAGGAGGCAGTCCGCAACGTCGGCTTTCGGCGGCTTGCCGGCTACATCTTCGGCGGCAACCGCTCACGGACGAAGTTGGCGATGACCGCCCCCGTTGCTCAAGGGACCGCCACGGGCGAGCGCATCGCCATGACGGCCCCAGTGGCCCAGCAATCCACCGGTGCGGGGCAATGGGTGATCCGTTTCTTTCTGCCGGCCGACGTCAGCCTGGAATCGGCGCCGGAACCCGACAACCCGGCGGTGCAGTTGGCCCGGGTGCCTGCCGAAACCGTGGCGGTGCACAGATTTTCCGGCGATCGAGGCCGCCGTGCCGTCGAATCGCACAGCGCCACGTTGCTGAACGCCTTGAAAGACACGGAATATGAGCCAGTCGGCTCACCGCAGGCATGGTTCTACGATCCGCCCTGGACGGTTCCGATGTTTCGCCGCAACGAGATTGCGGTATCTGTCACAAAAAGCAGTTGACCTAAGGAGTAACGTGCGCATCTCCACTCTGCTCGGAACCGGCGCAGCGGTAGCCGCCACGGCCGTCGCAGGATCTGCTGCGACCACGCCAGAGGTCAAAGCCGACTGGTACGAACGGCTTTCCAAGCCCCCGTACCAGCCGCCTCCACAAGTATTCCCGGTGGTCTGGCCGGCGCTCTACACCGACATCGCCGCCGTCTCGGCAAGCACCATCGACGAATTGCACGCACGCGGTGAGTCGGGCAAACAGCGCTCTTACATCGTCGCGCTGATCGTCAACCTGCTGCTCAACGCGGGCTGGTCGTGGGTTTTCTTCAAAGGGCGGCGATTCGGGTCTTCGGCCGTGGTCAGCGCGGCGCTGGCGGCCAGCAGCGCCGATCTGGCGCGCCGAGCCATCGCGGTGCGGGGTGCACGCGCGGTACCGCTGGTGCTCTACCCCTTGTGGTGCACTTTCGCCACCGTGTTGAGCGGGCACATCGCGATACTCAACCGCCGTCGTTAGACGCGCGGTCCGGCTCTTGGTCGGCGGCACGGCCCAGCAGATGCCGCAGCAACGGTTCGAGCTCGGGCAGGCGGAACCGGTGATCGGCAGCGCTGAGACGCGCGGGCAGGACCCGCTGGCTCGCGCCGGCGAGTTCGCGCGCACCTTGTGCGCCCAGCAACAGCCGCGGACCCAGGCTCGGTACCGGAAGGACCGTGGGCCGGTGCAGGACCCGCCCCAGCGTTTCGGTGTATTCGCTGTTGCGCACCGGATTCGGCGCGACGGCATTGACAGCGCCGGACAGTCCGGTATCCCAGAGGGCGCGATGATAGACATCGATCAGATCGTCGATGCCGATCCACGGCAGCCACTGCCGGCCGTCGCCCAGCTTGCCGCCGAGGCCGGCGGAGAACAACGGCCGCATGAGGCGCAGCGTCCCGCCGCTGGGCGATTGGACGATCCCGGTGCGGATCCGGACGACGCGCGCTCCGGCCTGCTCGGCGGGTGCCAGTGCGTCCTCCCAGTCGGCGACCACGTCGGCGAGAAACCCGTCGCCGCGCGCACTGTCCTCGGTGAGGATCTCGTCTTGTCGGTCATGCCCGTAAAAACCGACCGCTGAGGCGCACACCAAAGCCACCGGATGTTCGGTGCTGCGAGCCACCAGTTCGGCAAGTCTGCGGGTGGGGCCGATTCTGCTGTCGCGGATCGCGCGGCGGTGCCCGGCGGTGAAGCGGCCCGCGATCGACTCGCCGGCCAGATGGATCACCGCGTCCACACCGGCCAGCAGATCCCGGTCCGGGTCGTCGGGGTTCCACTGCCGCTGCTCCGGACCGGATGCGGCATGCCGAACCAGCCGGATCACCCGATGGCCGCCCGTGCTCAAGGATGCGGTCAGGGCCGAGCCCACGAGGCCCGACGATCCGGTGACCGCCACCGTCAGGGGCTCAAGGCCATGCTGTTGCGCGCGCTGGTGCGCGGCGAGGTCATCGGCGAGCTGGCGATGCCGGTAGACGAACATCGGCCGCAGCAGGGACCCGGGGATCGGGGTGTCGACGTGGTCGATCACCCGGGTCCGACCGTCGCCCAGATCCTCGAAATCGTGGGTGTGCGTCCAACTGAGCGTCGCGCGGGTGGGAAGTGATGCCAGGCCGTGCCCGCCGAGCGCGTCGACGAATCGCGCGGGCGGGTCATAGCCGTCGGGCTGGTGTTCGGCGACCCACCGGAGTCCGCCGGGAAGAGCCAGTACGGCCGTCCCGTCGCGCAGCGAATCGGCCTCGCTGACCAGGCGCATCGGCTGCCACGGCGGACTCAGTCGGGTGAACGCGCCCGGCCGCTCATGCCATGCGAAGACCTCCGCGCGCGGAGCGGCAACGGTGCTGGAGAAGTCCACACTCATTCCTCGACGCTACTGGGAGGAGCCAGTTATGCAATCGCTGTCGGCGATCCTGCCGTCGAACCCGACCACGGCGTCCGCGGTTCCGAATCACAGTTATGCGGCGTCATGCGAAAAGACAGGTTGCCTCGATTGCGCACACCAAGCGCGGCAGATTCGTGGTCGGGTGAGCCGCGTGACGGAGCCCGATCGCGGAGATCAGCCATTGAACGTATTGGTGACCGGGGCAACCGGCTACATCGGGGGCCGCCTGGCTCCCCGCCTGGTCGAAGCCGGCCACCGGGTACGCGTGTTGGCCCGTAACCCCGACAAGATCAGCGATGTCCCGTGGGCGGCGGACGTCGACGTGGTTCGCGGCGACCTCACCGACCCGGACTCTCTGGACGAAGCGTGCCGCGACATCGACGTCGTCTACTACCTGGTGCACTCGATGGGAAACCCGGGGGAATTCATCGAGTCGGAGCGGCGGTGCGCGCAGAATCTCGCTGCCGCGGCCCAACGGGCCGGGGTGGGGCGCATCGTCTACCTCGGCGGCCTGCATGCGGAATCGGATCGTTTGTCCACGCATCTGCGATCACGCGGCCAGGTCGGAGAGATCTTGCTCAACTGCAATGTGCCGACCGTGGTACTGCAGGCCGGGGTGGTGATCGGTTCCGGCTCGGCGTCTTTCGAGATGATTCGGCACCTGACCAATCGGCTACCGGTGATGACCACGCCGCGCTGGGTCAACAACCGCATCCAGCCCATTGCGATCCGCGATGTCCTTTACTACCTGCTCGCCGCCGCGACCATGCCGCTGCCGCGTAGTCGCTCCTATGACATAGGTGGTCCCGATGTCTTGCGCTACGGCGAGATGATGCAGATCTATGCCGACGTGGCCGGGCTGACCCGACGCAGAATCCTCGTCCTACCGGTCCTCACGCCGAAACTGGCCGGGCTGTGGATCGGGCTGGTGACTCCTGTCCCGCCCCGGATCGGTCGCGCCCTGATCGAGTCCTTGAGCACCGACGCAATCGCTTCCGAGCAGGACATCGATGCAGTGATTGCGCCGCCACCCGGCGGCAAGACCCGCTACCGAGACGCCGTTGCGCTCGCGCTACGCCGCATCGACAGCGGTGATGTGGAAACCACCTGGGCCGATGCTTCTGCCACCGGCGCCCCCGCTGACACGCTGCCTTCGGATCCCAGCTGGGCTGGGGAAGTGGTCTACACCGACGATCGCAGCGTCGACTGCGACGCCACTGTCGAGCAGGTGTGGCAGGTCGTCGAAGGTGTGGGTGGTGAGAACGGCTGGTACTCCTTCCCGCTCGCCTGGACGATCAGGGGCTGGCTGGACCGACTCACCGGGGGCGTCGGGTTGGCGCGGGGCCGCCGCAACCGACAGGTCCTGCACACGGGTGACGTCCTCGACTTCTGGCGAGTCGAACGCCTAGAGCGACCGCATCTGTTGCGGCTCCGCGCCGAGATGCGTACCCCGGGCGGTGCCTGGCTCGAATGGCGGCTTGAGTCGTGTGGCGCACACACCACCAGACTGCATCAGCGTGCGATCTTCTTCCCCAAAGGCCTTGCCGGACAGCTCTACTGGTATTCACTTATGCCGTTCCACGGCATCATATTCACCGGCATGGCCAACAACATCGCCGTCGCCGCGGGCCGCGTACCACGAAGTCCGGGCGCGGAGACGGATGGTTCAACGACCGCTGATCGTCGGGTCGAAGGCTGCTCGCCGCAGGAGCGCTCATGATCACCATGCAGCGGGAGGTGAGCAGTGACGTGGCGCCGGATGTGGCGTTTGCGTACCTGGCCGATTTCACCACCACCGAGCTGTGGGACCCGGGAACCATCACGACAGTGCGTGTTTCGGGTGACGGCGGGGTGGGAACCCGCTACCGGAACACGTCCCGGTTCGCCGGACGGGTGAGCACCGTCGATTATGTCGTCACGGCGCTGCGGCCGGGCCAGTCGATCGACCTGCGCGGGGAGAACGCCTCCGTCATCGTCTGCGACACCATCACCGTCAACGCGCGGCAGACCGGCTGCGTGATCACCTATCGGGTGACGTTCGCCTTTCAGGGGTGGTTGAAGTGGATCGAGCCAGTGCTGCGCCCAGCCGTCACCCGGTTGCTCGACGACGGGGTGCGCGGACTTCGAGGGGAGCTGCGGCGCATCGGCGAGCAGGGGATCTGACCGGCGCCGGTGATCGGTGGTCGCAATCGTTGAGGATGCTTTCGAAGTTGGGCGCCACTCGAACCCGACCGTCGGCGGTGCGGCTCCGAATAACTCCTATGTATGCCCTACCGAAGACTGTGGCGCCTGCCCCGGTCGACGAATCCCCTGCCCGGTGTGCGGGTAGGTGAGACGTGGACGCCCGCGTGGAGGCCGCTGGCCTGAGTGAACAGACGCGAGAGGCTCTCGCCCGGCGCATCCGCGCCCGCCTCTCGGCCGCCGAGCACCAGAAGGCGGATCATGATGTGGCCATCGTCGGTGATGGAGTCTCCGCGCTTGCCCTGGCATTGGAGCTGCGCCGGGCTCGCCCGCAGACCCGGATCCTCGTCATCGGGCCGACCGACCACCCGGTTCCCGAGATCACTCACACGGTGGGCGAGTCCACCGTGGAGGTGTCGGCGCACTACCTGCGTCACCTCGGCTTGACCGAACACCTCACATCCCGGCAGATCCGCAAGATGGGTCTGCGCATGTTCTTCTCGAACGGCGGCAACACCGACATCACCAGGCGCCTGGAACTGGGCAGCTCCACCTACGCCCCGCAGGTGACCTACCAGATCGATCGCGGCAGGTTGGAGAACGAGCTCGCCCGCAGCGCCGCCGCCATGGGTGTTCGATTCGCCGGCGGACGGGTCCGCTCGGTGCAGATCACCGGTCCGGACGGCCTACACGTGGTCACCATCCAGGACGCCGAGGCGATTACCCGGACAACGGCGCGCTGGGTGGTCGACGCCTCGGGCCGCAACCGGCTGTTGCCCCGACAGCTTGAACTGCAGCGGCCCAATGCACACCAGTGCAATGCCGCCTGGTTCCGTGTCGCGACGGAGATCGATGTGGGTCGCTGGAGCGATGACCCGGCCTGGCGCCAGCGACTGAGCGAGGGCGACCGCGCGATGTCCACCAATCACCTGATGGGCCCGGGCTACTGGGTCTGGCTCATCCGTCTCCCGTCGGGAGCCACCAGCGTCGGCATCGTGGCAGACCCCGACTTCGAGCCGTTCGACGGTTTCAACACCTTGGACAAGGCCAAGGCGTGGCTGCGCGCACATGAGCCGCAACTGGCCGAGGTGCTGGAAGAGCACACCGGCGCGATCATGGATTTTCGGGTCATGAAGAGGTACAGCCATGGCGCGAGCAAGGTGTTCGACGGCCGCGACCGCTGGTGCCTGACCGGGGACGCCGGCATCTTCCTGGATCCGCTGTATTCGTCTGGACTGGACTTGGTCGCGATCGGCAACGGCCAGATCACGGACATGGTCACTCGCGATCTCGACGGCCAAGACGTGGTCGCGCGTGCACAGATCAGCGACGCGGTGTTCCGATCGCTCGGCGAAATGTGGCTGGTGGTGTACCAGGGGCAATACGCCTTGATGGGCAGGCCCGCCGTGATGTCGGCGAAGATCATCTGGGATATCGCGTTCTACTGGGGATTCATCGGCCTGCTTTACATCAACGGCCGCTTCGTCGGCATCGCCGACGACCCGGAGTTCGTCCCGCACCTCAACGGCCTCATCGCGCTGAGCAATCGGGTCCAGAAGTTTCTTCAGGAGTGGGCGGAAATCGATGACGGCACCCCGTCAGTGCCCTTCGTCGACTTGTACGCTCCGCTGAATTTCATGGTTTCGCTGCACGTTTCGATGATGGAACCCAGCAGGAACTTCGCGGAGCAGTTCGACGCGAATGCCGCGTTGCTGCGCCGGCTGGCCGGACAGCTCGCCGAGACGGTGATCGCGGAGAAGTCGCTGGAGTTCGACGACGACAACGTCATGGCGACGGTGCAGAACTGGCAACAGGATCCGCTGCTCCGAGAGTTGCGCTCGGCCTACCGGCGCGGCCAGCGCGACGATCCGCTCAGTGAGGGCTGGATCGTCACCTCGTCACCGAAACTGCAACCGACCTAACGACCCCGGTGGTCGCGTTCGCCGCCGGCCCGCCGGCAGATGGGTACTCCAAGCACCTTATGCGAGAACAGGAGATGAAGTTGCCAGACGATGACGACCGCCGTGAACCGTTGGCCATCGTCGGGATCGGATGCCGGTTTCCCGGTGGTGCCGATTCCGCCGAACGCTTCTGGCAGCTGTTGCACAGTGCGACCGATGCGACCTGCGTAGTCCCCGAAACACGGTGGAACGCAGCCCGATACCACGATCCGAGCCCGGCCAAGGTCGGGAAGGTGGTCACGGCGCGAGGTGGCTTCCTGGGTGAGATCGATCAATTCGACGCACAGTTCTTCGGCATGTCGCCCCGCGAGGCGCACGCCCTGGACCCCCAACAACGTCTGCTGCTGCACGCCGCGTGGGAGTCGCTTGAGGACGCGGGAATACCGGCCGGTGACGTTGCCGGTGCCGATGTGGGCGTCTTCGTCGGCGGGTTCACGTTGGACTATCAGCTTCTCCAGAATCAGGGACATGCGAGTCGCTACCGGTTCAAGGCCCATTCGGCGACCGGGATGATGATGACGATGCTGGCCAACCGCATCTCCTACGCATTGGACCTACGCGGGCCGAGCATGTCCATCGACACCGCATGCTCAAGCTCGCTGGTGGCGGTGCACTTGGCGGCGCAAAGCATTTGGAACGGCGAATGCGAGCTGGCGCTGGCGGGCGGCGTCAATGTGATGATCGGCCCCAACACCGCCATTGCCGAATCCAAGAGTGGATTCCTGAGCCCGGAGGGGCGTTCCAAGGCCTTCGACGATGCCGCAGACGGCTATGCGCGCGGCGAGGGCGCCGCGATCGTCGTGATCAAACGGCTGAACAACGCACTGGCCGACGGCGACGAGATCTATGCGCAGATCCTCGGTACCGCGGTGTCGCAGGACGGCCACACCGACGGCATCACCGTGCCCCGCGGCCAAGCCCAGGAATGCGCCATCCGGACGGCACTGGATCGAGCGGGCGTGCAGCCGGCCGACGTCGGCTACGTCGAAGCGCACGGCACCGGCACGCCCGTGGGCGACCCCATCGAATTGCAGGCTCTCGCAGCCGCATTGACCATCGAACGGCCTGCGACGGCCCCACTTCTGATCGGCTCGGTCAAGACCAACATCGGTCACCTGGAAGCGGGCGCCGGTGTCGCCGGCCTCATCAAAGCGGCCCTGGTGGTCAAGCATGGCTACATACCGGCCCATCTGCACCTGCGGACACCCACTCGGTACGTCTCGCTGACCGACCTGAAGATCGATATTCCGGCGACGGGCAGACCATTCCCGGAATGCGAACGGCGCATCGCCGGTGTCAACTCGTTCGGATTCGGGGGCACCAACGCCCATGTCGTACTCGCCGAACCGCCGGTGGCGGACTCGGCCCCGCAGGTCGCCGAGCGTCCTGCGCTACCGCTGACCATCCTGCCGATATCGGCGCGTAGCGAGGACGCCCTGGTTGCCGCGGCCGGCCGACTGGCCGACCACGTCGACACCCATCCCGACATCGCGTTGCCGGACCTGGCCTACACCCTGAGCAGGCGGCGCACCCACCTGAACTATCGCCATACGCTGATCGCAGCAAGCGCCGCCGAAGCCCGCGCACAGCTCCGGAGCCTGGCCGAGGACAGCAAGGTCTCCACCGGCAGGGCCGTCCAGGACGTGCCCAAGCTGGCCTTCGTGTGCAGCGGCATGGGGCCCCAGTGGTGGGGGATGTGCCGCGAGCTGATGGACGTGTTCCCCGAGTTCACCGCCAGCCTCGAGCGCAGCGACCGCGAACTGTCTCGGTACGCGGACTGGTCCCTGATCGAGGAGCTTCGGCGCGACGAGGCCGACACCCGGATGACCGAAACCGAGTTCGCGCAACCGGCGAACTTCGCCATCCAGGTCGCACTCGCCGAGCAACTCGCCCAGTTCGGCATCAACCCGGACGCCGTGGTCGGCCACAGTGCCGGCGAGGTGGCCGCCCACCACCTCGCCGGCCTGCTCACCTTCGAGCAGGCCATCCACGTGATCTATCACCGCAGCCGGCTCCAGCAGCGGGCGAGCGGGTCGGGCAGCATGCTCGCCGTCGGTCTGGACGCGCAGACCCTGATGCGAACCCTCGATGAGGCGACCCGTGCGGCGCTGGCGGACCAGCGCGTCTCGGTGGCGGCGATCAACAGCCCGTTCGCGGTGACCCTCGCCGGCGACACCGAGGTTCTCGACGAGATCGCCCGGCAACTCAACGATGCCGCGGTCTTCAACCGTCGCCTCTCGGTGAAGGTGCCCTACCACTCCCACCACATGGACGCGGTGCGTGCCGAGCTGTTCAGCGCGTTTGAGGGGTTGTCGTCGAAGGCGGCGGTGCTGCCGTTGTACTCCACGGTCACCGGGGAGAAGCTGGACCGCTACCACGCCGGCGCCGCGTACTGGTGGCAGAACACCCGCGCCACGGTGCTTTTCGAACCGGCGATCCGCCGGATGCTCGACGATGGATACACCCACTTCGTCGAACTGGCCCCGCATCCGGTGCTGGCCGGATCGATCTTCGAGACCGCCGGCAAGCAGAACATCTCGGTTACCGCGAGCCAGCGCCGCGGCCAGGATGCCGGGCGGGCACTGCTGGAATGCGTGGGCGCGCTGTTCTGCCGGGGCCACGACATCGCCTGGTCGGTACTGCACCCCGACAGCGCGCACCGACTGCTCAAGCTCCCTTCCTACCCCTGGCAGACCAAACGGTTCTGGACCGAAACCCAGGAGGCGACCGAGGCGCTGTTCTACCAACCGGTGCATCCCCTGTTGGGGCAGAAGGTGAGTGCTGTCCACCCGACGTGGGAAGCCGAGTTGAGCACCGTCCTCACACCGTTTCTCAACGACCACCGGGTCCAAGGAAGCGTCGTCCTGCCCGGTTCGGCCTACGTCGAAATGGCTCACGCCGCCGCCGCCGAGACCTACGGCGCGACCTGCAGCGTGGACAACCTGGTGTTCCATCGCGCGGTGATCCTCGACGAAACCTGCGATCCGATACTGAGAACCACGCTGAACGAGCAGGACGGCATGCTGGAGTTCGCCGCCTTCACCGCGACGGCCAACGGCGACACCAGCTGGGCCATCACCGCCACGGCCGAACTCAACGTTCGCCCCGTCTCGCCGCGACTGCGTGACCTCTCCGTACAGCCCGACCCGCTCATCACGCTGGCCGATGAGGGCTTCTACGCCCGGACTCAGTCGATCGGCTTCACCTACGGCGATGCATTCCGATCCGTTCGGCGAGTGGCGGCCGGTGACGACTGGTCTGCCGCCGAACTGGTCATACCGCCGGCGATCGTCGACGACATCGACCAGTACCGGTTTCATCCGGCCCTGATCGACGGCGCCTTCCAGACCCTGTTCGGCGTCGCCGGCCTCGGCGAAAGGGCGGGCGACGACCCGTTCCTGCCCGCCCGAATCCGGCACTGCGCCATCTACGGCGCCCCCGCAGACGAGATGCGCGTGCACGCCCAGGTCGTCACGGCGACCAAAGACGAGGTCGAATGCGACATCACCGTCACCGATGACATCGGGACACCGCTGGCCGTTTTCAACGGCTTCACGGTGCAGTCGCTGGGCGTCGCAGCCCGCCTGTCGCTGGACCGCATCGACAGGGGACTGCTCGAACTGCACTGGCGCTTGGCCGACCACTCCCCGGACCGGCAGCCGGCCGAGCCGGCCGGCGAGTCGTCGTGGCTGGTGTTCACCGATGACTCGGGCGTGGGCGATGCCCTGACCGAGGAGCTGCGCCGCCGTGGTCACCGGGTCGCCACCGTCCGGCACCGGCGTGGCGGTGGGCTGCACGAAGCCGACGGCGGCTGCCAGATCGATCCCGGCTGCCCCGAACAGCTGGACCAGCTGTTCGCACAGCTCCACGGCGCCGCCGAACTCACCGGCATCGTCAGCTGCTGGCCCCTGGACATCGCTTCGGGTGCGGTCGAGCAGGACCGCTCGGGTGCGCCGGCGGACGACACGGATCTGCAGCTGGGCGTGCTGGCCGTCCTGCGCATCGTCAAAGCGCTCGCAGCACGGCCGACGACGGCACGCCTGCACCTGGTCACCGGCAACTGTCAGCCGGTGGCCGGCAGCCGACTCACCGGATTCGCCCAGGCCCCCGTCTGGGGCCTGGGCCGCGTCATCGGGCACCAGGAATTCGCCGAAAACTGGGGAGGTTTGATCGATATCGACGATGCCGATGACCCGGCTCAGACCGCTGTCCGCATCTGCGATCACCTGCTGGACGCCGATTCCGAAGACCAGATCGCGCTGCGCGGCGGAGCCGCTTTGGTCCCGCGCCTTCGTCCGTGCCACAGCCTGGCATCGCCGTTTCCCATCAAACTCAGCGCCGATGCGACGTACGTCGTCACCGGCGGCGTGGGTGCGCTCGGACGTCTGGTGGCCGGCTATCTCGCCGAGCGGGGAGCGCGGCATATCACGTTGCTGAGCAGAACTGAGCTACCGCCGCGGGAGGGCTGGGCCGCGTTGTCCGAATGCGACGCCCATTTCGCGACGGTCCGAGCGCTCGAGGCGATCGAAGAGCTCGGCGCAGAGATCGAGACCGCCAGCGTCGACATCACCGATTTTCAGCAGGTGGCCTCCTGGCGCGCCGATCACCTCGGCCGCGGCGGCCGCCCGATTCGCGGGCTGGTCCATGCGGCGGGCAGCGTCGACGATCACCTGCTGGTCAACATGTCCGAAGACGACTTCACCGCGGTGCTGGCCCCCAAGATCGTCGGCACCCAAGTGCTCCACGACGCGCTGCGCGACGACGCCCTGGAGTTCTTCGTGCTGTTCGGGTCCGCCGGCTCAGTCGTCGCGTCGCCGGGCCAGGGAAACTATGCGGCCGCCAATGCATTTCTCGACACCTTCGCACACTACCGGCGGGCGCAGGGCCTGCCGGCGTTGACCATCGGGTGGGGTCCGTGGTCGGTGGGCATGGTCGAGGAACTGAAGTTGGAGAACCTCTACGCGCAGCGGGGAATCGATCTGATCGCGCCCTCGGTAGGGTTACGGATTCTCGATCGGCTCATCAACCAGCAGATTCCCAGCGTCGTGGCGATGAGCGCGGATTGGAATCGCGCTCGCCGTGTCGGTTTCGCCGGACAACCGCCGCAGATGTTCGCCGATCTGGAGACCGTCGAAGGCCGTCGTGACGACGCCGAAGGGGCCTCCTCGATTCTGGCCGAGCTCGCCAACACCCCCGAAACCGAGCGTTTCGGCGTCATCGCCACCGCGGTTCGACAGCTGGTCGCCGATGTGTTCGACTGTGCGGTAACAGACTTCGAGACCAATGAAATGCTGGATGACATCGGCTTGGACTCCATGATGGCGATGGACTTCCGAGTACGCATCAACGAGGCGTTCTCCATTGATCTGCCGCTGCTGGAGATTATCCGCGGAGTCAGCGTCGACTCCCTTGCCGACCGGGTGCTCACGGAGCTGCACACCATCCACGGTGATGTTCCCACCGGGACGCCCGAGCCGGAAACGGCCCAGATCCCCGTCGAGGACGTCGACAGCGTGGTCGATGACCTCTCGGAGGACGAACTGCGAGAGTTGTTGGCCCAGCTCGATGCCCCGGCCGGCGGGCCGGACATGGACGGCGCACGGCGATGACCTCGGATCGGGCGTCAGCGGTGCAGGTACGGGGCCTGTGCAAAAGCTACGGGCGCCTGCGCGCCGTGCACGACCTGGATCTCGACATCTATGCCGCCGAGATCTTCGCCATCCTCGGTCCCAACGGTGCCGGAAAATCGACGACCATCGAGATTCTGGAAGGCCACCGCAAACGCGACTCCGGGCGGGTCAGCGTCCTGGGGCAGGATCCAGGTTCCGCGGGACGCGGCTGGCGCGCCAGAATCGGGATCGTCCTTCAGGAAACCAGTGACTTCGGGATGCTGACGGTCCAGGAAACCGTAAACATGTTCGCGAAATGCTATGGCACGGCGCGAACGTCGGGGGAACTGCTGGAACTGGTCGGGCTCGCCAGTACCTCCGGTTCGCGGGTCCGAACGCTGTCCGGCGGGCAGCGTCGCCGGCTGGATGTGGCGCTGGGGATCATCGGCCGACCGGAGCTGCTCTTTCTGGACGAGCCGACCACGGGTTTCGACCCCGAAGCGCGACGACAGTTCTGGGATCTCATCAGGCTGTTGTCCTGCGACGGCACGACCATCGTGCTGACCACCCACTACCTGGAAGAAGCCGCCGCACTGGCGGACCGGGTGGCGGTCGTGGCGGGCGGACGTCTGGCGGCGCTGGATTCCCCGGCGCACCTGACCGCGCACGTGGCTTCGGCCGCGACGGTGCGCTGGATCCAAGACGATGTGCTTCACGAGCAGCAGACCGACCGGCCCACGGAACTGATCCGGCGCCTCTCCGCCGGAGGCGGCGAACTGGCTCAGCTGACCGTCACGCGGCCCACCCTCGAAGACGCCTACCTGGGCCTGATCGAAGGGAATTGACGTGACCGACCTTGTACAGGATGCGACTGGTGCACGCAGCGTCGGACGGCAGGCGGCAACCGAACTCCCGTCGGCCGTGCGGATCGGCTTCTCGCGCGTCCTGCCCGAGCTGAAGATGTTCTACCGCCGCCCGGAACAGGTTGCGCTGACCTTCTCGATGCCGGCCGTGATATGCCTGCTGCTGGGATCGATCTTCACCTCCAAAGTGCCCGGCACCCAGACACCCACCGGAGCCGTGATCGCGGCGAGCATGCTTGCCTACGGAATCCTCTCGACGTCGTTCACCAACCTCGGCATCAGCATCGCGGCCGACCGGGAAACCGGAGCGCTGCGTCGACTGCGCGGCACTCCGGCGACAGCGACGTCGTACTTCATCGGAAAGATCATGCTGGTTGCCATCGCGAGCCTGGCCGAGGCTGCCCTGCTGTTGGTCTTGGGGGTACTGGTCTTCGACCTGCGCCTACCCACCAGTGCATCCGCATGGTTCACCTTGACGTGGGTGGCCGTCCTGGGAATCGTCAGCTGTTCGCTGCTGGGCATTCTGGTCAGCAACGTCGCCAGCAACGCGGTTTCGGCCGCCGTTCTCACCAACGGCCCCGCGGTCGGCCTGCAATTCCTCTCGGGCACCTATGTGCCACTGATGCTGATACCGACGTGGATGTTGGTCATCGGATCGCTCTTTCCCGTCAAGTGGATGGCTCAGGGATTTCGTTCGGTGTTCCTGCCGGCACAGATGGTGGTCTTCGAACCAGCCGGGGCCTGGGAGCTGGGGCGCATCTTTGTGGTCCTGGTGGCGTGGAGCGTGGCCGGTCTGGTGGCTTGCCTGCTGGTGTTCCGATGGTCGGATCGAGGTTGACCGTGCTCGAACGCAGTGAACCGCCGGCAGTTCAGCCCGGCGAAGCGATGGCGTTGTCGCGAAGGGGGACACGATGCCTTCCCTGTTGATGATCACCTATCACTTCTTCCTTCAGGTCGTGGTCATTCTGGCCACCTACCGCCTGCTGTGGCCGCTGTTCCGTCGGCTGGCTCAGGTGCAGGTGGTCGCGATGATGGTGGCGGGGTTCCTGCTGGGTCCCTCCGTTCTGGGATGGCTCTGGCCGGCCGGTCAGCGCTGGCTGTTCCCCACGAAGCTGACCCTGGGGTCGGAGACGTTCACCCACCCGAGCCTCACGGTCATCTACGTGGTCGGCCAGCTGGGCCTGGTGCTGTACATGTTCTTGGTCGGGGCATCGTTCAAGCTCGACATCCTGACCGCGCACTGGCGGCAAGCCGGCGTCACCTCGGCTGCGGGTATCGGCGTTCCCCTGGTGCTCGGCGGGGTCCTCGGAGCGTGGATGGTAAGTCGCGGAGGCTATTTCACCGACAACGTCGCATCATGGCAAGGCGGCCTGTTCGTTGCCGCCGCCGTCGCCATCACCGCCTTTCCGATGCTGGCGTGGATCGTCTACGACTCGGGACTGCTCAATACGCGGCTGGGAACGGTATCGCTGTCCTGCGCCGCTTTCGATGACGCGTGTTCGTGGGTGTTGCTGGCGACGGTGGTCGCCACAGCCAAGGGAAGCCTGTTCGGTGCGGTTCTTGCCATCGGCGGCGGGCTGGCGTACCTGCTGTTCATGGTCTATCTCGGCCGGCCGCTGCTGGCCCGATTGGAGACCTGGTCGCCGCCCCGCGCTGCGATCGAGCGAACGGGTGGACTGCCCATCGCCCACACCAGCGTTGTTCTGCTGGTCGTCCTGGCGGCGAGCTGCTTCACCGATTTCGTGGGAATCTATTCGGTGTTCGGCGCTTTCGTGGCCGGTGCCGTGATGCCGCGCGGTCCGTTGCTGACCCAGATCCGAGAGCACTTCGAGCCGTTGACGGCGTATCTGCTCATTCCGGCCTTCTTCATCTACTCCGGGCTGAACACGCAGCTCACCCTGATACTGGACGCGCCCACGCTGCTCATGGCGGCGGTCGTGCTGTTGGTGTCGTTCGGCGCGAAGTTCGGCGCGGTGGGTCTGGCAGCCCGGTGGCAGGGAATGAGCCGGCTCGAGGCCGCATCCATGGGGGCACTGGCCAATGCGCGCGGCCTGATGGAGCTCATTCTGCTCAACATCGGATTCGAAGCGGGTCTCATCTCCGGGAAGCTGTACACGATCCTGGCCCTGATGACCATTGTCACGACCCTGGTCGCGACACCCCTGCAGCGGCAGTTCGAGCGCCGCCTGCGGAAAGCGGGATCGAAGTTCGGCGTGGACGGGGAGGAGCCCCTTGTCGCGGGTGGCGTCGAGGACGCACCGGCCGTTGCCGTGCCCGGCCGGTGATCGGTCACCCGGCGCGGCGGGCGCCTCCGGCGCATACGGCGGGCGTATTTGCGTCCCGCAGCCCGAAGAGTCCGACCACAGCCCCGTTGGCTCCGAATAACTTTCATGTCAATATCACCGCAACGCAGGAGGTCCGTCGCTGTCATCGGCAGTGGAGTTGCCGGCTTAACGGCCGCCTATGTGTTGTCCCGGCACTGCCGCGTCACTCTCTATGAGGCCGACACCCGGCTCGGCGGCCATGCCCACACCCACTTCGTCACCGCTGACGACGGCAGCGCCCTTGGCGTCGACTCGGCCTTCTTGGTTTACAACGATCGGACCTACCCGACGCTGTGCCGGCTGTTCGACGAGCTCGGGGTGCGCGGCACCGAGACCGACATGTCGATGGCGGTGCGCAACGACGCGACAGGCCTGGAATACGCCGGAGCGCAGGGCGCCGCGGGCCTGTTCGCCTCACCGCGGACGCTGCGTCCCCGCCACCTGCTGATGCTGGCCGAGATCCGGCGCTTCCACCGTGCGGCCACCGCCGTACTGCGGCAGTCGACGCCGGATGATCTGGAGCCCCTCGGCGCATTCTTGGCACGGCACGGCTTTTCCGGCTACTTCGTCGTCAACTTCATCACGCCGCTGGTGGCCGCGGTGTGGTCCTGCCCGGCCGATGATGCGCTGAGCTACCCCGCCCGCTACCTGTTCACCTTCCTGCAGCACCACGGGATGCTCTCGGTGTTCGGATCCCCGACGTGGCGCACCGTGACCGGTGGCTCGGCGAGCTACGTGAACCGGATCGCTGCGCGGGTTGACGAGATCTGCACCGACAGTATCGTTTGGGCGCTGCGCCGGGTGTCGGACGGAGTGCTGCTGCACGCGCCCGGCGTGGGGCAGCGGCACTTCGACGCCGCGGTTGTCGCGGTGCACCCCGATCAGGCGTTGCGCCTGCTGCACAGCCCCACAGCCAAAGAGCGGGCCGTGCTCGGGGCCATGCCCTATTCGGCCAACCATGCCCTACTGCACACCGACGAATCCGTGCTGCCCCGGCATGCCAGAGCCCGGGCGTCGTGGAACTACCGGATAACCGCGGACCGCCGGGGTGTGCTGGTGACCTACGACGTCAGCCGGTTGATGCGCATCAAGTCCCGCCGGCGCTTCCTGGTCACGCTGGGTGGCGCAGATCTGGTCGATCCGCGATCGGTGCTTGCCGAGATGACCTACCAGCACCCGCTTTTCACCCCGGAGTCGGTCGCCGCCCAGCGCCGTCTGGCCGAACTCGGCGATCACCGCATCGTGTTCGCCGGTGCCTACCACGGCTGGGGCTTTCATGAAGACGGCGCGGCGTCGGGCGTCCGCGCTGCGTGGCGACTCGGGGTCGACTGGGCGCCGGCCGCGACGTGCGATCGGGCGTGCGCATGCTGACCCCGGCGATCTATCGGACCGCGATCACCCACCGCAGACAGGTGCCGGTGGTCCACCAATTCGCCTATCGCGGATACAGCTGGTTCATCGACGTCGATGAACCGCCCCGCCTGCCCCGGTGGTTGAGCCCGTTCGCCAGATTCGACGCCGGGGATCACCTGCACGGGTCCACTGGCGACTCGCTGCGGCAGCGCGTCGACCGATTCCTGGCCGAACGCGAAGCCGCCGTCCCCGCCGGACGCGTCTACGCACTGCTGCAGGCACGGGTCGGCGGTTATGCGTTCAATCCGATCAGCGTGTTCTGGTGCCACGACCGGCACGGAGAGCTGCGGCACGTGATCGCCGAGGTGCACAACACCTACGGGCAACGTCACGCCTATCTTCTGCCCCCCGCCGAGGCGCCGGTGCGGGTCGCCAAACAGTTCTATGTGTCGCCGTTCTTCACGGTCGCGGGTCACTATCTGGTGCGGGCTCCCCGCCCCGGGCGTGGCGTGGACATCAGTATCTCGCTGTACCAGGACGACAGGCCGGTGTTCGCCGCGACGATGCGCGGCGTCGGGCACCCGGCCACCCCCGCTCGCGTCGCCCGCATGCAAGTCCTGGCGCCGCTGGCGCCGCTGGTGGTCGCGGCACGCATCCGTCTACAGGGCATCGCAATCTGGTTGCGCGGAGTTCCGGTGGTGAAACGATGACTGCCCCAACGGGTTTGGTGCCAACCGTTGACGTGGACCCGGGCCGGTGGCCGCAGCTTGTGCACAGTCCGTCGGGGCCCGTGGCGGCCGCATCCGCGGTGGTGGTGCACGCCCTGCTGCGGCGCGCGGCGCGACGCCTGCCGGTGCGCCTGCAATACCCCGGGGGCAAGAGCTTCGGTGCCGCCGACCCCCGAACCCCGGCCCTGGTGATCGCCCAGCCGGACCGCATGGCGCGGCGCATCGGACGATCCGGGCTGATCGGATTCGGCGAGGCGTATATGGCCGGCGAGTGGCACTCCCCGGACCTCGTCGCGCTGCTCAGCGTCCTGGCCGGCGCGATGGATGAGCTGGTCCCGGCTTCGCTGCAGCGCCTGCGGCCGCTGGTGGTGGCCTCAGGACCGCGGTCGGCGAACACACCCGACCGTGCCCGCCACAACGCCTCGGCTCACTACGACCTGTCCAACGAACTGTTCGCGGTGTTTCTCGACGAGACGATGACCTACTCCAGTGCGCTGTTCGACCGGATTCCCAGTTCCCAGGCGGTACTCACCGGCGCCCAGCGCAACAAGATCGACCGGCTGCTGGACGCGGCCGCCGTCGGGCCCGGCAGCAGGGTTCTGGAGATCGGCACCGGCTGGGGCGAGTTGTGTCTGCGCGCGGCGGGCCGCGGGGCGCACGTTCGCTCCATCACGCTGTCCCGTAAACAACAGGAGCTGGCCAGGCAGCGGGCAGCCGTCGCCGGCGTCTCCGACCGGGTCGAGATCGAGTTGTGCGACTACCGCGAGGTCGCGGGCAGCTACGACGCGGTGCTGTCGGTGGAGATGGTCGAGGCCGTCGGCTACCGGGCCTGGCCGGAGTACTTCCGCGCCCTGGACCGTTTGACCGCCCCGGGCGGCCGGGTGGCGATACAGGCGATCACCATGCCGCACGCCCGGATGATGGCCAGCCGGCACACGCTGACCTGGATTCAGAAGTACATCTTCCCGGGAGGTCTGCTGCCGTCCACGCAGGCGATCTCCGGCGTCACCGGCTATCACACCGGACTGCGCACCGTCGACATGCGCGCATTGGGCCCCCACTACGCCGAAACGCTGCGGCTGTGGCGGGAACGCTTCAACCACAGCGACTCCGCCGTGGCCGCGCTCGGCTTCGACGAGGTGTTTCGCCGGATGTGGGATTTCTACCTGGCCTACTCGGAGGCGGGCTTCCGGTCGGGCTATCTGGATGTCTACCAATGGACGTTCGCCAAACCCGGCGAACCTCCCCCGGTGAGGGGGTAGCGGGATGCCCGCGGTTTCACGCACCTTCGACGAATGGTTTCCAACCACTGCGTCGGTGACGGTTCGGCGGCTAGGCTGGCGTCCGATGAACCAGCCCACCGCGGGTGCCTCCGAACTGGATGCGGTACTTCACCGGGTAGCAGGGGGAAGTCTCGCCGACTTCGCGATGCTCTACGACCGGACCGCCGCGCGTGTGTACGGATTGGTTCTTCGGGTCCTGCGCGATACCGGCTACAGCGAGGAAACCACCCAAGAGGTGTATCTCGAGGTGTGGCGCAACGCCGGCAAATATGACCCCACCAAGGGATCGGCCCTGGCATGGCTGCTCGCGATGGCGCACCGCCGCGCGGTGGACCGGGTCCGCGCCGAACGCGCGGCGGGGCAGCGGGAGTCGCGTTACGGGGCGGCCAGCGCAGATCCGCCCGGAGATGTGGTGGTGGACGCGGTGATCGTCAGCGACGAGCAGCGCCGCGTGGTCGACTGCCTCGGCGGGCTGCCCGAAAAGCAGCGGCAATGCGTCGAGTTGGCATACTACGGCGGATTGACCTACGGCGAGGTCTCACAGCGTCTGGCGGTCAACCCCTCCACGATCAAGACACGGATGCAAGAAGCTTTGCGCCGCTTACGTGAATGCCTGGGTATGCCATGACCGAGCCGCACCTCCCCGACCTGTTGGCGATGGCTACGCCGTATGCGCTCGACGCCGTCTCCGACGCCGAGCGCGCAGAATTCGATCGCCAGATGGCCGCGGCGCCGAAAGCGATCGCGCAGGCCTTCGACGAAGCGGTGACGGCGGTGCACGAAGCGATGGCCCTGGTCTCCGAGGCCACCGCCGTGCAACCTCCGCCGGGGCTGCGCGAAGCCGTCATGGGCCGCGCCGTGAACCTCTCGGCCAGCCGTTGGCGATGGCGCACCGCGGTCCTGGCCGCCGCGGCGGCGATCGTGGGGGGCCTGGCGGCCGTCAGCGTCGGGATCGCACTGCGACCCGATACGCAACCCTCGGTCCCGGAACAGGTTCTCGCGGCCCCCGACGTGGCGAGCGTGTCGAGTCCGCTGGCCACCGGCACCGCCACGGTGCTGTTCTCCCGAGACCGCAGCGCCGGGGTCCTGGTGATGAACAATGTGCCGCCGCCGGAACCGGGCACGGTCTACCAGATGTGGCTGCTCAGTCCCAGCGGCCCGACGCTGGCCGGCACGATGGACGCCGCAGCTGTTTCGCCGTCGACCACAGCGGTGATTCCCGAGCTCGGGGATTCGACCGCGCTCGGATTCACCGTTGAGCCCGATCCGGGATCGCGCCAACCCACCGGGCAGATGCTTGTGGAAATTCCATTGCGTTAAGACGGGGGTTTGCTCCGATGGATCTGGGGTCGCGGGGGTACCGGCTACTCGATTCCGTTCTGGACCGCTCTGTGGTGCTCGGCTATACCCGGCTCGGGTACGGGATCCGCCGGCGCGCGTGGCCGCGCGATCCGGCACCGGACGCGCTGGCCGGCAAGGTCGCCATGGTGACCGGTGCCAACAGCGGTATCGGCAAGGCGATTGCGGCGGGGCTGGCGGCGCTGGGCGCCACGGTGCTGATGGTGGGCCGAGACCCCGAGCGCACCGAGCGCGCCCGGGCCGAGCTGGCTGCCGAAAACCCCGCGGCGGACCTGCGCGTGGAGGTCTGCGACGTCGCCGATCTGGCCGCGGTGCGCCAGTTCGCCGCCGGCCTCGCCGCTCGGCTACCGCGGCTCGATGTGCTCGTCCACAATGCCGGGGTGCTGCCCGACGAGCGAGCCGAGACTGCCGACGGGCACGAGATAACCTTGGCAACCCACGTCCTCGGTCCGATACTGCTGACCGAACTGCTGGTCCCGGCTATGGCCGCGTCCGACGACGCCCGGGTGATCCTGATGTCCTCCGGCGGCATGTACACCCAGGCGCTGGCCGCCGACGACCCGGAGTACCGCAGCGGGAACTACAGCGGCGTGACCGCCTACGCGCGAACCAAACGGATGCAGGTGGCGCTCACCCCGGTGCTTGCCGAACGCTGGAAAGCCCGCGGCATCGCCGTGTACTGCATGCACCCGGGTTGGTCGGACACACCCGGGGTGGTCACGTCGCTGCCGACTTTCCAGAAACTGACCAAACCGTTGCTGCGCACCCCGCAGCAAGGAGCCGATACCGCCATCTGGCTGGCCGCAACGACGCCCGCCCCACCGACGGGTGGCTTCTGGCACGACCGGCGACAGCGCCCCGAGCACTTCCTGCCGTTCACCCGGGAAAGCCGCGAGGACCGTGATCGGCTCTGGGCTTACTGTGCGCACGCCGCCGGACTGCCCGACAGCTGAGGCAGGCCCCGCTCAGTCGAATTGCTTGCGCAGCTGCGGCTTGACCACCTTGCCGCTGGCATTGCGCGGCAGCTCATCGAGCAACACCAGCTCTTTGGGGTGCTTGTAGCGGGCCAGCCGTTCGTTGAGGAACGGCTCGAGGTCGGTCAACGTCAGTGCGGCCTCGCCGGAGACCAGGGCCACGATCGCCACCGGAACCTCGCCCCACTTCTCGTGGGCCCGGCCGATCACGGCTGCCTCCCGGACCAGCGGGTGCTCGAACAGCACGTTCTCCACCTCGGCGCAGTAGATGTTCTCGCCGCCGGAGATGATCATGTCCTTCTTGCGGTCGACGACATAGACGAAGCCTTCGTCATCGACACGGACCAGATCGCCGGAGTGGAACCAGCCACCGGCGAACGCTTCGGCGGTCGCCTCGGGTTTGTTCCAGTAGCCCTGCATCATGGTGGGCCCGCGATAGACGATCTCGCCGATCTCACCCGGCGCCACATCGTTCATGTCGTCGTCGACGACGCGGGCCGCGATGGTCGGGATCACCTTGCCCACCGAACCGAGCTTGCGGATCGCGTCAGCGCCGTCGAGGACACAGGTGATGGGCGACATCTCGGTCTGTCCGAACACCGCGACGTTGAGCGCGTTCGGGAAGCTCTCCGCCATGGCCCGCAGTACGGTGTCCGACGCCGGCGCGGCCCCCCAGCTGATCACCTCCAGGGCCAGGTCACGTTGCCGCACAGTCGGATCGGCGCAGATCATCTGCCACTGGGCCGGCACCAGGAACACCGAGGTGGCCCGTTCCCGCTCCCATGCGTCGAGAGTGTCCGTGGAGTTGAACGCACCGAGCGGGTGGATCACGGTCTTGGTCCCGACCATCAGGTTGGGTGCGATGCTGCCCAGGCCGGCGATGTGGAACATCGGTGCCGCGCAGAAATACACCGTGTCCGGGCTGGTCTGCAATGCCCGGACACACGTCAACGACTGGGCGGCAAGGTTGGAGTGCGACAGGATGGCGCCCTTGGGATTTCCCGTGGTTCCCGAGGTGTACATGATCAGCGCCGGGGTGTCTTCGGGGACATCGGCGCCGGGATGCGGCACACCGGTCTCGGCGATCAGCGATTCGTAGTCGTCACCGAGCACCACGGCGACATCGAGTCCGGGAGTGTTCTTGCGGACCGACTCGATCAGCGGCGCGAGCACGTCGTCGGTGATGACGCCCTTGGCGCCGCTGTCGGAGACGATATAGCTGATCTCCGGGTCGGTGAGGCGGAAATTGACCGGTACGGCGATGGCGCCCAGGGCGTTGATCGCCAAGGTCGCCTCGACGTATTCGGTGTGATTGAGCATCACGATCAGAACACGGTCGCCGAAGGAGATCCCGCGCCGGAACAGCGCGCTCGCCAGGCGTTCCGAGCGGTCGTGCAGCTGCTGCCAGGTCGTGTCGACGCCCCGACAGCGGAAGGCGACGGCATCGGGCCGCATCTCGGCGTGGATCGCCACATGGTTCATCCAGTGGTTGCGGCGCGACCGCAGTGGCTGCAAGCTCATTCGCCGAAGACCGCCTTGCGCTTCTGCAGCATGGCCGTCGCGCCTTCGAAGAAGTCGGGCGAGGTGAGCAGTTCCACCTGACCGGCCTTCTCGCGGGCCAGTGCGGCGTCGAGCGCAGCGAGGTTGGTGGCGTTGAGTGCCCGTTTGGTCAGCTCGAGCGCGCGGCGCGGCCCGTGGGCCAGCTTCTCGGCGGCGGCTTCGACCCGAGCGTCCAATTCCGCGTCGGACAGCACGGCGTTGATCAGCCCGGCATCGCGGGCGGCGGTCGCCGGCAGGCGCTCGCCCAGCAGTGCCATCTCATTGGCCACTGCCCGCCCGGCCGCCGCAGCGACCAGGGCGGTGGTGCCGCCGTCGGGCATCAAGCCGATGTTGGTGAAGGAGAGCAGGAAGTAGGCGCTCTCGACGGCGTAGATCAGGTCCGCGGCCAGCGCGAGGCCCACGCCCACGCCGGCGACCGGTCCGTTGACCCGCGCGATCACCGGCAGGGGGCTTTCGGCGACCGAGGTCACCAGCCGGGCCGCGCAGTCCATCACCTCCTCGGGGCTGACACCGCCGGCGGTCGCCGACAGATCCGCGCCGGTGCAGAAGGCCTTGCCTTCGCCGGTGAGCACCACAGCCCGCACGTTGCGGTCCTCGGCTGCGCTGGAGAAGACGTCGCCGATGGCCGTCATGGTGGCGTAGTCGATCGCGTTGAGCCGGCCGGGGTTGGTGATCGTCACCCGCAGCACGCGGCCGTCGCGCGTCGCGGTCAGTTTGGCGGAGCTGGTTTCGGACACGATCAGACCCACCCTTGCGTGAACCGGGATTGCAGCACGTCACTTCCTCCGTGGATGAAAACGTAAATTGTGGTTAACGTATGGGCGGCGGCCCGAACAGTCAACACAGGGGGTGAAAATGGCCACGGCTCCAGCGGCGCCGGTGTCGACGGCTGCGGTGCAGCGGCGCCCCAAGGACCGCAAGGCCCAGATCGTGCGGGCCGCGGCCCGCACGTTCAGCCAACGGGGCTACCACGCGGTCGGTGTCGATGAGATCGCCGCCGAGGTCGGTATCTCCGGACCGGCCCTCTACCGGCACTTCGCCAACAAGTACGCGCTTTTGGTGGCGACCGCCGAATACGCGGCGCAGGCGTTGGTGACCGCCGCGAGGTCCGCCGACGAGCAGGGCCGGCCACCGGCTGAACGGCTGCGCGCGATCACCGCCGCGCTGATCGACGCCACCATCGGGATGCGCCGCGAGGGCGCGTTCTACCGGTGGGAACGGCGCTACCTGCAACCGCCGGATCGCACCGAGATCCGCGCCAGCTACGACGCGCTCAATGCCGCCATCATCGAACCGCTGGCGCAGCTGCGCCCCGGCCTTGCCGCCGCCGACACCGCGATGCTGGCCGCCGCCACCCTCAGCGTGATCGGCAGCATCTCGGCGCACCGCACCAGGCTGGGCGCCGCCGCACTTCAGGATCTGCTCGGCGAGCTGTGCTGGTCGGTGCTCACCACCGAGCTGCCACCGGCTCCGTGCGGACCCGCGCCGCGGCGCCCGCAGCGGGGCCTGCCGAGTATGTCCAAACGCGAGCGGTTGCTCGCCGAGGCCATCCGCATGTTCGGCCAGCGCGGCTTCTACGAGGTCAGTATCGAGGAGATCGCCACTGCGGCGGGCCTGAACGGCTCGAGCGCCTACCGCTATTACCCGAGCAAGGCCGCCTTGCTGGCCGTCGCCTTCCACCGGGCCAGCGACCGCTTGCTGATGGCCATCACCGACGCCCTGGCCGAGTCGAGCAGCCCGCGGCAGGCGGCCCTGCGCATCGCCGAGCGGTACACCGCGCTGGCGTTCGCCGCACCCGAGCTGGTCAACATCTACTTCGCCGAGTTCGCCAATCTGCCGGAGGCCGACCAGGCCGAGTTGCGCAGGCTGCAGCGGCAGAACGTCGACGAGTGGGCGCACCTGGTGAGCCAGGTCGGCGCCCGCGAAACCGAAGCGCTCTTCCGTGTCCACGCGGCCCTCGCCCTGGTTGTCGATATAGGACGCCTGGTTAACTTCGACAATCGAGGCGAACAGCGGATGCGGGTCCAGGCATTGATGGCGGCGGTACTTTTCGGCGACGGCCGCGGGTATGCGCAGGACGGCGCGCTGGCTACCATCGACCGATGAGTGCCGCATTGGTAGACCAGCGTGACGCCGAGACCACCGCGCGCGGACTGGCCGGGTTGTTGCTGGGCGCCGGGGCCGGTCATTTCGTCTGGCCGGGACCGTTCGACGCGATCGTTCCGCCGGAGCTTCCCGGCAGCGCCCGCGCCTATACCTACGCGTCGGGGGTCGCCGAGCTCGTCATCGGTGCGCTGTTGCTGTCGCGGCGCACCCGCCGCCGAGCCGGTCTGGCCGCCGCGGCCCTGTTCGTCGCGGTGTACCCGGCGAACCTGCACAGCGTGCGGTTGTTCTGGGCCAGGCCCTGGCTTCGGGCCGGGGCGATAGCGCGGCTGCCGCTGCAGATTCCGATGATCGTCGCCGCGTTGCGGGTGTGGCGCGCCGGCTAACGCGTAATCCGGGCGCATCCGCGATCGTTGCTGCTCGCCGAACGAATCGGGGTAGCCGGCCCACTGATTCGGCCGGCGAAGCTCGTCGTCGGTGAGCAATGCCCCCGACAGCGCCTGGCGGACCTGCTCGGGGCGGCGCCGCAGAGCAGGGTCACCGGAGTCCGCACCACCCTCCTAATGAAAATCATTGTCAATAAAGCCGTTTCTGCGGTAGCCTCCAGCTCGTCGCTTGTCGACAATCATTTTCAATAAGGTTGAAGGAGGGGTTCGTTGTCTGCACGCTGCCAAGTCACCGGCCGGGTGCCCGGTTTCGGGAATGCGGTGTCGCACTCGCACCGCCGCACCCGGCGACGCTGGTCGGCGAACATTCAGGTGCGGACCTACTACCTCCCCTCGCAGGATCGCCGGATCACCCTGCGGGTCAGCGCCAAGGGGATCAAGGTCATCGACCGTGACGGCATCGAGGCCGTGGTGGCCAGGTTGCGTCGGGAAGGTCGGCCGGTCTGATGGCGCGCACCGATATCCGACCGGTGGTCAAGCTGTGCTCCACTGCCGGTACCGGCTACACCTATGTCACCCGGAAGAACCGGCGCAACGACCCCGACCGAATGGTGTTGCGCAAGTACGACCCGGTCATCCGCCGCCACGTCGACTTTCGCGAGGAGCGCTGAGGCGTGGCCAAGAAGTCCAAGATCGTGAAGAACGAGCAGCGTCGGGCGCTGGTGGCCCGTTACGCAACACGGCGCGCTGAGCTCAAGGTCATCTGCGCGACGTCGAGCAGTCCGGAGCTGCGGTCGGCCGCTCGGCGTGAGCTGGCTCGTCAGCCGCGTGACGCCAGTCCGGTGCGCCTGCGACACCGCGACGCGGTCGACGGGCGTCCGCGCGGTTACCTGCGCAAGTTCGGACTGTCGCGGGTGCGCGTGCGCCAGCTCGTGCACGACGGCCTGGCGCCCGGCGTCCGGAAGGCGAGCTGGTAGGGCTTCACGTCCCCCGTGGCGGGTCCGGCGCCAAGCCGCCGTCCGGAGCGATGTGGGCGAAGATCTGCTGCAGCAGGGTCAGGATGTGCGGGTCGTCAACGCTGTAGATGTGGTGGCGTCCGTCACGGCGCGCATTGATCAGCCCGGCCAGGCGCAGCTTGGTCAGGTGCTGGCTCATGGTGGCCACGTTGATGCCGGCCCGTCGGGCCAGGGTGGTCACGTCATAGGCGTCCTGGGCGGCCAGCCACATCACGTGCAGGCGCGCCGGGCTGCTCAGCAGTGCGAACGTGCTCGCGGCGGAGGCCAGTTGCGGCGGGGTCGGCTCATCGGGCCGGTCGGCTGAACTGATTTCTTCGGGCCGCCGTTTTTCATCTTTAGCCATGGCGGCATTCATTGTGTCCCACGCGCGATGTCGGGATTCGCCGAACAACACATTCATATAGTTGCGCAATAGCCAAAGTGTTGGTGAGAATGAGGCAGTTCATCGCGGCGCATCGGGCACCTCGAGGGGGCTCGAACACCGCCGCCACGCCACAGGATTGGTTGCTGCCGAATTGCTTTCGAGATCGTTGCTGCGCCCGGTCGCGCTGGGACTGCGTACGGCATCAGTGGTGCTGGGCGCTGCGGTCCGCGGAACCTCAGCCACCGCCGAAGCGGTGGGGGGCATCACCTCGGCCGGCGTGCAGGTTGCTGCGCTGCCGATTCGCGAGGCCACCCGGCTGCTGTCCGGCGAGTCCGCCGCGGGATCGCTGACCCGCAACTGCTGGCGCGGCCAACAACGTGCCTGGATCGAAGTGCGCGGCCTGAACGATTCGCCCGACGTGGGCCAGCGGGTGCTCGACACGCTCAACGGCGAGCCCGCTGTGGTCTCGGCCCGGTTGAACCGCCCGCTGTCGCGGGTGGTGGTGGAACTCGCGGACGACGCTGAGCTCTCGCTGCCCGACCTGTGCCGCCTGACCGCCCGGGCCGAGCGCGGCAGCGGTGGCGTGCACCGCCCCACGGCGCCGATCTGCGCGACGCCGACCGCGGTGTTACCCGGCGACGGGCTGCTGCTGATGTCCCGGGGCGTGATGGTCGGCGTCAACGCCGCCGGGCTGGCGATCGCCTTCGCCGGGCGCGCGTTGCGCCTGCCGCACGCACCGGTCGCCGTCGACGCCGTCGCGGCGATGGCGAATTACCAGCCGTGGGTGCGCCGCCGGCTGGCTGACCAGATCGGCCGCGGAGCGGCCGACACCGTTCTGTCGCTGATTTCCACCGGGGCACGCATCGCCACACTGTCCCCGGCGACGCTGGCAGTGGACTTGGCGCTGCAGGGCATCAAGGCCGCCGAGTCTCAGGCCGCGGCCCAGGCCTGGACCCATCACGAACCGCACCTAGCCGCGCACGCCGAGCAGACGCGGCTTTACCCACCGTCGCGCCCGATGCCGCTGCCCGAGGGCGCGGTCGACCGGCACGGCCGCCGGGCCGGCTACGTCCAACTGTTCGGGTCCGGCGTGGTGGGGGCGCTCACCGGCAACCTCAGCACCGCCGCGACCGCGGCCGTCGTCACCTCCCCAAAAGCCATGCGCAGCACCACCGAAGCCTTCGCGGCCACGCTGTGCCGCTCGATGGTGCAGCAGCACGCGGCGTTACCGCTGCGCCCCGACAGCCTGCGCCGGCTCGACCGCGTCGACGCCGTCCTCATCGATCCCCGCCTACTGTGCACCGCCGACACACACCACCCGCTCGCCGCGGCGCTGCTCGCCCAGGCACGGGCCAGCGGCGCGGAGTTGATCACCCTCGACGTGGCGGCGCTGGGCGAGCTCCGCCCGGCATTCGACGAACTGGCGCCGCCCGGTGCCGGCGGCGACGACGCTCTCGATGCGGCACTGGCCGACGCCCTGACGGCACGTCAGCAAGACGGCCGCACCGTGGCCGTGCTGACCTCGACCGGCGCGAAGGCGCTCGCCGGCGCCGACGTCGGCCTGGGAATCCTGGTCGAGGACGCCGCCCTGGCTCCGCCGTGGGAAGCGGATCTGCTGCTGACCGACCTGGCCGGCGCCTGGCGGGTGCTGCACGCGATACCGGCGGCACGCCAGGCCGCTGCGCGCGGCATCGCGTTGGCCACCGGCGCATCCACGCTGGGTGCGGTGCTGATGGTTCCCGGAGTACGGGGCGGGCGCGGTCCCGGACCGGTCACCGCCGGGGCGGCCACCGGGCTGCTCTCGGGATACCTGCTGGCCCGCCAGGCGGCGCGGACGCCGGCGCCGCGGCCCGCGCCGGCCCACGAGTGGCATGCGCTGTCGGCCGAAGAGGTCCGCGGCATCCTGTCCGCCCCCGACCTCGCCGGCACGAACGCCGCATCCGAAGCCGCACCACCGCCCGTGGCATGGCAGTTCGTCAAGGCGGTGCGAGCGGAGCTGTCCGATCCGCTGATGCCGGTGCTGGCGCTCAGTTCGGCTGCCACCGCGATGCTGGGCTCGCCGGTGGACGCGATGATGGTCAGCACGGTGCTGATCGGCAACTGCATGCTCGCGGCGGCCCAACAACTGCAGGCCGAGAACCGGTTGAACCGGCTGTTGGCTCAACAGACCCCGCCCGCCCGCATCGTCGAACCCGACACCGGAACCTACGGTGAGATCGCCGCGGATCGGTTGCTGCCCGGCGCCGTGATCGAGGTCCGCAGCAATGAGGTCGTGCCCGCGGACGCCCGACTGATCGAGGCGACCGACCTCGAAGTCGACGAATCGTCGCTGACCGGCGAATCCCTGTCGGTGGACAAGCAGACCGCGGCGACACCCGGCGCCGAACTGGCCGAACGGCGCTGCATGATCTACGCCGGCACCACAGTCGTCGCGGGCACCGCACGCGCCGTGGTCACCGCCGTCGGCCCCGACACCCAGGCCCGCCGAGCCGCTGAGCTGGCCGCGGGGGACCTCCCGGTCGTCGGCTTGCAGCACCAGCTCAGTCAGCTCATGAGCCGCGCCTTCCCGGCCAGTGCCGCCGGCGGCCTGATGGTGGGTCTGTTGGGCCTGCTGCGCGGGGGTGGACTGCGGCTGGCCCTGGGCAATGCGATCGCGGTCGCCGTGGCGGCGGTGCCGGAGGGGATGCCGCTGATGGCGACCCTGGCCCAACACGCCTCGGCGCAACGGCTCACCGATACCGGGGCCCTGGTGCGCATTCCGCGTTCGGTGGAGGCCCTGGGCCGGGTGGAGGTGGTCTGTTTCGACAAGACGGGAACGTTGAGCGAGAACCGGCTGCGGGTCACCCGGGTGCACCCGGTGGCGGGATTCAGCGACGACGACGTGCTGCGGTGCGCGGCCAACGCCGCGCCGGCTCCCGAGGGCGATCCCCACACCCACGCCACCGACCAGGCGGTCGCCGAAGCCGCGGCCCGCGTCGCCACCGGCGATACGCCGCTGTGGAGCACCCCGGACGCCCACCTGCCCTTCCGATCCGGCCGGGCGTTCTCGGCATCGGTGCTGGGGCGGGACCTGATGATCAAGGGAGCGCCCGAAGTGGTGCTGGCCGCCTGCACCGGCCTTTGCCCGGACAGCGATGCGCCGGTGGCCGAACTGGCCGCCGGTGGCCTGCGAGTGATCGCGGTGGCGCGGCGCCGGCTCACTGCCGCCCAGGTCAAGTCGCTGGCCGACGAGCCGGACGCCCTCACCGGGCTGTGCCGATCCGGGCTGACGCTGACCGGGTTCCTCGGCATCTCCGACACCCCGCGACCCGAAGCGCCGCAACTGCTGGCCGACTTGGCCGAACGTGGTATCGGTATCCGGCTGATCACCGGCGATCACCCCGTCACCGCCACCGCGATCGCCGCGGAGCTGGGGGTCCCGGTCACCGCGGAGCAGGTCATCACCGGAGCGGAGTGGAACGCGCTGTCGCGCCGGGACCAGGAACAGGCGGTGGGGCAGCGGGTGATCTTCGCCCGGATGTCGCCGGAGAACAAGGTCCAGGTGGTGCAGACCCTCGAACGCAGCGGACGGGTCTGCGCCATGGTGGGCGACGGCGCCAACGACGCGGCGGCGATCCGAGCGGCCAGCGTCGGACTCGGCGTCGTGGCCCGGGGCAGCGACTCGGCACACGCAACCGCAGACATCGTGTTGACCGACGGTCGGATCGGCGCGTTGGTCCACGCCATCGACGAGGGCCAGCGGCTGTGGCGGGGGGTCCAGCTGGCGGTGACCGGCTTGCTCGGCGGCAACGTCGGCGAGGTGATCTTCGGGGTCGTCGGCGCCGCGCTGTCGGGGACTTCGCCGCTGAACAACCGCCAACTGCTGCTGATGAACATGCTGACCGACGCGCTGCCCGCCACCGCAGTGGCGGTCAGCACCCCGGCCGGGGCCTCGCACCGGGTGGTGCGCGGTATCGACGAGCGCCGTCTGATGCGGGCCGTCGCGCTGCGCGGGGCCATCACCGGAGCGGCGGCCAGCGTCGCCTGGGGGCTGGCCTCGCTGACCGGACGCCGGCAACGCGCCGCCACGGTGGCGTTGATCGCGCTGGTCACCACCGAGCTCGCCCAGACCCTGTTCGACTCCCACGCCCCGCTGGTGCTGGCCACTGCAGCCGGCTCGTTCGCAGCATTCGCGGCGATGATCAGCCTTCCCGGTGTCAGCCAACTGCTGGGCTGCGTCCCGGTGGGCCCGCTGGGCTGGTCGCTGGCGCTCGGAGCTGCCGGCACCGCGGTCCTGGCGATGGCCGCGGCTCCGCACCTGCTGCCGGCCGGCCGGCGTGACGCAGCGCAGGACAGCGATGAGGGTGCCGAGCTGGCCACCGTCCAGGTGCTGCGGCCGGCCGACGCCCGGGCCTGCCCGGAGGACACCGTGATGGGGTCTACCGTGAGGGTCAGCAACTGACGAGCGGAGGCGTGGCATGCACCCATTCCGGCAGGCCGTCGAGGCCGGCGACGCCGCGGCCATCGAAGCGCTACTGGCCGATGATGTCGTGTTCACCTCTCCGGTGGCGTTCAAGCCTTACCAGGGCAAGCCGATCACCGCGGCCATCCTGCGCGCAGTGATGCGGGTGTTCTCCGACTTCCGCTACGTGCGGGAGATCGCCGATTCCGCAGGACGCGACCACGCCCTGTTGTTCGAAGCGTCGGTCGACGGCAAGAAGATCAGCGGATGCGACTTCCTGCACAGCGACGACGACGGCAAGATCGATGACTTCGTGGTGATGGTGCGTCCGCTGTCGGCGGCGACCGTTCTGGCCGACGCCATGGCGCAGCAGTTCGAGCAGATCACCCGGGAGGCCGCCGCGAGCCTCGACGGCGGCGCAGCCTAGCCAGGGCCGATCGCGGCGGTCGCATCCGGAGGCGCTGTCGGCGCGCTCACCGGGGCGGCCGACCCACTATCGTTCGGTGCAACGGGCGGAGTCTCCGATGGGCTGACGGCACAAATGGGGCGTCAATTGTCTTCGGAGACCGGTCGGTTCACTTCGTTGAGGATGTCGTTCGCGCTGCCGCTTCGGTTCACCCCGAGGCGCTGGGCCCGGGCATCGAGCTCGTGGTGGGCGTGTTCGGGGGTGTAGCCGCGGGCGATCAACACCCCGATCGCCTGATCGATCAGCGAGGCCGCTGCGAGCCCACCGGGCGCGGATTCGGCCGTGGGCAGGGCGCGGTGCTGATCCAGAACGAACTCGGTCAGGGCGAGGCCGGTCAGCCAGGCGAGGTCGGCGGCCAGGTCGACGAAAGCGCCGGGGTTGCCGGCGTAGAGGATCAGCACCGCGAACGGCCCCGCGATGCCGTCGGACACCGCCGGAGTCATCGGTAAGCGCAGCGAGGTGACGATGTCGCCGAGCTCGGTCCCCGATTCGAGCACGGTGAAGCTGGATTGACGACCGACGGCAGTGATCATCACCGTCAGACCCAGATACGAACCCACCGCGAGTTTGGTGTTGCCCGCCAACTGGCGCAGCGTGTCGGTGAGGTCGAGGTCGGGGTCGTCCAGGATTTCGGTCAGGGCCGCGAGATCGGCAGCCAGCGCCGCGGTGATGTCCACAAGGGGTGGTGCTCCCCATTGACGCCCCGAACGCCGATCTTTCGGTCCAAGCCGAGTGCCGCAGGTCGCGACTGCCCGGGCGCAATATCTGACCACGGATCAGGGATCCGGGTCTAACAGTGCCTATATCTAACGCTACGCGCGGTCATGGTCCGGTGCGGCGGGCGCGGGCGCGGCGCACCGCTTCGTCGACGATGCTTCGTGCAACCACCGCCAGTTTGATGTTCTCGGTCTGGCTGATCCGGCGCAGCCGGTCGAACGCCTCTTCGGCGGTTCCTCCGGAACGGGCACGCAGGATACCGATGGCCTGGTCGATGACCGGGCGGGTCGACAGTGCGGTCTGCAACTGCGCGGTCAACGTCCGGGCCTGGTTGAGCACGTGCGCGTTGTGCACCGCCACGGCGGCGGGAACAGCGAACCGTTCCCCGAGCTCGGCGGCGCGTTCGGTGAAGGCGTCCTTACGGTGCGCGTAGACGTTGATGGCACCGACCACCTGGCCGGGAAGCAGCAGCGGTAGCGACAACACGCTGTGCACACCGAGACGTCCCACCCGGGGCCCGAACCGCGGCCAGAGCTTCTCGCCGCCCAACGACCCGGATCGCACCGTGCGGTGCTCCAACGCGGCGGTGATGCAGGGTCCCTCGTTGACCTCGAAGTATTGGATCTCGTCGATCTGCTGTACGAAAGTGGCGCTGGCGGCCAGAACCTCGACCCGGTTATCCGGGCGATTACTGCACAGCAACGTCAAACCCGCGCCGTCTGCGGCTGGAATGGCCTGTACCGCGTAAGTGGCCACGCGGGCCAGGAGCTCCTCAAGTCCGAGCGAATCGGCCACCAGATTGGCGAGATCGGCCAGCCCGGAACGCAGGTCACCAACGTCCGCGTCGGTGCTCTCTGCAGTCGACGTCAGCCGGCTACCGGGGTCGGACTTGTCGGTAACGACCGCGCCGTCATCTGCTGAAACGCGGCAAACTCACGCTGAAATTCTAGTGCCGCCGGCCGGAGTAGTCCATGTCTCCTGTCGCTCTCGGAGGCACGTTGACGGCGGTGCACCGCCGCGATCGCTGTCTTGAGCCCGCGGTGGCGCCCGGTCGCCGGGTCGGTGTCGACGAAGTCGGTGGCCAGTCCGGCGAACATTCGCTCGCTGCGGGTCTCGGGGGCGTCATCGGAGGGATCACGCAGATAGCGATCCGGCAGCGACAGCTTGGCGATGGTGCGCCACGTCTTGCCGTACTGCGTCAGGAACGAACCGGTGGTGTAAGGCAGGTCGTAGTGGTCGCAGATCTGGCGCACCCGCACCGAGATCTGGTGCAGCCGGTTGCTCGGCAGGTCGGGGTACAGGTGATGTTCGATCTGGTGGCAGAGGTGGCCGCTCATGAACCGCATCGCCGGACCGGCGTTGAAATTGGCGCTGCCCAGCATCTGGCGCAGATACCACTGACCGCGGGATTCGCCGATCATGTCGGTCTTGCTGAATTTCTCTGCGCCATCGGGAAAATGTCCGCAGAAGATCACTGCGTTTGCCCAGACGTTGCGGATCACGTTGGCCAGCAGATTGGCCTTCAGGGTCGTCGCGTAGGTCGCCTTCGGTGACAGCGAGGTGAGCGCGGGAAACGCGACATAGTCTTTGACCACCTGACTGGCGGCTTTGGACACGAACCGGCGAGCCTTTCCGAGGGCGTTGCTGCGCTCCGCGCCGCCCTTGGCGATGTTGCCGAATTCGATGGGTTGCAAGCCGATTCCCCACTCGAATCCGACCGCCAGGATAACGTTGAACAGCAGGTTGCCGATGTTGCTCGGATGCCAGGGCTGGTCACGAGTTACCCGCAGAGTGCTGTAGCCGACGTCGTCGTCCATTCCGACGATGTTGGTGTACATGTGGTGGCGAAGGTTGTGGGTGAACTGCCAGTGCTTCGACACGCCGGCCATGTCCCACTCCCAGGTCGAGGAGTGGATCTCGGGGTCGTTCATCCAGTTCCACTGGCCATGCATGACGTTGTGGCCGATCTCCATATTCTCGATGACCTTCGCCAGCGCGACGGTCAGTGTTCCCGTCCACCAGCCGAGATTCTTCGAACCAACGGTCAGCATGAGGCGGCCGACCACTTCGAGGGTGCGTTGTGCAGCGATAGCACGCCGGATGTAGCGCGCATCCCGCTCGCCAAGGGAATCCTCGATGTCCAGCCGGATGGCGTCCAGATCAGCGGCCAACGAGTCGATGTCGGAGTCTGTCAGGTGGGCGAAGACCGAAATGTCAGTGATCGCCATAGCTTTCCCCTTTCGGCGGCTTTCGGCCGGACGAGCGGGCAGTCGCTAAATGCATGTGGATGCTTCTGGCGGTTAGTAGTAGTGGCTACGCCCGCCGACTGCGTGGCCCATCCGACCCATTAGGGCCAAGAGCAGCCCGACGACAAGAAGGACGACGCCAATGACCACGCAGATATGGGCATAGGCAAAGGTGGGAACCAGGGCGGGCAGGAGGAGCCCGAGGACGATGAGGATCACTCCGAGAGCAATCATGGTGTTTGCCTGATTTCTGCGTAGGTGTGTTGCGCGGAGTATTGCGGGGTCAAGTCTTGGAGACGTCATGAGCAACTCGAATCGCCCGATCGGCATGGATGGCCTCAGCGGACTAAGGGAATGAGCGAGCTGTATGCCCTGCATCGACGGCATTGTCGGATGGATATCGGGATGTGCGGCTCGAAATCAAAACTCATCGAAATCGGCGGCGTACAGCCGAACTCGCTCCCGCACTGGCTGAAGGGCTCAGCACCAATGACACTACACCCTTTCTCCTTTTCGCGGGCGGCAGGCGAGGCCGGGCAGTGCGATCCGGTTAACTGGGGCGACTCCGCGTGTGCTCTGGCGCTCGGGCCGAATCGGCGTAGGGTTGTTGGCAGCGGCGGTACCTCTGTACATGCATGCGGTCTTTTCAAGTCCCGTCATCGCCGGAGATTCTGGCCAGCTAGGCACATGAGATGGGAGCGTCGTCATGGCGCGACAGCAGACGACCCGCAAGAGCCCCGATAACTCCACCTCCCCGCTGCGGACGCCGCGATTGCGCTTGAAGCGCAAAGCTCCGCAGAGCGGATACGTCGATGGTGCGTGGTGGCCTCGTACCGATAATCTCGCCGTGGAGCTGCCTGACCTGCTGGCTGTACTCTCCGTTCGGTTGGGCCGCATAGGCCGGGTCTTATATAAATTGAATGAATGGGCGAGCGCGCCCAGGAGACTCGTCATTGACAGGCGACCGGTACGGCTGGATGGGTACCGGCTTCAACCGACCGGCACTGTTGAAGTCCTGGGGCTCAATGGCGAGCGTCTCACGTTGGCAGTGGTTCCCGCACGCGCCGACCCGAGCGACGCGCACGCCACCATGATGACTGCAGCGCAGCCGAAAAATGATGTGAAAGTGAGCGATCTGCTTACGCTCAGTGAGCGCGCCCGGGAGCGCAACAATCTGGCAGTTGGCGCTCTTGATCGCTGGGAATCAGAAGGGGGGAACTGAGGCATCCCAGACATCCTTGATTCGGCGACGCCCAGTCGTACGGTGTTCAGCGGCCGTCGGGGTCCTGCCATAGCAGGCTGACCCGGTCGCGAGGAGGCAGATGAGTACGGCCAGGGTTACCTCGTGTTTGATGCGAGTAACGCATCTGGACCATTCGGTAAAGTTCTACTGCGATGTATTCGATTGCGATGTAGCTATTTACGAGCGCGATGCGGCACTTCTTTTGACTCCGAACGGTTTTGAGATCTACCTGCGCGCACATGAGGCGTCCAGGGCAGCTGGCGTCACCAACGTCGGTGTCGAGCAGTTCATGTGGTCTGTCGGCAGCGAGGAGGAGCTGCAGCGGATTGAACAACGTATGCGTCTCCACGATCCGAGCGCGTACTCGAACACCGTAGGTGAGATCAGTTTCGTTGATGGTGCCGATCCGGATGGCATTCGGGTGCTGGTTACCTATCCGACCCCTCACCAGCTACCACGTGAGGTCATCGACCGACGGTTCCGGTAAAGCCCGGTTAAGATCACCTCCGAAAAAGATGCCGAAATGGATCGAGGCCACCGGGCCCAGCGAAGATTACCGCTCCACGGTTTTGAGGTGGGCAGCTACGACGAGGATCGCCGATGCAGGATGCACGGATCTGACGTAGCCGCTGGCGCCGACCTGTTTGTTCGGCGCCGGCGGCTTCACGCGCTGCGCGAGCAGGCTCCAGTGGTTGCGATGGTTTCGCTTGGCGGAGCTCTCGGGGCGAGCGCCCGCTACGGCATCATGCTGGCGTGGCCGACCCCAATCGATGGATTTCCTTGGGCGACAATGGCTATCAACATTACTGGGTGCGGGCTGATGGGTGTGTTGATGGTGGCGATCACCGAACGGTGGGTCGGGCATCGGCTGCTGCGCCCGCTGCTGGGCACCGGTGTGCTGGGCGGTTACACGACGTTCTCCGCGTTCGCCGGCGATGTAGACGCCCTCGTCAGCGCTGGCTATCCTGCTCGGGCTTTGCTCTATCTGCTCAGCACTCCGGTGGCGTTGCTGATCACGACGTGGGCCGCCGCAAGCCTCACGCGACGTCTGATCGCCGGGAGGGCATCATGAGCCAACTCACCGGACCGGCGTTGCGTCTGACCGTGTTCGTCGGTGGGAGCGACACCTGGCATCACAAACCGCTGTTCAGCGAGATCGTGCATCGGGCGCACCGAGCCGGTCTGGCCGGTGCGACGGTGTTCCGCGGAGTCGAAGGTTACGGCGCGTCCTCGGCCATCCACACGACCCGGCTGCTGTCGATGTCGGAAGATCTACCGGTCGCGGTCATCATCGTTGACTCCCCCGAGCAGATCCGTGCCTTCCTGCCGGAGCTGGACGAGCTGGTCACAGGGGGCCTCATAATGCTCGACGAAATCGAGGTCGTCCGGCACATCGGCCGAACCGTCGATAGCCGATGACCTGGCTGCTGGTCGCCGCTGGCGCCGCGGTGGGGGCGCCGCTGCGGTATCTGACCGATCGATTCGTCCAGGCGCGCCACGACACCACATTCCCGTGGGGAACGTTCATCGCCAATATGCTCGGCAGTCTGATCCTAGGGGTGCTCACCGGCTCAGTAGGCGGCGGCGATGAGCGCTTGCAGTTGTTGATCGGTACCGGTCTGTGCGGGGCACTGACCACCTACTCTTCCTTCTCCTACGAGACGTTGCAGCTGGCCGGTGCCGGGGCACGGCTGTATGCGGTCACCAATCTGGTGCTCACGGTGACCTGCGGTCTGGGCGCCTATTACGCAGGCGGCTTCGCCGCACAAATGGTCTGGGTGTGATAGGTCTCGGGGTTATCCGACGCCGCTCAACGGCTATCAGGACGAGGTGCCACAATCGAGCTGGCCGTGTCCAACGACGCCCCACGGAACCACCACAGGAGTAGCAATGTCGTTCTCGGTAGAGCTCAGCGATGACGTGATTGAGGTGCGGGACTGGGTTCATCAGTTCGCCGCTGAAGTTGTCCGCCCCGCAGCCGCCGAATGGGACGAACGGGAAGAGACGCCGTGGCCGGTGATCCAGGAGGCGGCAAAGATCGGGCTGTACTCGCCGGAGCTTTTCGCTACCCAGGCCGCCGAACCAAGCGGAATCGGCATGCTGACGGTGTTCGAGGAACTGTTCTGGGGCGACGCCGGCATCGCGCTGTCGATTCTGGGCACCGGGCTTGCTGCTGCGGCGCTGGCGGGCAACGGAACTCCCGAGCAGCTGGGCCAGTGGTTGCCGCTGATGTTCGGTACCGCCGATGACCCCAAGGTCGCCGCATTCTGCTCCTCGGAGCCCGACGCCGGATCGGATGTCGGGGCCATTCGCACCCGGGCCCGCTTCGACGAGACGACCCGTGAATGGGTGCTCAACGGCACCAAGACGTGGGCAACCAACGGCGGAATCGCCAACGTGCACATCGTTGTCGCCTCGGTGTACCCCGAACTCGGCTCACGCGGGCAGGCCACGTTCGTCATCCCGCCAGAGACTCCCGGTCTGGCCCAGGGGCAGAAGTTCAAGAAGCACGGCATCCGGGCCTCGCACACCGCCGAGATCGTGCTCGACAACGTCCGGCTGTCTGAGGACATGATCCTCGGTGGCCGGGAGAAGTTCGAGGAACGCGTCGCCCGGGTCAAGGCCGGTGCATCGGCCAGGGGGCAGGCAGCGATGAAGACCTTTGAACGGACTCGGCCCACGGTTGGCGCCATGGCGGTCGGAGTGGCCCGGGCCGCCTACGAATACGCCCTCGAATACGCCTGCCAGCGGGAACAGTTCGGCCGCAAGATCGGCGAGTTCCAGGCCGTCTCCTTCAAACTGGCGGATATGAAGAGCCGTATCGACGCCGCTCGGCTGATGGTCTGGCGGGCCGGCTGGATGGCGCGCAACAACAAGGCGTTCGACAACGCCGAGGGTTCGATGGCCAAGCTGTTCGCCAGTGAGACCGCGGTCTATGTCACCGACGAAGCCATCCAGATCCTGGGCGGCAACGGCTACACCCGGGACTACCCGGTCGAGCGGATGCACCGCGACGCCAAGATCTTCACGATCTTCGAAGGCACCAGTGAGATCCAGCGGCTGGTCATCGCCCGGGCCCTGACCGGCCTGGCTTTGCGCTGACCGTCACTGGCCCGGCGAGCTCCTCAGGCCGGGGCGCGGACGAAGGGGAACCGCGGGCAGTCGGTTTTAGTGTTGCCGGAGCTGGCCCGACCGCAGTCGGCGCCACAAAAGAACCGGAATTCACTAAGCTCCTTCCGGGGCAGAATTTCATCCCTTCGGCGTCGCCGAGTTGCCCTTCGGTGTCACCGAGTTGACGGTTGGCCCATAGGGCGTCAGCGCCACCCGCGATTTTTGCTCTGGTGCAGTACCAGAGCCCCGTCCACGACGCCGCCGTGAGCGTCGCGCGCCGTTTCAAGTGTGAGGCGGCCCGCCCGCAGGTGGTTCGACCGCCCGCGGTGCGGGCGCGCCGCGGGCGCCGCGGAGCGCGGGAAAGGTTGCCGCTGGCGTGAAAAGTGGTCACCGAGAGCGTCAAAGCGTGGACGTTTGTGGTTGACAGGTGCCGAGCCTATGTTTACCGTGGGCCTTAACCTACGGAACCGTAGGTTGGGCTGGGGGGCCAACTGAGGGCCACAGTTCTTTAGGGAGGGGACTAGAAGCATGGTGAACGTCCAGACGGAGCTGCTGCACGAACTGGAGCCGATCGTCGAGCAGAACCTCAACCGCCACCTCGAAGCGGCCAAGCCGTGGTTGCCGCACGATTACGTGCCGTGGAGCCGGGGGCGCGATTTCGCCTTCCTCGGCGGACAGGACTGGGTTCCCGAAGACTCGCCCTTGGACCCGGTCGCCAAAGCCGCATTGCTCGTTAACTTGCTGACCGAGGACAACCTGCCGTCGTACCACCGGGAGATTGCCACCACCTTCGGTCGCGACGGGGCCTGGGGTAGCTGGGTGGGCCAGTGGACCGCTGAGGAGGGCCGTCACAGCATCGCGCTGCGCGACTATCTCATCGTCACCCGCGGGATCGACCCGGTGAATCTGGAGAACATGCGGATGCGCCACACCATCGCCGGCTACGACTCCGGCGGCAAGAACATGCTGCAGGTGCTGGCCTACGTGTCGATCCAGGAACTCGCCACGCGGGTCTCGCACCGAAACACCGGCAAAGCCTCCGGGTGTCCTATCGCCGACCAGTTGCTGGCCCGGGTCGCCCTGGACGAGAACCTGCACATGATCTTCTACCGCAACCTGCTGCAGGCAGCCTTCGACATCGCCCCGGACGACACCATGTGTGCGATCCGTGACGAGGTGCTCGGCTTCGCGATGCCCGGGATGAACATGCCCGGCTTCCAGGAGAACGCCGTCATGATCGCCAAGGCCGGTATCTACGACCTGCGCATCCACCACGACGAAGTCGTGCAGCCGGTGTTGCGATTCTGGAAGGTCGATGAGCGCAACGATTTCGGCGAGGCGGGGGAGCAGGCGCGTGAGCAGATCGCCGGCTACATGAAGATGGTCGACGAACGTGCCACCTACTACGAGGAGAAGGCGAAGGCGCGCGAGGGGGTTTCCGCCTAGGCGGGCTCTGCACCCTGCTTGATCGCGCCCTGCTTGATCGAGGTGTAGTAGGTGGTGTCGGCCATCGTCACCGCCCCGGCATCGCGCTCCGGCGTGGGACGCCGGTACTGCGCCAACAGGTCGGCCAGGCTTTGGCCGGTCGATGCCCAGCCCAAGGGGGCCAGGTAGGCGGCGACGTCGTGGCGGTCGCCTTCATACCCGAGTTCGGAGAACTCCAGGTCGAAGCCGTGCTCCTGCCACTTCTCGGTGGCGCTGCGCATCGTTTCGCGGGCCTGCTCCTGTTCGGCCGCGGACAGGTTCGGGATGGCCTCGGTGGCCAGTCGGCTGCCGTCGGCGCTCAGCGCGGTGAGATTGTCCAGCAGCCGGTCTTGTGCCTGCGGCGGCAGATAACCGAGCAGTCCCTCGGCGATCCATGCGGTGGGCTGGGTGCGGTCGAAACCCGCCGCGATCAATGCGGCCGGCCAGTCGTCGCGGAGATCGACCGCCACGGCGCGCCGATCCGCGGTCGGCTCGGCGCCCAGGTCTGCCATCGTCGCGGCCTTGAAATCGAGCACCGCCGGCTGGTCGATCTCGAAGACCGTCACACCGTCGGGCCAGGTCAGGCGGTAGGCGCGGGCGTCCAGGCCTGATGCCAGGATCACCAGTTGGCGAATCCCGTCCTGCGTGGCGCCGGTCAGGAACGCGTCGAAAAAGCGGGTGCGGGCGGCCATCGCGTCGGGCATCTGACCGAGCTTCCAGGCGGAGTCGTGGTCGTCAAGGTCGGTGCCCTCCAAGTCGCCGGCGGCCCACCTGGTCAGGAAGTCGACACCGACGGCGCGCACCAGTGGTTCGGCGAAGCGGTCGTCGATCAGCGGATTCTCGGCTTTGGTGGCGATGGCCCGGGCGGCCGCGACCATCGTCGCGGTGGCTCCGACGCTGGTGGCCAGGTCCCACGTGTCGTTGTCGGTTCGTGCCATGGCGTGCTCCTCGAAGTGGCTGGTGAGACTATTTAGTTAGTCTAGCAAGTAATTAGTTTGATTAACAAACATCCGGGCGTGCCTGATCGCCGCTACCGGCTGCCGCGGACCGTCGCCGGCTAATGCAGGGTCAGGTAGATCAGCGCGATGTTGAGGCTGCCGATCACCGCCGTGACGGCCCAGCCCAACGCGGAGGTGAGCTGCCCGTTGGCGTCGTCACCCATCAGGGTGCGGTCGCTTGTCGCCCGGATCAGCGGCACCAGTGCGAACGGGATGCCGAAAGACAGCACCACCTGTGAAATCACCAGCGCCCGGGTGGGCTCGAGGCCGGCGGCGAGGATTACCAGCGCCGGGATCAACGTGATCAGCCGGCGCCACAGCAGCGGGACCGACACCCGCAGCAGGCCCGCCATGATCATGGAGCCGGCATAGGCGCCCACCGAGGTCGAAGCCAGGCCAGAGGCCAGCAACCCGACCGCGAAGAACAGCGCGACCATGGGACCCAGGGTGTTGGCCACCGCGGCGTGCGCTCCCTCGATGGAGTCGGCGTAGTCCAGTCCGCGCAGATTGTGGGCGGCCACGACCAGCATGGCCAGGTTCAGCGAGCCGGCCACCAGCATGGCCAAGCCGACGTCCCACCGGGTCACCCGTAAAAGTCGGCGTCGTGCCGAGCCGGGCTCCGGTCGGCCGTGCCGGTCGCGGGCCAGGCCCGAGTGCAGGTACACCGCGTGGGGCATCACCGTGGCCCCCAGGATCGCGGTGGCCAACAACACGCTTTCAGCGCCGTCGAAACGGGGCATCAGGCCGGCGGCGACATCGGCCGGCGCCGGCGGGGCGACCACCAGACTGGCCAGGAATCCGATGGCGATGATGAGCAGCAGCCCGCTGGTCACCTGTTCGAACATTCGCGGTCCGCGCCGGTCGCCCACCATCAACAGCGCTATCGACACCGTCCCGGTGATCAGACCGCCGAGCACCAGCGGCAATCCGAAGATCAGGTTCAGGGCGATCGCGCCGCCCACCACCTCGGCCAGATCTGTTGCCATGGCAACCAATTCGGCCTGCAGCCAATAAGCGATGCGCACCGGCGTACTGCTGCGGGCGCCGATCACCTCCGGCAGTGAATTCCCGGTCACCAATCCGAGCTTCGCCGACAGGTACTGCACCAGGCCCGCCATGGCGTTGGCCGCGACGATGACCCACACCAGCAGGAACCCGTACTTGGCTCCGGCGCTGACATTGGCGGCGACGTTGCCCGGGTCGACGTAGGCGATGGCCGCGACGAAAGCCGGGCCGAGCAGCGCCCAGCCCGGCTTGAGTCGCACCGCGGTGTCTGCGGCCACCGGCGCCCTTTCCGTCCGACGAACAGAAAAGTCAGGGTAGCCGGAAATCCGGCGGAGCGTCCGCGCTCAGCAGGCGCGGTAGAGGCCCCTGCCGGTGATCAGTGGAAGGTCCAGGGTGGTCCGAATACCCGGCTCGGCCGCCACCACCGCCGGAATCGCGTTGACCACCCGCATCGCGGTGGCCACCAGACCCGCGTGGTTGTGGTCGCCGTTTGGGCTCGACAGACACAGGTCCAGGGCGTAGGAGGGCTCGCCGGTCACCTCGACCCGGTAGGACCCCCCGGGCTGCGCCGGCTGCGGCCACTGCGGACACAGGTCTTCGCGCAGCCGCGTGACGTGCTCGAGCACCACGGCGGCCCGGCCGTCGACCATGCCGCGCACTTCGAAGCGCAAGGCAGCGGCCGTGCCCTTCGCGATGGCGCCGGAGGCGATGGTGAAGTCCTCCGGCGCGGGCACCCGGGTGTGGGACTGCTCGACCGCGTCGAGTTGCAGCCCCAGGCCGGCCGCGAGCTGGCGCACCACCGAACCCCACGCCAGGCTCAGCACGCCGGGCTGCAGCAACATCGGTGTTTCGTCCATCGGCTTGCCGAAACCCATCACGTCGAACATGACGGCGGCGCTGTCATAGGTGGCGTAGTCGACGATCTCCATGCAGCGGATCTGCTCGATGCTCTGGCAGGTGCCCGCCAACGCCAGGGGCAGCAGGTCGTTGGCGAATCCCGGATCGATGCCGTTGACGAACAGGCTCGAACCGCCTTGCCGCGCGGCGTCTTCGATCGGGGTGAGCATCTCCGGTGGCAGCACGTGCCACGGGTACTGCAGGAACACCGCGCTGCTGCCCACCACGTTGATGCCGGCGCTCAGGATGCGCTTGAAGTCATCGAGCGCTTCGAGGAGCCGGTTGTCGGCCAGAGCCGTGTAGACCACACAGTCGGGCTTGGCGTCGAGCACCTGCTGCAAGTCGGTGGTCGCGGTCACGCCCGTCGGCGTGCTCACCCCGGCCAACTCCGCAGCGTCTTTGCCGGCCTTGGCATCCGAGGACACCCAGACGCCGGTCAACTCGAATTCCGGGTTGATGATCAGTGCCTTGAGCGCATGGACACCGACATTGCCGGTGCCGATCTGTGCCACGCGAACGGTCATGGGTCAGTTCCTCACAGGTCCGGGACGGGCAGATCGAGGTTCGGGAAGGTGAGGCCGCCGTCGACCTCGAGCACTTTGCCGGTCAGGTAGCTGCCGGCCGGTGAAGCCAGGTACAACGCGGCCGCCGCGATGTCGTCGGGGTCGCCGAGCCGACGCATCGGTGTGGCCTTCTCCATCGGGGCGCGCAGCGCGTCGTTGGACGCCACGACGTCCAGCGCCGAGGTCAGGATCGATCCCGGTGCGATGCCGTTGACGCGGATCTTCGGGCACAGATCGAGTGCGGCCAGCCTGGTGTAGTGCGCCAGCGCCGCCTTGGCCGTCCCGTAGGCGGCGAACCCGCGTCCGGCCACCCGCCCCATGGTGGAGGTGATGTTGATGATCGAGCCCGTGCCGGAGTGCTCCAGGATCAGCGGCACCGCTGCGACCGTCAGCGCATGCGCCGTGACGACGTTGAAGGTGAACGCGTCCCTGAGGTCTTTGGTCGACGTGGTCAGCAGGGTGTTGGGCATCGTCCCGCCGACGTTGTTGACCACGATGTCGAGCCTGCCGAACGCCTCGACCGCTTCGCCGGCCAGCTTTGCCGTCTCTTCGGGGTGGGCCAGATCGGCGACGACGATGTGCGCACGACGCCCCGCCGCCTCGACTCGTTGCGCGACGGCCTCTAGTTCGGATTGGGTGCGCGAGGCGATGACGACATCCGCGCCCGCCTCGGCAAACGCGACCGCGATCGCAGCGCCCAGTCCTCTGCCGGCACCTGTGACCACCGCTGTTTGATTGTCAATTCGGAACTTGTCGAGTATCACCGCGCAACGCTAACAAGGATCGGCGGTGGGCTGAACCCCTTCTTTGAAACACGTTCTAATTCGACGGCTGGCGCCTCGGCGGCGGGCGCCGGGGCTAGGTTCGCGCCGCCTTCTTGGCCGGGGCCTTTTTGGCGGGGGCCTTCTTTGCGGGTGCCTTCTTCGCGGGTGCCTTCTTCGCGGGTGCTTTCGCGGCCGGTGGCTGTTCGGCGGCCGAGCGCTTCTTCACGCTGGCCTCCAGCTTGGCCAGCAGGTCGGAGACATCCTCGGTGGCATCCAGCTCCGCGGGCTGCTCCTGCGGGGTGAACGCCTCATCGCCTTCGAGCTTGGCCGCGATCAGCTCCTGCAACTGCTCCTGGTAGGTGTCGTGGTAGCGGTCGGGGTCGAAGTCATCGGCCATCGAGTCGACCACCTGCCCGGCCATCTTGAGCTCGGCCGGCTTGATCTCGACCTTGCCGTCGAGCGCCGGGAAATCCGGATCGCGGATCTCGTCCGGCCACAGCAGGGTGTGTACCACCATCACCTCGCGCTTGGAGAAGTCCTTGACCCGCAACGCCGCCAGCCGGGTCTTGTTGCGCAGCGTGAAGTGGACGATCGCCACCCGGTCGGTTTCGGCCAGCGTCTTGGCCAGCAGCACATAGGATTTGATCGACTTCGATCCGGGTTCCAGAAAATAGCTGCGGTCAAAAAGCATCGGGTCCAAATCGGCGGCCGGCACGAACTCGAGCACCGCGATCTCGTGGTCGCGTTCCTCGGGGAGGTTCGCGATGTCGTCGTCGGTGATCACCACCATGCGGCCGTCGTCGGACTCATAGGCCCGCGCGATGTCGCTGTAGTCCACGACTTCGCCGCACTCCTCGCACACCCGCCGGTAGCGGATCCGGCCGTGATCCTTGGCGTGTACCTGGCGGAACTTGATGTCGTGGTCTTCGGTGGCGCTGTAGACCTTGACCGGCACGTTGACCAGACCGAATGCGATCGAGCCCTTCCAGATGGAGCGCATGAGGCCAGTATGCCCACGCCAGAGTGCCCATAACCGGCATTGCCACGACGTAGGTTGGCTGCATGGCCGCTGAGTCCGTCACGACACGGGTCACGCTGACCAACGCCGAAAAGGTGCTCTACCCCGCGACGGGCACCACCAAGGCCGAGGTCTTCGACTACTACACCCGCATCGCCGAGGTGATGCTGCCGCACATCGCAGGACGCCCGGCGACCCGCAAACGCTGGCCCAACGGTGTCGAGCAGAGCTCCTTCTTCGAAAAGCAGCTGGCGTCCTCAGCGCCGGGCTGGCTGGCTCGCGCCGACATTCAGCATCGCTCCGGCATCACCACCTATCCGGTGATCGAGGACCTCGACGGGCTGGCCTGGATCGCCCAACAGGCCGCGCTGGAGGTGCACGTCCCGCAGTGGCGGTTCGAAGCGCAGTGGACGCACGGCGGCCGCGTGTTCAAGCCCGGCCCGGCAACGCGACTGGTCTTCGACTTGGACCCCGGCGAGGGCGTCACCATGAGTCAGCTCGCCGAGGTGGCGCGCGCCGTGCGTGAGCTGATGGCCGAGTTGAGCCTGCCCACGTTCCCCCTCACCAGCGGCAGCAAGGGAGTGCACGTCTACGCCGCCCTGGACCCGCCGGTGAGCAGCGCCGGTGCGGTTGTCTTGGCCAAACGCGTTGCGCAGCAACTTGAAAGCGCGATGCCCACGCTCGTCACCGCGACCATGGCCAAGAAGCTTCGTGCTGGGAAGGTGTTCCTGGACTGGAGCCAGAACAACGCCTCCAAGACCACCATCGCCCCGTATTCGCTGCGCGGCCGCGATCACCCGACGGTTGCGGCCCCCAGAACCTGGGCGGAGCTCGACGACCCCGACCTGCGGCAGCTGCGCTATGACGAGGTGCTGCAACGCGTCGCCCGTGACGGCGATCTGCTGGCCGCCCTGGACCGCGCCCTGCCGGCCCAGGATCGGCTTGACGTCTACCGGTCCAAGCGCGATGCGCGCCGGACCCCCGAACCGGTGCCGGCCACGGCGCCGGTGCCGGGCGGCGGCAACAGCTTCGTCATCCAGGAGCACCACGCGCGCCGGCTGCATTACGACTTCCGGCTGGAGCGCGACGGCGTGCTGGTGAGTTGGGCGGTGCCCAAGAATCTTCCGGAGACGACAGCGGTCAACCATCTCGCGGTCCGCACCGAGGATCATCCCCTGGAGTACGGCAGTTTCGAAGGCACGATCCCCAAGGGCGAGTACGGTGCCGGCACGGTGCGCATCTGGGATTCGGGCACGTATGTGACCGAGAAGTTCGAGGACCCGGCCGGGGAAGGGGCCGAAAAAGGAGAGGTGATCGTCGTGCTGTCCGGCAGCCGGATCTCCGGGCGCTACGCGCTGATCCGCACCGCCGGCGACCAGTGGCTGGCGCACCGGATGAAAGACCAGCAGGCATTCACGTTCAGCGAACTGGCCCCCATGCTGGCCACGCACGGCTCGGTGACCCGGCTGGACCCGAATCAGTGGGCCTTCGAAGGCAAATGGGACGGCTACCGGCTACTGGTCGAAGCCGAGAACGGCGAGGTCCGGTTGCGTGCCCGCAGCGGCCGTGACGTCACCGCCGAGTACCCGCAACTGCCGTTTCCGGCCGAGGACCTGGCCGAACACCACGTCGTCCTCGATGGTGAACTGGTCGCGCTCGACGACCGCGGCGTCCCCAGCTTCGCCGCGATGCAGAACAGCGCCCGCGCCGCTCGCCTGGAGTTCTGGGCCTTCGACCTGCTCTATCTCGACGGCCGCCCGCTGCTTCGCGTGGCCTACCGGGATCGGCGACGCCTGTTGGAAACACTCGCCCAGGGAACAGGTCTCGTGGTCAAGGAGCTCCTGACACCCGATGGCGCCAAGGCCCTCGAGCAGTCGGGCCGCCTCGGCTGGGAGGGCGTGATCGCCAAGAGATGGGATTCGCCGTATCGGCCGGGTCGCCGATCTCCGGCCTGGATCAAAGACAAGCATTGGCAGACCCAGGAGGTGGTGATCGGCGGCTGGCGGGCAGGGGAGGGCGGCCGCGGCGGCGGAATCGGATCGCTGTTGATGGGGGTGCCCGAAGCCGACGGCCTGCGCTTCGTGGGACGGGTCGGCACGGGGTTCACCGAGCGTCAGCTGGCGGCATTGAAGGAGATGCTGGAGCCGTTGCGCACCGGCGAATCCCCGTTTCGGGAACCCCTGGCGCGGCCCGACGCGAAAGGCGTCACCTTCGTCGAACCCACCGTGGTGGCCGAGGTGCGCTACAGCGAACGCACGGCCGATGGCCGGCTCCGCCAGCCCAGCTGGCGCGGGCTGCGTCCCGACAAGACCCCCGGCGAGGTGGAGTGGGAGTGAGGTGTCGAACCGATCGGCGCCGCTGAGGAACCGGACGGCTTTGGCGCCTCCGGTGCTCACTCGCGTGTATGTCTCAACTCGCGACGGGACGTGACCCCGAGCTTGCCGAAGATCCGGCCGAGATGCCATTCCACCGTCCTGGGGCTGATGAACAGATGGCTGGCGATCTCAGAGTTGGTGTACCCGTCGCCGGCGAGTCTGGCGATGTAGCTTTCCTGCGACGTCAGCTTCCCCGGTTTTCTGGCATCGTGTTGCTTGCTCAGGGGCTCGCCCGCCGCATGGAGTTCGCGCTTGGCTCGCTCGGTGAAACCCTCGGATCCCATTTCGGCGAACAGCCCGTGAGCGATGCGTAACTCGGCTCGTGCTTCGCCTCGGCGGTTCTCCCGCCGCAGCCACTCACCGAAGATCAGGTGCGTACGCGCGGACATGACCTTCAACGGTGAGCGTCCCAACTCCCGAATTGCGATCCGGTACTCGTTCTCGGCAGCGGGACCGTCGGCGGTCAAGGCTTTCGCGCGGGCGGCGTATCCGAGAGCAGTCGCCGTGGGAGTCGTTCGTGACCGCTCGATCAATTGTGCTGCAGCCGTTTCGGCGACATCGGTGCTTCCGGCGCGGACGGCCGCTTCGACGGTCTCGTTCAGGAGGTGGCCATACATGCCGATATCGTCGTACTCCATTGCCGCCGAGCACTGTTCGAGCGCCTTTTCGTAGTTTCCGATCCCGTTGTACAGGACGGCCAGCGAGAAAAGCACCAAGGTGATCTCGCTGCCCTCGCCCCGGGCGGTCGCGTCGCGGACAGTCGTCCGTGCGATCTCTTCTGCTCGAGCTTGCTGCCCGCGACAAGCGGCGAGATAGATGTGGATGGAGCGTTGCTGCGGCGCGCCAGTGGCAGCAGAGATGGTCTCTGCCTGCGCCAACAGGTCGGCGGCTTGTGCGAAGTCGCCCGCGGTGACACATACACCCGCATACGTGGTCAATGCCGCGGGCAGGACGGTCAATTCACCGGCCGCGCGCAGTAGCTCGAGTTGGCGCGCATTCAGGGAGTTGTAAGTGTCCTGGGCGAACAGGTCGAGTAAGACGCGCAGGGTGATGTCGTGCAACCGCGGGTCTGCAACACCGGCGTTGTCTTCCGCAAGATACTGCTGTATTGCTCGCTGGAGCACCGGCGCCGCTGCTGCGTGTCCGTCATCGATGCGCAGGACGATTCCCTCGAGGAAGAGATCTGCCGCAGTGGCGGGGCCCGACCTCGGTGGCAGCTGCCGCACCGATCTGACTATCGTCGCCGCAGATGGCGCTTCCCCGGTGCAGAGGCGCCCGACGATCATCGTTGCCATCAGCGCGCCGAGGTAGGCGTCGCGGGCGAAGACCGGATCCAGTGGCCGCAGCTTTCGGGCTGCCGCCAGCAACAGCGGAGGCGCGTCTCTGCCCCGCCGGGTCGCAAACGCAACGTTGGCGCGTAGCAGATCTGCCCGCGCACTCAACAGTTCGTCGTCCGCTCTGTCCACCGCGGACAGGAGTCGGATCGCCGCTTCTGGATCACCGGCGTCCAGCTTCGCCCGGGCAGCTTCGAGTGCCCGGTCGGCGCGACGGAGGGGATCGGGAGTCAGTTCGACGGCATAGGCCAAGAATGCGGCTGCGGCGGCGGCACCACCACGGCAGCGCGCCCGTTGCGCGGACACCACAAGCTCGACAGCAACGCTCTCATCGGGTGTGGGCGTGGCGTGGGCGTGGTGCCAGGCGCGGTGTTCGGTATGCGTGGGGCCGGATATCACGTCCGCCAATGCTGCATGAACCTGCCGGCGTTGAGACGCGGATGCATAGTGGTAGACCGCCGATCGCACCAACGGGTGGCGAAAGCGCAGGCGGGATTCGACGGTGACCAGGCCGCTGCGCTCCGCGGGAACGGCCGCGTCGGCGCCCACCCGGAGCTTCTCCGCGGCGGCCCACAGCCAGGTGGGGTCGCCGGTCGGCTCCGCAGCCGCGATCAGCAGCAGCGTCTGTGTGGTCGGGGGCAGCGTGTGTAGGCGCTGACTGTACTCGCGCTCGATTCGACCGGCTATCGACGCTGCGGCCGGCAGGCCGTAACCGCCTGCCAGCGCTGTGGGCGCTATCGACTGGCGAAGGTCCAGTAACGCCAAGGGGTTTCCGTCGGCTTCGCCCAGGATGTTCTCCCGGACCCGCTCATCTAACCGGCCCGGCATCACCTGCGACAGCAGTACGCCGGCGTCGGCATGCGCGAGCCTGGTCAGGGTCAGCTCGGGTAAGCCGTCCAATTCTTCAGGTGCGCCCGGAACGCGGGTGGCAAAGATCATCACCACGGGGTCGGCCAGTAGTCGTCGTGCGGCGAATGTGAGCGCTTGCAGTGACGCTCGATCGACCCACTGCGCGTCATCGATGATGCAGGCGGTCGGCCGCTCGGCGCCCGCCTCGGCCAGCAGCGACAGGGCCGCCAGGCTCACCAGCAGGCGATCCGGGGCGGTACCTTTGCCGAGTCCGAGGGCGATTCGCAGTGCGGACCGCTGCGGGTCAGGCAAGACGGCGATATGGGCAAGAATCGGGCCACACACCTGCTGCACGCCGGCGTAGGCGAGTTCCATTTCCGTCTCGGCACCGCTGATCCAGACAGTGCGTAGTCCGTCCGCCTGCGCCACCACCTCGGCCAGTAACGCACTCTTGCCGATGCCGGCCTCGCCGTTGATGACCAGCACGCCGCCTTTGCCGGCTCGGGCACGGCCGCACAACTGCGCGAGCTGCCGCTGTTCGTCTTGCCGGCCGATGAGCGTTGTGCTGCCCATGCTGGTGATCCTGACACGTCCGGAAGCCACCGGCGACCGAACTGCGCCGGTAGGAGTCGGGCTGTGAGCGCCCCCGGGTTGTCACATCCCGGGGTTTCTACGGGGTCGGCGACCAGGGTGCGCGGTGTCAGATAGGTAATCGCGGTGCCCGCAGAGATCGACGAGAGGAGTCAGTGATGGTCAGCGGCAAGACAGTCCATGAGGTGACTTATGACCTGCTCCGGTCTCTGGGCTTGACCACGATATTCGGCAACCCCGGCTCCACGGAGCAGACCTTCTTGCAGAATTTCCCGGACGACTTCACCTATGTGCTGGGCTTGCAGGAGGCGTCGGTGCTGGCGATGGCGGACGGGTTCGCTCAATCCACCGGCAACGCCGCGCTGGTGAATCTGCACACCGCGGCCGGCACCGGTAACGCGATGGGCAGTCTCGTTGCGGCGTATCGGGCGAACACCCCGATGATCGTCACGGCAGGCCAACAAACCCGCGAAATGTCCTTGTGCGACCCGTATCTGAACAACCCCGATGCCACGCTCATGCCACAGCCGTGGGTCAAATGGTCCTACGAGCCTGCTCGCGCCGAGGATGTTCCCGCAGCATTCATGCGTGCGTATGCGGTGGCCACCCAGCCTCCCGCCGGGCCGGTGTTCTTGTCCATCCCACTCGACGACTGGAACAAACCGGCGCTCGGTCCGGCCGTGGTGCGGACCGTCAGTCGCCGTGTGCAGCCCGACGAACAGCGGCTGCGCGCCTTCGCCGCCAGGATCAGCAGCGCTCGTCGACCACTGCTGGTGCTGGGACCGGAGGTGGACCGTGCCGGCGCCTGGGCTGCCGGCATCGCCTTCGCTGAGAAGCTGCGCGCGCCGGTCCGCGGCGGTCCGCTGTCGGACCGGTGCTCGTTCCCCGAGGATCATCCCCTGTACGGAGGGCCGCTGCCCCTGACGATTGCGGGCGTGAGCGAGGTGTTGACCGGCCACGACCTGGCAATCGTGATCGGCGCTCAGGTTTTCCGCTACTACCCGTTCGTCCCCGGTGATTACCTGCCCGCGGGCACCGATCTCCTGCAAGTCACGGCGGACCCGCACCTTGCCGCGACGGCACCGGTGGGTGACAGCCTGCTCGGTGACGCGGGCGTCGTACTCGAACAACTACTGGACCTCGTCGAGATGCCCCGTGACCGGCAGGCGTCACCGGGGTTGCAAAGACCCTCGAGTGGGGATCTGCCGGCGGCATCGGCGCCATTGTTGCCCAGCGATGTCTACGCTGCCCTCAGTACGGTCAAGCCCGACGACGCTGCGGTCGTGATGGAGTCGACATCCACTCTGGCGGACCTCATCACGTGGTGGCCGACGCGCAGGCCGGGGAGCTTCTTCGCCACCGGCAGCGGCGGTATCGGCTGGGGAGTGCCGGCGGCTGTGGGAATCGCGCTCGGAGATCGAGCGCGCGGTGTGAAGCGGACCGTTGTCGCGTCGATCGGCGACGGTTCTTTCCAGTATTCGATACAGGCTCTCTGGACAGCGGCACAGCACAGCCTCCCCATCGTGTTCGTGGTGCAGCGCAACGGTGAATACGCGGTCCTCAAATCGTTTGCGCTGCTGGAAGAGACTCCCCACGTTCCGGGTATGGATCTGCCCGGACTCGATATCTGCTCCTTGGCAAGGGGTTTCGGCTGCCGTACGGCTTCGGTGGAGGACGCCGAAAGCTTGGTTTCGGAATTCAAGGCTGCCCTGGAAGCCGACGGCCCCACCGTTCTGGTGGTACCCACCCAGCCGCAACTGCCATTCCTGGGTTAAGACGTGCCGGTCTACACGTGCACCACGCCGCAATCGACGCTGAGCGTCGAGACGAAGGCTGAGCTGGCCGCCGAGATCACCCGGGTTCACTCCATGATCAACCATGTCCCCGGTACGTATATCAACGTCGTGTTCCATGAACCGGCGCCCGAGAACGTGTTCACTGATGGGAAGCCTGCACGGCCACTGCTGATCAACGGCTGGGTTCGGACCGGACATCCCGCCGCGCAAAGTAGTCAGTTGGTCGCTGAGATCGCCTCAGCGGCGACCCGCATCACCGGGATACCGGCCCGGATGGTGTTGGTGGTCATCCAGAACAGCCCCGCGCATCTCGCCATCGAGGGAGGAAGGGTGTTACCCGAGCCGGGCGAGGAAGAGGCGTGGCTGGCAGAGCAGGAGGGTACCGAGTCGGATGAGTCCTGACACTGAGCAAACCGCGGTGGTTGCTGTGGGTGTTGCCTTGGAACAATTCGCCGGGGCAGTCGCGAACCACGGCGACGTCACCGTGATCGACGGTCAGATGCCGGCTCGATCCGGCGGCGAGACGATGAAGGACGTTGCGGGCTACGACACCAAAAGGCTCTACATCAGCGGTCACGGCGCCTTCGGTGCCCTGACCTCGTTGATTTTCAAGGTGACGGTGAAACCGTAGCCGCGGGGCTCAACCGGCGGGGCGTCGGATGCTGCGTTCGGGCTCGTTATGGGTGACGATGGACCGGTGCGATGGGTGACCTATCGAAGCGAAGACGGGCAGCGTACCGGCGTACTCAACGGCGACGTGATCCATGCGGTGGCGCCCGGCGTGACATTGTTGGAGCTGATCCGGCTCGGCCCGGACGGGCTGCACGAGGCCGGCGAGCGGGCGCTGAGCGCACCGGCGGCGACAGAGCGGATCTCGGCGGTGTCGCTGATGGCTCCGATACCGCGCCCGCCGTCGATCCGCGACAGTCTGGGCTTCTTGGACCACATGCGCAACTGCCTGGCGGCCACCGGCCGAAGCCCCGTCCTCGACGACGCGTGGTACCGCATCCCGGCTTTCTACTTTGCCTGCCCGGCAACGGTGCTGGGTCCCTATGACGATGTCTCCATGGCCCCCGGCAGCGTCTGTCAGGACTTCGAACTGGAGATCGCCGCGGTGATCGGCACCGCCGGGGCGAACCTGTCGGTGGCCCAGGCGGAGCAGGCCATCATCGGCTACACCATTTTCAACGACTGGTCCGCGCGGGATCTGCAGGCGCAGGAGGGAGTTTTGGCGATCGGGCAGGCCAAGGGCAAAGACAGCGGTGTGACGCTTGGGCCCTGTCTGGTCACGCCCGATGAGCTGGAGCCCTACCGCAGCAACGGCAGGATCAGCCTGCAGGCCACCGCGACCGTCAACGACGTGATCGTGGGAACCGGATCGACCGGCGCCATGGACTGGAGCTTCGGCGAGATCATCAGCTACGCCGCCCGTGGGGTTCCGTTGGAGCCCGGTGACGTCTTCGGATCGGGCACCGTACCCACCTGCACGCTGCTGGAGCATCTGGACCCGGCTGCGCCGCAACAGTTTCCAGGATGGCTTGGTGACGGCGACGTCGTGACCCTGCAGGTGCAGGGCCTGGGGGAGCTGCGCCAGACGGTACGGGCCAGCGCTGCGCCGATACCGCTGGCGGAGCGCCCGCGGCCCGCGACGGGCTAGGTCCGGACCAACGTGACGGTGATGGTGGAGGTGTCGCCGTTGGAGTCGATGGTCAGGATGGGGGCATTGGGTGCCGAGGTGACGGTTCCGCCGGTAACGGTTACGGCGTAGCCGCCGGGGAAGTGGTTGGGCGGCACCGAGATGGCGGTCTCTGAGCCGGCTCCGAAGGTGCCTGAGCCGTCGACGCGGTCGGTGGTGTAGCTGAAGCTGAACTCGCCGTTGTTGAAGGACAGTGCGGTGGGCGTGCCCGAGATCATCTGCGGGTAGGGCTGGGCCAGCAGGTCGAGTTTGCCCCAGTTGACGTTGTCGCCGACCGGGGGCTGGCTCGGGTCGTAGACCAGCGCCTGGTCTTCCGGCGAGGCACTGGTGATGTCCTTGCCGGTGTAGGCCCAGGCGGCCCAGCCGGACAGGTACTGGTTGGAGGACTGCAGGCTGGCGTCGATGGCGCCGAGGTTGTTGGTGGCCCCGAACTCGCTCAGCCACCCCGGAACGTTGTTCTCCTCCATGTAATCGGTTGCGTAACCGAACACGATGTCGGCGTTCCAGTCGCAGCCGATGCTCAGGCCGGGAATCAGCGACGTGGTGAGGCAGTAGTGGTGGAAGGAGAACACCGAGTTCTCGTCTTGCACCGGGCCCATATGCGTGGGCACCGGCAGGCTGCCGAACAGGGTGTTGGGTTCGAAGAACACCGTCTTGTTCGGGTCGACGGAGCGAATGGCTGCGGTGATCTGGTCGTAGAACGGCACGAGTTGCTGGGTGTCGAAGTAGGGGTTGCCCAAGATGCTGCCCAGAGCCTGCGATCCGGCCCACGGCTCGTTCATGATCTCGTAGCCGGCGACGTTCTCGTTGCCCTTGAAGTAGTCGGCGACCGCCTGCCACATCAACCCGTAGTGATTCTGCAAGCCGATGCCATCGGGAGCCTTATCGTTGCCCCAGAACGCATCCCAGGCGTAGTTCTGCGCCGGGCTCACCGGGTAAGTCCCCGGGAAGCCCACGCCGATGTGGGGCAGTCCACCGGTCAGAACTGCCCAGTCGGGGGCGCCCTCGCCGCCGAAGGCCTCGCTGTACAGATCTTGGTGCATGTCCAGGACGACCAGGATGTTGTGGCGGCCCAGGATTTCGACGGTGTTTTCGATGGAGGCCAGGTAGTCGTAGTCGATGACGCCGGGTTCGGGTTGCACGCCGGCCCAGATGACGCCCAGGCGCACGACGTTGAATCCGTTGGCGGCCAGGAAGGCTGCGTCGTCTTCGTCGAAACCGGCCGCGGACGGCTCGTAGGGTGGGATCTTGTAGACCTGGTTGAGTCCGCGCAGCATGACGACCTGGCCGTCGCCGTTGGTGAGCCAGCCGTTGGAGACCTCCACCGGCGGTGGAACGGTGCCGGTGAAGCCGCCGGGCAGGGCACCGAAGTGGCCTACGTCGCCGTGGGTGCCGTAGAGCAGTCCGGCGGTGCCGCCGACTCCGCCGAGTGCGGGCAGCCCGGTCAGGGCTGCGCCGTCGCCGGCGTCGCCGCCGTTGCCGCCGTGGCCCCACAGCCACCCGCCGTCGCCGCCGTCACCGCCGACGGCCCCGGTCCCGCCGTCGCCGCCGGCTCCGCCGTTGCCGAACAGTCCCAGGGCGGCGCCGCCGGCGCCGCCGGCGACGCCGTCGGTGGTGCTGCTCCAGCCGGCGCCGCCGTCACCGAACAGCCAGCCGCCGTTGCCGCCGTCGGGGTTGGCCTCGGTGCCGTCGGCGCCGTTGCCGATGACCGTCGACCCGAACAGGGTGTTGATGACGCCGTTGACCTGGCTGCCCAGTTGACTGTCGATCCATTGCTGACCGGCGTCGTGCAGTACTGCGTAGAGGTCCAGGTTCAGGGCGGGCCCGGGTTCGGCCAGTGCGCCGAAGGCGGCATCCCAGTGGGCCGAGGACAGGAACGCATCCCAGGCTGAGGCGTCGAACAGGGCGCCGCCGTCGAGGTCGCCTGCGGCGGTGACGAACGGCGAGATCAGCATGTCCATCATGTCGTCGAAATCGGCGTGTGCGGGCGCCGAGATCGGGGCGATCGCCAGGAATGCAGCTACTCCGACGGCCTTGGTGCCCACAACCGTGCTGCGGCGACGAGACATCGCGACCAACCCTTCTCGCGGACAAACCCGATTCTGAAGCCTGTCTGAGAAAGGTAAACGACTTACTTAGCCTACGCAAGGTAGCGGCGCGGGCCGGTGCGGCGGTCGTCACCGCACCGGCCCGGCGCTGTCAGTCCTTGGCGGTGACGGTCACATTGACGGTCGTGGCGCCGGCGCTGGAGCTGATGGTCAACAGGGGGGCGTCAGCGCCTGAGGTGACCTCGCCGCCGGTCACGGTGACGGTGTAGCCGTTGGGATACTGGCCGGCCGGCACTGAGATGACGGTCTCGGATCCGGCGTCGAAGATCCCGGTGCCGTCGGCGCGTTCGGTGGAGTAACTGAACGACAGGACGCCGTCGTTGAAGGACAAGCCGGTGGGGATGCCCGAGATCATCTGCGGGTAGGGCTGCGCCAGCAGGTCGAGTTTGTCCCAGTTGACGTTGTCGCCGACCGGGGGCTGGCTCGGGTCGTAGACCAGCGCCTGGTCCTGCGGCGACGTGCTGGTGATGTCGTTGCCGGTGTAGGCCCATTCGGTCCAGCCGAACAGGTACCGGTTGGCCGCCTGCAGGCTCGCACCGATGGTCGGCAGGTTGTTGGTGGCGCCGAACTCGCTGAGCAACGCCGGGATGTTGTTGCGTTGCGCGTAGTCCATCGCGTTCGCGAACACGACATCGGCATTCCAGTCGCAACCGAAGCTGAAGTCGGCGAACAGTGCATTGACCATGCAGTAGTGGTGGAAGGAGAAGACCGTGTTCGGGTCGTCGACCCTGCCCAGGTGCGTGGCCACCGGCAGGCTTGCCTCCAGCGTCGTCGGCCCGAAGAACACCGGCTTGTTGGGGTCGACGGAGCGAATGGCCGTGTCGATCTGGTTGTAGAACGGGGTCAGCTGCTGGGTGTCGAAGTACCGGTTGCCCAGCAGGCTTCCCAGCCAGTGCGTGCCCGCCCACGGCTCGTTGATGATCTCGTAGCCGGCGACGTTCTCGTTGCCCTTGAAGTAATCGGCGACCGCCTGCCACATCACCCCGTAGTGATTCTGCAGTCCGATCCCCGAAGCATGGGTGTTGCCCCAGAACGCATCCCAGGCATAGTTCTGTGCGGGGCTGACGAAGTAGCTGAACGGGAAGCCGACGTCGAAGTTCGGCAGTCCGCCGGTGAAGGTGGCCCATTCCGGGGCGCCGTCGCCGCCGAAAGCACCACCGTAGAGATCCTGGTGCATATCGAGGATGGCGACGATGTTGTACCGGCCCAGGATTTCGACGGTGTTTTCGATGGAGGCCAGGTAGTCGTAGTCGATGACGCCGGGTTCGGGTTGCACGCCGGCCCAGATGACGCCCAGGCGCACGACGTTGAATCCGTTGGCGGCCAGGAAGGCTGCGTCGTCTTCGTCGAAACCGGCCGCGGACGGCTCGTAGGGTGGGATCTTGTAGACCTGGTTGAGTCCGCGCAGCATGACGACCTGGCCGTCGCCGTTGGTGAGCCAGCCGTTGGAGACCTCCACCGGCGGTGGAACGGTGCCGGTGAAGCCGCCGGGCAGGGCACCGAAGTGGCCTACGTCGCCGTGGGTGCCGTAGAGCAGTCCGGCGGTGCCGCCGACTCCGCCGAGTGCGGGCAGCCCGGTCAGGGCTGCGCCGTCGCCGGCGTCGCCGCCGTTGCCGCCGTGGCCCCACAGCCACCCGCCGTCGCCGCCGTCACCGCCGACGGCCCCGGTCCCGCCGTCGCCGCCGGCTCCGCCGTTGCCGAACAGTCCCAGGGCGGCGCCACCGGCGCCGCCGGCGACGCCGTCGGTGGTGCTGCTCCAGCCGGTGCCGCCGTCACCGAACAGCCAGCCGCCGTTGCCGCCGTCGGGGTTGTCCTCGGTGCCGTCGGCGCCGTTGCCGATGACCGTCGATCCGAACAGGGTGTTGATGACGCCGTTGACCTGGCTGCCCAGTTGACTGTCGATCCATTGCTGACCGGCGTCGTGCAGTGCCGCGTAAAGGTCGATGCCCAGGGCGGGGCCCGGCTCGGCCAGTGCGCCGAAGGCGGCATCCCAGTGGGCGGCGGACAAGAACGCATCCCAGGCTGAGGCGTCGAACAGGGCGTCGCCGTCGAGGACGCCCTCGGTGGTGACAAACGGCTCTACCAGCGCGTCCCACATGTCCTCGAAATCGGCGTGCGCGGGCGCGGAGAGCGGGGCGATCGCCAAGAACGCGACGACTCCAGCGGCCTTGGTGCCCACAACCGTGCTGCGGCGACGAGACATCGCGACCAACCCTTCTCGCGGACAACCAGATTTCTGAAGCCTGTCTGAGAAAGGTAAATGAGCTGCTTAGCGTGACGCAAGGGCGCCGCGGAAAAGGCGCGGTTTTGTCAGCACTGCGTAGCAGCCCGGATCCACTGGCGTCGAGCATCGCTCTGCCCGGCCTTGGACGCAGCGGCGCGAAGCAGGCGAACAAGCCGCTGGCGCTCCAGATGGCCGGGCGCAGGTGCGGCGGGCAGATACCTCTGTTGCGTCATGTCGACAACACCCCCTGCAGGTCGAAGAGAACTGCAGTACCCGCAGGAGGGTGCGGGCACGTATTGTTCAACGCCCCGGATGCCCAGTTCTATCCCGATCGGCCTGACAGAAACGGTGAGGTGAGCAGCCGCAAGCCCGGTATGTGACCGGGGTCACCCGACCCTGGCGATCACGTGCTCGGCGAACCGCTCCAGGTTGCGGATTTTGTTCTCCAGCGGCTCGGTGTCGGGCCCCAGGATGTAGGGAACCCGAAAGCCCACGATGACATCGGTGACGCCCTTGTCTTCCAGGCGTTTGATACCGTCGAGGGTGAATCCGTCGACCGAGATCACGTGGATCTCAAACGGGCCGGTCCGACCCTCCTCTTCCCGCAGTTGCTTGAGTCGGGTGATCAGCTGATCGAGTTCGGCGGGGTCGCCGCCGCCGTGCATCCAGCCGTCGTTGCGGGCCGCGCGACGCAGCGCGGCTTCGGCGTGACCGCCGATCAGGATGGGGATCGGCTGGGTGGGCGCGGGGGTCATCTTGGTTTTCGGGATGTCGTAGAACTCGCCGTGGAACTCGAAGTAGTCACCCGTGGTGAGGCCCTTGATGATTTCGATGCACTCGTCCATGCGCTTGCCGCGCCGGGCGAATGGAACTCCCATCAACTCGTAGTCTTCGGGCCACGGGCTGGTGCCCACGCCCAGGGCCAACCGGTTGTTGATCATCGCGGCCAGTGACCCGGCCTGCTTGGCCACCAGGGCCGGGGGACGGATGGGCAACTTCACCACGAAGGGGGTGAACCGCAGCGTGGAAGTGACCGCGCCCAGCGCTGCGATCAAGACGAAGGTCTCGATGAAGGCCTTGCCGTCAAGGAATTCCCGATTGCCGTCAGGGGTGTAGGGGTAGGTGGAGTCCGATTCGAACGGGTAGGCGATGCTGTCGGGAATTGTCATGCTGTGGTACCCGGCGGCCTCAGCGGCCTTGGCGAGCGGGATGTAGTAGCTCGGGTCGGTCATCGCTTCGGCATAGGTGAACCGCACGTCGTCTCCTCGGTTTCGGATGGTCTGGACGCAGCTCTCTGCATAGCAGACGCCCCGGCCTGACCGGGTGGGGACCGGTTACCTTTGCGGCGCTGTCGCGATCTGGACATCCTCCAGAAGAAACGGGGGGAAACCGGCAGCGCCGAGCACTGTCAGCGTGCCCCACGGGGTCCGCTCGCAGATGCGGCCCTGCGCGGCGTGCTCGCCGATCCGGATGCTGACCGGCGAGCCGGTGACGCCGGTACCGGGAATATCGGCGTAAAACATTCCCTGCCAGTGATATTGGCCGTCGATCGGATCGAAGTGTCCGCTCAGGCGCACGCGGGTCGGGTACTCGGCGCCGTCGTGCGTCAGCACCGCCGGCCCGTCATAGATTTCCTCATCGGCGCTCACCGAACCGGTGAGGTAGAACCGGGACAGTCCCCGGGTCGGCAGCAGCCGGTGTACCCGCAGCCGGGCAGCGCGCGACTCGATGCGGCTGGCTCCGCTGCGCCGCATCGCTTCCAGGAGCCGGGTCACGTACCGGGCCTGCCGGCGAGTGTGCGGGCCGGGAACCTGAAACCGGTTCGGGAGGCCGTGCCGCGCGACGACCCCGTCGGCTGCGGCGGCGGTGCCGATCAGCACCCGCGCTTTCAGCGTCTCGCCGTCGACGGTGGTCACCGTCCACGTGTCGGTGGCGCTGTCGAATCCGGTGTGCGCCGGATCGACGGCGCGGGCACCCTCGACCAACCCGTGCAGGGGCGCCGGGTCGCCCAGCACCAGCACGTCGATGAGGTGGTCGCGGCTCACAGGAACCCGGCCCGCCGCCACATCCGCCGGGCCAGCCCGCCCATGAGGCCGACTTCGGTGAAGAATGCGGCCAGCGGCGCGAACGAAGCGCGGGATGCCGCCTGAAAATGCGGATTGGCCCGCGCCACCCGGCGGGCTTCGCGGCCGTCGAGCCCAGCCCGGGTGTAGACCACCGGCAGGGTGAACAGGTGCCGGTAGAACGGGCCGCCGACGCCCTGCAGGTTGGCCAGCAGCATGCGACGGTAACGAGACATCCCCGGCACGGTGCGCCGCAGCCCGTCGCGGGCGTACTGGATATGGCGGGCCTCCTCGGTCACATGGATGCGCATCACCCGCCGCACGATCGGCTGCAGGTCCGGGTCATCGAGGATCTGGCGCTGCAGCGCGTCGAAGATCTCTTCGCCGACCAGCGCGGCTCCCCACAGGATGGGGCCGCGGAACAGGAAGGGCAGCGCGTTGATCACGATGCGCTCGTGCAGTCGCGGTCGTACCGGCACGCCGCCGATACGGTCGATGGTCTTGCCGAACATCAGCATGTGGCGGGTTTCGTCGCCCAGTTCGGTCAGCGAGTAGTGGGTGCTGGGCGCGGTGGGGTTCTTGTGCAGCATGTCGCGCAGCAGCGCCTGGTTGAGGATGTTCTCAAACCAGATGCCGGCCGACAGCACGTTGACCAGCTCCTGGCGCGACATCTCGATCTGCTGTTCGCGGGTCATCGCGTCCCACAATGCGGTGCCGTAGAGCGTGCACATCCTGGGCGGCAGGAAGTACTTGTTGGCCTCCAGCGGTGCGTCCCAGTCGATGTCGACCACCGGGGCGTAGGACTTCTTCACCGAGCCCTTCAGGAGGCGTTCGGCGAATTCCTCCCGGGTCGGTCCGCTCGGTCGCACGCTAGCCGTCATGACGCAATCCCCTCTCGCTCCGAAACCCCAAGCTAAGAGTCGCGACCCAAGATGTCAATACCGCCGGTACCGGGTACCGGCGGTTTGGGGCATGGTGCATTTCGGGGGGCGGGCCTACGGGGAAAGGGGGCGAGGAGGTGCGTCGGCAACCATTCCCGAAACAGACATCGACTGCCACAATCGTGGACATGGGAGAGGGTTTGGCGGACCGGGGGGTCGAGCGATCGGCCGTGAGTGCCTTCCTGTCTGCGGCACTGACCGAACCCGCGACTCTGCTTCTCGAGGGTGAGGCCGGCATCGGGAAGTCCACACTGTTGTGGGAGGCGGCGGCAACCGCCGCGGAGCGCGGCTATCGGGTGCTCTCAGGGCTGGGAGCACCGACCGAGGTGCGCTACGCCTACGCCGCGGTGGCCGACCTGCTCGGTGGGGTGGACGCCGACACCCTGGCGCAGTTGCCCGACGCGCAGCGGGGGGTGCTGGAGCGAATCCTGCTGGGCGGCGGGAACGGAGCGGCCAGCGATGAGCGGATGGTTGCGACCGCGTTTCTGGCGGCGGTCCGCAAGCTGAGCTCGGTTGCCCCGGTGTTGCTGTGCATCGACGACGTGCAGTGGCTGGACATGTCGAGCCGGATGGTGGTCGGCTTCGCCCAACGACGGCTCACCGGAGCGGTCGGCCTGTTGCTGGCCGTTCGCACCGGCGGGGTGGACGCGGTTGACCTCAGGTGGCTCAACCCTGCCTTACCCCGATCGGTCGAGCGTCTGCGCATCAACCCACTGACGCTCGGTGGTCTCCACGCTCTGATATCGGCCCGGTTGGGGCGTACTTTGCCTCGGCCCACCATCACGCGGATCCACGAGATATCGGGCGGTAACCCACTTTTCGCCCTCGAATTGGCTCGGTACATCGCCGAGGATCCGGGCCGGGCGGCGGTCGGCCTGCCCGACACCCTGGCGACGCTGGTGCACGATCGCCTCGGGCGGCCCGACCCGGAGGTCAGCGCGGTGCTGCTGGCCGCGGCCAGCGCTGCGCCGCCGACCGTGACGCGAGTGGGCCTTGCTGCGGGCATTGCCCCCGACCGGGTCGTCGAGCTGATGGAATCGGCGCAGGCAAGCAGCGTGGTCGAGATCGAGGGAAGCCGTATCCGGTTCCGCCACCCGCTGTTCGCCGCCGGCGTCTACAGCGCCGCGGCTCCGGCGGAGCGCCGGGCCATGCACCGTCGGCTCAGCGGCGTCGTCGACGAACCCGAGATCAAGGCCCGGCACCTGGCGCTGGCGGCCACGGCCGCTGACCCGGACGTGCTTCAGGCGCTGGATGAAGCGGCGGCCGCCACCCGCGCTCGGGGTGCCCCGGCGGTGGCCGCAGAACTGATCGAACTTGCCATCAACCTCGGCGGTGATACTCCTGTACGTCGAATTCAAGCCGCTGAGCAGCATTTCCGTTCCGGTGAGATCGTCCGGGCACGTTCGCATCTGGGGCCGGCTCTGGATGATCTGCCGTCTGGGAAACCGTTGCGGTGCATGGCGTTGATGATCCTTGCCGCGGTCACCGGCTACGACGAAAGCGTGGTGAAGGCCGCTGAACTGTTCGCTCAGGCCGTCGATGAAGCCGCCGATCACCCTGTGCTGCAGCTGCGGGCAAGGCTGCTGCTTGTGCCTCTGGTGGGGCTGATCGGTGACATGAAGAGAGCGGTCGATCTGGCGAAAGCCGCGGTGGAACAAGCCACAAAGTTAGATATTGCCGGCCTGTGCAGCCAAGCCCTCACGATCGCAGTGCATGTGCGATACCTGCACGGCCGCGGCATTGACGAAAACGCTCTGCGTATCGCGCGGGATACCGAAGACCCCAGCAGGGGCGCGGCGGCGACCTTCCAGGCCAGGGCCGCCGTACCCGTTATGACCGCCATGGCGGGAGATGTGCAGGCGGGGCAGGCGCAGATGCGTGTCATTCACCAGCGCTTAGCGGCCGACGGAACCGAAACCGACACCCTGTGGGCGGCCAACTACGTTGCTTTGTTCGATATGTGGCTGGGAAACCTGATACAGGCGGCGGCCCTCGCCGAGGACAGTGTCCAGCGCGCCGAGCAACTGGGCGGCAAGCACTTGCTCATCCATTCCTGGTGCACTCAAGCCTCGATCGCGGCATTGCGGGGTGACGAAGAAACGGCACGTAGCGCCGCGGCTGCCGCGATCGAGGCGGCGGCGGCTACCGGGGCGGCGTTCTTGACGGTGTCGGCGACAACGGCGTTGGGGCTGCTGGAGGTGTCGCTGAGCGACTATGCGGCGGCTGTCTCGGTTCTAGAGCCGGCGTTGGCGGTGTTCGACCCCGAGCACGACACCGAGATCGCGGTCGGCGCATACCTTCCCGACGCCGTGGAGGCGCTCACAGCACTGGGCCGGCTGGACGAGGCGAAGCAGCTGATCGATGCCCTGGAGACCAACGGGGCGCGGCTTGATCGGCCGTGGATGCTCGCGGTGGGAGCCCGCGGCCGCAGTCACTGGCTGGCCGCCCGCGGTGAACTCGACGCCGCCGAGCAGGCCGCCGTCGAGGCGCTGGTGCACCACGGGCGCTTGCCGATGCCCTTCGAAACGGCGCGCACCCAACTGTTGCTGGGCCAGGTTCAGCGGCGCCGCCGCCGCAAACAGGCCGCCCAAGCGAATTTGGCTGCCGCGCTAGCGACCTTTGAGAAGCTGGGGGTCCCCTTGTGGGCCAAGCGGGTGCGCGCCGAGCTGGACCGCATGGCTGCGGCGTCCCCGGGTGCGGGCCTGACCCCCGCCGAGCGTCGGGTGGCCGAACATGCGGCGTCGGGGCTGACCAACAAGCAGATCGCCGCGGAGCTGTTCATCGCCGAGAAGACCGTCGAGATGACGCTGAGTGCGGTGTATCGCAAACTGGGCATCCGCTCCCGCGCCGCATTGTTTGCCGCGCTCAACCCCGCAGATGTCCAGGGGAAACCCTGATTCGATCCAGGGTCGGTTTCACTAGCGTCGGGCGCATGGGCGACAGCGGAGCGGCACGTCAGTGTTTCTTGGTGGAGTGGTACCAGCCCGACCTGGCCGAATCGACCGTCGACACCGTGATCGACCGGTTGGCAGCTGCCGCCGCCGCCGTCCGCGCCACATTGGTGGTCGTCTTGACCGCGCCCAGCGATGAAACCCTGTTCGGGTTGGTGGCCGCCGATTCTTCGGACGCGGTGATGTCGGCCTGCCGTCAGGCCGGTTGGCATGTGGACCGGATCACGGCCGGCGTGCGGGCCCGCTTTGGCGGCGCTGGGACCTGGCTCTAGCCACCCATGCTCCGTGGGCCGCACATTCGGCGAAGCCCGGTCTGCGGAACCCGTGCCATGGCAAGATCTGCGCATGGGACCCTTCCTGCTCCGCGCCGCGCTGACCGGCCTCGCCTTGTGGATCGTCACCCAGATCGTTCCCGGCATCGAGTTCGTCGGCGGTGACACCACGGCGCAAAAGGTGGGCATCATCTTCGTGGTCGCCCTGATCTTCGGGCTGGTCAACGCGTTCATCAAACCGGTGGTTCAGCTGCTGTCCATCCCGCTCTACATCGTCACGCTGGGGCTGTTCCACGTCGTGGTCAACGCACTGATGCTCTGGATCACCGCGTGGATCACCGACAAGACCGCCAAACACTGGGGCTTGTATATCGCCGACTTCTGGTGGGACGCCATCTGGGCGGCGATCGTGTTGTCCCTGGTGGGCTGGATCTTGTCGCTGGTGGTGCGCAACCCGGGGCGCATCTCCAGGTAGTCCGGGCAGACTCGACAGCATGCCGGAGCTGCCCGAGGTCGAAGCGCTCGCCGACCATCTGCGCCGGCACGCCGTCGGCAACGGCATCGGCCGGATCGATGTCGCGGCGCTGTCGGTGCTCAAGACCTTCGACCCGCCGCCGGCGGCATTGCACGCCCAGGTGGTGACCGCTGCGCACCGGTGGGGCAAGTATCTGGGTTTGCAGGCCGGGGAGCTGTTCCTGATCGCGCATCTGTCGCGGGCGGGATGGCTGCGCTGGTCAGATCAGTTGGCGGCCGCCCCGCTGCGGCCGGGTAAGGGGCCGATCGCGCTGCGGGTGCACCTGGGTGTCCCGGGGCAGGCCCCCGGTTTCGACCTGACCGAGGCCGGCACACAGAAGCGGCTGGCGGTCTGGCTGGTCGACGACCCGGCGAAGGTCCCGGGTATCGCCACCTTGGGGCCGGATGCGCTGGCGGTCGACGCCGAGGAGCTCGCTCGCCTACTGGCCGGCCAGACCGGCCGCATCAAAAACGTCCTGACCGATCAGAAGGTGCTCGCCGGGATCGGCAACGCCTACAGCGACGAGATCCTGCACGCCGCGCGGCTGTCACCGTTCGCCACCGCCGGCAAACTGTCGACCGATCAGCTGGCCGCACTGCACGAGGCCATGCACGCCGTGCTGGCCGATGCCGTGGCGCGGTCAGTGGGGCAGCAGGCCGCCACGTTGAAGGGTGAAAAGCGCTCTGGTCTGCGGGTGCACGCCCGAACGGGTCTGCCGTGCCCGGTCTGCGCCGATACGGTTCGGGAAATATCTTTTGCCGATAAGTCATTTCAGTACTGTCCGACCTGCCAAACCGGCGGAAAGGTGCTGGCCGACCGGCGGATGTCGCGGCTGCTCAAATAGCGGCCCGACCAATTCCGCACCGCCGGCGAGCGCCGTTAAGCTGCCCTGGTGACCCGTCAGAGAATCCTGATCACCGGTGCCAGTTCTGGCCTCGGTGCGGGCATGGCCCGCGCCTTCGCGACGCGTGGTCGTGACCTTGCCCTGTGTGCCCGCCGGACCGACCGGCTCGAAGAACTCAAAGCCGAACTGACAGCGCAGTACCCGGGAATCACCGTTGCGGTGGCCGCACTCGATGTGAACGACCACGACGAAATCCCGAAGGTGTTCGGGCAGTTCGCTGCCGAACTGGGCGGAATCGACCGGGTCATCGTCAATGCCGGTATCGGCAAGGGGGCCCGGCTCGGCTCGGGCAAGCTGTGGGCCAACAAGGCGACCATCGAGACGAACCTGGTCGCCGCGCTGGTGCAGATCGAGACCGCGCTCGAACTGTTCACAGCGGCCGGCGGTGGTCACCTGGTACTGATCTCATCGGTGTTGGGCAACAAGGGTGTCCCGGGCGTGAAGGCGGCTTACTCCGCCAGCAAGGCCGGAGTGTCGTCGCTGGGCGAGTCGCTACGCGCGGAGTATGCGAAGGGCCCGATCAAGGTCACGGTGCTGGAACCGGGCTACATCGAATCGGAGATGACGGCCAAGACGGCGTCCACCCCGCTGCTGGTGGACAACGAATCCGGGGTCAAGGCGATGGTGCGTGCCATCGAGCGAGAAGCCGGCCGGGCTGTTGTTCCGACCTGGCCGTGGGTCCTGCTGGTGTGGCTGCTGCGCAGGTTGCCGCCGCGGTACACCAACCGCTTCGCCTGATCTGCCGCGGGCGCCTCGACTCCGCTTCAGTGGGTGGCCCGCTCCAGGGCCTTGGTTCTGTTGCGGTAGAGCAGCAAGGCCGCTTTGGCGGCCAGGAATGCCACGGCGACGCCCATCAGCAACGTGGACACCGCGTAGGCGCCGTACTCGGCCCCACGGTGGTAGCGGTCGTTGGCCAGCAACGTCAGAGTCTGAGACTGTCCCGGCAAGTTCGATGAGACCATGATGACCGCGCCGAACTCGCCCAGGGTGCGGGCGGTGGTCAACACAATGCCGTAGGTCAAACCCCAGCGAATCGATGGCAGCGTGACCCGCCAAAGCGTCTGCCAGGCGGTGGATCCCAGCGTTGCGGCGGCCTGTTCCTGTTCGACTCCGACCTCCACCAGCACCGGCTGGACCTCGCGCACCACGAACGGCAGCGTGACGAAGATGCTCGCCAGGACCATGCCGGGCAGCCCGAAGATGATCTTGAATCCGAGGCTGTTCTCGACGAAACCCAGGGCCCCCGATGATCCCCACAATGCGATCAGCGCGACACCGACGATGATGGGGGAGACCGCGAAGGGCAAATCGAGGATCGCCTGAAGTATGGAGCGCCCGCGAAATCGGTTGCGCACCAGCAGGATCGCTGTCGATACCCCGAAAAGGGCGTTCAGCGGCACCACGATGAGCACCAGAAGCAGCGACAGTTTCAGCGCCGAAACGGCCGCCGGAGTGCTCACCCAGGCCCAAAAATGCGCCAGCCCGGGCTGGAATGTGCGGTAGAGAATCACCGACACCGGAGCGATCAGCATCACGCCGACATAGGTCAAAACGGTGGCGCGCAGCAGGTGACGCGGCTCCAGCCGGGACGTCACTGCGCCTCCTCCTCGCGCTTGGCCGCCCGGCCGCCGACCGTCCGCAGAAGTACCAGCACGGCGAACGAGATTGCCAACAACACGATCGATATGGCCGCAGCGCTGGTGTGGTCGTCGTTTTCGACCAGCGCGCGGATCCACTGCGAGGACACTTCGGTCTTGCCCGGAACCGCGCCGCCGATCGTCACCACCGAACCGAATTCGGCCACACACCGCGAGAACGCGAGTCCGGCACCGGTCAGCAGCGCCGGCAGCAGCGAAGGCAGCACAACCGTCGTGAACGCGGTGAGGCGCGAGGCGCCCAGTGCCGCGGCGGCTTCCTCGACATCGCGATCGATCTCCAGCAGCACCGGTTGAACGGCGCGGACGACCAGCGGCAATGTGACGAAGGCCAGCGCCATCGCCACTCCGGGGGGCGTGTGCTGCAGATGAATGCCGATCGGGCTGGAGTTGCCGTACAGGGCGAGCATCACCAGGCTGGTGACGATGGTCGGCAGCGCGAAAGGTAGGTCGATCAGCGCGTCGATCACGCCTTTTCCGGCGAAGTCGTCGCGCACCAACACCCAGGCGGTCGCCAGGCCGAACACCACGTCCAGCACCGTCACCAGCACTGAGATCGTCAATGTGACGCGGAACGATTCGAGGGCCGCGTGGGAGGTAACGGCCAGCTGGAAGCCCTGCCATCCCTTACCGCCCGCCTTCCAGGCGATGGCGAGCAACGGCAGGAGCACGATCACCGACAGCCACAGCGTCGTCACGCCGATGCGAAGCGGTGTCACCGCGCCTCGGCCACCCGAGGTGCCCGCAACGGGCGCCGCTACGTTCGGGCCCGGCGAGGCGGCCGCGATGTGCTGGGCCGGCTGCAGCGCGGTGGCGACTGTCATCGGGCGAACCCGAACGAAGAATGCATGGCAGGCCTCCCCATACCAATACCTGTGATTCGGCGCCGGTCACCGGAAAGTGGTGACTCCCGACAATGAGCTGATGGCGGAAGGGTCAGCGACAACAGTGCAGGCCGCGCGCGGCGCCGCGGCGGACGGCATCGCGGTGGCGAACCAACGCCATCGATACGCGACGCCGAGCCGGGGTTGGCAGCTGCATGCGGCGTAGCTTAAAGAAACGTCGACGCCGAAATCTCTATCGTGTGGCGATGTGTGCCATCGGGCGAAGGTCAAGCGGTTCCGTTCGGTTCGCCGCTGCGGAGGCCTCAGCCGGTCATCCGGTGAGCAAGGCACCTTGCTGCGGGGGTGCTGCGGCCGGCCGGGAGGCGGGCTCGGCGCCGTCGCTGATCGCGCCGGCCCCTGCGGGAAATCCCCGGCACCAGGTGCGTATTCGGCGCGGGTGGACTCGCGCGGGCGGGGGAGCGCCCGGGCTCGTGCCACGGTGACGCGCACCGATCGCGGTGCGCTGAGACCCTCCGGGCGCGGAGATCGCCGCGGACTTCGGCGCACCGGCACCGGTGGTCCGCCGAAAAAAGTCACGGTGAGAGAAAGCCGCGAGACCGCCCTAGGTGGCGCGACCGCGCGCAGCGCGGTAGCGGCGCACCAGCGCGTCCGTGGAGCTGTCGGTTTGCCGCTGCGGGGCGGCGTCGCCGGTGATCACCGGAAGCAGCGCCTTGGCCTGCGCCTTGCCCAGCTCCACACCCCACTGGTCGAACGAATCGATGCCCCACACCACGCCCTCGGTGAACACCTGATGCTCGTAAAGCGCGATCAGCTGGCCAAGCACCGCCGGGGTCAGCCGGGTCGCCAGGATCGAGGTGGTGGGACGATTGCCCGGCATGACCTTGTGCGGCACGACATCTGCGGGGGTTCCCTCGGCTGCGATCTGCTGCGCGCTCTTGCCGAACGCCAGCACCTGGGTTTGGGCGAAGAAGTTGCTCATCAGCAGGTCGTGCATGCTGCCCGACCCGTCTGCGGTGGCCAAGTCGTCGACGGGTTGAGAGAAGCCGATGAAGTCGGCCGGCACCAGACGGGTCCCTTGGTGCAGCAATTGGTAGAACGCGTGCTGTCCGTTGGTTCCCGGCTCGCCCCAGTAGATTTCACCGGTATCGGTGCTGACCGGCGTGCCGTCGGCCCGGGTCGACTTGCCATTGGACTCCATGGTGAGCTGCTGCAGGTAGGCGGCGAAGCGGTCCAGGTCGTTGGAGTAGGGCAGCACGGCGCGAGACTGTGCGCCGAAGAAGTTGGAGTACCACAACGCGATCAGTCCCAGCAGCACCGGCGCATTGGATTCCAGTGGCGCGGTGCGGAAATGTTCGTCCACGATATGAAAGCCCGACAGGAACTCCCCGAAGCGCTCCCGGCCGATCACCGCCATCACCGACAGCCCGATCGCCGAATCCACTGAGTACCGTCCACCGACCCAGTCCCAGAAGCCGAACATGTTGGCGGTGTCGATGCCGAACTCTGCGACCCGCGCCTCGTGGGTCGAGACCGCCACGAAGTGCCGGGCGACGGCGTCGTCGCCGAGCGCGTCGGTGAGCCAGCGTCGGGCAGCGGTGGCGTTGGTCAGGGTCTCCAGTGTCGAGAATGTCTTGGAGGCGACGATGAACAGCGTGCTGGCGGGGTCCAGGCCGGCCAGCTTCGCGGTCAGGTCGGCCGGGTCGACATTGGAGACGAAGCGGGCCGAGATACCGGCGTCGGCGTAGTGCCGCAGCGCCCGGTCGACCATGACCGGACCAAGGTCGGAGCCACCGATGCCGATGTTGACGACGGTGCGGATGCGTTCGCCGGTGGCGCCGGTCCATTCGCCGCTGCGCAGCCGATCGGTGAAATCGCCCATGGCGTCCAACACGGCGTGGACATCGGCCACCACATCCTGGCCGTCGACGCTCAGCGCGGCGTCACGCGGCAGCCGCAAGGCGGTGTGCAGCACGGCCCGGTCCTCGGAGGTGTTGATGTGTTCTCCGGCGAACATCGCGTCGCGCCGGTCCTCCAGGCCGGCCGTGCGGGCCAGCTCGAGCAGCAGCCGGATGGTCTCGCCGGTGACCCGGTTCTTGCTGTAGTCGATGTAGAGGTCGCCCACGGTCACGGTGAATGTGGTGCCACGGTCGGGATCGTCGGCGAAGAACTGCCGCAGGTGCGTCTCGCCGATCTGCCGATGGTGCTTGCGCAACGCGTCCCAGGCCGGGGTGGCAGAGATGTCGGCGATCTGCTGGACGGAGCTCATTCTCCGACATTAGCGGCGACCGCTGGCGCGGCGGAGCCGGGCGCGGCGGGTCGGCGGAGGTTCCCGTGGCGACCGCTGGCGCGGCGGAGCCGGGCGCGGGGTATCAGTGACCGAGCCGGCCGCGACCCAACCGCAGCAGCAGCATGGCCAGGTCCTTGCCGTCCTCACCGAGTTCGCTGTAGCGCTCCAGCACCTTCATCTCCCGGCTGTGCACCAGCCGGGTACCGCCGGAGGCCATCCGGAGTTTGCCGATCTCCTGGGCCACTGCGGTGCGGCGCTTGACTGCGGCCAGGATCTCGGCGTCGAGCCGGTCGATCTCGTGGCGCAGTTCCTCGATGTCGGGCAGCTGTTGGGATTGGGCAGACATGATCTGGACTCCAGGTTCTCGCTGTTGGGTGGTTTCTGGTCCCATTCGGCGATCCGGCCTCACACAACAGACGAGCCCCGGGCCGGCGAAGCGGACCGCGGGGCGCAGGCGTTGCGCTTAAACCACGGGCACCGCTGTTCGGTACCCGTAGAAAAATCGACGCCGCGTGTCGAGCACGAACCGAGTGTGCCACTAACGGCAGTGCCAGCGCAAAGACTGTCGCCCGGCGGCGGTACGTTGGGGGACGCTATGACCTTGCACGCCAGTCCGCACACCGACCATCTCCTCGAGGGCCTCAACCCGCAGCAGCGCCGGGCCGTGTTGCACGAGGGCTCTCCGCTGCTGATCGTGGCAGGAGCAGGTTCGGGCAAGACGGCGGTGCTGACCCGGCGTATCGCCTACCTGCTGGCCGCCCGGGGCGTCGGGGTGGGACAGATCCTGGCCATCACCTTCACCAATAAGGCCGCCGCCGAGATGCGCGAGCGGGTGTCGAGCCTGGTGGGCCCCCGGGCCCGGGTGATGTGGGTGTCGACGTTCCACTCCACCTGCGTGCGGATCCTGCGCAACCAGGCCTCGGTGGTCCCCGGCCTGAACTCCAACTTCTCGATCTATGACGCCGACGACTCGCGGCGACTGCTGCTGATGATCGGCCGCGACATGGGCCTCGACGTCAAACGGCACTCGCCGCGGCTGCTGGCCAATGCCATCTCCAACCTGAAGAACGAACTGATCGACCCGGACCGGGCGCTGGCCGACCTCACCGAGGATTCCGACGAACTGAGCCGGGTGGTGGCCGCCGTCTACGCCGAGTACCAGCGTCGGCTGCGTTCGGCCAACGCCCTGGACTTCGATGACCTCATCGGAGAGACGGTCGCAATATTGCAGGCCTTCCCGGAGATCGCCCAGCACTATCGCCGCCGGTTCCGGCACATCCTGGTCGACGAATATCAGGACACCAACCATGCCCAGTACATGTTGGTGCGCGAACTCGCGGGCCACGGCGGTTCGGCGAGGCTCGACGGAGGAGAGGCGAAGCCGGGACCGCCGCAGGAAAACGGACCGGCCGGCGAGGGCAACTCCGAATTGCCGCCCGCCGAACTGTGCGTGGTCGGTGACGCCGATCAGTCGATCTACGCCTTCCGCGGCGCCACCATCCGTAACATCGAGGATTTCGAACGCGACTATCCCGACGCGACCACCATTCTGCTGGAGCAGAACTACCGCTCCACGCAGAACATTCTCTCGGCGGCCAACGCACTGATCGCCTGCAACTCCGGGCGTCGGGAGAAGCGACTGTGGACCGACGCCGGCGACGGTGAACTGATCATCGGTTACGTCGCCGATAACGAGCATGACGAGGCGCGGTTCGTCGCGCAGGAGATCGACGCCCTGACCGAGGCCGGCACGGTCAACTACAGCGACGTGGCGGTGTTCTACCGCACCAACAACTCGTCGCGGTCGCTGGAAGAGGTGTTCATCCGCAGCGGCATCCCGTACAAAGTCGTCGGCGGTGTGCGCTTCTACGAGCGCAAAGAGATCCGCGACATCATCGCCTACCTGCGGGTGCTGGACAACCCCGGCGACGCGGTGAGTCTGCGACGCATTCTCAACACCCCCCGCCGGGGTATCGGGGACCGCGCGGAGGCGTGTGTGGCGGTGCATGCGGAGAACACCGGCGTGGGATTCGCGGCCGCACTGGCAGCCGCCGCCGAGGGCTCCGTACCGATGCTCAACAGCCGTTCGCAGAACGCGATCGCCGCTTTCGTCGCGATGCTCGAGGAGTTGCGGGCGCATCTGAACACCTGCGACGACGACCTGGGCTCGCTGGTGGAGCTGGTGCTCGACCGGACCGGTTACCGCAAGGAACTGGAGGTCTCGACCGACCCACAGGATCTGGCTCGGCTGGACAACATCAACGAATTGGTCAGTGTTGCCCACGAATTCAGCATCGACCGGGCCAACGCGCTCGCCGAACAGGACGGCACCGTCGAGGAGGACGTGCCCGATGTCGGTGTGCTGGCGGCGTTCTTGGAACGGGTTTCGCTGATCGCCGACACCGACGAGATTCCCGAACACGGGTCCGGGATGGTCACCTTGATGACCTTGCACACCGCCAAGGGGCTGGAGTTCCCGGTGGTGTTCGTGGTCGGCTGGGAGGACGGCATGTTCCCGCACATGCGTTCGCTGGGGGATGCCCGCGAGTTGTCCGAGGAACGCCGGCTGGCCTACGTCGGTCTGACCAGGGCGCGCCAACGGCTGTACCTGAGCCGGGCCAAAGTGCGCTCGTCGTGGGGCCAGCCGATGTTGAACCCGGAATCGCGATTCCTGCGAGAGATCCCGCAGCACCTCATCGACTGGCGGCGCACCGAGGCCAGCGTCGCGCCGAGCGCACCGGTCAGCGGCGCCGGCCGGTTCGGCACGCCGCGGCCGGCGCCGAGCCGATCGGGCAACCGGCCGCTGCTGGTCCTGGCGCCAGGGGACCGGGTGTCGCACGACAAGTACGGCTTGGGCCGGGTGGAGGAAGTCTCGGGGGTGGGCGAGTCGGCCATGTCACTGATCGACTTCGGCAGCTCCGGGCGGGTCAAGCTGATGCACAACCACGCCCCGGTGTCCAAGCTTTAGCGGCGATCGCAAGCGCGGCGGAGCCGGGCGCAGCGGGTCGCCGCCACGATTTAGCGGCGATCGCAAGCGCGGCGGAGCCGGGCGCAGCGGGTCGCCGCCAAGCTTTAGCGGCGATCGCAAGCGCGGCGGAGCCGGGCGCAGCGGGTCGCCGCCAAGCTCAAGCGGGTCAACCCTCAGATCCCGAACAACCAGCGTCGGGTGGCCGGCTGCAGTGCCGCGGCGATGGTGGCCAGCTGGAATACCGGGATGACCTGCACGATGGCCGGCACCCGCGCTCCCGCCAGGAACAGACTCCCGAACGTCAACAGGGCGACCACCATCCCGACCGCGATCAGCAAGCGGCCCAGCGGACGCCGGAGCAGCAGCATGATCACTCCGGAGACCGTGGTGCCGCCGAACACCGCGGTCAGGAAGCCGACCGCGACGCAGAACAGCCGGTCGGTGTGCCACCAGCTGGCGATGAGGTCGGTGGACACCACCGAGGTGGCCCAGCAGCTGAGTAACGCCAGTACGCAGGCGCCGATCGCGGCGGCTGCGCTGGGGTAGCGCGGGGACAACGGCGCCGGTCCGGGCGGGACCACCGGCGGTATCGGCTGCGCACCGGTCACGATCGGAATGGCACCGGTGGGCGCCCGGCGGATGATGCGGCTGGGCGAACCAGTCGGAGGTTGAGGAGCAGGGGTCGCGCCGGCAGCGGGCTGGTGGCGGTCGCTCACTCTTCCAGGTTAGGCGAAATTGATCCCGCGTTTGGCGAGCCAGGAGGTCGGGTCGATGCGGGTGGTGCCGTTCTGCAGCACCTCGAAGTGCAGGTGCGGGCCGGTCGAGTAACCGCGGTTGCCCATCTCGGCGATCTGGTCGCCCGCCATCACGCGCTCACCGACGCTGACCAGTGACCGGTTGATGTGGCCGTAGAGGGTCACGGTGCCGTCGGAGTGGCGCAGCTTGACGAGCATGCCGTAGCCGCCGCTGGGGCCCGACTCGATGACCACGCCGTCCGAAGCCGCCAGGATCGGGGTCCCGATCGCGTTGGCGATGTCGATACCGGCGTGCAGCACACCCCAGCGGTAGCCGAAGTTCGACGTGAACGCGCCCTGGGTGGGTGCCACGAACAGCGGGCGCTGCAGCCGGGCCTCGCGCTCGGCGCGCTCCTGCGCGAACGCCATCCCCTTGGCCAGCTCCTCGTTGTGCACGACGACGTTCGCGGCGGCTTTGACCGTGATCATCTGCAAGCCGTGGCTGGAGGTGGTGGTGGTCCCGTCGTTGAGGGCCGTCTTGCTGGCCGCCAGCACAGCGGGCCGCGCGACGGGGTCGCCCGAGGGGTGGGTGGCGGCGTGTGCGGCAGCGGCGGCAGCGCCGGCCGCCATGGCCGCGATCATGACGCGGCTCTTGACGGCGCTGGTGGGCTGACTGCGGTGCCTGCCGCCGCGCGCGGGCCGCGGGGCCGCCTGCTCCGGGTGGTAATAGCCCTGGTCGGGGTAGCCCTCGGGGGGCATCACCAGCCGCAGGACGGGCATGTTGTCGGTGTCGGCGAGGTCGTCCAGCTCGGGGGCCAGCAGCACCTCGGACATCTCATCGAACGGGTCGTCGTCAAGCGCTCCGGGGGGCCAGCCGAACTCGCTGAACGCAATGATGTCGGTGACCTCGGCAGGGCCTGGCATCGAAGACCGCGCGCCGTTTCGACGACGGGGAGCAGGTCCCCCGGAAACCGGACGCATCGGTACACCGTGCTGCATCAGCCTGGAAATTCCTCTGGTCGTGATCAGAACGTTATAAACAGCTAGACCTGGTGACCGTAACCACTCCCGTCGGAGCCTGGCAAGCTATCAGTCAAATACGCGGGGGAATGTGAACCTAATCACGTTTTTTCCGCGGTGAGATGTGCCACAGCAGCGGTACGCGAGGAGGGAACCTCGCCGCAGGCTCGATACAGTGCCTCGGGAGCTAGATCTCTGACAATCCGACAGCGCCGGCTTGCCGGCGACCCGCAATAAGACAGTGAGCCCATGGATCTTTTCGAGTATCAGGCGAAGGAGCTGTTCGCCAAGCACAGCGTGCCCACCACCCCCGGCCGGGTAACCACCTCGGCTGAGGACGCCAAGGCCATCGCCACCGAGATCGGTCGGCCGGTCATGGTGAAGGCGCAGGTCAAGGTCGGCGGCCGCGGCAAGGCCGGTGGCGTCAAGTACGCCGCCACCCCGGACGACGCGTTCACGCATGCGCAGAACATCCTCGGCCTCGACATCAAGGGCCACGTTGTCAAGAAGCTGCTGGTGGCCGAGGCGAGCGACATCGCCGAGGAGTACTACATCTCCTTCCTGCTCGACCGCTCCAACCGCACCTACCTGGCCATGTGCTCGGTCGAGGGCGGCATGGAGATCGAAGAGGTCGCCGCGACCAAGCCGGAGCGGCTGGCCAAGGTGCCCGTCGACGCGGTCAAGGGCGTCGACCTGGCGTTCGCCCGCTCGATCGCCGAGCAGGGCCACCTGCCCGCTGAGGTGCTCGACGCCGCCGCGGTGACGATTCAGAAGCTGTGGGAGGTCTTCGTCGCCGAAGATGCCACCCTGGTCGAGGTCAACCCGCTGGTGCGCACCCCGGACGACCAGATCCTGGCCCTGGACGGCAAGGTCACCCTGGACGGCAACGCCGAGTTCCGCCAGCCCGGCCACGCCGAGTTCGCCGACCTCGACGCCACCGACCCGCTGGAGATCAAGGCCAAGCAGCACGACCTGAACTACGTCAAGCTCGACGGCGAGGTCGGCATCATCGGCAACGGTGCGGGCCTGGTCATGTCCACGCTGGACGTCACCGCCTACGCCGGCGAGAAGCACGGCGGCGTGAAGCCGGCCAACTTCCTCGACATCGGCGGCGGCGCCTCCGCGGAGGTGATGGCCGCCGGTCTGGACGTCATCCTGGGTGACTCGCAGGTCAAGAGCGTCTTCGTCAACGTCTTCGGTGGGATCACCGCGTGCGACGCGGTGGCCAACGGCATCGTGTCGGCGCTGGAGATTCTCGGCGACGCCGCGACCAAGCCGCTCGTGGTGCGTCTCGACGGCAACAACGTCGAGGAGGGCCGGGCGATCCTGGCCAAGGCCAACCACCCGCTGGTGACCGTCGTCCCCACCATGGACGAGGCTGCTGACAAGGCCGCGGAGCTGGCCAACGCTGGAAAGGACGCGTAAGTATGTCGATCTTTGTCAACAAGGACAGCAAGGTCATCGTCCAGGGCATCACCGGTGCCGAGGCCACCAAGCACACCGCGCGGATGCTTGCCGCCGGCACCCAGATCGTCGGCGGGGTCAACGCCCGCAAGGCCGGCACCACGGTCGGGCACTTGAACAAAGAGGGCCAAGAGGTCAATTTGCCGGTGTTCGGCAGCGTGGCTGAGGCGATGGAGAAGACCGGCGCCGACGTGTCGATCGCGTTCGTGCCGCCGAAGTTCGCCAAAGACGCGATGATCGAGGCCATCGACGCCGAGATTCCGCTGCTGGTCGTCATCACCGAGGGCATCCCGGTGCAGGACAGTGCCTACGCGTGGGCCTACAACGTCGACAAGGGCACCAAGACCCGCATCATCGGGCCGAACTGTCCGGGCATCATCACCCCCGGCGAGTGCCTGGTCGGCATCACCCCGGCCAACATCAGTGGCAGCGGCCCCATCGGGCTGGTGTCCAAGTCGGGCACCTTGACCTACCAGATGATGTTCGAGCTGCGGGACTTCGGGTTCTCCACCGCCATCGGCATCGGCGGCGACCCGGTCATCGGCACCACCCACATCGACGCCATCGAGGCGTTCGAGGCAGACCCCGACACCAAGGTCATCGTGATGATCGGTGAGATCGGCGGCGACGCCGAGGAGCGGGCCGCCGACTACATCAAGGCCAACGTCACCAAGCCGGTCGTCGGCTACGTGGCGGGCTTCACCGCGCCGGAGGGCAAGACCATGGGCCACGCCGGTGCCATCGTGTCGGGCTCGTCGGGCACCGCGGCCGCCAAGCAGGAAGCGCTGGAGGCCGCCGGGGTGAAGGTGGGCAAGACGCCGTCGGCCACCGCCGCGCTGGCACGGCAGATCCTCGAGAGCCTGTAGCTGGTTTTGGCAGCGAGCAGACGCAGAATCGCACGCAAGCAGGGCTTGCAGCGCGATTCTGCGTCTGCTCGCCGTAATGAGGTGAGTACATGAGCATCGATCCGCGCACTCCCGTCGTGGTGGGTGTTGGCCAGGCCGCTGAGCGCCTTGACGACCCCGACTACCGCGCGATGTCGCCGGTGCAGCTGGCGGCTGCCGCCGCCCAGGCCGCACTGCAGGACTGCCGTGCGAGTGCGGCGGAGGTCGCTTCGGCCATCGACACTGTGGTGGCCACCCGGCAGTTCGAGATCTCGATCCCGAACATCCCTGCCCCGCTGGGGAAGTCGAACAACTTTCCGCGGTCGGTCGCGCGCCTGATCGATGCCGAACCGGCCCGAGCGGTTCTGGACAAGGTGGGCGGTCAAGGGCCCCAGGCGCTGCTCACCGAATTCGGCGGCGAGATCGCGGCGGGCGCTTGCGACGTGGTGCTGCTGTGCGGATCCGACGCGACGTCGACGCTGCGTCACTTCGCCAAGGCAGACGACAAGCCGGATTTCAGCGAGACCGTCGAGGGTCAGCTCGAGGACCGCGGCTACGGCCTGGAGGAGTTCGTCGAGCACTACACGGTGATGCACGGCCTGACCAGTCCGGCGGTGCAGTACGGCCTGTTGGAGAACGCCCGGCGGGCCCGGCTGGGTCTCGGCACCGCCGACTATCTGCAGGCCATGGGGGAGCTGTTCGCCCCGATGACCAAGATCGCCGCCAAGAACCCGTTCTCGGCTTCGCCGGTCGAGCGTTCGGTCGATCAACTGGTCACCATCAGCGCCGAGAACCGGATGATTTGCGACCCCTACCCGCGGCTGCTGGTGGCGCGCGACCAGGTCAACCAGGGCGCAGCGGTGCTGCTGATGTCGGTGGAGGTCGCCCAGCGCCTGGGTGTGCCCGAAGACCGCTGGGTGTACTTGCACGGGCATGCCGCGCTGCGTTCGCAGCGTCTGCTGGATCGCCCTGATCTGGGCGCCTATCCGGCGGCGGTGACGGCCACCACCGAGACGCTTGAGATGGCGGGCATCGGCTTCGACGAGGTGGCGGCCATGGACCTCTACAGCTGCTTCCCGGTGCCGGTCTTCGCCATGTGCGACGCCTTCGGTCTTTCCGCCGACGACCCGCGCGGCCTGACCCTGACCGGCGGCCTACCCTTCTTCGGCGGCGCCGGCAACAACTATTCGATGCATGCGATCGCCGAGGCCGTCGCCTTCGTCCGCAGTGCCCCAGGGCAATTCGCCTATGTGGGCGCCAACGGCGGCATGATGAGCAAGTACGCGGCCGGGGTGTACTCGACTACCGCGGTGCCGTGGACGCCAGATCGCAGCGCCGAATTGCAAGCCCAGATCGATGCCGCGCCGGCGGTCCCCGTCGTCGAGCGAGCCGAAGGCCCGGCCACCATCGAGACCTACAGCGTTCGCTACGACTGGGAGACCCGCACCGGGATCATCATCGGCCGCCTGGACAGCGACGGCAGCCGGTTCCTGGCGACGACCGAGGACGAAGGCCTGGTGGCCTTGTTGTCCGACGGCGAGCCGCTGGGTGCCGCGGTGACCGTGCACGCCTTCGACTACGGCAACCGCTGCTCCCTGCGCTGAGGTCAGCTGCTGAGCCCCAGCTTTGCGGCCAGCCGTTCGACGTAAGCGGCCACCTCCGACTCGGACTTGTCCGGCAGGCCGAACAGTGTTTCGGTGACACCCAACTCGGCCCAGTGCGCCAACTTCTCGGGCACCGGCTTGAAGTCCAGCGCCACGATCTGCGGCGCTCCGTCACGGCCGGCCGCAGCCCAGGTGTCCTGCAGAAGCTTCACGGGCGCGTCGATGTCGAAGTCACGCGGCGTGGTGATCCAGCCGTCGGCGCTGCGGGCGATCCACTTGAAATTCTTCTCCGTTCCGGCGGCACCCACGAGCACCGGAACGTGCGATTGCACCGGTTTGGGCCAGGCCCAGCTCGCGCCGAAGTTCACAAATTCGCCCTCGTAAGACGCCTCCTCCTGCGTCCACAAGGCCCGCATGGCCTCCAGATACTCCCGCAGCATGGTGCGCCGCCGCCCGGGCGGCACGCCATGATCGGCCAATTCATCGGTGTTCCAGCCGAATCCGACACCGAGACTGACACGGCCTCCGGACAGGTGATCCAGCGTGGCGATGGATTTCGCCAGCGTGATCGGATCATGCTCGACCGGCAGCGCCACCGCGGTAGACAACCGGACTCGCGACGTCACCGCACTCGCGGCGCCCAAGCTGACCCACGGGTCCAAGGTGCGCATGTAGCGGTCATCGGGCAGCGACTCGTCCCCGGTGGTCGGGTGAGCGGCTTGCCGCTTCACCGGAATGTGCGTGTGCTCCGGCACATAGAAGGTGGTGAAGCCGTGATCGTCGGCGAGTTTGGCGGCCGCTGCCGGGTCGATTCCGCGGTCACTGGTGAACAGTACGAGCCCGTAATCCATATCCGTGATTAGAACGTGTTCCTGTTTCCCGGGCAATGGGGGGGTCCGGTATCGCACGGCGTTGAGGCACCGGGAAAACCCCCAAGTGCGCTAGCGTGGATGGTCGAAGCGCGCCGCACCGCCCAGAAACGTCCTGCCCACAAGCACAGGAGAGGTCATGACCTACTCGCCCGGGACTCCCGGATTCCAGCCTTCTCAACCGTCAGGCCCCTACGGGCCGGCGACCCCGTCGTTTGCCAAGACGGGCGGGGAGGAGAGCAGATTGCCGCAGTATCTCCAGATCGCGGTGGTGGTGTTGGGGCTGGGTGTTTACCTGGCGAACTTCGGACCGATCGTGACCATCACCGACGTCGACTATCCGCTGGTCCTCAGCGATGCCGGCAACACGGTGCCCCTGGCCGTGCTGGCTGCGCTGCTGGCCGGGGTGGCGTTGCTGCCCAAGGCGAAGAACTTCACCGCGGTGGTGGCCGTGGTCGCGGCGTTGGGCGCCCTGCTGGCCATCTCGACCATCGCCGAGGCCAGCGGTAGCTACGCCATCGGCTGGGGGCTGTGGCTGATCCTGGTCTTCAGCGTCCTGCAGTCCGTCGCCGCGACGGGGGTGCTGCTGCTGGAAGCCGGTGTGGTGACCGCGCCGACGCCGCGCCCCAAGTACGACCCCTACGCCCAGTACGGGCTGCCGCCCGGCGGTAGCTACTACGGCCAGCCGGGCCAGCAGCAGGGCTACGGCCATCAGGGTCCCCAGAGCCAGCAGGCTCCGCAGCAGTCCGGCTACCCGTCCTACGGCGGCGGCTACCCGTCGGCGCCCGGCAGCGGCGGCTTCGGCGCGCAGCAGTCGCCGTCGTCCGGTCCGTTCAACGCCGGCGGCCAGCAGTCCGCGCAGCACGGGCCGCCCACCCCGCCAACCGGATTCCCTTCCTACAACCCGCCTTCGACCGGCGGTTCGGCGAGCTCCTCCACCGGCGGCCAGAGCGCGTCCGGTTCGGGTCAGAGTTCGACGGGCGGCCAGCAGTCGCAGGGCGGCGGCTCCGCCTCGTCGGGGCCGTCGCAGCCCTAGTCACCTCCCGCGCGCCGAGTTGATCGTGCTCGTAGCGTGACTTCGGTGATCGGCGGCAAACCCGGCTCCAACCCGACGCGCGACCTTTTGCGGGTCGCCTTCGCCCCGTCGGTCGTGGCGTTGACGGTCATCGCAGCGGTGACGCTGCTGCAGTTGCTGATCGCGAACAGCGACATGACCGGCGCGTCGGGCGCCATCGCCAGCATGTGGCTGGGCGTGCATCAGGTGCCGATCTCCATCGGCGGCCGGGAACTGGGCGTCCTGCCGCTGATGCCGGTGCTGCTGATGGTGGCCGGAACCGCGCGCACCACGGCGCAGGCGACGGCCCCGGGCGCCTCGTGGTTCGTCACCCGCTGGATCGTGGCCTCGGCGCTGGGGGGCCCGCTGCTGATCGCGGCTGTCTCGCTGGCGATCATCCACGACGCGGCGTCGGTCATCACCGAACTGCAGACCCCGAATGCGCTGGGCGCCTTCGCCCACGTCCTCGGCGTGCACGCGATCGGCGCGGCGCTCGGTGTGGGGACCCGGGTGGGCCGGCGGGCGCTGGCGGAGTTGCGTCTTCCGGATTGGCTGGGGGACTCGGTGCGGGCCGCGGTGGCCGGCTTGCTGGCGCTGTTCGGCCTGGCCGGGGCGGTGACAGTGCTCTCGCTGATCTGGCACTGGGGCACCATGGACGAGCTCTACGCGATCACCGATTCCCTGTTCGGTCAGCTCAGCCTGACCCTGCTGGCCGTGCTGTATGTGCCCAACGTGTTGGTGGGCGCGACCGCGATGGCGGTCGGCTCCAGCGCGCACATCGGGCCCGCGATATTCAGCGCTTTCACCGTGCTGGGTGGCGACATTCCGGCACTGCCCATCCTGGCCGCAGCGCCCACGCCTCCCCTGGGGCCGGCGTGGGTGGCGCTGCTCATCATTGGGGCCGCCTCCGGGGTGGCCGTCGGGCAGCAGTGCGCCCGCCGGCCGCTGCCGCTGGGCCCGGCGTTGGCCAAGGTGGCCGCAGCGGCCCTGATTGCGGCGGTGGTGATGGCGCTGCTCGGCTTTGCCGGTGGGGGGCCGCTGGGCAACTTCGGTGACGTCGGGGTGGATCAGCTGACCTTCGGGCCGGCGGTGTTCGGATGGTTCGCCGCGATCGGCGCGCTGACGGTGGTGATGATCGGGGGCGTCCGGGCCGACGCGGTGGTGTCGCCGCAGCGAGTATTGCCGCCGGCCCCGGTGCGCCCCGCCGGCCCGGTCGCCGAGCCGGGCGGTCCAGTCGCCGAACCGAGCCCGGCGCCGGCTGCCGAGGATCCGCCCGGGGAACTCTTCGAGCCCGAGGAGATGTTCGACGCCGACTTCGAACCGGAGTTCGCCCCGGAGCAGGTGGCGCAGGACGTCGAGGTGAATTGGCCGCCGGCACCGGAGCCGTCGCGCAGGGTCCAGGCCCATGCGCCGACCGAGCCGCCCGGGCCGCTGGAAGACCCGGAAGACCTCATGTTCACCGACGACGACGGATACGACCGCTAAAAAGAGGACTTCGGTCCCTTATATATGGGGCCGCCGGCTGATCGGATGGAGGGTGCCGCCCGTCCCACCGCCAGCCAGGGGCCGACATGACCGACGTCGTCAGTACGCAACCCGCCGAGGTGAACCTCCCGTGCAGCACCGGGCGGCCCAGCCTGCGCATGCTGGCCGGTGCCCGGGCGGAGATGCTGGCCGGGCGCATTGTGCCGCCGAGCCATGAGCCGGTGCTCGACGTCGTCGCGCTGATCTGGGTGGATGGCGTTGAGACGGGGTTGGCGATGAGCGAGCCGCCAGCGGGGACACTCGGCCTGACCGACGACCTGGCGGAGGCCCTCTACGACGAGCTGGCCGGCGCGGGGTTCTGCAGCGAATACGCCGAGTTCCCGGAGTTGGACGACCCCGACTTCCAGGAGCTGGCATCCCGCCGGGTCGGCAAGCTCGCCAAGGCCGTCCAGCCGATCGGCCATCCGGACGTGACTTGGGACATGGCCGAGATCTGGACGGACGGTGTGGCGGCCGCGCTGCGGGTCGTCCGCCGGGGGGCGCAGCACCGGCCCTGACGTCCGGGGATCGGGGTCCGGGCGGGTCGGAACGCGCCGGCCCGGCGCCGACGGCGCTGCGGGGCCGCGTCGTCACCGCAGGGCGGTGCAACCATTAGGCTCAGTCACCGTGCAACCGATCCATGTGGCTCCCAGCGTCCCCGCCCGGCTGGTGGTGCTGGCGTCGGGCACCGGGTCGCTGCTCGAGTCGCTGCTGGCCGCAGCGGTGGCCGACTATCCCGCGCGGGTGGTCGCCGTCGGCACCGACCGGGACTGCCGCGCGGTCCAGATCGCCGAGGCGGCCGGCCTGCCGGTGTTCACCGTGCGGATGGGTGACTATCCGAACCGGGCGGCATGGGATCTGGCCCTGACGGAGGCCACCGCGGCGCACAGCCCCGACCTGGTGGTCTCGGCCGGATTCATGAAAATCCTCGGATCGCACTTCCTGTCCCGATTTCTGGGGCGCACCGTCAACACCCACCCGGCGCTGCTGCCGGCGTTTCCGGGTGCGCACGCAGTACCTGACGCGCTGGCCTACGGGGTCAAAGTCACCGGCTGCACCGTGCATCTGGTGGACGCTGGAACCGACACCGGGCCGGTGCTGGCCCAGGAGCCCGTCGCCGTGCTCGACGGCGACGACGAAGACACTCTGCATGAACGAATCAAGACAGTGGAGCGCAAGCTCCTGGTGGACGTGCTGGCCGCCTTGGCGACCGGTGGCGTGACCTGGACCGGACGAAAGGCAACCCTAGGATGACCGACGGCAAGCGACCGATTCGTCGGGCGTTGATCAGCGTCTACGACAAGACTGGACTGGTCGAGCTGGCCGCCGGCCTGCACGCCGCCGGCGTGGACATCGTCTCCACCGGATCGACAGCTAAGTCGATTGCGGCCAAGGGTATTCCGGTAACGCCGGTCGAGCAGGTGACCGGTTTCCCGGAGGTGCTCGACGGTCGAGTCAAGACGCTGCACCCGCGGGTGCACGCCGGTCTGCTCGCCGACCTGCGCAAGCCCGAGCATGCTGCGGCGCTCGAGGAGCTGGAGATCGACGCGTTCGAGCTGGTGGTGGTCAATCTGTACCCCTTCAGCGAGACCGTCGCGTCCGGGGCCGGCGAAGACGACTGCGTCGAGCAGATCGACATCGGGGGCCCCTCGATGATCCGGGCGGCGGCCAAGAACCACCCGAGCGTGGCTGTGGTCGTCGATCCGCTGGGCTACGACGGGGTACTGGCCGCGGTCAAGGCCGGCGGATTCACCCTGGAACAGCGCAAGCGATTGGCGGCATTGGCGTTTCGGCACACCGCCGAATACGACGTCGCGGTTGCCGGCTGGATGACCTCGACGCTGGCGGCCGAGGAGCCGCAGCAGGACCTGCCGGAATGGTTCGGGCGCACCTACCGCCGCTCCGCGCAGCTGCGCTACGGCGAGAACCCACACCAGCAGGCCGCTCTCTACTGTGACGGCAGCGCCTGGCCGGGCCTGGCCCAAGCGGAGCAGCTGCACGGAAAAGAGATGTCCTACAACAACTTCACCGATGCAGACGCGGCGTGGCGGGCCGCGTTCGATCACGAAGAGACATGCGTGGCCATCATCAAACACGCCAATCCGTGCGGTATCGCGATCTCGGCGATCTCGGTGGCCGACGCGCACCGCAAGGCCCACGAGTGCGACCCGTTGAGCGCGTTCGGCGGGGTGATCGCGGCCAACACCACGGTCAGCGTGGAGATGGCCGAGTACGTCAGCACCATCTTCACCGAGGTGATCGTCGCGCCCGCTTACGAGCCGGGTGCTGTCGAAATTCTGGCCCGCAAGAAGAACATTCGCGTGCTGTTGGCCTCCGAGCCGCTGCGCGGCGGCGCCGAGTGGCGTCAGATCAGCGGCGGCATGCTGATGCAGAGCCGCGACAGCCTCGACGCCTCCGGCGACAACCCGGTGAACTGGACGCTGGCCACCGGATCGCCCGCTGACCCGGCCACGCTGGCCGACCTGGTCTTCGCCTGGCGGGCCTGCCGTGCGGTCAAGTCCAACGCGATCGTCGTCGCGGGCGATGGAGCCACCATCGGCGTGGGCATGGGACAGGTCAACCGCGTCGACGCGGCCCGGCTGGCCGTGGAGCGCGGCGGTGACCGGGTGGCCGGTGCGGTCGCGGCCTCCGATGCGTTCTTCCCGTTCCCCGACGGGCTGCAGACACTGACCGCGGCCGGGGTCAAGGCGATTGTGCATCCGGGCGGTTCGGTGCGCGACGACGAGGTGGCCGCGGCGGCCGCCGAGGCAGGCATCACCCTGTATCTGACCGGCGCGCGGCACTTCGCGCACTAGGTCCAGCTGGGTCCAGCTGGGACCCGTCATTTAGGGCCCGTCGTCCTCGTCGCCGGAACCGTAGTCGCCCAGCAGTTTTTCGGGGTGGTGGTAGCGGTTGATGCGGGGTTGGCCGTGGTCGAGGTGCGGTGGGGGCAGGGTTTTGGTGGTGCCGTTGGGGTGTTTGCGGGTTTTCCAGCCGCCTGAGGTGATGAGTTGGTGGTGGGGGCCGCAGCGCAGGGTGAGGCCGTCGATGTCGGTGCGGCCGGTGCTGGCGTAGTCGGTGTCGTGGTGGACTTCGCAGAGGTAGCCGGGGATGGGGCAGCCCGGGTGGGAACAGCCGCGCTCTTTGGCGTGCAACACGATGCGCTGTCCCGGTGTGGCCAGGCGTTTGGTGTGAAACAGGGCCAGTTCTTGAGCGCCGTGGTAGATCCGCAGGTAGTGGTGGGCGTGCGATGCCATGGCGATGACGTCGGACATCGGCAGCCAGGTGCCGCCGCCGGTGTGGGCTTTGCCGGTGCCGGATTCCAGGTCGGTCAGGGTGGTGGAGACGATGAGGGTGGCCGGCAGGCCGTTGTGTTGGCCGAGGTCGCCGGAGGCCAGCAGGGCGCGGCCCATGGCGGTCAGGGCGTCGTGGTTGCGTTGTGCGGCGCTGCGGGTGTCGGTGTCGATGGCGGCTTGGCCGGGGGTGCCACTGGTGCAGGGGATGGCGTCGGTGGGGTTGCACATGCCGGGGGCGGCCCAGCGGGCCAGGACGGCGTCGAGGGTGGCGCGGGCCTGGGGGTCCAGGTGGCCGGTGATGGGGCTCATGCCGTCGCGGTCTTGGGAACCGAGGGTCAGCCCGCGGCGGCGGGCCCGCTGCTCGTCGGTGTGGTTGCCGTCGGGGTGTAGGTGGTCGGCCAGGCGCTGGGCGAGCTTGGTCAGCTCCTCGGGCCGGTAGTGCGTGGCCAGCTCGGTCAGGTGGCGTTCGGCGTGGGTGAGGGTGCCGGGGTCGATGTCGGGAGGCAGGTAGCTGAAGAAGGAGCGGATCACCGCGATGTGGGCGGGGCTGATCTGTCCGGCGCGTTGAGCGGCTGACACCGCGGGCAGCACCGGTTCCAGCGGTTCGCCGGTGAGGCTGCGCCGGGCACCGAGTTCGGCGGCCTCGGCGATGCGGCGCCCCGCCTCGCCCCGAGTCAGGTGCAGTTCGTCGGCGAGCACCCAGCGAGGTTTACCGCCGATCTCGGTGGGCTCGGTGGCGGCCACCCGGTTGACCAGAGGATGTTCCAGTGCCGGCAACCGCCGCCGCAGCTTCTCGCAGCGCTGTAACAGTGCCAGGCATTCCCGCGGGGTCAGCGCCTCGAAGTCCAGATCCAGTGCCCGATCCAGGTCAGCTGAGAGTGCGTCGAAGACTTCGACGACCTCCTCGCGACCATTCGAACGCATGTGCTAATAGTAGCGGCGACCACCGACAAGTCACTGCACTCATCCACAGCCAAAACTGCAGTGACGCAAGTGATTAGAGTGACCATCGCCCACCGGAGAGGCTCGGCGGCCGGGCGTCGACTCTTGACAGAAAGATTGTAGGCGCTCACTATCTATCTCAACTTCGAAGTGGGGAGACGTCGTGGCCTATGACGTGATCATTCGTAACGGACTGTGGTTCGACGGGCTGGGCAACGTCCCCCAGGTCCGCACCCTGGGCATCCGCGGCGGTGTGGTCGCCGACATCGCCGCGGGGGAGCTGGACGAGAGCGGCTGCCCGGAGGTGATCGACGCGGCCGGCAAGTGGGTGGTGCCGGGCTTCATCGACGTGCACACCCACTATGACGCCGAGGTGCTGCTGGACCCGGGTCTGCGGGAGTCGGTGCGTCACGGCGTCACCACGGTGCTGCTGGGTAACTGCTCGCTGTCGACGGTGTACGCCGAGTCCGAGGACGCCGCCGACCTGTTCAGCCGGGTCGAGGCGGTCCCGCGCAAGTTCGTCCTGGACGCGCTGCAGTCCAAGAAAACCTGGTCGACGCCCGCCGAGTACGTTCGCGCCCTCGAGGAATTGCCGCTCGGGCCCAATATCGGCTCCATGCTTGGACATTCGGATCTGCGGACCGCGGTGCTCGGCTTGGACCGCGCCACCACCGAGGGCGTGGTGCCCACCGATGCCGAGCTGGAGAAGATGGCCGCGCTGCTCGACGACGGGCTGCAAGCCGGGCTGCTGGGAATGTCGGGGATGGACGCGCCGATCGACAAGCTCGACGGCGACCGGTTCCGGTCCCGGGCATTGCCGTCGACGTTCGCCACCTGGCGCGAGCGCCGCCGGTTGATCAAGGTCTTGCGCAAGCGCGGCCGGATGCTGCAGAGCGCGCCGGATGTCCGCAATCCCTGGACGGCTTTGAACTTCTTCCTGGCCAGCAGCGGAATGTTCGGGCGGCGGCGTGGAGTGCGGATGAGCCTGCTGGTCTCCGCCGACGCCAAGTCCGCACCGGGGGCGGTGCGGGTCTTCGGTCCCGGTGCCCGCCTGCTCAACGCGGTGCTCGGATCCAGCGTGCGATTCCAGCACCTGCCGGTGCCCTTCGAACTGTATTCCGACGGAATCGATCTGCCGGTGTTCGAGGAGTTCGGCGCGGGGACGGCCGCACTGCACCTGCGCGACCAGCTGGAGCGCAACGAGTTGCTGGCCGACACCCAATACCGCCGCCGGTTCCGCAAAGCCTTCGATCGCAAGAAACTCGGACCGAGCTTGTGGCACCGCGATTTCCACGACGCGGTGATCGTCGAATGCCCGGATGCCGGCCTGATCGGCAAGAGTTTCGGGCAGATCGCCGACGAGCGCGGACTGCACCCCCTCGACGCGTTTCTGGATGTGTTGGTGGACAATGGTGAACGTAACGTTCGCTGGACCACCGTGGTGGCCAACCACCGGCCCAAGCAGCTGGACAAGCTGGCCAACGAGCCGGTGATCCACATGGGCTTCTCCGACGCCGGCGCGCACCTGCGCAACATGGCCTTCTACAACTTCTCGCTGCGCCTGCTCAAGCGAGTGCGCGATGCCGAGGCGGCCGGGCGGCCCTTCATGAGCATCGAGCGGGCGGTGTACCGGCTGACCTCCGAAGTCGCCGACTGGTTCGGCTTGGCCGCCGGAACACTGCGCGAAGGAGACCGCGCCGACTTCGTGGTGATCGACCCGGCGGGCCTGACCGACGCGGTGGACGCCTATCACGAGGAGAAGGTGCCGTTCTACGGGAACTTGAGCCGCATGGTCAACCGCAACGACGACGCCGTCGTGGCGACCGGGGTGGGCGGGGCCGTGGTGTTCCGCAAGGGGCAGTTCTGTGACGGCTACGGCGAGACGCTGAAGTCGGGCCGTTTCCTGGGCGCCGGATCACCTGAGCTGCAAGCGGTATAGCGCGTGGCCAGAACCCAGCAGCAGCGCCGCGAAGCCACTGTCGCCGGCTTACTCGACGCCAGTATCGCCACCATCGCCGAGATCGGCTACGCCCGGGCGTCGGCCAAGGTGATCGCTGCGCGGGCCGGGGTCTCCGACGGGGCCTTGTTTCGGCATTTCGCCACCATGGGCGACTTCATGGCGGCCACCGCGCGGGAGGTGCTGCGGCGTCAGCTTGAGCAGTTCGACAAGCAGGTGGCGCAGATCCCCGCGGAGGTGCCCGCACTGGAAGCGGTGCTGTCGGTGCTGCGTGACCTGACCGCGAACTCCACCAACGCGGTGCTCTACGAACTGCTGATCGCCGCGCGCACCGACGACAAGCTGCGTGCGGTGCTGCGCGACGTGCTGGCCGAATACGGCGACAAGATCTGCGACACCGCCAGGGCGCTGCCCGCCGCCGACGCTTTTCCGCCGGAGGTATTCCCGAATGTGGTTGCCCTGCTGACCAATACCTTCGACGGGGCGGCGATCGTCGGCGCGGTCCTGCCGCAGCCGGAGATCGAGGCCAAGCGCATTCCGCTGCTGCTCACCCTGTTGGCCGGCGAGGTCTAGAAACCGCCGTTCAGGCGCTTTCGGGGTCGGCCCACCTCGGCCCGGGTTGCTCGCAGCCGGTGAGGTAGCCGACGAAGTCGGCGATCTCTTCGACCGCCCGGCGAGCGTCGGGGTTGACGTCGAAGCTGAGCTGGAACATGTGCAAAGCGCGATCCCAGATCTGAACCCAGTTCGGCACACCGGCGGCGGTGAGTTTGTCGGCCAGCACAAAGGCGTCGTTGCGCAGCATCTCGTCGTTGCCGACCTGCAGCAGGAACGGTCCCAGTCCGCGCAGCTCCGCCTCGGGCGGCATCACCGGCAGCTCGCGCGTGCCGTTCACCGTGGCGAACACCCGGTAGATGAACATGAACGCCATGAACGGAAAGAACGGGTCGCGGTGGGTGCGCGCAGCCTGGCGCTTGATCTCCATGTCCGCGGAGGTCAGCGGTGACATCAGCACCTGACCGGCGGGCGCCGGAAGCCCGGCGTCGCGTGCGGCGAGCGCGGTGTTGACCGCCATCAGACCACCCGCCGAATCCCCGGCCACCACAATGCGATCCGCGGTGAATCCAGCCTCCAGCACATGCCGGTAGGCGCACAGCCCGTCGGCGACGGCCTCGTCGATACCGGCCAGCGGCGCCAGCCGGTAGCCGACGTTGAACACCTTCGCGCCGGTGGCTTCGGAGAGCTTGCTGGCGAAGCGGCGGTGCGAGTTGAGGCCGAGGGTCACCAGCGCCGAACCGTGGAAGTACACGATCGCCCGGTCCGAGTCGCGGGCGCCGGGGGCCACGACCCATTCCGCCGGGCAGTCGGTCAGCCGCAGCGGCGTCACCTCGGTCCCCGGCAGCGCGCGAATGTAGCGCAGCGGCTGGTCGATGAGGTCCAGCCGGGCCCGTTGCATTGCGGCCGGCCAGAATCGGTTGACGACCAGACCGATCAGCGTCAGCGCTGCGATCGAGGTGCGCAAAAAGATCGCGGCGGCCACCGCCAGTACGCGGGCCTGCCAGGAAGCCGGACCGAAATACGTCTGAGCCGGTCGTTCACGCCAATCCGGTAGGTGCACGGTACCGATGGTACCGGGTACTTGGGTCGGCGATAAGCCGGGAGGTCGTGACGGACCTTCGCGCCCGTCGTAGCGTGGAGTGGTGACCGCGCTGAATGTCCCGCACGATCTGCCCAAAACTGTCGGCGAGCTGCGTGCCGCCGGCCATCGTGAGCGGGGGGTGAAACAGGAGATCGCCGAGAACCTGCTGGCGCGCCTCGGGGCCGGGGACGACGCCGCGGCCATCTGGCCCGGAATCTTCGGTTTCGACGAGACAGTGCTGCCGCAGCTGGAGCGTGCGTTGATCGCCGGTCATGACATCGTCCTGCTCGGCGAACGCGGGCAGGGCAAGACCCGGCTGCTGCGTGCCCTGACCGGACTGCTCGACGAGTGGACGCCGGTGATCGCCGGAGCGGAACTCGGTGAGCATCCGTATTCGCCGATCACGCCGGAGTCGGTCCGGCGGGCCGCGGAACTCGGCGACGACCTGCCCGTTGCCTGGCGCCATTGCAGCGAGCGTTACACCGAGAAACTGGCCACGCCCGACACCAGCGTCGCCGATCTGGTCGGCGACATCGACCCCATCAAGGTGGCCGAGGGCCGCAGCCTGGGGGACCCCGAGACCATCGCCTACGGGCTGATCCCGCGGGCCCACCGCGGGGTGGTCGCCGTCAACGAGCTGCCCGACCTTGCCGAGCGCATCCAGGTGGCGATGCTCAACGTCATGGAGGAGCGCGACATCCAGGTGCGGGGCTACACACTGCGGCTGCCGCTGGACGTGCTGGTGGTCGCCAGCGCCAACCCGGAGGACTACACCAACCGCGGCCGCATCATCACGCCGCTCAAGGACCGCTTCGGCGCGGAGATCCGCACGCACTATCCGCTGGAACTCGACGCCGAAGTCGGCGTGATCGCCCAGGAAGCGCACTTGAGCGCCCAGGTGCCCGACTACCTGCTGGCGGTGCTGGCCCGCTTCGCGCGCTACCTGCGTGAGTCCCGCTCGGTGGACCAGCGCTCCGGCGTCTCAGCGCGTTTCGCGATCGCCGCCGCGGAGACGGTCGCCGCCTCGGCGCGGCATCGCGGCGCGGTGCTGGGCGAGACCGATCCGGTGGCGCGGGTCGTCGATCTGAGCACCATCATCGACGTGCTGCGCGGAAAGCTGGAGTTCGAATCCGGCGAAGAGGGCCGCGAACAGGCGGTGCTGGAGCACCTGCTGCGTCGGGCGACCGCCGATACCGCATCGCGGGTGCTGGGCGGGATCGACGTGGGGCCCCTGGTGGCGGCGGTCGAGAACACCGCGGTGACCACCGGGGAACGGATCTCGGCCAAGGCAGTGCTGGCGGCGCTGCCGGATCTGCCGGTGATCGATGCCGTCGCAACGCGCTTGGGGGCCGAGTCCGACGGCGAACGCGCGGCGGCACTCGAATTGGCTTTGGAAGCACTTTATTTGGCCAAGCGCATCGACAAGACGTCTGACGAGGGCGAAACCGTCTATGGCTAAAGGCCATCCGTTTCGGGCTTCACGGTATTCGGCCTACAGCGGTGGGCCGGATCCGCTTGCGCCTCCGGTAGACCTGGCCGAGGCGCTGGAGGAGATCGGCCGTGACGTCATGGAGGGGACTTCGCCCCGGCGAGCGCTGCAGGAGCTCCTGCGCCGGGGCACCAAGAACCTGACCGGGGCCGACCGGCTTGCCGCCGAGGCGCAACGGCGGCGCCGGGAACTGTTGCGCCGCAACAATTTGGACGGCACCTTGGCCGAGGTCAAGAAGTTGCTCGATGAAGCGGTGCTCGCCGAGCGCAAGGAGCTGGCCCGCGCGCTCGACGACGATGCCCGCTTCGGGGAGATGCAGCTGGAGGCGTTGTCGCCGTCACCGGCCAAAGCGGTGCAGGAGCTGGCGGACTACAACTGGCGCAGCAGTCAGGCCCGGGAGTCCTACGAGAAGATCAAGGACCTGCTGGGCCGCGAGATGCTCGACCAGCGTTTCGCCGGAATGAAACAGGCGCTCGAAGGCGCGACCGATGCCGATCGGCAACGGGTCACCGACATGCTCGACGATCTCAACGACCTGTTGGACAAGCATTCGCGCGGCGAAGACACCCCGCAGGACTTCCAGCAGTTCATGGACAAACACGGCGAGTTCTTTCCGGAGAACCCCCGCACCGTCGAGGAGTTGCTGGATTCGCTGGCCAAGCGTGCGGCGGCGGCACAGCGCTTCCGCAACAGCCTCAGCGAGCAGCAGCGCGCCGAGCTGGATGCGTTGGCCGAGCAGGCCTTCGGCTCCCCGGCGCTGCAGCAGGCGCTGGGACGTCTGGACGCGCACCTGCAGGCGGCCCGACCCGGCGAGGACTGGGCCGGCTCGGCGGAGTTCTCCGGCAACGACCCGCTCGGCATGGGGGAGGGCGCCCAGGCGCTGGCCGACATCGCCGAACTCGAACAGCTGGCCGAGCAGCTGTCCCAGGCATATCCCGGTGCGAGCATGGAGGACGTCGACCTCGACGCACTGGCCCGCCAGCTCGGCGACCAGGCCGCGGTTAACGCGCGAACCCTCGCCGAGCTGGAACGCGCCCTGCTCAATCAGGGATTCCTCGACCGCAGCTCCGACGGGCAGTGGCGACTGTCGCCCAAAGCGATGCGCCGGCTCGGCGAAACCGCGCTCCGCGATGTGGCCCGCCAGCTTGCCGGGCGCCGGGGCGAGCGCGACCACCGCCGGGCCGGTGCGGCAGGTGAGTTGACCGGGGCGACCCGGCCCTGGCAGTTCGGCGACACCGAGCCGTGGAACGTCACCCGGACCCTGACCAACTCGGTGCTTCGGCAGGTCGCCGGCAATTCAGTGCGGCTCGACGGAGGAGAGGCCGAATCCACGCGGCGCATACCGGGCGGTCGCCTGTCGATCAGCGTCGACGACGTCGAAGTCTCCGAGACCGAGACCCGCACCCAGTCGGCTGTGGCGCTGCTCGTGGACACGTCGTTCTCGATGGTGATGGACAACCGCTGGCTGCCGATGAAGCGCACGGCGCTGGCGCTGAACCACCTGATCAGCACCCGGTTCCGGTCAGATGCTTTGCAGATCATCGCATTCGGCCGCTATGCACGCACCGTGACCGCGGCCGAGCTGACCGGTCTGGAGGGCGTCTACGAGCAGGGCACCAACCTGCACCACGCGCTGGCGCTGGCCAGCCGGCATCTGCGCCGGCACCCCAACGCCCAGCCGGTGGTGCTGGTGGTCACCGACGGGGAACCGACGGCGCACCTGGAGGACTACGACGGACGCGGCACGGCCGGTCCCGCGGTGTTCTTCGACTACCCGCCGCACCCGCGAACCATCGCCCACACCGTCCGGGGCTTCGACGACGTCGCCCGGCTCGGTGCACAGGTGACGATCTTCCGGCTGGGCGATGACCCCGGCCTGGCCCGCTTCATCGATCAGGTGGCGCGGCGGGTCCAGGGCCGGGTGGTGGTGCCCGAGCTCGGGGGACTGGGCGCAGCCGTGGTCGGCGACTACCTCAGGTCGCGGCGCCGATAGCCCGCGCCTGCCGGTGGCCGGGCCTGGTCATCGGCTCAGCAGCCGGCGCTTCTGTTCGGCGAACTCCTCACCGGACAGGTAACCGGCATCGTGCAGTTCGCCCAGTTCACGGATCCCGGCCGCCAGTTCGGCCACCGAGGCCAGCGGGGTGTGCGCCGGGCTCGTCGGCTGGCCTGCCAAATCGGAGGACGGCGCGCCCGCCCGTGCGGCCGCGGGTTCCGCGGGCGGTTTGGCCGAATCCCCGCGGCGCTGGTTCATCGCGCCGGCCAACGCGCTGCCGCCCATCCCGGCCAGAGCCATCTGCCCGAATGCCGCTCCCAGACCGGCCGGCGAGGCGGCCGGTGCGGCAGTCAGCGGTGTCGAGAAGCTGGCGTGGCGGATCTCCGGCGCCGTCTCGGCCCAGCTGATGGGCACCGAGAGCGCCCCGAGGGGGAAGCCCTCGCCGATGGCCGACACCACCGGCACGTGGGGAACGCGGAGGCTGTCGATCGAGGGCAGTTCGGCGTGCGCGCCCAGCTGGTCCAGGGCTTCCAAGATATTTCGTTGACCAGCACGGAGGATGTCCTGGGTGTCGAAGATCTCGCGCGAGTCCTGCTCGGAGAAGTGCATCGCGGCACCCGACAGCCACACGCCGAGGACCGACATGGGAAGAGCGATCCCCAGGGCGGTCTCGTCGGCGATGACACTGAGCCACTGGAAGATTTCCGGGGGACTCTCCCCAAGCAGTCCGGCCAGAGCGGGCAGCGGCGTCTGGGACTCCGCCGGACCGGCCGCCGGCAGGGCGGACGCCAGCCGGGCGCCCAACGTCTGTGCCATGTTGGCCGCGGAACTTCCGTTCTGGCTCAGCGGCCCCGCGGGGTTGGCGGTCTGCGGCGGCGGGGCGAACGGCTCCAGTTCTCGGGCGGACTGCGACAGCGCGGCGTAGCTGTACATCGCGGTGGCGTCTTGGGCCCACATCTCGGCGTACTGGGCTTCGGTGGCCGCGATGGCCGCGGCATTCTGGCCCAGCACATTGGTGGCCAGCAATGTCATCAACTGCGCACGATTGGCCGCGACCGCCGACGGGGGCACCGTCAAGGCGAACGCCGCCTCGTAGGCCGCCACCGCCGCCTTGGCCTGCATCGCCACTTGCTCGGCCTGACCGCCGGTGGTGTTCAACCAGGCCGTGAAGGGTGTGGCCGAGGCCACCATGGCGGTGGCCGAGGGACCCCACCAGGCCGCGCTGGTCAACTCGGCGATCACCGATTCGTAGGCGGCGGCCGCCGCATGCAGTTCGGCGGCCAGCCCGCTCCAGGCCGTCGCGGCGGCAAGCATCGGCCCCGCGCCGGGACCGGTGTACATCAGGCCGGAGTTGACCTCCGGAGGCAATGCCGCGAAATTCATTGGCTAGGCACGCCGGTTGCGGCGTTCGTAAGCGCGGCGGAGCCGGGCGCTGCGGGACGCCGCGCTCGGGTACAGCAGTCCATGGCAGTCGAATCCCTCCGGTCGCGGGTCGTTGGCGGTGTGACGATCGATCTAACCCGCCGGGCGCTTCGCCAGTACGCTCGACACTCCGGGGTGGCAAACGTCTCGACAATGCGGCCAAGACCGGCGCACTGGGCTTTCCTCCATTGTCCGTTCGAGCCGACGCCTCGCCATGGTGTTTGACTCCCATTCGGGGGCTGCGGCAACCCGTATGGACAACGTGGGCCGGGCAGAACAGGGTGGTGATATGGGCCGTTGGACGGGGCTCGTCGACCGGTTCGGGCGACGAGCGAGTGCGCCGCCCGCGCGGGGACTGTTTCGTCGGGTCGTTGCGATCAACGGTCTGGTCTTCACGTTCGGCACCCTGGTACTGGCGATGTCGCCGGCCACGGTGTCGGGGCCCGCGCAACTGGCCGAGATCCCCGTCCTGGTGGTCGGGCTGGCCGTCGTGGTCGGGGCCAACGCGCTGCTCTTGCGATCCAGCCTGGCCCCGCTGGATCGGCTGGCCGCGTCGATGCGGCGGGTCGACCTGCTGCGGCGCACCGACCGGGTCGACGACCCTGGGGCCGGCGATCTACATGACCTGATGGCATCGTTCAACGCGATGCTGGACCGGCTGGAGACCGAACGCGCTGCCTCGAGTGCCCTGGTGCTGGCCGCGCAGGAGAACGAGCGCCAACGAATCGCCAGGGAGCTGCACGATGAGATCGGCCAAACGTTGACGGTGGCTCTGCTCACCCTCAAACGGGCCGTCGATGCCGCGCCCAGCGGGATACGCGCCGACCTCGCCGAGGCTCAGGAGACGGTGCGCGCCAGCCTCGACGAGGTGCGCGGTATTGCCCGCCGGCTGCGCCCGGACGCACTGGAAGACCTCGGCCTGCTCAGCGCTTTGCAGGCGCTGTTCAACCAATTCACCCAGGCGACCGGGATCGATGTGGTCAAAGACATCGCCCCCCAGTCGCAACGGTTGGACCCCAACGTGGAGTTGGTGTGCTACCGCATAGTGCAGGAGAGCGTGACCAACGTCGCCCGGCATGCCGGCGCCCACAAGGTCTGGCTGGACCTGAACGTCGACCCCGCCGGGCAGCTGACGCTGCGGATCCGTGACGACGGCGTCGGGGGGGTGAGCGCCGAAGGCGCCGGCATCACCGGCATGCGCGAGCGTGCCCTGCTGGTGCACGGCACCCTGACCATCACCTCCCCGCCCGGCCAGGGCACCGAGATCCAGCTGGTGGCGCCCGCGGCACCGGGGGCGGCGCCGTCATGATGCCGACCCAGCCGACAACCCAGGCGGCGCGCATCCTGCTCGCCGATGACCACGCCCTGGTCCGTAGCGGGCTGCGGATGATCCTCGACGCCGAGCCAGATCTGTCCGTCGTCGCCGAGGCCGCCGATGGTGCCGAGGCGCTGGCAGCGCTCCAGGAAACGCCCGTCGACCTGGCCATTCTGGACATCGCCATGCCGAGGATGACGGGATTGCAGGCCGCCCGGGAGATCAACCGCAACTTTCCCCACGTGCGGATGCTGATGCTGTCGATGCACGACAACGAGCAGTATTTCTTCGAGGCGCTCAAGGCCGGCGCCTCGGGCTACGTGCTGAAGTCGGTCGCCGACCGCGACCTGCTCGAGGCCTGCCGGGCGACCATACGCGGTGAGCCGTTTCTGTACGCCGGTGCGGTGACAGCGCTGATCCGGGACTATCTGCACCGGGCGCGGCACGGCACCACCTTGCCGGAGACGATTCTGACGCCGCGCGAGGAGGAAGTGCTCAAGCTCATCGCCGAGGGCCTCTCGGCGCGTGAGATCGCCAAGACCCTGGGTATCAGCGCGAAGACCGTCGACCGCCACCGCACCAACACGCTGCAGAAATTGGGCCTGCGTGACCGCCTGGCGCTGACCCGGTACGCCATCAGGACCGGGCTGATCGAACCGTAACCACCGCCCCCAGATGCCCATGAGGGTTCGGCCCCCGGCCGAATGGGGGTTGCGTTCCATGGCGCGGTATCGCTGCGGCTCACAGACTGAATTGAAAGAGTTGTGGCGAGAGACTACGGAGCCGTGCCGAAACGCGTCCGGGTTATCCTCTAGCCGTTACCTGGATGTAACTGAACGCGTAACTGAACGCATCGACTTAAACGAAACGGCACGTGGAGCGTGATGCTGGCGATATTGCTTGCCCATATTGTTGGCACGGCTGTGGCCCCGGCGATGGTACGTCGATGGGGACGAGCGGCTTTCTATCCGCTGGGCGCGATCCCGCTGGTCTCGCTGGGCTGGGTGGTGGCGAACTGGCCGAGCGGTCCGGCCGTCGACCACCGCGCCACCGTGTCCTGGGTGCCCGGGCTGTCGATGGACATCGCGCTGCGGTTCGACGCCCTGAGCGCGATCATGTGCGTGCTGGCGTTGGGGATCGGCGCGCTGATCCTGTTCTACTGTGCCGCCTACTTCCGGCCGGTCGGGTCGCACACCGACGATCCGCGGCTGCCGAGCTTCGCCGCGAAGATGGTCGGCTTCGCCGGAGCGATGTTCGGCCTGATGGTCGCCGACAACGCGCTGGTCCTCTATGTGTTCTGGGAAATGACCACGGTGCTGTCATTTCTGCTCGTCGGTCACTACGCCGAACGCGCCGTCAACCGCCGTGCCGCCACCCAGGCATTGCTGGTGACCACGGCGGGCGGTCTGGCGATGCTGGTCGGAATCATCTGCCTGGGCAACGCCGCGGGCACCTACCTGCTCTCGGAGCTGGTGGCCCACCCGCCGACCGGAACCGCGGTGACCGCGGGTGTCCTGCTGATCCTGGTCGGCGCGCTCAGCAAATCCGCGATTGTGCCGCTGCACTTCTGGCTGCCCGGGGCCATGGCGGCACCGACACCGGTCAGTGCCTATCTGCATGCCGCGGCCATGGTCAAGGCCGGGATCTACTTGGTGGCGCGGCTGGCGCCCGGGTACGCCGAATCGCCCGGCTGGCGGCCGACGCTGGTGATCCTGGGCCTGTCCACCGCCTTGCTGGCCGGTTGGCGGGCGATCCGCGAATACGACCTGAAGCTGCTGCTGGCCTACAGCACCGTCAGCCAGCTGGGCCTGATGATCGTGCTGGTCGGGGTCGGCACCGGTGACTTCATGCTCGCCGGGCTGACCGCCATGTGTGCGCATGCGGCGGCCAAGGCGACGCTGTTCATGGTGGTCGGGATCATCGACCATTCCACCGGCACCCGCGACCTGCGCGAACTGGCCGGGCTGGGCCGCCGGTGTCCGGGACTGTTCCTGATCGCCGCCGCGGCCGCCGCGAGCATGGCCGGAGTGCCGCCGTTCGTGGGCTTCGTCGCCAAGGAGACGATTTTCGGCGCCGAGGCACAGTCGCCGGTCCTGGGTTGGGCCGGTCCGTACGTGCTGGCCGCCGGGGTGGTCGCCTCGATGTTCACCGTGATCTACAGCGTGCGGTTCGTGTGGGGAGGATTCGCCCGCAAGGGCCAGCTCACGCCGAGTGCCGCGGTGGCCGACCTGCACCGGCCGGGCGTGGCCTTCCTGGCCCCGCCGGCGCTGCTGGCCGCCGCCAGCCTGGCCATGGGGCTGGGCGCCCTGACCCTCGACACGGTGCTGAGCACCTACGCCGACACCATGCCGGGCGGAACGGGCTACCACTTGGCGCTGTGGCACGGCGTGGGACTTCCGGTGGTGCTCTCGGCGCTGGTGCTGGTGGCGGGAACCAGTGTTTTCGCCGCCCGCGATCTGCTGGGGCTGTCCCGGTTGCGCCGGCTGCCGGTGGGCAAGGCCGACCGGATCTACGACGAGGCTCTGCGGCTTCTCGACGTGGCGGCCGTGCGGCTGACCCGTATCACCCAGCGCGGCTCCCTGCCGCTGAACCAGGGCGTGATCTTCACGACGCTGGTGGTGCTTCCGCTCAGCGCCTTGGCGTTGGGGGCGCGTGATCATGTCGACGTACGACTCTGGGACACGCCGCTGCAACTGATGGTGGCGGTACTGGTGGTCGCCGGCGGCATCGGTGCGACGATGACGCGCAACCGGCTGTCCACGGTCCTGATGGTCGGGGTGACCGGCTACGGTTGCGCCGCGGCCTTCGCCTTCCACGGCGCGCCGGACCTGGCGTTGACTCAACTGCTGGTCGAGACAGTCACTTTGGTGATCTTCGTGCTGGTGCTGCGCACCCTGCCCGCGGAGGCGGAACGGCCGACCATGGCGCTGAACCGGCTGCCGCGGATCTTGGTGGCCGTGGCGTCCGGATTCGCGGTCGCCGTGCTGGGGGCGTTCGCGATGGCGGCACGCACCACCGACGGCGTTGCCGAGGCATTGCCCCAGGCTGCCTACGTCCGCGGCCACGGGGCCAACACCGTCAACGTCCTGCTGGTCGACGTGCGGGCCTGGGACACCCTCGGGGAGATCTCGGTGCTGCTGGTCGCAGCGACCGGTGTCGCTTCCATGGTGTTCCGCAACCGCCGGTTCGGCCGTGCCCCACGGATCACCGACGCCGGCACCGCGCAGCGGTCCCCGGGGGTGGCCACCCCCTACAGTCCGGCGATCGGCTCGACCACGTGGCTGCGGGGCAGCGCATATCACGACCCGAACCAGCGTTCGCTGGTGCTGGAGGTGGCGACCCGGATGATCTTCCCGCTGATCATGGTGGTCTCGGTGTACTTCCTGTTCGCCGGACACAACTATCCCGGCGGCGGCTTCGCCGGCGGGCTGGCCGCCGGGCTGGGGTTGGCGCTGCGCTACCTCGCCGGGGGGCAGTACGAGCTCGGCGAGACCCTGCCGGTGGACTCCAGCAAGATCCTGGGAGTCGGGCTGGCCCTGGTCGGCGGCACCGCGCTGGGCTCGTTGTTCCTGGGGGCCCCGGCGCTGTCTTCGGCGGTGCTGAGCTTCACGCTGCCGGTGTTGGGCCACGTCGATGTGGTGACATCGCTGTTCTTCGACCTGGGCGTGTACCTGGTGGTGGTCGGCATGGTGCTCGACGTGCTGCGCAGCCTGGGCGTGCGACTGGACCAGGAACTGGAGTCCCAGCACTCGACTCGACCACTGGCGGGGGTGTCATGATCGCGCATCTGGTGCCGCTGCTGATGGCGGCCGGCTTGACCTCCTGCGGCGTCTACATGCTGCTGGAACGCAGCTTGACCCGGATGCTGTTGGGCCTGATGATGATCGGCAATGCCATCAATCTGCTGATCATCGATGTCGGCGGTCCCGACGGCAACCCGCCGATTTTTTGGGCCAGCTCCGGCAAAGAAACGGACGCCGACCCGCTGGCGCAGGCCATGGTGTTGACCTCCATCGTGATCACCATGGGAGTGGGCGCTTTCGTACTTGCGCTGACCTACCGCTCGTTCAACCTGACGACCACCGACGATGTCGGCGATGACGAAGAGGCGATGCGGGTTTTGCAGCTTTCGGACGAAGAGGTGATCGCCGCCGAGCCCGACCAGGGCGTTCCGGTCTCGGCCGGTGACCTCGATGCCGTGCCGGAAAGTGAGGAACTCCGGTGAGTCTCGCCGCCGTTTTGATGCCGATGCCGGTGCTGCTGCCCACGCTGGGCGCCGCGGTGACCCTGATCGTCGGCCGGCGTCCGCGCCTGCAGCGGCCGATCACCATCGCCGTGTTGTGTGCGGTGACCGCGGTCAGCGCGGCGCTGCTGTATCTGACCGACCGGGACGGGACCCTGGTGCTGCACGTCGGCGGCTGGGGTCCCACCGAGCAGGGCCTGGGGCCGTTGGGGATCAGCCTCGTCGTCGACCGGCTGTCGGCGCTGATGCTGGTGGTGTCCGCGATCGTGCTGCTGGCGGTCATGGTCTACGCCATCGGGCAGGGGGTGCGCGACGGCGACGACCGCCAGCCGGTGTCGATCTTCCTGCCCACCTACCTGACCCTGGCCACCGGTGTGTCGCTGGCCTTTCTGGCCGGTGACCTGTTCAACCTGTTCGTCGGGTTCGAGATGCTGCTGTCGGCGAGCTTCGTGCTCCTGACCATCGGCGCCAGCGCCGAACGGATCCGGGCCGGCATCGGTTATGTGATGGTCTCGATGGCCTCGTCGATGGTGTTCCTGTTCGGTATCGCGCTGGTGTATGCGGCCACCGGCACGCTGAACCTCGCCGAGCTGGCGACGCGCACCGGAGCACTGCCCGGCGGCACCCGAAGCGCGGTGTTCGCGGTGCTGCTGGTGGCGTTCGGGATCAAGGCGGCCGTGTTCCCGCTGTCGGCCTGGCTCCCGGACGCCTACCCCACGGCGCCGGCACCGATCACCGCGGTGTTCGCCGGGATTCTGACCAAAGTCGGTGTCTACGCGATCATCCGGGCGCACTCCCTGCTGTTTCCCGATGGCGGCCTGGACTCGGTGCTGCTGGTCGCGGGCCTGTTGACCATGCTGGTCGGCATATTCGGTGCCATCGCGCAGAGCGACATCAAGCGGGTACTGTCCTTCACGCTGGTCAGCCACATCGGTTTCATGGTGTTCGGCATCGCGTTGTCCAGCGAGCTGGGCATGGCCGGCGCCATCTTCTACGTGATGCACCACATCATCGTGATGACCACGCTGTTCCTGGCGGCCGGACTGATCGAACGTCAGGGCGGCGCGTCGTCTCTGCACCGGCTGGGCGGCTTGATCGCCAACCCGTTGCTGGCTCTCGTGTTCCTGATCCCCGCCTTCAACCTCGGTGGTATCCCGCCCTTTTCGGGCTTCATCGGCAAAACGGCGGTGTTGCAGGCCGGTGTCGGCGACGGATCGGTGCTGGCCTGGTGCCTGGTTGGCGGCGCGGTGGTGACCAGTCTGCTGACGCTGTATGTGCTGGCGCGGATCTGGACCAAGGCGTTCTGGCGCCGGCGGGTCGACGCCCCCGAGGGTGCCCTGGCGCTGGCCGCCCCGCCGGTGCTGCTCGACGATGTCGATGACGTGGCCTACGCCGACCGAGACGACGTCGGACGGATGCCGACGTGGATGGTGGTCCCGACGCTGGCGCTGATCGCACTGGGTCTGTCGCTGAGCGTGCTGGCCGGACCCGTCTTCGCCTACACGCAGCGGGCCGCAGCGGAGGTCCTCGACCGGGGCGAGTACATCTCCGCCGTGCTGTCGGTGGGTGCACCATGAGGGCCGTCGCGCTCCGGCTGTTCTCGGTGTCTGCGCTGGCCACGGTGTGGGTGCTGCTGTGGGGCCGCGTGACCATCCCCAACATCGTCATGGGTGTCGTGGTTGCGGTCGCGATCATGGTGTTGCTGCCGGTCCCGCCGGTCCCGGTGCGGGGGCGGGTGCATCCGGTGCCGCTGCTGAAGTTGCTTGGACTGTTCTGCTGGTATCTGGTGACGTCCAGCGTTCAGCTGATGTGGCTGGCGGTCAAACCCGGCCCCCCACCGAAGATGGGCGTGCTGCGGGTGCAGCTGAGCATCAAATCCGACCTGGTGCTGGTGCTCGCCTCGGCGATCACCACGCTGCTGCCCGGCTCGGTCGTGCTGGAGATCGACCAGGTGCGCCGCATCCTGTATTGCCATGTGATCGATGTCGGATCGGCGCAGGCGGTCGAACGTTTCCATCACCAGGCCGCGCAGGTGGAGCGTCTGCTGATCGCCGCCTTCGAACGCGACGACGAGTGGCTGTCCGCGGAGGAAAGCGCATGAACGTCATCTGGGGTACGGCAGGTGTGCTGTTGGGTATTGCCGCGGTCATCACCATGTGCCGACTGCTGCTCGGTCCGAGCACCCTGGACCGGCTGGTGGCGCTGGACACGTTGGCCGCGATGACCATGTGCGGTATCGGCATCTGGGCCGCGGTCAGCCGGGACACCACCGTGACCTACAGCCTGGCGGCTCTGGCTCTGGTCGGCTTCATCGGCTCGGTGAGCGTGGCCCGTTTCCGGGTGCCCGACGACGGACCTGAAGTAGGGAGGCAGCCGTGATTGCACTCGACGTGCTCGCCGGTGTGCTGGTGCTCGCCGGCTCGGTGCTGGCCCTGACGGCGGCCGTCGGAGTGGTGCGCTTCCCGGACACCCTGGCCCGCATGCACTCGGCAACCAAACCGCAGGTGCTTGGCCTGTTGCTGGTGCTGTTGGGCGCCTTGATCCGGCTGCGGGGCAGCCACGACGCCGGGATGGTGACCGTGAGCATTCTGTTCACCCTGATCACCGCACCGGTGGTTGCGCACCGGGTGGGCCGGCTGGCCTACCAGGAGCAGGACATGGACAAGATACTGATCATCGACGAGCTGGGCGAGCTCAACGAAGAAGACCAGATGCTGCTTTAGGCCGGCCGCAGCACCGCCACCAGGAAGTCGGTGTCCTCGGTGAAGGGCCGCAGGTTCCAGGTGGCCAGCAACAGATCGGTCGCGAAGCCGGCGGTCGCGGCGTCGCGCAGGAACTGGTCGAAGCCGTAGTCGCGCTCGGCGCCGAAGCCGATCACGGTCCGGCCGTCGGCGGCGCAATGCGCCCGCAGCCGGCGCAGAACCTCCACTCGCGTACTCGGCGCGACGAATGCCATGACGTTGCCCGCGGCCACGATGATGTCGAACGGTTCTTGGATGCCGCGGGTGGGCAGGTCGAGTTCGGCCAGGTCGCCCACCAGGTAGCGAGGGCCCGGGTAGTCCTGCTCGGCAGCCTCGATCAGCTGCGGGTCGACGTCGACGCCGACCACCTGGTGACCGGCTCGGGCCAGCACGCCGGCGACCCGGCCCGGCCCGCAACCGGCGTCGAGGATTCGGGCGCCGCGCGTGGCCATGGCGTCGATGAAGCGCGCTTCGCCGGCCAGATCCTTACCGGCCCGGGCCATCGCGCGGAAGCGTTCGATGTACCACTGGGAATGTCCGGGGTCGGCGGCGACTTTCTGCATCCAGAGGCTCTGCTCCACCATGGCTGCATTCTCGCAGGGTCGTCACCGGGTGGGCAGGCGGACTTCCAGCGAATCCAGCAGAGCCTGCCAGGCGGTGATGTAGGGCGGGTTGTCGGCCTCGGTGGTCTGGATGGTCACGGTGATGGCCCAGATCCGGTCCCGGGCGTTCTGCACGGCGATGATCACACTGGTCGCGGGGCGGCCCTGCAGGTTGTAGGTGATCGTTCTGCTGGGAAAACCCGAGACCGCTCCGGGCATGTCGGTGTCGAGATCGCCGACGGCGGCGGACACCGCGGCACGTTCTTTGGCCAGGGCCTGCGAGGGCAGGCCCACCTGGCCGGTGAGTTCTTCCAGTGTCACCACCGCATTGGGGGTGAAACCGTGCCGCCGCAGCTGCCGGTTGTAGAGCACGCCGCGCACCGGCGGTGTGTCGGTGCTGGGCAGGAACTCCCAGCCCGCGGGGCGAGCGAGGACGATCGTGGGTTCATCGGGCTCGCGGGGAGCCAACGTGATGGATCCGTCGCCGGCTGGGTGAGCCGAATGTCGCACCGTCCACTCCCTAGCGCCCGATGGGCCAGATCTTGCGGAGGTATGCGCCCCCAAAACCGACGTAGGAAAAAAGCGCGCCGCCGATCACGGCGCCCATCAGATCCCACGAATCGCGGCTGTGCATCGACCCGTAGAACGCGGTCGCCAGCAGTGTGGCCGACACCATCGGCCCGATGAGCCAGTAGAGCCACTTCGACGTGGCGTTTTTGCGGGGGTCCACCGGGATCGCGACCAGGAGCATGACGCCCGCGGCGATCCAGATGGCGGCGCTGGTGTCAGTGATGATCGCTCTCCCTCTTCGATGAGCCCGGGTCAGCCGACCAGACCGTGCCAAACATTGGAAATCCCTTCGCCCACATCCTTGCCGAATTCGCTGCCGACGAAGCCGCCGACGGCCGCCCCCGCGCCCGCGCCGAGCACGGCGCCGATGGCGGTGCCCGGTCCGGGACCGAAGAAGGTGCCGACCACGGCCCCAAGTTGGGCGCCCGTCTCGGCGCCCAGCCCGGCGCCCACCAGGCCGCCGGTGATGTCACCGACGGTTTTGGGGACGACATCGACTGCGGCGGTGGTCCAGGGGACCCCGTTGTCCAGGTCGTTGTTGAACTCCGTGACCCCGTTCACCGCGGTGACGAGGTTGCCGGCGACGCCCAGGCGCTTGCCGAATTTCTCGGCGCTGTCCATGGCTTGCGACACCGGGACCCCGCCGGGTACGGCGGGCGTCGGTGTTCCGCCCGGAGCGAAGGCCGGCAGGTCCGGCCGGACCCAGGGCGCCTTGGCTTGGCTGCCCGCCGCGGAAAGGCCGTCGCCGACGTTGCCCCATTTCCCCTCGATCTCGGCGGCTTTGCTCGGGGCAGGCGGAGGTCCCAGCGGTCGTGTCATCACCGGCGTGCCAGGCGCCAGCCAGGGCGGTTCGGCCCCCGGGCCACCGTCGACCCCCTGCGTTGCGCCGCCCTCCGGCGTCCGGGGAGCGCCGCCGGCGCCTCCGTCAGCGCCCGCCGGGGCAGCGTCGGCGGCCGGAGTCGGTTCGTCCCCGGCGGCGCGGCCGTTGGCCGACGTGCCGTCCCGCTGCCCCTCATCGGTGCCGGCTGCCGGTTGGCCCTCAGCGCTGTACCTGCGCACGGCCGCGCCGGCGTCGTAGCCGCCGGTGTCCTGCAGGGCGGCCAGCGCCTTCCGCAGGTGCTGCGAGTAGCCGCTGCGAATGGTGGTGGCGTTGTGCAGCGCGGTCTCAGTGTCGGCCAGTGCCAGCCGACGAGCCTGCGCGATCTCGGCATCGTGGTTCTGGCCCTGGCTCAGACAGCCGCCGATGCGAGCGTCGAGGACTATCAGGTTGGCGTTGAGAGCGGTGTTGGCCTGCGAGGCAGCCCGGGCTTGGGCCAGGGCCGCGGCGATACCCGCCAGGTCGGCGGCGATCCGGCCGAGCTGCTCATTGGTGGCGTGCAGCTCGTCTTTGACCCGGGCCACCTGCGCGGCGTTGTTGATCGGTTGCTCGCCGTTTTCCCGGTTGTACTGCGCGAAGTGCTCGCCGGCGGTGCGGAAGGCCCCCTCGGCGGCGGTCGCCGAACCGGCTGCGGTGTGAAAGGCCTGGGCCAGGAAGTTGATCTGGGCGGGACTGCCGGCCTGCAGGCTCTCGTCGATCGACCACGGGTCGCCGCCGGCCTGTGCGACGAGGTCGTCGACGGACAGATACTGCAGGTGGGGGCGGCTCACTGCGGTGGGCCGGCGACGTCTCGCAATAGGGCGGCGTTGTGGTTGTCCATCCGGGTGAAACAGTCGGCGGCGGTGCGGACCTTCTCGGCGATGCCGGTGAGGTCCTGGTGATGAGTGTGCAAGGCGTCCCGATGCCGGTCTTTCGCGCTGCCCAGGGCGGCGTGGAAACCGTGGGCGTCCTCGAAGTCGCCGAACATCGAGGCACTCACGCCGGCCACGTCGAGGCGCTGGGCGCCGGCGTGAGCGTGGCAGCCGGCGTCGTCGGACACGCTGGCTCCGGTGCGTAACACCTCGGGATTGACGTGCATGGCCGGTCCCCCTTCCGTCGGCATCTGTCGAGGTCAGAGCCTACCGACGGACCCGGAGCCGTCAATTCACCCGGCGCGCGGGGATGTCGACGGCGCTCCCGCCGAGCCGTCCGCGCAAGGGAAAAGCCCTGTTTCGGCATCGGCCCGGACCGTCCAGGAGCCCCTGAACCACCGCCGGGTCACACCAGCGGGCGCCCGGCGCGGATGCGCCGGTCAAGGTCCCACAGGATCAGGTTGAACGGGAACCCGCGCAGGAACTGCGGCAGCACACTGTTGACCACGCGCAGCCCACCCATCAACCGGTCGAACCGACGTTGCTTGTCGGCGTCCCACGGCAACTGCATCTCGTCGCGGAAGCGCTGCGGCAGGAAGCCGGTGGTGATCAGCAGGGCGATCCGTTCGTTGACCCGCTGGAGGGCGCCCGGGAGGGTCAGGCCCCGCAGTCGAGCCGCCGCGATCGGCGTCAGGTATTCCCGGATGGTGTCGTCGATGTGCATCTTGTCCAGTTGTTCTTGCCAGTACCTGTCGAAGGCGGCGCGGTCGGCGGGCCACATGTCTTCGGGCACCTGCAGCATGGTGGCCATGGCCTTGCCCTCGTTGTGGTAATGCCGGTCGGCGTGTTCGTCGTCCATCTCACCGAGGAAGATGCGGTGGACGTCGACGTTGCCCTTGTACAGGCACGCACCCACCCACAGCTGCAGATCGCGGTCGAACGCGTTGTATTTGACCGGGCTGTTTTCGGTGGAACGGACCTGGCGGTGGGCGCTGTTCACCGCCTCGCGGAACGCGGCTTTTTGGACCTCGTTGCCCTGGGTGGAGACCACCAGATAGGTGAAGGTGGTGCGGGCCCGCTTGATGGGGTGCCGGTCCACCCGGCCGCTCTCCACCGGGCTCTCCATCACGCCGTACCCCACGGCGGGGTTCGCGAGCTGCATGATGACGTTGGCCGGGCCGGCCAGCAACGCCACGCCCATCATCATGTTGTCCTTGCAGGAGATCTTCGGCAGCAGCGACCGCCGTCGCGGGCTGGCGTACGTGCTCAGCGAATCGTTGACCGAACGTTCCACCAATGGAATCGGTTCGCTGATCGTCATCCCTGCACCTCGCTAATTTGAGAACGTAAGTTTCCTGATATTGCCCAGCTGTGGGCCCGGTGTCAAGATGGTGACCGTGGTCTCCGCCGTTCCCGAGCGCCCCTACCGGGGTGTGCAAGCAGCCGACCGGCTGGCCGAGCGCCGGGAACGCCTGCTCAAGGCCGGGCTCGACCTGTTGGGGGCTCGTGAGCCGATCGAGTTGACCGTGCGCGGGATCTGTCATCGGGCCGGGGTGGCGTCGCGGTATTTCTACGAGAGCTTCGCCGACAAGGACGAGTTCGTGGCCGCGGTGTTCGACTGGGGGGTCGGTGACTTGGCCGCCAGCACCCAGGCCGCGGTGGCCGCGGTGCCCCTGGCCGAGCAGACGCGGGCGGGCATCGCCCACCTGGTCGCGGTCATCGCCGGCGACGCCCGCATCGGCCGGATGCTGTTCAGCGCCAATCTGACCAACGCGCTGTTGGTGCGCAAGCGCGCCGAGTCCAGCGCGCTGTTCGCCATGTTGTCCGGACGCCACGTCCAAAACGTCCTGCGGGTGCCGGGCAACGACCGGCTCAAGGCGGCCGCGCATTTCATGGTGGGCGGAGTGGGCCAGACGATCAGCGCGTGGCTGGCCGGTGACGTGACCCTGGCACCCGAGCAACTGGTGGACCAGCTGGTCGCGCTGCTGGGCCGGCTCGACGACCCGGCCCTGTTCCGCGGCTAGGTATACCGACCGCCGGGCGATCGGAGTCAGGCCGCGAGTTCGCACGCGATCGCGGCGAAGGCCCGCAGCGTGTCCGACAGCATGCGCGAGTCCGCCGCGAAGGACTGGCTGGACAACTTGGCGGCGACCATCTCCGCAGCGCGATCGACGTAGATCATCTGGCCGCACATACCCTGGCAGAGCACCACATTGCTGCCGGGATAGGGAAACCACACCTGATTGCGGTACATCCCGCCGGGCATTCCGGTGTCGTCCGGGCTGGCCGCGAACGCCTGACGCGAATCCGGTCCGCCGGCGAGTGTGTCGGCGATCCACGCCGCCGGCACCACCGGGTGACCGGTCAACGAAACACCCTCGCGCACAAACAGCGTCCCGAACCGGATCAGATCGGTGAGGCACGCGCTGATGCCGCCGTCGAACAGCCCGGTGCCGGCGGAGTCCACCCCGATGGTGGCGTCCTGTTGCGCACCCAGCCTGCTCCACAGCAGCTCCGACATCAGCTCGGGCATCCGCTGCCCGGCGATCGCCTCACACACCCAGCCGAGCACATCGGTTTCGCAGGACCGATACTCGAACGGGCCGCCGTGCGCCGACTTCTGCCGCAGCGTCAGCAGGAACTCCCGCAGTGTGCCCGGACCGCCCGCCCGGCTCCTGGGCGCCCACCCGAGGGCCTCGTCGAGCAGATGTATCTCCGCGGTCGGGTGAAGGTAGTTGTCGGAGAAGGCGATTCCCGAACGCATGTCCAGCAGGTGGCGCACCGTCGCGCCGGCGTACCCGCAGTCGGCCAAAGCGGGGACATAGGTGGTGACCACGGCGTCGAGGTCGATCGCCTCGTGTAACGCGCCCACGACAGCTGCCACCAGCGATTTGCTGACCGAGAACAGCAAGTGCCGGGTCTGCGTTCCGAGGGTGCCCAGGTAGGCCTCGGTGATCAGCGTGCCGCGGTGGGCCACCGCCCACCCGTCGGTCGCGGTGGCGGCCATGATCGCGCCGACCGTGGTGCGCGACCCGTCGGTGGCGGTCACCGGGGTCGCGGACAGCTCGGCGCCGGCGGCGGGCAGTACCGCGACGGGACCCGTGCCGCGTGAAATGAGCGCGGTCGCAACGAAATCCTCGACATGCTGAAACGACCACCGCGAGTAAGGCTCCGACAGCCAGTTGTCCAGGGAGATCCCGGCCGGGATGCGGCCCGGGGCGCCGGCGCTCACGCCCGCGCGACGAGCCGGGAGACGATGGGGGTGGCCGGGGTCAGGGGAGTCGAGCTGAATCGCGCCTTGATCCCGTTGACCCAGCGTCGGCAGCGTTCGGTGAGCTGGTAGTCCGCGGTCTGCAGGTGACCGCGGGTGACGAGCACGCCCAGTTGCGCGCCCTGGCAGCGAAGGTCGCCGGGAGCCGCGATACGCATGTAGAAGGCCTCGGATTCGTCGAGCAGCGTGGCCCAGTCATTGCCCTGGCGGGCGAAGCTGGCGCGGCCCTCGTCGTCGAGACGCCACACCCCGGTGCGAGGGGTCGCGGTGAACAGTTCGATGTCGGGTGCGGTCTCGGTGATGATCATCTGGCCCCAGACCTCGTCGTCGCCGAAGCCGCGCTCCCAGCGCGCGTTGAGCTCGTCGATGTCGACTTCGTAGTCCACGTCCATGTATTCGAGCAGGTGGAACAAGAAGAGCGGGATGTCGGCGTAGGCCTCGGTGGTCATGTTCGTCATCGGGCTCGCGCCGGACAGCCGCGGATTGACTTCGCCGAGGTAGAGCTCGTCGGCGTCCAGATCGTGCAGCAGGTCCACCTCGAAGGATCCGCGGTAGCCTTCGCGGCTCAAGACGCCGCCCAGTTTGTGCACCATCTCCCGGGCGGTGTGCTTCTGGGCGGCCGGCAGCGCCTCGCGCCAGATGTCATTGCCGCACCAGCTGCCCCGGTTGGGCGTCAGTTCCGGATAGCCGACCAGGCTGGTCATCGCCGGGCCGATCACGGTGCCGTGGCGGGTCACGGCGCCCTCGATGCATATTTCGACGTTGCGGATTCGCTTCATCACTTTGACTTCCTGCTCGCGCAGCCCGCCCGCGCTGCGGTCCCAGTCGGTGCGGCCGCGCACGAAGAACGTGGCGCTGCCGGCGTTGCCGTAGGCCGCCTCGACCACGAGGTCCTCGCCCAAGTCCGCGCTCTTCGCCAGCGCCGCCACGTCGTCATAGGAGCTGACCCTGCCGATCGCATGGGGCGCACTGGGCACGCCCGCCTCGTCGGCCAGCCGCGTCATGATGATCTTGGAGCCCAGGCGATGGCGCAGTTCTGCCGGCGGATGCATGACGCCGAGTCCGGCCTGGTGTGTCAGGGCCTGAGTCTCCTCGTCGAGCATCACGAAGCAGGCCCGCCCGCCGAGGCCCCTGCGGGCGATGAAGTCCAGTGTCTCGGGATCGCGCAGCAGGTGGTTGCACACATCTCCCATGGAGTCGAAATCGACGCGATCGCGGCGCCGGGGAACGAACACGCGCGAATGGGCGCCTTCGAACGAGTCGAAGTAGGTCAGGTAGAAGAAGTTCCGCACCCAGCGGTCGATGCCCAGCAGGTTGAACGGGGTCGGGGAGATGAAGTACAGCGGCGCGGTGTTGGTGTGGAAGAACGCGCGCAGGTCGGAGATGCCGGTCAGGCGCCGCGGTCCGGGCTCAGGGCGCACGGCCACGATCAGGCAATCAGCGCAGCGGTGACATCACGTGCTTGCATAGTGAAAGTGTGCGCCTGGTGCGGCGCGGATGTCGAAGTATGCCCGCGCCGGCGGCGGGGCCCTCGGCGGCAGCGCTTGGCTGTCAGCCGCGCGGCTTGCGGTTCTTGCGCCGGATACCGACGCCGCCCCACAGGGAGAATCCGCGAACCTTGACCCGCGGGGCGCCGGGGCTGCCGGTGCCCTCGACGCGCTGGTCGAAACCGCCCATCACCCCGTACCCCTGGATGTCGACGTTGACCTCGGGCGGCAGCAGGATGGTCTGCCCGCCCATGATGGAGTAGGCGTTGATCTCGACTTCCGGCGAGGTGAAATCGGCGTAGCGCAGGTCGATGACCCCGCCGCCCCACAGTGAGAAGGTGGTCAGCCGCTTGGGCACGTTCCACCGGCCCCGCCGCTCGAAGGAACTCAAGATCCCCAGCAGCAGCGTGGAGGGAGCGGGTTTGCAGTCGCCGCCGCGGTGCGGGCACACCGAGGAGCCCGGCAGGTCGGCACGCAGGCCGTCGAGCTCGTCGTAGGTCTGCGCCGCGTACGCCTTGGCGAGCCGGGCCTCGTATTCGCTCATCGGAAGTTGGCCCTGCGCGACGGCCTCGCCGAGCACCTGCGCCAGCTGGATCCGGTCGGTGTCAGCGGCGCGCGACGGGGTGCCGTCGGTGTCGTCGCCGCGCCGGGTTGAATTTTTCATCGCCTATAAAGCCTACGACGAACCGCATCGGCCGCAAGCGGGGTCGGTCAAACCGGCTAGCCGACCCAGCGGGGCGGGCGCTTCTGCAGAAACGCCAGCATCCCCTCCTGCGCCTCGTCGGAGACGAACATCCGCGCCGAGGCCACGCTCAGCGGCTCCGCATCCCGGTCGAAACCGGCCAGCACCGCCGCGGTGGTCAGCGCCTTGGACGCCGCCAGCCCCTGCGGGGACCCGAGCCGCAGGTTGGCGACCAGGTCCGCCACGGCGGCATCCACCCCGTCCGGGTCGTCCACGGCCACGGTGATCAGCCCGATCGCCGCGGCTTCGGCGGCGTCGAACTTCTCGCCGGTCAGGTAGTAGCGGGCCGCCGCCCGGGGCGCCAGCTTGGGCAGCAGGGTCAGCGAGATGATCGACGGCGCCACCCCGATCCGGGCCTCAGTCAGGGCGAACGTGCTGGCCGGACCGGCGACGGCGAGGTCGCAGGCACCGACGAGGCCCATGCCGCCGGCCCGCACGTGCCCGTTCACCGCCGCGATCACCGGCCGCGGAGACTCGACGATCGCGCGCAGCAGCGCCGCCAGTTCACGGGCCCGGTCCGCAGCCAGATCGGCGGGGTCATCACCGGCGGCCTCGCTCAGATCCGCGCCGGCACAGAAGGTGTTACCGGTGTGGCCCAGCACCACCACCCGCACGTTCGGGTCCGCCGCAGCGTCGCGCAGCCCGGCGTGCAGCTGGGCTACCAACGTCGATGACAGTGCGTTGCGGTTGTGCGGCGAGTCCAGGGTCAGGCGGGCCGACCCGTCGCCGGTGTCTTCCGGCCCCGCGTAGGTGACCAGCGTGTCCATCAGTACGACCGGGGCAGGCCCAGCGACGTCTGCGCGACGAAGTTGAGGATCATCTCCCGGCTCACGGGCGCGATGCGGGCCAGCCGGGACGCGGTGACCGCCGCGGCGATGCCGTACTCCTTGGTCAGGCCGTTGCCGCCCAGGGACTGCACGGCCTGGTCGACCGCCCGCGTCGACGCCTCGCCGGCGGCGTACTTGGCCATGTTGGCCGCCTCCGCGGCGCCGAAGTCGTCGCCGGCGTCATACAGCGTCGCCGCCTTCTGCATCATCAGCTTCGCCAGCTGGATTTCGATGTGGTTCGCCGCCAGCGGATGCGACAGGCCCTGGTGCGCCCCGATCGGGGTCTTCCAGACCTGCCGGGTGGTGACGTAGTCGACGGCCTTGCCGATCGCGAAGCGGCCCATGCCGACCGCGCTGGCCGCGCCCATGATGCGCTCCGGGTTCAGGCCGGCGAACAGCTGCGCGATGGCGGCGTCCTCCGAGCCCACCAGCGCGTCGGCCGGCAGCCGGACGTCATCGAGGAACACCTGGAACTGGCGCTCCGGGCTGACCAGCTCCATCTCGATGGGGGTGTAGGTCAGGCCGGGGGCGTCGGTGGGCACCACGAACAGCGCGGGCCGCAGGTTGCCGGTCTTGGCGTCTTCGCTGCGTCCGACCACCAGCACCGCCTGGGCCTGGTCCACGCCGGAGATGAAGGTCTTCTGGCCTTTGAGGATCCAGTCGGAGCCGTCGCGGCGCGCCGTGGTGGTGATCTTGTGCGAGTTGGATCCGGCATCCGGCTCGGTGATGGCGAACGCCATGGTCAGCGAACCGTCGGCGATGCCGGGGATCCAGCGCTGCTTCTGCTCGTCGGTGCCGAACTTGGAGATGATGGTGCCGTTGATGGCCGGGGAGACGACCATCATCAGCAGTGCGCAGCCGTTCGCCGACATCTCCTCCATGACCAGCGCCAGCTCGTACATTCCGGCGCCGCCGCCGCCGTACTCCTCGGGAAGGTTCACCCCGATGAAGCCGAGCTTGGCCGCCTCGCTCCACAGTTCGTCGGTGTGCTGGCCGGCGCGGGCCTTCTCCAGGTAGTACTCCTGGCCGTAGTTGCGGGCCATCGCGGCGACCGCCTCGCGCAGCGCGCGCCGTTCGTCGCTCTCGATGAAGCTGGTGTCGCTCATGGGGCATCTCCTTCTGCTGATGTTTCGAGACGTGTTTCCGGCGCTTCGACACGGGCCAGCACGGCGCCGACCTCCACCTGGTCGCCGGGTTGGACGTTGAGGTGCGTGAGCACACCGCCGGCGGGTGCGCTGATGGTGTGTTCCATCTTCATCGCCTCCAGCCAGATCAGCGGCTGTCCGGCGGTCACCTCGTCTCCGGCGGCGGCGCCCAGCCGGATCACACTGCCGGGCATGGGCGCCAGCAGTGATCCCTGGGCGATCGCCGACTCGGGATCGGGGAAACGGGGCAGCGCCACCAGGTGCACCGCCCCGGCCGGGGAGTCGACGTAGATGTCCGAGCCGTACCGGGCGACGGCGAAGGTGCGGGCGACCCCGGCCGGATCGGCCAGAACCACCTCGTCCGGGGTGGCCGACACCACGGTGAGGCCGTCGTCGACGATCACCCCGGTACGGGTGAAGCGGTATTCGATCCGGTGTTCGGTGCCGGAGTCGTCGGCGTAGCCCTTGGACTGGAATGCCGACGCCAGGTTGCGCCAACCGCTGGGCAGGGAGCCGAACGCCTCGGCGGTGGCTCGATTGTGGGCCGCGTCGGCCAGGGCCGCGGCGATCGCGCTGGCGCACACCGTCGCGGCGTCGGCCAGCGGCGCGGACAACTCCGTCAGCCCGTGGGTGTCGAAGAACGCGGTATCGGTGGCGCCGTCGAGGAAGGCCGGATGGCGCAACACGTTGACCAGCAGGTCCCGGTTGGTGCGCAGGCCGTGCAGGCGGGTGCGCGCCAGTGACCCGGCGAGCACCGCCGCCGCCTGACGGCGCGTCGGGGCGTAGCTGATCACCTTGGCCAGCATCGGGTCGTAGTGAATGGAGACCGTCGAGCCGTCGACGATGCCGGAGTCCAGCCGTACACCGGTCCGCCGGGACAACGACTCGAACTGTGTGCCAACCCCGGCGACCTCCAGGGCGTGCACCGTCCCGGCCTGCGGCTGCCAGCCGTGCGCGGGGTCCTCGGCATACAGGCGCGCCTCGATGGAGTGTCCCTGTGCGGGCGGCGGCGCGGGGTCGAGCCGGGCCCCGTCGGCCACCGCGATCTGCAGCTCGACGAGGTCGACGCCGGTGGTCTCCTCGGTGACCGGATGTTCCACCTGCAGCCGGGTGTTCATCTCCAGGAAGTAGAACTCGCCGTGCTCATCGGCCAGGAACTCAACGGTGCCGGCGCCGGTGTAGCCGATTGCGCTCGCGGCCAGCCGGGCGGCCTCGAACAGCCTGGTGCGCATCCCGGGGGTGCGCTCCACCAACGGCGACGGCGCCTCCTCGATGACCTTCTGGTGGCGGCGCTGAATCGAGCATTCCCGCTCGCCCACCGCCCACACCGTGCCGTACGAGTCGGCCATCACCTGGACCTCGATGTGATGCCCGGTCGGCAGATAGCGTTCGCAGAACACCGTCGGGTCGCCGAACGCCGAGGCGGCTTCCCGCTGGGCGGCGGCCACTTCGGCGGCGAGCGTCGACAAGTCGCCGACCACCCGCATGCCGCGGCCGCCGCCGCCCGCCGAGGCTTTCACCAGCACGGGCAGTTGCGCCGCGGTGACCGTGGCGGGGTCGAGCTCTTCGAGAACCGGCACGCCGGCGGCGGCCATCATCTTCTTCGCCTCGATCTTGGAGCCCATCGAGGTGACCGCGGCCACCGGCGGCCCGATCCAGGTCAGCCCGGCCGTTTCCACCGCCGCGGCGAACTCGGCGTTCTCCGAGAGGAATCCGTAGCCGGGATGGATGGCGTCGGCGCCCGAGGCCCGGGCGGCGCCGATGATCGCCTCGGCGGACAGGTAGCTGGTGGTCTCCGGCAGGCGCACCCGGGCGTCGGCTTCGGCCACGTGCGGCATGCCCGCGTCCGGTTCGGTGTAGACCGCGACCGTGCCCAGGCCCAGCCGGCGGCACGTGGCGAACACCCGGCGGGCGATCTCGCCGCGATTGGCCACCAGAACAGTGCTGATCATGGAGTCCTCACATCCGGAAGACGCCGAAGTTCGACGTCCCCTCGACCGGGCCATTGGCGATGGCGGACAAACACATTCCCAGAACGGTCCGAGTGTCGCGGGGGTCGATCACCCCGTCGTCGTAGAGCCGTCCGGACAGGAATGTCGGCAGCGACTCGGCCTCGATCTGTGCTTCGATCGCGGCGCGCAACGCGGCGTCGGCGGCCTCGTCCACCTGCTGGCCGCGGGCCTCGGCGGCGGCGCGGCTGACGATCGAGATGACGCCGGCAAGCTGCGTCCCGCCCATCACCGCGGCCTTTGCGCTCGGCCAGGCGAACAGGAAGCGCGGATCGTAGGCCCGCCCACACATGCCGTAGTGCCCGGCGCCGTAGGAAGCACCGATCAGCAGCGAGATGTGCGGCACCGTCGAGTTGGACACGGCGTTGATCATCATCGAGCCGTGCTTGATCATGCCGCCCTCTTCGTAGGCCTTGCCGACCATGTACCCGGTGGTGTTGTGCAAGAACAGCAGTGGCGTATTCGAGCGGTTGGCCAACTGGATGAACTGGGTGGCCTTCTGGGCCTCCTCGCTGAACAGCACGCCGCGGGCGTTGGCCAGAATGCCCACCGGGTAGCCGTGCAGGCGGGCCCAGCCGGTGACCAGCGACGAACCGTAGAGTTCCTTGAACTCGTCGAAGTCCGAGTCGTCGACGATCCGGGCGATCACTTCGCGCGGATCGAAGGGGATGCGCAGATCGGCGGGCACGATGCCGATCAATTCCTCGGCGGTGTAGCGGGGTTCGAGCACCGCGGCCGGCTTCGGCCCCTTTTTGGCCCAGTTCAGCCGCGCCACGATCCGCCGGCCGATCCGCAGCGCGTCGAGCTCATCGTTGGCGAGGTAGTCGCCCAGGCCCGAGGTGCGCGAATGCATCTCGGCGCCACCGAGCGACTCGTCGTCGGACTCCTCGCCGGTGGCCATCTTCACCAGCGGGGGACCGGCGAGGAACACCTTCGAGCGTTGCCGGATCATCACCACGTGGTCGGACATGCCCGGCACGTAGGCGCCGCCGGCGGTCGAGTTGCCGAATACCAGCGCGATGGTCGGGATGCCGGCCGCCGAGAGGCGGGTCAGGTCGCGGAACATCTGCCCGCCGGGGATGAACACTTCCTTCTGCGTCGGCAGATCGGCTCCGCCGGATTCCACCAGCGAGATCAGCGGGAGCCGGTTCTCCAGGGCGATCTGGTTGGCCCGCAGGATTTTTCGCAGAGTCCATGGGTTAGACGTGCCGCCTTTGACCGTCGCGTCGTTGGAGACGATCATGCACTCGACGCCGCTGACCGCGCCGATCCCGATCACCACACTGGCGCCGACCTGGAACTCGCTGCCCCAGGCTGCCAGCGGACACAGTTCCAGGAAGGGCGAGTCGGGGTCCACCAGCGCCTCGATGCGCTCGCGCGCGGTGAGCTTGCCGCGGGCGTGGTGGCGCTCGACGTATTTGGGGCCGCCCCCGGCCAGTGCTTTGGCCAGTTCGGCATCGAGCTCGGCGAGCTTGTCGGTCAGTGCCGAGGCGGCCTCGGCGTAGGCGGGTGAGGCCGGATCGAGCGTGGAGGTCAGAACCGTCATAGCCGGGCCCGACGTAGGACGCCCGGCCGCGCGCGGTGGTGCGCGGCGAGGCGGTGCGCAGCAGCGGTGATCATGCCTGATATCCAAGCGTCTTGGCTGCCAGCGAGGTCAGGATCTCGGTGGTTCCGCCACCGATTCCGATGATCCGCATGTCGCGGTACTGGCGCTCGACCTCGGATTCGGCCATGTAGCCCATCCCGCCGAACAGCTGCACCGCCTGGTGAGCAACCCACTCACCGGCCTCTACCGCGGTGTTCTTGGCGAAGCACACCTCGGCGATCAGGTTGTAGTCCCCGGCCAGCTGGCGCTCGACCACGTGGCGGGTGTAGACCCGGGCCACATCGATTCGGCGGGCCATCTCGGCCAGGGTGTTCTGCACGGCCTGCCGTGAGATCAGCGGCCGGCCGAACGTCTCCCGGTCGCGGCACCAGGCCACGGTCAGGTCCAGGCAGCGCTGTGCGCTGGCATACGCCTGTGCGGCCAGCGCCACCCGCTCGGAGACGAAGGCGCCGGCGATCTGGATGAATCCGGTGTTCTCGACACCGACCAGGTTCGCCGTCGGCACCTGGGCGTCGACGTAGGACAGCTCGGCGGTGTCCGAGGAGCGCCAGCCCATCTTGTCCAGTTTGCGCGACACCTCGAACCCGGGGGTGCCTCGCTCGACCACCAGCAGCGAGACCCCGCCCGCTCCCGGTCCGCCGGTACGCACTGCGGTGACGACGTAGTCGGCGCGCACCGCGGAGGTGATGAAGGTTTTGGCGCCGTTGACCACGTAGTGATCGCCCTCCCGCCGCGCCGTGGTGCGCAGGTGCCCGACGTCCGAACCGCCGCCGGGTTCGGTGATGGCCAGCGAACCGATCTTCTCGCCGGCCAGCGTCGGGCGGACGTACTCCTCGATCAGCCGGGCATCGCCCGAGGCGATCATGTGCGGCACCGCGATACCGCAGGTGAACAGGGAGGCGAACACGCCGCCGGGGGCTCCGGCCTGGTGCATCTCCTCGCACACGGTCAGCGCGTCGGCGCTGTCGCCGCCGCTGCCACCGACTTCTTCGGGAAAGCCCGCACCCAGCAGGCCGATGTCGGCGGCCTTGCGGTGCAGTTCGCGGGGCAGGTCGCCGGTGCGTTCCCACTCCTCGACGTTGGGCAGGATCTCCCGGTCGACGAATCCGCGCACGGTGTCGCGCAGCGCCTGGCGCTCGGGGGTGGTCCAGATACTCATAATTTCCCTTCTCAGAGCAGCTGCTCGGGTATCTCCACATGCCGGCTGCGCAACCATTCGCCCAGCCCCTTGGCCTGCGGGTCGAATCGGGCCTGGTAGGCCACTCCTTGCCCCAGGATGCCGTCGATCACGAAGTTCACCGCCCGCAGCTTGGGCAACAGGTGGCGGCTGACCGGTAGCGCCGCGGTCTCCGGCAGCAGTTCGCGCAGTTTCTCCACGGTCATGATGTGGGCCAGCCAGCGCCACTGCTCCTCGGTGCGCACCCAGAGTCCCACGTTGGCCGAGCCGCCCTTGTCGCCGCTGCGGGCGCCGGCGACCGAGCCCAGGGGAGCGCGCCGGCTCGGGCCGGCCGGCAGCGGCTCGGGCAGCTCCGGTTCGGCGACCGGGGCCAGCTCGCGCGTCTCTTCGCCGCTTTGCGAGGCGGCCGGGATGTCGACGCGGGTGCCGTCAGCGTGCACGGCGACGTGCGGCACCTGCGCGGCGTCGACATAGCCGGGCGTGAACACCCCGTACACCTGCCCGTCGCCGGGCGGGGCGGTGGCGCAGAACCCGGGGTAGCTGGCCAGGGCCAGCTCCACCCCGGCCGCCGAGAACGCACGGCCCACCTTGGCGGGGTCGGGATCGCGCACCACACAGTGCAGCAGGGCGCTGGCGGTCTCCTCGGTGTCGGCATCGGGATGGTCGGTGCGCGACAACGTCCACTCCAGCTCGGCCGGCCGGACGGTCAGGGCCGCCTCCAGCTGGGTGCGCACCAGCTCGGCTTTGGCCTCGATGTCCAGGCCGGTCAGCACGAAGGTGGTGGAGTTGCGGAACCCGCCGATCGAGTTCAGCGACACCTTGTAGGTCGGTGGCGGCGCTTCGCCGGTCACGCCGGAGATGCGCACCCGGTCCGGACCGTCGGCGGCCAGCTGGACGGAGTCCATGCGCACCGTGACGTCGGGATTGGCGTAGCGGGCACCGGTCACTTCGTAGAGCAGTTGCGCGGTCACGGTGTCGACGCTGACCAGCCCGCCGGTGCCGGGATGCTTGGTGATCACCGACGACCCGTCGGGGTGGATCTCGGCGAGCGGGAACCCCGGGTGCAGCATCTGGGCGGTGGGGATCTCGGTGAAGAAGGCGTAGTTTCCGCCGGCGGCCTGCACGCCGCACTCGATGACGTGGCCGGCCACCACGGCCCCGGCCAGCCGGTCGTAGTCCGTGCGGCTCCACCCGAAGTGGGCGGCGGCGGGTCCGACGATCACCGACGCGTCGGTGACGCGGCCGGTGATCACCACATCGGCGCCGCCGGCCAGGCACTCGGCGATACCCCAGGCCCCCAGGTAGGCGTTCGCCGTCAGCGGAGCGCCCAACCCCAGTTCCGCGGCGCGGTCCAGCAGGTCGTCGCCTTCGACATGGGCCACCCGGGCGGGGACGCCCAGCCGCTGGGCCAGTTCGCGCACGGCGTCGGCCAGGCCGGCCGGGTTGAGCCCGCCGGCGTTGGTCACGATGCGGACGCCCCGATCGTGGGCGAGTCCCAGGCATTGTTCGAGCTGGGTCAAGAACGTCTTGGCGTAGCCGCGCTGCGGGTTCTTCATCCGGTCGCGGCCCAGGATCAGCATGGTGAGTTCGGCCAGGTAGTCGCCGGTGAGGTAGTCCAGTTCGCCGCCGGTGAGCATCTCGTGCATGGCGGCATGGCGGTCGCCGTAGAACCCCGAGCAGTTACCGATGCGAACGGCTGCTGTCATCCCCAAATCCCATCCCTCAACCAACCGGTAGGTTAGCCGGTACCGGCGGTGTCGCGTCAAGGTGCGCCGCTCGCGCTACGCAGCTGCGGCTCTCCTTATGTCGCGCGTCGCTGAACCGCGGGGCCGATGCCGCGGGGCTTCGCTATTTTGGAGCCGACGCTGGTCACCGGCTATCCTTTGCGATAGTCCCGCCGCTGGAATCGAGCGGCACTATGCCAACAACAGGAGAGGCTCGACCATGGCCGTGCCGAAACGCAGGATGTCGCGTGCGAACACTCGCAGTCGCCGCGCGCAGTGGAAGGCTGAGGCAACCGGCCTGGTCACCGTGTCCGTCGCCGGACGCGCCCACAAGGTGCCGCGCCGTCTGCTCAAAGCCGCACGTCTGGGTCTCATCGATCTCGATCGCCGCTAATTAGGATCCGACACGACCGGCGTCTGGCCCCCCAGATCGCCACTCGGATGATTGGATAGCACCCATGGCTACCCGGGTATTGGTTGTTGATGACGACCGCGCTGTGCGCGAGTCGTTACGCAGGTCGTTGTCGTTCAATGGTTACTCCGTCTCGTTGGCCACTGATGGGGTCGAGGCGCTCGAGGCCATCACCAACGACCGTCCGGACGCGATGATCCTGGACGTCATGATGCCGCGGCTGGACGGCCTGGAGGTCTGCCGTCAGCTGCGGAGCACCGGTGACGACCTGCCGATCCTGGTCCTGACGGCCCGCGACTCGGTCTCCGAGCGTGTCGCCGGCCTGGATGCCGGCGCCGACGACTACCTGCCCAAGCCGTTCGCGCTGGAGGAACTGCTGGCGCGGATGCGGGCGCTGCTGCGCCGCACCACCGCCGAGGAGCTCAGCGAATCCGTGGCGATGTCCTTCGAGGACCTCACGTTGGACCCGGTGACCCGCGAAGTCACCCGGGGGGACCGCCAGATCAGCCTCACCCGCACCGAGTTCGCCCTGCTGGAGATGCTCATCGCCAATCCGCGCCGGGTTCTCACCCGCAGCCGGATTCTCGAGGAGGTCTGGGGCTTCGACTTCCCCACCTCGGGCAACGCGCTGGAGGTCTACATCGGGTACCTGCGTCGTAAGACCGAAGCCGAAGGGGAGCCGCGGCTGATCTACACCGTGCGCGGGGTGGGTTACGTGCTTCGCGAGACGCCCCCCTGATGCAGTCGTTCCGCCGTCGGCAGGGTGAAGAGGCGAAGCAGACCTCCCTCTCGCTGCGCTGGCGGGTAATGCTGCTGGCGATGTCGATGGTGGCATTGGTGGTGGTCCTGATGGCCGTCGCCGTCTACGCCGTGATTTCGGCTGCGCTCTACAACGACATCGACAATCAGCTGCAGAGCCGGGCCGAGATGCTGATCGCCAGTGGCTCGCTGGCCGCCGATCCCCGCAAGGCGATCGAGGGCACCGCCTATTCCGACGTCAACGCCATGCTGGTCAATCCGGGCCGCTCGATCTACACCGCGAATCAGCCCGGCCAGCGGCTGCCGGTGGGCCAGCAGGAGAAGGCCGTCATCCGCGGCGAGCTGTTCCTCTCGCGCCGCACCGCGTCCGGCCAGCGGGTGCTGGCCGTGCACCTGCCCAACGGCAGCACGTTGTTGATCTCCAAGAGCCTGGCGCCCACCCAGGCGGTGACGATGAAGCTGCGATGGGTGCTGCTGGTGGTCGGCGGCGTGGGCGTCGTGGTGGCCGCGGTGGCCGGCGGCATGGTCACCCGCGCCGGGCTGCGGCCGGTGGGCCGGCTGACCGAGGCGGCCGAACGCGTGGCGCGCACCGACGACCTGCGACCGATACCGGTGTATGGCAGTGACGAGCTGGCCCGCCTCACCGAGGCGTTCAACGCGATGCTGCGGGCGCTGGCGGAGTCGCGGGAGCGGCAGGCCCGCCTGGTCGCCGATGCCGGCCATGAGCTCAAGACCCCGCTGACGTCGCTGCGCACCAACGTCGAGCTGTTGATGGCCTCGGCGGCGCCGGGCGCCCCGCAGCTGCCCGAAGAGGAGATGGCCGAACTGCGTGCCGACGCAATCGGGCAGATCGAGGAATTGTCCACGCTGGTAGGCGATCTGGTGGATCTCACCCGCGACGATCAGCGCGAGGTCGCCTACGAACAGGTCGACATCACCGAGGTCGTCGACCGCAGCATGGAGCGGGTCCGTCGGCGCCGCAACGACATCGAGTTCGATATCCAGGTGGTGCCCTGGTACGTCTACGGCGACGCCGCGGGTCTGTCCCGCGCGGTGCTCAACCTGCTCGACAACGCGGCCAAGTGGAGTCCGTCGGGCGGGGTCGTCGGATTGCGGATGCGTCAGCTCGACCCCACGCACGTGGAGATGGTCGTCTCGGACCAGGGGCCGGGTATTCCGGAGAGCCAGCGGGAGTTGGTGTTCGAGCGCTTCTACCGGTCGGACTCCGCGCGGGCCATGCCCGGATCCGGGCTGGGGTTGGCGATCGTCAAGCAGGTGGTGCTCAAACACGGCGGGGCGATCACCGTCGGTGAGACCGTCCCCGGGGGCAAACCGCCCGGCACGTCGTTTCGGATGGTGCTGCCCGGCGGTCCCACCTCCGCGCGACCTGCTTCGGCCGCAGCCGTCACAGGCGCTTCTCAGTCCACGTAGGCATGGTGGTGAGGCAACGTCGCTGCCGCCTCGCGTCACTAGGAGTAGACAACAAACATGACGAATTACCCCGGGTACCTCCCGCCGCCTGCGCAACCGGAACGGCCCCACCCGGCCGGTTCCACCGGTGCGGACCAACGCGGGCAGACCGGTTATCCGGGCGGGCCCGTTCCGGGCTCGTACCCGCCGCCCTACGACTGGCGGTACGTCCAGCATCAGGGCAGGCCTTCGGGCTATCGCACCGCTTATGACGCCCCCTACGGCGGGGGTCCGCGCCCGGGCGGTGCGGCGCCGAAGCGGTCCCGCACGGGCGGGCTGGTGCTGGGAGCGGTCGGTATCGCGGTGATGTCCGGCGTCATGGGCGGTGTGGTCGGTTCGGCGCTGAACTCCGATCAGCGGCCGCTCGCCGCTGGAGGTCACATTCCCGGCATTCAGAACCCGGGCGTGCCGGCTGCGGTGAATCTGCCGGACGGTTCGGTGGAGAAAGTCGCGGCGAAGGTGGTGCCCAGCGTCGTCATGCTGGAGACCGACCTGGGACGCCAGTCCGAGGAGGGATCGGGCATCGTCCTGTCGGCCGACGGCATGATCCTGACCAACCACCACGTGGTGGCCGCCGCTGCCGCCAAACCCGACGCGGCCGGCAAGCCGGGGCCGAAGACCACGGTGACGTTCTCCGACGGACGCACCGCCCCGTTCACGGTGGTGGGCACCGATCCGGCCAGCGACATCGCCGTGGTGCGCGTCCAGGGTGTCTCGGGGCTGACCCCGATCACGATCGGTTCCTCGGCTGATTTGCGGGTGGGCCAGCACGTCGTGGCGGTCGGCTCGCCGCTCGGGCTGGAAGGCACCGTGACCACCGGCATCGTCAGCGCTCTCAACCGGCCGGTCTCCACCACGGGGGAGGCGGGCAACCAGAACACCGTCCTGGACGCCATCCAGACCGACGCCGCGATCAACCCGGGCAACTCCGGTGGCGCGCTGGTCAACATGAACGGCGATCTGGTGGGCGTCAACTCCGCGATCGCCACCATGGGCGGCGATTCCGGCGAAGCCCAGGGCGGATCGATCGGCCTCGGCTTTGCCATCCCGGTAGACCAGGCCAAGCGGATCGCCGACGAACTCATCAACTCGCCGGACCACACGGCATCGCACGCCTCCCTGGGGGTGCGCGTCACCAGCGAGCGCAGCCTGCACGGCGCCAAGGTGGTGGAGGTGGTGCCCGGCGAGGCGGCCGCCAAGGCCGGTCTGCCCGAGGGCGCGACGGTGACGGCGTTCGACAAGCGCCCCATCGGCAGCGCCGACGCGCTGGTTGCTGCGGTGCGTTCCAAGGCGCCCGGCGACCAGGTGACGCTGACCTATCTGGACCCCTCCGGAGCGACCAAAACCACGCAGGTCACCCTGGGCAAAGCACAGCAGTGACGGGTTGGTGACCCGGACGACGCGTTCCGGATATACGGTTGCATCCATGGAGCAAGCCCGAGAACTCGCAGGCCGCGCCCTCGTCGTCGTGGTGGACGACCGTACCGCCCACGGCGATCAGGACCACAGTGGCCCGTTGGTCAGCGAATTGCTGGCCGAGGGCGGATTCATGGTGGACGGCGTGGTTGCCGTCGCCGCCGATGAGGTGGAGATCCGCAACGCGCTCAACACCGCGGTGATCGGCGGCGTCGACCTGGTCGTGTCGGTGGGCGGCACCGGGGTCACCCCGCGCGACGTCACCCCGGAGGCCACCCGCGAACTCCTCGACCGCGAGATCCTCGGCATCGCCGAGGCGCTGCGGGCCTCCGGCCTGTCGGCCGGGATCGCCGACGCCGGCCTCTCGCGGGGGCTGGCCGGGGTCTCCGGCAGCACCCTGGTGGTCAACCTGGCCGGGTCCCGGGCGGCTGTGCGTGACGGGATGGCCACGCTGAACCCGCTGGCCGCGACGATCATCGGCCAACTGTCCAGCCTGGAGATCTAATCGTGCCCGGACTGCAAGAGCATCAGTCGTCGTCGGACGAACGCGACCCGGACGACGCCCGCGAGGCGCAGGAGCGCGAGCGCTGGCTGCGGGACAACATCCCGCCACATCACGGTTGAGGTTCGACTTCGCGCAATCCCCCTACCGGTTCCGCAGCGGCTACTACGGTTCGCCGTAGGCGGCGTTTCGCCGCTCGGCAGTGCATCCGCAGGAAAGGGGAGTTCCGGTGCTCAAGGGGTTCAAGAATTTTTTGATGCGTGACGACGTGATCACCGTGGCCATTGGTCTGGTGGTCGCGCTGGCGTTTTCCAACCTGGTCAAGGCCTTCACCGACAGCGTGATCAATCCGCTGGTGTCGGCCACTCAACCCGACGCGGCCGGGCTGGGGCTGGGGTATCAGCTGGGGGCCGAAGGCAATGAGGCGACCTTCGTCGACTTCGGTGCGTTTCTCTCGGCGGTCATCTACTTCATCGTGTTCATGGCCACCGTCTACTTCGTTATCGTGCTGCCCTACAAGCACATTCAGAAGCGGCGCGGCAAGTCGGTGTTCGGCGACGACGACGACGCGGCGCCCACCAAAACCTGCCCGGAGTGCCGGTCGGAGATCGACGCCGACGCCAGAAAGTGCAAGTTCTGCGCCAGCCCGCAGCCGGCCGCGGCGGCGTGAGGAGTTCAGCGCAGGGTTAGCGTCACGGCCTGGCTCAGCGCGGCGCCGGCGACCGCGACGGCGGAGTGCGCCGGCAACGCCACCAGCACCACCCGGTCGTCGTGGTTCTGGCCGGAGACCAGCACCACGATGCCTCCGCCGGCCAGCACCCGGGCGGTGCCGGGTGAATCGGCGGCATTCTCGGGCGCGGCGGCCACAACGTCGACGATGTCGCCGGGGCGCAGCACGTCGATCAGCGCGGCGTCGGCGGGGTGCACACTCACGATGCGGGCGTCGGGACCGGCGGTGGCCTCGGTGAGCCGGCGGCTCAACAGCCGGACGTCGGTGAGTATCTCGCCGCGGCGGGCCGGGCCGGCCAGTGTCGCCTGCAGCACCGCCGCGATGTCCGTGGCGGCACCGTCGGGAACCGTGGGGGCCGGGCGGGTTTGCCGATGGACGTCGTCGACGGTCAGGGCGGCGCCCGGGGCGATGTCGCGGCGGGCCACCACGACGTCCACCAGGTCGTCCCGTGGGTCGGTCCGGAATGCGGCGATGCCGGCCAGCACGACCAAAGCGCCTGCGGTCACTCGGCGGGCGCGCACCGTCCGGGCCCAGTCCGGGCGCAGGGTCTGCGATAGTCGGCTGATCAGGGTGGGGTTGAGCGAGTCGCCCATGGCGTCACGCTAGGCCGGCAATCGGCCCCCGGGCCGTCGGCCGGGCGGGCGACTGTGGATAACGGGCTGGCGCTAGCTCGAGGCGGCTGCGGGCGCGGCCGCCGCGGTGGAACTGGACGTGGCGCTGCTGCTGCCGCTGGACTTGTCGGCCGATGCGCTACTGCCGCTGCCGGAACTGCCGCCGGAGTCGCTGGATGTCGAGGCGGCAGAGGCGCTGTTGCCGTTGCCGTTCGTCGACGACTTACCCGCTTCGCGGCTGTCGGTGCGATAGAAGCCGCTGCCCTTGAACACCACGCCGACTTTCCCGAAGATCTTGCGCAGCCGTCCGTTGCAGTCTTCGCAGTTGGTCAGGGCATCGTCGGTGAAGGCCTGGACCACGTCGAAGCGGTTGCTGCACTCGGTGCAGGCGTAGCTGTAGGTGGGCACGTAAACCTCCGTGGATCGAACAATCGCGTTAGCACTCTACCGCGCCAAGTGCTAGAACGCCTATGTGGCCTTTCTCATTCCTGGCCGCATGAGCGCGGTTGCAGCGGTACCAGGCCCAGGCCCGGTGTCAGCACATGAGTCATCGGCACGTCGTGGTCCTCGGCGGGCAGCTCCTCGACGAGTTCGGCGTCCCGCACGACCGCGACCAGCGGAGTCCGCGGATCGCGCCACGGCAGCGAGCGGTCGTAGAAGCCGCCGCCGCGGCCCAGTCGCGCGCCCCGGCGGTCGACGGCCACCGCCGGCACCACGATGAGGTCCGCCTGCGCCAGGGTGTCCGGGGCCAGCCACGGCTGCGGCGGCTCGAGCAGGCCGTAGCGGGCCGTGGTCAGCGCCTCCGGCCGGTAGTCGCCCCACCACAGCGGCAGCGGGCTGCCGTCTTCCCCGGTGCGCACCACCGGGAGCAGGACCCGCACTCCCCGGCCTGCCAAGCGGTCCACCATCTCGGCCGACCCCGGCTCGCTGCCCATCGGCAGATGGGCGCAGACGGTGCCGGCGGTGCCGGCCAGGCGCTCCAGATGGGCGGCCAACGCGGTGGCCTCGGCGTCGTGCACCTGGGGGGACACCGCGCGCCGCTCGGCGAGCAATCGCGCCCGCAACGCGGACTTGGCGGCCATTACCGCGTCGTCGGTCACGGCAAACAGACTGTCAGCTTCGGCTCGCCCACCGCCAGCCGAAGGGGTGAAGTCGACTGCGGTTATCGTGTGAACAATGCCCACGCCAAAGGTTCCGATGCCGCGCACTGCCATTGTGCCCGCGGCGGGTTTGGGCACCCGTTTTCTGCCCGCCACCAAGACGGTGCCCAAAGAACTGCTGCCCGTCGTCGACACCCCCGGTATCGAGCTGGTCGCCGCCGAGGCCGCTGAGGCCGGTGCCGAGCGGCTGGTGATCGTCACCTCCGAGGGCAAGGACGGCGTGGTCGCGCACTTCGTGGAAGACCTGGTGCTCGAAGGCACGTTGGAGGCGCGCGGGAAGAAGGCCATGCTGGCCAAGGTGCGCCGCGCGCCGCAACTGATCAAGGTCGAATCGGTGGTGCAGGCCGAGCCGCTCGGGCTCGGGCACGCGATCAGCTGCGTCGAGCCCACCTTGTCCGTCGACGAAGACGCCGTCGCGGTGCTGCTGCCCGACGATCTGGTGCTGCCCACCGGGGTGCTGGAGACCATGTCGAAGGTGCGTGCCCGCCGGGGCGGCACCGTGCTGTGCGCCATCGAGGTCAGCCCGGAGGACGTCAGCGCCTACGGCGTCTTCGACGTCGAGCCGCTGCCCGACGGTGACAACCCGGACGTGATGCGGGTCAAGGGGATGGTCGAGAAGCCCAAGGCCCAAGACGCGCCGTCGACCTATGCCGCGGCCGGCCGCTACGTGCTGGACCGGGCGGTGTTCGACGCCCTGCGGCGCATCGACCGTGGGGCCGGCGGCGAGGTCCAGCTGACCGACGCGATTGCCCTGATGATCTCCGAGGGCCATCCCGTGCACGTCGTCGTGCATCGGGGTTCGCGACACGACCTGGGAAATCCGGGCGGCTACCTCAAAGCTGCGGTTGACTTTGCCTTGGACCGTGATGACTACGGTCCGGACCTGCGGCGGTGGCTGGTGGCGCGGCTGGGCTTGGCCCAAAGCTGAGCCGAGGTCAGGCCGCTACGGAGAAAGGCACACGTGCGTTCGGTTGAGGAGCAGCAGGCCCGGGTTGCGGCTGCTGCGGTGGCGCCCCGCCCGGTGCGGGTGGCGATCGCCGAGGCGCAGGGGCTGATGTGCGCCGAAGAGGTGGTCGCCGAGCGGCCCATGCCCGCATTCGACCAGGCTGCCATCGACGGTTACGCGGTGCGCAGTGTGGACGTCCTGGGTGCTGAGGCGATCGGCGACACCTCCGACGGCTCGCAGCGCGAGGAGGCGGTGGTCACGCTGCCGGTGCTCGGCGTCATCGAAGCCGGTGCCCGCACCCCGACCCGGCTGCAACCCAAACTGGCCACCCGGATTCAGACCGGGGCGCCGATGCCCACCCTGGCTGACGCGGTGCTGCCGCTGCGCTGGACCGACGGCGGCAACACCCGGGTCCGGGTGCTGCGCGGCGTGCGCCCCGGCGACTACGTGCGCCGGGTCGGCGACGACGTGCAGCCCGGTGATGTCGCGGTCCGCGCCGGCACCGTGGTCGGGGCCGCGCAGGTGGGGCTGCTGGCCGCCGTGGGCCGCGACCGGGTGCTGGTGCATCCGCGCCCCCGGCTGTCGGTCATGGCGGTGGGCGGCGAACTGGTGGATGTCAACCGCACGCCCGGCAATGGGCAGGTCTACGACGTCGACTCCTATGCGCTGGCCGCCGCCGGCCGGGACGCCGGGGCGGAGGTGAACCGGGTCGGCATCGTCAGCAACGACCCGAAGAAGCTGCGCGAGGTGGTCGAGGGTCAGCTCAACCGGTCCGAAGTGGTGGTGATCGCCGGTGGGGTCGGGGGTGCTGCGGCCGACGAGGTGCGCGCGGTGCTGTCCGAACTCGGTGACGTGGAGGTCGCCCGGATCGCGATGCATCCCGGATCGGTGCAGGGTTTCGGCCAGTTGGGTCCCGAAGGCGTGCCGACGTTCCTGCTGCCCACCAACCCGGTGAGCGCGCTGGTGGTGTTCGAGGTGATGATCCGCCCGCTGATCCGGTTGTCGCTGGGTAAACGCGAGCCGATGCGCCGTATGGTGCGGGCCCGCACCCTGGGGCCGATCAGCTCCATGCCGGGTCGCAAGGGATTCCTGCGGGGCCAGTTGATGCGCGACGAGGAGACCGGGGAGTTCCTGGTGCAGGTGCTCGGGTCCTCGGGTGGTTCGTCGTCGCATCTGCTTGCCACGCTGGCCGAGGCGAACTGCCTGGTGGTGGTGCCCGAAGAGGTCGAGCAGGTCGGCGCCGGCGAGTTGGTGGACGTCGCCTTCCTGGCTCAGCGCGGTTGAGCCCGGGTCCATGTTGGTCAATTGGTGGCCGTTCAAAGCCGTGGAGCATCCCGGCTGGCCGAGTGTGCTCGGGCCGCTGCGGGTGTCGGCCGGGGTGATTCGGCTGCGGCCGGTGCGCATGCGTGACGGGGTGGCCTGGAGCCGCATCCGGTTGGCCGACCGGGCCTATCTGGAGCGGTGGGAGCCCAGTGTGGAGGTGGACTGGGTGACGCGGCATGGCAGTTCCGCGTGGCCGCCGCTGTGCTCCAGCCTGCGCTCGGAGGCCCGCTACGGGCGGATGTTGCCGTACGTGATCGAACTCGACGGCCGGTTCTGCGGCCAGCTGACGGTGGGCAACATCGCGCACGGGGCGCTGCGGTCGGCGTGGATCGGCTACTGGGTGTCGTCTGCGGTGGCGGGCGGGGGAGTGGCTACCGCGGCGGTCGCACTGGGGCTCGACCACTGTTTCGGGCCGGTCCGCCTGCACCGGGTGGAGGCCACCGTGCGGCCGGAGAACGCGGCCAGCCGGGCGGTGCTGGCCAAGGTCGGCTTTCGTGAGGAAGGGCTGCTGCGGCGCTACCTGGACGTGGACGGGGCGTGGCGGGACCACCTGCTGGTGGCGATGACCATCGAAGAGGTGGCCGGATCGGTGACGGCGGCGCTGATTCAGTCTGGCCGGGCCGCCCGCGCCTGACGCGGAATTACCAGGCCAATGTTACCCGTGTGATAGTTGTGACTGACGAGGTCAGAGAGTAAATTACATCGATGTAACTGGTTCGGCGCGTCATCCGAGGCCTGTGTGGCTCCCACACCTAGCCTTGGCTCGGAAAGGAGCAGGCCAACCATGCCCAGCATCCCACAATCATTGCTCTGGATCTCACTGGTCGTTCTCTGGCTGTTCGTACTGGTGCCGATGCTGGTCAGCAAGCGTGACGCGGTGCGTCGAACCAGTGACGTGGCGTTGGCGACCAGGGTCCTGACCAGCGGGTCCAGTGCCCGCCTGCTCAAGCGGGGCGGTCCGGCAGCCGGGCACCGCAGCGACCCGCACTGGCAGCACAGCGGTGTCGACGAGGCCGACGACATCGACGACATCGATGATGTCGATGACGTCGACACCGCGCCCGCCGAGAGCGGTTCTCGGGTATTCGTCGCCGCGGCGGCGGTGTTCGTCGCCGCCGAGCACCGGGTCGGTGAACAGACCGAGCTGGACTACCTGGACGTCGACGTCATCAGCGACGATGCCGGCGAGCTGGCGCAGGCGGCCACCGAAGCGCAGGCCGACGAGGCCGCAGAGGCCGGCGTCATGGCCGAAACCGAAGCTCCGCCCGAGCCGGCGGCCGAATACGAGCCTGAGTACGAGGCCGACGATGAGGCCGGGGCCGACGCCGAGGCTGTCGCCGAGACTGACTACGAGGCCGACGCCGAGGCGGAAGCCGATGCAGAAGCCGATGCCGAGGGTTACGAGTACGAATACGTCGAGGACACCTCCGGGCTGGAACCTGAGGCAGAGCCGCGGCGACCGGGCGTTTCCGGGGTGTCCGCGCGGGCCCGGCGGCCCCGTATCGACACCGCGGCGGCAGTCAGCGCGCGCAAGTACGAGTTCCGCAAGCGGGCGTTGATGTCGCTGGCGGTGGTCCTGGTGCTCTCGGCCCTCACCGCCTTCACCGTGGCGCCCAGCGCCTGGTGGATCTGCGGGGGCGCGGCGGGAGCAACCGTGGTCTATCTGGCCTACCTGCGTCGCCAGACCCGTATCGAACAGCAGGTGCGGGCGCGGCGCGCACGGCGCGCCGACCGGCCGCGCATGCAGCGCGAGGGCGCTCACACCGGCGCGTTCGAGGTGGTGCCGTCACGGCTGCGGCGACCGGGCGTGGCGGTGCTGGAGATCGACGACGAGGACCCGGTCTTCGAGCACCTGGAGTACGCGTCCAGCGGCGGCCGCTACGACTGGCGGGGCGACCTGCCGCGCGCATCCGGTCAGTAGGTCTCGGTTTCAGAGGTCCGGGCGGGGGCTGGTAATCTCCTACCGGTCAGGGGCTATAGCGCAGTTGGTAGCGCGTCTCGTTCGCATCGAGAAGGTCAGGGGTTCGATTCCCCTTAGCTCCACAGAGTTCGAGTAGTTCAGATCGTCCAGCCCAGGTCGCTCAGCCGATCGGCTCTGCGCGCATTTTGATCCGCCAGCGCCGCGGTTATCTCGAACAGTCGTAGCCGGCTCTGCGGGCGAAGCGCGGACTGCGTATCGATAATGCCGCCTTTGGCAAGGTGCGGGTCATACGGCATGTACTCGGCGTGGATCTCGGCTTCGATGAACAGATCGGTCAAGTAGTCTCGGGCATTCGCAGTGGCGTGCTTGCGGCTGTTGTTGAGGATGACCATCGAACGCGCCAGCAGGTCGTCGTAGTCCATGGCGCGCAGCAGATCGATGGCACGCGCGACCGGCATTGCGGTGTCGCCGGTGAGCCCGGACACAAAGATCAAGGCGTCGCAGGAGTTGAACACCGCCCTCATCACCGGATGCTCCAGGTTGTCCGACGTATCGATCAGGACGATCTGGTGCGTGCGGCGCAGGCGGCCCAGCGCCTCGTTCAGCATCGAGGGCACCAGTGGACGAGGCTGGTCGGAAGTCTGATTGCCCGACAGCACATCCAGACCGATGTTGTTCTGGCCGAGATGTTCCCGGATATCGGTGTAGCCTGCCACCGCAGTTTTGGAGATGATCTCGGTGTAGCCGTCAGGGGCGCTGGAATCGATCCGGTCGGCCAATGTCCCGAAGCCCGGTGCGGCGTCGATCGCCACCACGTTGTCCGAGCGGCATTCCCGGAGAATGCCGCCGATACAGGTGGCCAGCGTGGTCTTGCCGACGCCGCCTTTACCCGAGACCACGCCGACTACCAAGTGTTTGGGCATATTCCGACGAATCTGATCGCGCAGTGCGCGGAAACGCTGTTCGACCCGGGATTCCCCCACATTGATGCCGCGGAAGGAGGCCGCATAGACGAGTCGGCGCCAGCCGGAGGCCGGTGCGGGTTTTCGCGGCGCGGGCAGATCCGGAATGTGCAGGATCTCGGAGATGGGGTAATGCCGTGGAGGCCGGCGAATCGCCTCGTTTCCGATCCGGTGGGCACCGGCCTGATGCGGACGCCGATGCGAGCCCCGTTCCATGCTGGGCGTGCTCCACTCGGGCAGCATCGGTGACGATCGGTGCAGGTCGGTCACGGTGCCATTAGTAGCACGGGCGGTCGAGTGCCCATCGCCGATTTGGGGCGGCACGACGAAACCGTTTGCCGGTCGTTACAGTCCTGCGGCTGATCCGGTACGGCGACGGGCCCCGTGGCAGTCCCGGCTCACTGCTGCGGCAACGGGTCGCGCTCCGGCACCGCCGGGACGCTGCCGTCACCTGCCGCCGGTGGGGCGGGCGCGATCTGGGGCGCGGCGGCCCTGGCCTGCACGGCGATCAGGCCCCCGCCGATCACCAGTGCCATGCCCGCGTAGGTGACCAGGGCCGGCGGGTGGTGCCAGACGATCCAGTCGATCAGGGCGGTGAACACGATCACCGAGTAGATACACGGACCGACCTTCTCCGCCGGGGCGTAGCGGTAGGCCAGCACGATCAACACCTGCGAGAACACCTGGGCGAATCCCAGCGCCGCCAGCCAGATCCAGACACCGGCCGGCAGCGGCCGCCAATCTGCGACGGCGAACGGCACCGCCATGAGCGTGGAGAGCAGGAAGTAATAGAACAGCACTCGCGCCATCGGTTCGGTGGCACCGAGCCACCGCACCGTCATCATGGCGATCGCCAGGAACAGCGCACCCGCGAGTGCGGACAGCTCGCCCATACTGAAGCTGGCCGCCTGCGGTTGCAGCACCAACATCACCCCGAGGAAGCCGAGGCCTGCGCCCGTCCAGGTCAGCGCCGAAACTCGTTGCCGTGAAACGGCCCAGGCGATCAGCGGCATCCACAGCGGCGCGCTGTAGGTGAGCAGCGTGGCGTTGGCCAGCGGGATATGCCCGATGGCGAAGAACAGGGCGTACCAGCACCCGGTTCCGGCGGCGGAGCGCAGCACGTGCAGGCCGATTCGATCGGTGCGCACGAACGACCAGCCGCCTCGCACCGCGACCGGGATCACGAACAACAACCCGACGAAGTTCTGCGACAGCAGCAGCACACCGGTCGAGGTGTACTGGCCGGAAACCTTGGCCAACGCCCCGACCAGAGCCACACAGAAGAAGGCGGCTGTGGTCAAACCCGCGCCCAGCAGCAGGTTCTCGGGCCGTCGGCCAGGTGTCGTCATTGCGCTGTGTCCTTGTGGCCGGCCGGCGGCTTCTGCTGGCCGAGCGCGCCGGCCCGGGCGTTGAGCCGGTCGGTCTCGCGTCCCAGGATGGTGTTGAGGACGCGCGGTGCGACCACGTCGACGGCGCGCAGCGCGAGCGCTTTGCGCGGCGCGATGCGGATCGGCCGCAGCTTGCAGGCGGTGACCATCCAGTCAGCGGTCTCCTCGGCGGTGAGTGCGGCGAGTCCGTCGTAGGCACGGGTCGGCGCGATCATCGGCGTCGCCACCAACGGGTAGTAGATGGTCGTGGAGTGCACGCCGGCGCGGCCCCACTCGGTGTCGATGACACGGCTCACGGCGCTCAACGCCGCCTTGGAGGCGTTGTACACGGCGAACATCGGCGACGACTCCGGCAGCACGCGCCAGGTCGCGATGTTGATCACATGCCCGTCACCGCGCTCGATCATTCCCGGAGCCAGGCCCCGGATGAGTCGCAGCGGGGCGTAGTAGTTGAGCGCCATCACGCGCTCGACGTCGTGCCAGCGGTCCAGCGATTCGATCAGCGGCCGCCGGATGGACCTGGCGGCATTGTTGATCAGAATGTCGACGTGCGAAACCTGCTCGACGACGGCATCGACCTGGTCCAGATCGGCCAGATCGGCCCGTATGGCGGTGGCGTCGCCGCCCGCGGCGCAGATCTGTGCCACGACGTCGTCCAGCAGGTCGCCGCGCCGGGCGACGGCGAACACGGTGGCCCCCTCGGCGGCCAGCTTGCGGGCGGCGACTGCGCCGATCCCTGAGGATGCCCCGGTCAAAAGAACGCGCTTGCCGCGCAGATCGATCGGCGATGTGCCGCGCCACCTGGGCATCGGACGCATGCCCGTGCGGCGCATGGCTTTTTTGACGTCTTCGAGAATCACGGGCGGCACTCCAGTCGGGTCGGTACCGGCACGCGGCAAGCCGTGATCAGGGACGCGCCATGTCCGGCGGCGAATACGGGAGACTTTAGAGCACTAACCCGGAGTCCGCTGGGGACGGCCCGGGAATGGCGCCGGTGTCTAGGGGTGCGCGACGAGGTAGGTCTCGTTGCTCAGCCCAGTGGTGAGTTCGTCCACATCGAAGGGGCGGTTCAGGCGCGCGCGCAGCCACTTCGGGTCCATCAATCGGCTGATCTCAGCGGTCTGTCTGGCCAGCAGCATCCCGATGCGCGGGTACAGCCGCCGCATGATGGCGCGTTCGGCAGCGCTGCACCGTGAGGCGCAGTAGCCGACGTGTCCCACTTCGTCGGTCAGGATCTCGCCGTAGAGCCGGTCGATGCGCTCTTGTACCTCGGGTTCGTCGGCGAACAGCTCGTTGCCGATCCGGCGCAACTCGTAGAACATGACGCAGCCGGCCATCTCTGCCGCGCCGACGAACATGGCGCCCCACCGCTCCGGCAGAAACACCGCGATCTTGACGAACTGGCGCATCACGAAGACGGGCGGCACCACCTGGAAGGTCAGATCGAAGATGTCGAGAACGTAGGCCAGCAGCCGCGTGTGGTAGTGCTCCTCGAGTTCCAGATAAACCCGCTCGGGGGGCAGTTCTTTGTCACTGTTGAGCCCGTAGGTCTCGCCCAGGCCGACGCCGAATCGTTCGGTCTGGTTCAGTTTGGCGGTGGCCAGCAGGAACAGCATCTTGGGGTCCAAGCCGGCCTCGGGCCGGCGGCGGCGCAGGTTGCGCACGAAGACGTCCGGGTCGGCAACGTGGCGAGACCGAACCGGATGCGCCTCAAGGTCGTTGAAGAAGGCCTCCCGGTTGGCCAGGCGCCGGTTCAGCAGATCGGCTTCACCATCACGCCGGCGCAGGTACTCACGGTAGCCCTCGATACCGGTGTTGTTCATCGTTTCTCCATTCCTTTGACGATCGTCGTCACATACCGGCGGAACAGGGCATCCGCGGTGGGGGAGTCATGCGCCCCGGTGGCGAGCAAGGCAAACAGCCCCGTCAGGAAGAAGACGCCCAGCTCGGTGGTGTCGGCTTGTGCCGGAACGGATCCCGCTGCCTGTGCCGCGGCGATCGTGGCGGTCACGAACCCCACCAGGGGGTGCTCGGTCAGTTGATCGTCGGTCGGCCGCGTCGTCGAGAACTGCATGCCCAGCATGTCCCGGAAGATGACTTCGCCCAGCCGCTGCTCGGCGTCCAGGACGCGATCGGCCACCAGGGAGAGCACCGCGGTCAACTCGTTGCAGCCGGTCTGTGCGGTGCGCAGTTCGTCGACGATTCTGCTCTCTTCGTTGCGGCGCAATTCCAGCAGCACGTGTTCTTTGGTCGGAAAGTGAAAGTAGAAGGTGCCCCGCGCCACCCCCGCCGCATGGGCGATGGCGCTGACGTCCGCGCCGGCGAGTCCGAACCGGCTGATCTCGGCCACCGCTGCCTCGAACAGCCGGGCCCGGGTCTCGAGTCTGCGGGTCTCGCGGACGCCGCCGGCCGGCGTTCGGGTCCTTTTGACGGCCTTGGCGGAGGTCATCCCCGCACGCTAACAGCATTGGCTGACAGCCGTCAATGACAGTCGTCATCGAACACCGCCCCGGCGATGCGGGAGCCCGGTCCCACTGCCGGGCCGCCGGATCGCCAGAACGCTTAGGGCGCGTCGCTTGAGCACTCGGCCGCCGCAGGCCACCATGGGTGGCCATGCGCGCAGTGATCACTCCCCGAGCGGGCAGACCGTGACCGCGGCAGGCCCGCCGGCGGACGGCGCGCGCTCGGGCGTGCGCGACGCCTGGCAGCTGCTGGAGCCGCTGCACGCCGTCGTCTATTTCTCGCCGGAGCCGCTGGAGGCGCTGCGCGATGCCGGCTATCGCGGCTTCTGGATGGGCTACTTCGCGGGCCGCGCCGCGCCGCTGGGCGCGGTCGGAGCCGAGGTCGTGCACGCGGCGTTCTACAACTTCGCCTACGAACGCGTCGCCAGGGCGCTGCCCGCCGCGTGGCGCTTCGCGCCGCCTGAAGCTGCCCTGCGGGCACGCCAAGCCGGCGCCGTCGCCGCGTTGCGGCGCCAGCTGGCGGACCTGGCCGACGGTCCACACGTGGAGCGCGCGGCCGAACTCGCCGCCCGAGCGGTGGCGGCCGCACCCCTGGCCGGCCGTGTTCTGGGGGCGGCGAATCATGCGCTGCCACTGCCCGAAGAGCCCGTGGCGCGGCTGTGGCACGCGGCGACGGTGCTTCGCGAACATCGCGGCGACGGCCACATCGCGGCCCTTCTGGCCGCGGGGATTGAGGGCCGCGAGTCGCATGTGTTGCACGCCTTGGCCGCCGGGACGTCGCGGCAGACCTACGCGGTGGCCCGTGACTTCACCGACGCCGAATGGAATCAGCTGGTGACCACGCTGCGCGCCAAAGGGTTAGCCGATGCCGGCGGACTCACGCCAGAAGGTGTTCGGCTCAAGGCGCAGATCGAGCAGCAGACCGATCAGCTCGCCGCCCCGGCATACGCCACGCTGACCGAGGCTGAACTGCGCGAGATGATCCGCGCGCTGGCGCCGCTGACCCGGGCGGTAGCGGGGGCCGGTGAGATCCCGCTGGACTCACCGATGGGGCTTGATCTCCGGCCCCTCCTCGACCCGTAGCGGCCGGTAGGATTTCCCTCGTGGCCCCGTCTGGTCAGCCGGACATGTCCCCGTACGAACGCACGCAATGGGACGCGCTGCTGGACGCGACCACCGGCGGCGAGCCGGCCGGATGGTTCGACGGGCTCCGGCGCGGCGTCGCCGGCCGGGCCAAAGACGTAGCGTCCCAAGTCCGTTCCGGGGTGCAACAAGTCCCCGGCGCCACGGCGGCCATCGGCAAGATGGACCAGCTCACCACCAAAGCGCTCGAAGGTGTGCACACCCTGCTGGTGCAACGAGGGCTTCATTCGGTCACACCGGACAGCGTCTTCGCCATGTTCGCCGAGCACGGCGCCTCGGTCGGATCCTATGACCAGGTTCGCGGTCTCGATCTGGAAATGTGCGACCGTTCGGTACCCCGCCGCCGGGAGCGCTACATCGCCTTGGCGGTGGCCGAAGGCGCGGCGTCCTCGCTGGTGGTCACGGGTTCAGCGGTGTCGAGCGTGGTCTCGGCAGGCTCCACCTTGCCGGTTGCCGCCTCAGCCGTCGTGGCGGACGTGACCGCCGTGCTGGTGGGGATGGGGCGCATCGTGGCTTTGGTTGCGGCGCATTACGGTTACGACGTCCGCGAGCCCGACGAGCAGGCGTTCGCCTCCGGGGTGATCGCCTGCTGTGCCGCCGGCGACTCGGCGGAGAAGGCCGCGGCACTGGCGTCGCTGTCCCGGCTGACCCAGCAGATGATGCGGCAGGCGTCGTGGCGCCATATCCCGCCGCAGCAGGCCGACAACGTGATCCAGCAGGTCTGGGTGGCGCTGGGATTCCGCCTTGCCAAGAACAAGGTGGCGCAAGCCGTCCCGGTCTTGGGTGCGGTGGTCAACGGCGGACTCAACGCACGCATCGCCCACCGAACGTTCGAGCGTGCCCAGCAGGCCTATCGGCTGCGGTTTCTGACCGAAAAGTACGACTTGGACGCCGGATCCTGGGCACCGGCGGTGCCATCGGGCAGTGCCATCGGCATCCCCCTGATCGACGAGTTGTTGGCCCGTTCGGGTGACGGCGCTGCCCCCGACTGACTGGTCGGCGCCGGGGACGCGGCGCGCAGATCAGTGCAGGGTGTCAGGGCACAGTTCGTGCTGGGCGATGTCGATCACCGGGCGCAGATTGGTGGTGAGGTCATCGACCATGGAGGGCCCGCCGAACGACGGCCGGCGCACGTAGTTGGCCACCACGTCGTCGACGGTGGCGCCGCTGCGCAACTGGTTGCAGAACCGGTGCCCGGCGGACAGGCGAGCGTTGGGCGGACCGGATCGAAAGACGCCGTGGGCGTCGAGGGATGCGAGGTAGCTGGCGTCGTCGGCGTGGGCCGGTGCGCTGCCGAGCAGGGCGAGGGCGGCGGTCCCGGCGAGCACAGCTGCGCCCAGAGTCCGTTTCATACCGGCGATGCTACGGCCAATCGACATTGACTCTGCGGCTACCGGGCACAAGTGCGAGAACATCGCCTGGTAGCCGCAGAGTCAACGGTCGTCAGATCAGGCCCAGCGCGGTCATCGCGTCGGCCACCTGGATGAACCCGGCGATGTTGGCGCCCAGGATGTAGTTGCCGGGGGCGCCGTACTCGTCGGCGGTGACCAGGCAGCGGTGGTGGATGCTCTGCATGATCGCCGCCAGCCGCTGCTCGGTGTACTCGAAGCTCCACGAGTCCCGCGACGCGTTCTGCTGCATCTCCAGGGCGCTGGTGGCCACGCCCCCGGCGTTGGCCGCCTTACCCGGGGCCACGGTCACACCGGCCTCGCTGAACACCTTGACGGCGGCCGGGGTGCACGGCATGTTCGCGCCTTCGGCGACGATCTTGCACCCGTTGCGGGCCAGCGTGGCGGCGTGGCTGTCGTGGAGCTCGTTCTGGGTGGCCGAGGGCACCGCGATCTGACAGGGCACGTCCCAGATGGACCCGTCGTTGACGAACCGCGTCGTGCCGCCGCGGGCCTGGGCGTAGGCCTCGATCCGCTCGCGCTTGACCTCTTTGATCTCCTTGAGCAGCTCCAGGTCGATGCCCTTCTCGTCGACGATGTAGCCGCTGGAGTCCGAGCAGGCCACCACGGTGCCGCCCAGCTGGTGGATCTTCTCGATCGCGTAGATGGCCACGTTGCCCGAGCCGGAGACCACGGCCCGCTTGCCCTCGAAGGAGTCTTTGGAGGTCTTGAGGATCTCGTCGGCGAAGAACACCGCGCCGTATCCGGTGGCCTCGGTGCGGACCTGCGATCCGCCCCAGGTCAGACCCTTGCCGGTCAGCACTCCCGACTCGTAGCGGTTGGTGATGCGCTTGTACTGGCCGAACAGGTAGCCGATCTCCCGGCCGCCCACGCCGATGTCGCCGGCCGGGACGTCGGTGTACTCACCCAGGTGGCGGTAGAGCTCAGTCATGAAGGACTGGCAGAACCGCATGATCTCGTTGTCGGAGCGGCCCTTGGGGTCGAAGTCGGACCCGCCCTTGCCTCCGCCGATGGGCAGACCGGTCAGGGAGTTCTTGAAGATCTGCTCGAAGCCCAGGAACTTCACGATGCCCAGGTACACCGAGGGGTGGAATCGCAGGCCGCCCTTGTAGGGGCCCAGAGCCGAGTTGAACTCCACGCGGAACCCGCGGTTGATCTGCACCGCGCCGTTGTCGTCGAGCCAGGGCACGCGGAAGATGATCTGGCGCTCGGGCTCGCACATGCGCCGGATGACGGCGCTGTTGACGTACTCGGGGTGCTTGGTCACCACCGGCCCGAGGCTGCTGAGCACCTCGAAAACGGCCTGATGGAACTCGGCCTCACCGGGGTTACGCCGCAGCACCTCATCGTAGATGTCGTGCAGCTTCGGGTTCAGTTCGCTCATGTTGGAGATCTCTTCCTCGCGTGTCGCTCTCGCGGCCACAGGGTATCGGCCCAGATCGTCAACGCCGAATCCTGGCCGTTACGGCATTGTTAAATCATTAACGTTGCGGACACACCGGCTAGCCTTGGACAGGCGAACAGGTGGGAGCAGTCCATGGCGAAGTCGCACCCCGACCCGGTGCCCACAGCACCGAGTGGAGCGTTCACCGCCGCAGGCCTCGCGGAGATGGAGATCTTCGCCGGGTGCTCGGCGGACCAGCTGGTTCCGCTGGTCGCCGCGCTGCGTGCACTGGAGGCCCCCGCCGGCGCCGAGCTGATGCGCCAGGGCGAACAGGCCCTGTCGTTTCTGCTGATCTCCTCGGGATCGGCCGAGGTCAGGCATGTCGGCGACGACGGCGCCGTGGTTGTCAACGAGGTTACCGCCGGCATGGTGGTCGGCGAGATCGCGCTGCTGCGCCAGGGCCTGCGGACGGCGACAGTCACCACCGTGACCCCGCTGACCGGCTGGATCGGCGACGAGGACGCCTTCCACGAGATGGTGCACGTGCCCGACGTGCTGGGGCGATTGGTGCGCATCGCCCGGCAGCGTCTGGCCGCCTACATCGACGCCGTGCCGATGCGCGACCGCAAAGGCGCCGAGCTGCTGCTGCGGCCGGTGCTGCCCGGCGACAGTGCACGAACCGTTGGGGGCCATGTCACATTCTCCGGCGAGACGCTGTATCGGCGCTTCCAGACCACCCGCACCCCGAGTCCGGCGCTGATGCACTACCTGTTCGAGGTCGACTACGTCGATCACTTCGTGTGGGTGGTCACCGAGCCCGACGGCTCGATCGTCGGCGACGGACGATTCGTCCGCGACCCGGAAAACCCGACGGTCGCCGAGGTCGCCTTCATCGTGGGCGACATCTATCAGGGCCGTGGAATCGGCACCTATCTGATGGGAGCGGTGTCGGTCATCGCCCGATTCGAGGGCGTCGAGAAGTTCACCGCGCGGGTGCTCTCGGAGAACGCGTCCATGCGGGCCATCCTCGACCGGCTGGGTGCCTATTGGCAGCGCGACGATCCGGGTGTGGTCACCACGGTCCTCGACGTTCCCGGCCCCGACCGGCTGCCGTTCGACCGTGCCACCGCCGAACGGATCAAAGAGGTTGGCCGCCAAGCGATCCAAGCCGTAGGGTGACCGCTTCCATCGCCCCTGGTGGCGTTGGGTAAATTGGCTCCGATGTTGACCCTTCGTGCGGTGCTGGCCCTCGGCTGTGTGTGCCTGCTCGCTGCCTGCAGCCCGAGTCCCGCGGAGGTTTCCGCCGACATCGACAAGGTGGTCGAGCTGAAGTCGTCCTTCAGTTCGGAGTTCGCGGTCCGGGCCACCTCGCGCACCGGGATCGACCCCAAGCTGCTGGCGGGCACCGCGCTGCCGCCGGGCCTGACCTTCGACCCGGCCGACTGCTCGGTGTTCGCGGTCAGCCAGCAGTTGCCGCAGGGCGTGCAGGGCAACATGGCGGCGGTGGCCGCCGAAGGCAAGGGCAACCGGTTCATCACCATCGCGCTGGAGACCTCCGAGCCGGTTCCGGTCAACGAGCCGGGACGCACCTGCCGCCGGATCGGCTTCTCGGGCGGCCAGATGCGCGGGCTGATCGAGACGGTCGAGGCCCCGCACATCGACGGGGTGAAGACGATGGGTGTGCACCGGGTGATCGAGGCGGTCGCGGCCGGCAAGCCCCGCGTCGGCGAGCTCTACAACTACGCCGCATACTTTGGCCCCTACCAGGTGCTGGTGACCGCCAACCCCCTGGTGCACCCGGGCAAGCCCGTCACCCCGGTCGACACCGCCCGGGCGCGTGAACTGCTGGTGGCGGCGGTGGAGGCGGTCCGCAACTAGCGGACCCCGCGGGGTCGGAACTGGATGCTGATCCGTGGGCCGGTGGCCGCCGCCGTCTTGGGAATGGCGTGCTCCCACGTGCGCTGACAGGAACCGCCCATCACCACCAGGTCGCCATGGTGTTGGGCCAACCGCAGCGACTGACCGCCGCCGCGGGGCCGCAGCGCCAGCGTGCGGGTGGCGCCGACACTGACGATGGCCACCATGGTGTCCTGGGTGGCGCCGCGGCCCAGTGTGTCGCCATGCCAGGCCACGCTGTCGCCCCCGTGCCGGTAGAGGCACAGCCCCGCCGAGGTGAACGGCTCGCCCAGTTCGCCGGCGTAGATGTCGTTGAGCCGGCGGCGCAGCTTGGCCAGCAGCGGGTGCGGCGCATCCCCGGCGGACAGGTCGTGGAAACTGACCAGGCGCGGTACGTCGAGCACCCGGTCGTACATCCGGCGGCGCTCCGCCCGCCAGGGAATGGCCGCCTGCAGTTCGCCGAGCAGGTCGGCGCTGGCATCGCTGAGCCAGCCGGGCCGGACGTCGAGCCACGCTCCCCGGCCGAGCTCCCGACGCTCGCTGAAGTCGAACAGCGACTCCTGTACCGGTATCGCCACAGCGCCCAGCATATCGCACACCTGTTCGACTCCCTGGCGCGGACACTTTACGACCAGCTGGGCAGCCAGATCTCCATGTTCCAGGTGGCCGGGGAGATCGGCACGCCGGTCAGAATCGGGTACAGCCAGGCGAAGTTGGTCAGGACCAGGGCCAGGTAACACGACACCGCGAGCAGTCCGAGCGACCAGCGCTCCATGGTGCCGGATCTGCCGTTGTTGACGATGTCGATGCAGATCAGCGCCAACAGCATCGCCAGGAACGGTGCCATGGGCACCGCATAGAAGAAGTACATCTGCCGGTCGATGCCGGCGAACCACGGCAGCCAGCCCGCGCAGTAGCCCACCAGCGCCGCCGCGTAGCGCCAGTCGTGGCGCACCAGGCTGCGCCACAACGCGTAACCGAGCACCGGAACGGCCAGCCACCACATGGCCGGGGTGCCCACCAGCATCACCGCCTTGACGCAGGACACCGCGCCGCAGCCGGGGACGTCGTGCTGGTCGATCGCATACAGCACCGGGCGCAGCGACATCGGCCACGTCCACGGCTTGGACTCCCAGGGGTGGTGGTTACCGGCGCTGTTGGTCAGCCCGGAGTGGAAGTGATACGCCTGGTAGGTGTAGTGCCACAGCGAGCGCAGGGCGTCGGGCACCGGGAAGCGGCTCTCGAACCCGACCGACTGGCCGACGGCGTGGCGGTCCACCGCGGTCTCGGAGGCGAACCACGGGGCGTAGGACGCCAGATACACCCCGAACGGGATGAGCAGCATCGCGTAGGCGGTGGGGCAGACGTCGCGGCGCAGCGTCCCCAGCCAGGGCCGCCGCACCCGGTATTGCCGGCGGGCGGCGACATCGAACGCCAGCGACATGGCGCCGAAGAACACCACGAAGTACAGGCCCGACCACTTGGTGGCGCAGGCCAGCCCGAGCAGCACGCCTGCCCCGAACCGCCACCAGCGCACCCCCAGCCGCGGGCCCCACGGCGTCGCGCCGCAGCGATCCTCGGTCAGCACGGTGTGCATTCGCATGCGGACCTGGTCGCGGTCGACGATCAGCGCCCCGAAGGCACTCACCACGAAGAAGGTCAGGAAGCCGTCCAGCAATGCGGTGCGCGCCGCGACGAAGCTGACCCCGTCACCCACCAGCAGCAGCCCGGCGATTCCGCCGGCCAGCGTGGAGCGGGTCATGCGCCGCACGATCCGAACCAGCAGGGCGATCGTGAGCACCCCGAGCAGCGCGCTGGTGAACCGCCAGCCCAGCCCGTTGTAGCCGAACAGGGCCTCACCGATCGCGATCAACTGCTTGCCGACCGGCGGGTGCACCACCAGGCCGTAGCCGGGATTGTCCTCCACGCCGTGGTTGTGCAGCATCTGCCAGGCCTGCGGGGCGTAGTGCTTCTCGTCGAAGATCGGGGTTCCGGCGTCGGTCGGGGTGTGCAGGTTGGCGAAGCGGGTCACCGCGGCCAACAGCGTCACCGCCACGGTCACCGCCACCCCCCGGGCCCGGTCGGTCGGCCCGAAATCGGCGACCGGCACCAGCAATCCCGGACTGATCATCGGCGCGGCGCGCTCCGGCACGGCCGCAGGCTTCGTAGCGGTCGGAGCGCTCATTCAGACGATCGTAGGCTGTGCGCCATGCCCGATGGTCGATTGCTGCTGGGAGCCACTCCGCTGGGCCAGCCCGCCGACGCCTCGCCGCGCCTGCTGGAGGCGCTGCGCAGCGCTGACGTGGTGGCCGCCGAGGACACCCGGCGGCTGCGGACCCTGGCCAAGGCGCTCGGCGTGCAGATCGCCGGCCGGGTGGTCAGTCTGTTCGACGCCAACGAGGCGACTCGGGTGCCGGCGCTGCTCGCCGACATCGAGGCCGGCGCCACGGTGCTGGTGGTCAGCGACGCGGGGATGCCACTGATCAGCGACCCGGGTTACCGCCTGGTGGCCGCCTGCGCCGAGGCCGGCCTGCCGGTGTCGTGTCTGCCCGGCCCCTCGGCGGTCACGACGGCGCTGGCGGTGTCCGGGCTGGCTTCGGACCGGTTCTGCTTCGAGGGCTTTGCGCCGCGCCGGCCGGCGGCGCGCCGGGCGTGGCTGGCGTCGCTGGCCGACGAACGGCGCACCTGCGTGTTTTTCGAATCGCCGCGGCGGCTGGCGCAATGCCTGCGCGACGCGGTCGACGAACTCGGCGGGCGACGCCGCGCGGTGGTGTGCCGGGAGCTGACCAAGACCCACGAAGAGGTGTTGCGCGGGACGCTGTCCGAGCTGGCCGAGTGGGCGTCCGGGGAGGTGCTGGGGGAGATCACCGTGGTGCTCGCCGGTGCCAGTCCGCGTGCGGACCTGCCGACCCTGGTGGCCGAGGTAGACCGGCTGACCGCCGACGGTATGCGGGTCAAGGACGCCTGCGCGCAGGCGATCGCCGCTGCCGGAGCGCCGGTGTCCCGGCGTGAGCTCTATGACGCGGTGCTGCGTTCCCGGGACTGACCGGCGCCGACGATCGGGGCGGCCTTGTGCAGGCACTCCTGCCATTCGGCGTCGACGTCGGAGTCCGCGGTGATCCCACCGCCGACACCGAGCACCGCGCCTCCGGCGGCGTCGAACTCCACCGTGCGGATCGCCACGTTGAGTTCGGCGCCGGCCACCGGTGACGCCAATCCCACCGTGCCGCAGTAGGCCCCGCGACGTGAGGGCTCCCAGGTGGAAAGGAGCTGACGGGCGCGGTGTTTGGGGGTCCCGGTCACCGAGGCGGGCGGGAATGTCGCCGCCAGCAGTTCCGCCATGCTCAGCTGTTCGGGCACCCGGGCGGAAACGGTCGACACCAGATGCCATACGCCCGGCGCGGGCCGCACCGCCAGCAGTTCGGGCACGGTGACGGTCCCGGTGATCGCCACCCGGCCCAGGTCGTTGCGGACCAGGTCCACGATCATGATGTTCTCGGCGACATCCTTGGCTGAGGCGCGCAGCGCCGACGGGCGGGCGTAGTGCGGCAGGGTGCCCTTGATGGGGCTGGAGGCCACCACCTGTCCCCGTCGGCGCAGGAACAGCTCGGGAGACAGTGAGGCCACCGCGCCCCAGCCGCCTGCGACATAGGCGGCCCGGGCCGGGCCGGTGCGCGCCACCGCGTCGGCGAAGAAGTCCAGCGGGGCGCCGGTGACGGTTCCGGTGAAGCGGGTGCACACGCAGGCCTGATACACCTCACCGGACCGGATGGCCTCCAGGCAGGCCAGCACCCCGGCGCGGTGGGCCTGCCGATCCGGTGTCTCCCAGTAGATGCGGCAATCACGGGCCGGGGCGGGGGTGCTCAGCGCCTGTGCCAGCCAGCTCGGCATGGCTGCGCCGGACAGGCTCTCGAACCACCACTGGCCCTCGTCATCGTGCCGGAGCACACAGTCGGTCCAGCCACCGGCGGCCTCGGGAATACGCGGCCCCAGTCCGTCGGCGCCGGCGTCGGGATAGGACAGGTAGCCGATCCAACCGCCGCCCACCGCCCCGGGCGGGGCGTCGGCGACGGGTTCGGCCAGCTCGAACACCGAATCGGGATCGACCGGTTCGACGGCCACGCTCGGCGCGATCACCGCCTGGGATCCGAACCACTCGCCGGTCAGCGCGGCCGGCGGCGGCAGGCCCCGCCTGCCGGTGGCGTCGCCGACCGCGCGCAGCACCTCTGGTGCCGCCCCTAGGTCGCCGAGCCGCTCGATCCGCACGGCACTAGCTTGTCAGACATCCGCGCCGCGGGTGATCTCGCGGGCGGCGGCCACCGCGGCCAGCTTGTCCGGGTTGCGCATCGCGTAGAAGTTCGTGATCAGCCCGTCGACGATCTCGACGGTGAACACGCCCTCCAGGCGGTCGGCGCGGTAGAGCAGCACCGCGGGGGCGGAGTTGCAGACCCCCATGTCAACGCGCGCATCGGGCATCTGCGCACCCTGGCGCAGCAGGCCGATGACGGTCCGGGCGACCTTGTCGGCGCCGAGGATCGGTCGTCGCGCCGCAGTGGCCTTGCCGCCGCTGTCGGCGGTCCAGGCCACGTCGGGCGCCAGCATCGACAGCACCGTCGTCAGGTCGCCGCCCGCCGCCGCGGTCAGGAACTCCGTGGTGATCCGGGCGCTCTCGGCCGGGTCCAGCGGGGTGTAGCGCGGCCGCCGGGCCTGGACATGGCCGCGCGCCCGGTGGGCGACCTGTCGAGCCGCGGTCTCGGTTTTGCCGATCGCGGCCGCGATCTCGTCGTAGCCGAACCCGAACACCTCACGCAGCACGAACACGGCCCGCTCGTCGGGACTCAGCGTCTCCAGAACCACCAGCATGGCCATCGACACCGATTCGGCCAGCACCACGTCGGAAGAGGGGTCCTGCTCGGTGAGCAGCAGGGGTTCGGGCAGCCACGGGCCGACGTACTCCTCCCGGCGCCGGCTACTGGCCCGCAGCGTATTGAGGGCCTGGTGGGTGACCAGCCGGGCCAGGTATGCCTTGACGTCTCGGACCCCGGCCAGGTCCACCTCGGCCCAGCGCAGATAGCTGTCCTGCAACACATCGTCGGACTCGGTCGCCGAGCCCAGAATCTCGTAGGCGATGGTGAACAGCAGGGGCCGCAGCTCGGTGAACCGGTCAGCGTGCTCGTCTTTCACACCGCCGCCTCTCGTCGGCCCTGCCCCGGTGCCGGTTGGGCGGTCCGGGTGCCGCTCTTCATCCAACGGTACGAGCCCGGTGCGATCGCCTCACCCCGAATCCACTTCACCGTGGACCGGCAGATGGCCTCCTTGACCACGGCGCCGAGCCGGCCGCCGGCGAACGCCTTGATCGGGGTGTCGTCGCGGTGCGACATCTGCACGGTCGCCGCGTGGCGGCCCACACTGATGCATTGTGCGGCGAACGCCTGGTCCACGGCCGCCGGTGCGGTGTCGGCGATTCGCGCCAACACGGTGTTGGCGGCCTGGGCGCCCAGCGGCAGCGCTGCCTGGCAGCTCATCCGCAGTGGCCTGCCCGAGGGGGCAACGGCGTCCCCGGCCGCCACAATCCACGGGTTGTCGACGCTGGTCAGGGTCTCGTCGGTGAGCAGCCGGCCCAGCGTGTCGGTGGCCAGCCCACTGGTGGCAGCCAGATCCGGCACCCCGAATCCCGCTGTCCAGACCGTCACCGCGCTGGGCAGCACCGTGCCGTCGTCCAGCACCACGGCATCGGGGCGCACCTCGGCCACCACCGCGGCTTCGCGCACCGCGACCCCCAGCTTGCGCAGGGCCTTGGCCACCGAGTGGCGGCCCGCCGCGTGCAGTGACGGTCCCAGCCGCCCGCCGCAGACCAGGGTCACCGCCCGTCCCGGCGCGGCCAGCTCGGCCGCCGCCTCGATTCCGGTCAGCCCGCCGCCGACCACCGTCACCGCGGCCTCCGGGTCCACCGTGTCGAGTCGGGCCAGCAGCCGCGCAGCGGACTCGAACTCGCTCATGGAGTAGGCGAATTCGGCGGCGCCGGGGACAGCCGGGGTGATCGCGCCGGTGCTGCCGACCGCGTAGATGAGGTAGTCGTAGCGCAGTACGGTGCCCGAGGCCAGCCGGATGCGCCGGTCCGCGGCGTCGATTGCGGTGGCGGAGTCGACCAGCAGCCCGATCCCGTCACCGAGCAGCTCGGAGTAGTCCACGGTGGCCGTGCCCGTGCCGGCGATGTACTGGTGCAGCCGGATGCGCTCGACGAAAACCGGCCGCGGGTTGACCACGGTGATGTCGACGGCCGGATTCCGGCGCAGTCGGTTGGCGGCCAGGGTGCCGGCATAGCCGCCGCCGAGGATGACGACCTGGATGCGGGTCATGGGTGGCTCCTGTCGTTGAAGGTGCTTATGCCTTCAAGACACCGCGGAGCCCGAAAATGTGACACGGACCGGCCGGGCTTCGCCGGTCTCACCGCCGCGGCCGGGCCGGCACCGTTTAGGGCTGGTGGCGCGGGAAAACCCCGGACGGCGGCGGCAGGTGCCGTCCCGCTGTCAGCCGGTTGGGCACGGCGGTGAACGCCCGCTGCTCGCTGGGCTGGCCCAGCAGGTCCAGCAGCTTGGCCGCCGAGTCCGGCATCACCGGCTGCACCAGCAGCGCCGCGATCCGCACCACCTCGAGGGTGGTGTACAGGACGGTGCCGAAGCGGGCCTGGTCCGCCGCGGACTCGCTCTTGGCCAGCTTCCACGGCTCGTGGGCGGAGAAGTACCGGTTGGCCGCGCCCAGCATCAGCCAGATCGCCTCGAGTCCCAGGTGCATGGACTGGGTGCCGAACGCGTCCCGCACCCTGTCCAGCAGGCCGTCGGCCAGCGCCAGCAACTCGGCGTCGTCCGCGGTCGGCGCGGTCGGCTCGGGCACCACCCCGGCCAGGTTCTTGGCCACCATCGACAGCGAGCGCTGCGCCAGGTTGCCCAGTTCGTTGGCCAGATCGGCGTTGACCCGGCTGATCATGGCCTCGTCGGAGATGCTGCCGTCCTGGCCGAACGGGATCTCCCGCAGCAGAAAATAACGCACCTGGTCCACGCCGTACTTGTCGACGAACGCGACCGGATCGATGACATTGCCCACCGACTTGCTCATCTTCTCGCCGCTGTTGAGCAGGAAGCCGTGCGCGAAGACTCGGCGCGGCAGTTCGACACCGGCCGACATCAGAAACGCCGGCCAGTACACGGTGTGGAATCGGATGATGTCCTTGCCGATCATGTGCAGATCCGCCGGCCAGTACCGGCGGAACGCCGCGGACTCGGTGTCCGGGTAGCCGACCCCGGTCAGATAGTTGGTCAGCGCGTCCACCCACACGTACATCACATGGTCGGGGTGTCCGGGCACCGGTACGCCCCAGTCGAACGACGTGCGCGAGATCGACAGGTCGCGCAGGCCGCCGGAGACAAAGCTGATGACCTCGTTGCGGCGCACCTCCGGGGCGATGAAATCCGGATGCGTCTCGTAGTGTGCCATCAGCCGCTCGGCGTAGGCCGAGAGGCGGAAGAAGTAGGTCTGCTCCTCGGTCCAGGTGACCGGGGCCCCGGTTTCGGCGGCCACCCGCGAACCGTCTTCCGTCAGCCGTGTCTCGCCCTCGGTGAAGAACCGCTCGTCGCGCACCGAGTACCAGCCGGAGTAGGCGTCCAGGTAGATGTCGCCGGCGTCGACCATGCGCTGCCAGATCGCCTTGGAGGCCTCCAGGTGGTCGGCGTCGGTGGTGCGGATGAACCGGTCGAACGAGATGTTGAGCTTGCGCTGCAGGTTCTCGAAGACATCGGAGTTACGCCGTGCCAGCTCCGCGGTCGGGATGCCCTCGGCCGCGGCGGTCTCCGCCATCTTCAGACCGTGCTCGTCGGTCCCGGTCAGGTACCGCACGTCGTATCCGTCGAGCCGGTGGAATCGGGCGATCGCGTCGGTGGCGATGTACTCGTAGGCGTGACCGATGTGCGGGTCACCGTTGGGGTAGGTGATCGCGGTGGTGACGTAGAAGGGCTTCATCACCGTTCACCCTATTGTGTGCGGGTGAGTTCCAAACGATCAGCCAAAGCTCCGCCGCCCGCGCCCGAGCCGTTGAGTCCGCTGGTCGACGCCCACACCCATCTGGACGCCTGCCTCGCCCGCGGTGGCGACGCCGCCGACGGTGCGGTGTGCGCGATCATGGACCGGGCCGCCGCGGCGGGGGTCCAGCTGGCGGTGACCGTCGCCGACGATCTGGCGTCGGCTCGTTGGGTGACCCAGGCCGCCGACGCCGATTCGCGGGTTTATGCCGCCGTCGCGCTGCACCCCACCCGGACCGACGCGCTCGACGACGCCGCCCGGGCCGAGATCGAGGAACTGGCCGCCCACCCGCGGGTGGTGGCCGTGGGGGAGACCGGCGTGGACCTGTATTGGCCGGGGCGTTTGGAGGGTTGTGCCTCGCCGCAGACCCAGCGCGAGGCCTTCGCCTGGCACATCGATCTGGCCAAACGCACCGGCAAGCCGCTGATGATCCACAACCGCGACGCCGACGACGCCGTGCTGGACGTCCTGCGGGCCGAGGGACCGCCCGAGACGGTGATCTTCCACTGCTTCTCGTCGGGGAAGGACATGGCTCACACCTGCGCCGACGCGGGGTGGATGGTCAGCCTGTCCGGGACGGTCACCTTCAAAAACGCTCGTGAGCTGCGCGAAGCCGTCGCGGTTGTCCCGCATGAGCAGCTGCTGGTGGAGACCGACGCGCCGTTTTTGACTCCGCACCCGTACCGCGGTGCACCGAACGAGCCCTATTGTCTGCCATACACTGTCAGGGCGCTGGCCGACCTGCTGGGAACCTCGGCAGTCGAGCTGGCGGAGGTGACGAACCGCAACGCCCGGCGGGTCTACGGGCTGGACTGAGGGTCGAGCAGGTCACACCCGGTTGCCGACCGCCGGCAGTTTCGTTACCTTTCCGTTATCAACCTGGGGCGCCGTGAGGGCCCCAGTCCCGTGTCGTAGGGGTTGTGATTTGAACGCTTTGACCAGACTGCATCAGGCGCCGTCGCCGATGCTGCGGGTTCTGGTCGGCGCCATGCTGCTGGTGCTGACCTTCGCGGGCGGCTTCGCGGTCGCCAGCGCCAAGACGCTGACGCTCGACGTCGACGGCACCCCCGTCACCGTCACCACCATGCGGTCGCGCGTCATCGACGTGGTCGCCGAGAACGGCTTCGAACTCGGCGAACGCGACGATGTGAGTCCCGCCCGGGATGCGCGGGTGCACGACGCCGACACCATCACGGTCCGCCGTGGCCGGCCGTTGCAGCTGTCCCTGGACGGCCGCGAGCCTCAGCAGGTCTGGACGACGGCACTGTCGGTGGATGAGGCGCTGGCCCAGCTGTCGATGACCGACACCGCTCCGGCCGCGGCGTCTCGTGGCAGCCGGGTCCCGCTGGCCGGGATGGCGCTGCCGGTCGTCAGCGCCAAGACCGTCACGATCGACGACGGTGGCCAGCTCCGTACCGTGCGCCTGGCCGCGCCGAACGTGGCCGAGCTGCTCGCCGCCGACGGCGCCCCGCTGGAGCAGGCCGACAAGGTCATCCCCGCGGCGTCGACGCCGATCACCGAGGGCATGCACATCGAGGTGACGCGCATCCGGGTCAAGCAGGTCACCGAGCGGGTGCCGCTGCCCCCGACGGCCCAGCGCATCGAAGACCCGACGATGAACGTCAGCCGTCAGGTGGTCGAAGACCCGGGCACGCCGGGCACGCAGGACGTCACCTACGCGGTTGCCACGGTCAACGGCGCCGAGACCGGCCGCCTGCCGGTCGCCAACGCGGTGGTGGCCGCGGCCCGCGATTCGGTGCTGCGGGTCGGCGCCAAGCCGGGCACCGAGGTGCCGCCGTCGGTCTACGGTGCCGCCTGGGACCGCATCGCCAATTGCGAGTCGCACGGCAACTGGTCGATCAACACCGGCAACGGCTTCTACGGCGGTGTGCAGTTCGACTACGGCACCTGGGTGGCCAACGGCGGGTTGCGCTACGCGCCGCGGGCCGACATGGCCACCCGCGAGGAGCAGATCGCCATTGCGGAGGTCACCCAGGCCCGGCAGGGCTGGGGCGCCTGGCCGGTGTGCAGCGGGAGACGCTGACCATCGGGCTACTCGGGGCCGGTGACATCAGGGCCCTGGCGCAAGAACTCGACCTGCGGCCCCGCAAATCGCTGGGGCAGAACTTCGTCCATGACGCCAACACCGTCCGCCGGATCGTTGACGGCGCCGGCGTCACCGCCGACGACCACATCCTCGAGGTCGGACCCGGGCTGGGCTCGCTGACCCTGGCGCTGCTCGAACGCGGCCCCACGGTGATCGCCGTCGAGAAGGATCCGGTGCTGGCGGGCCGGCTGCCGCGGACCGTCGCCGAATACGCGCCCGCCGACGCGGCCCGGTTGCAGGTCCTCGGTGCAGACGTGCTGACCGTGCGCCGTGACGATGTCGCGACCAGCCCGACGGCGATGGTGGCCAATCTGCCCTACAACGTGGCGGTTCCGGCGCTGCTGCACCTGCTGTCGGAGTTCGACTCGCTGCGCACCGTGACGGTCATGGTGCAGCTGGAGGTCGCCGAGCGACTGGCCGCCGAGCCGGGCGGCAAGGACTACGGGGTGCCCAGCGCCAAGGCGCGCTTCTTCGGCACGGTGCGCCGCTGCGGCACCGTACCGCCGAGCGTGTTCTGGCCGGTGCCACGGGTGAACTCCGGGCTGGTGCGCATCGACCGCTACGACACCGCCCCGTGGCCGGTGGGCCAGGAGTTCCGTCGCCGGTTGTTCTCGCTGATCGACGTCGCGTTCGCCCAGCGCCGCAAGACCTCCCGCAACGCGTTCGCGAACTGGGCCGGCTCCGGAGCGCGGTCGGCGGAGATACTGGAGGCGGCCGGCATCGATCCGACCCGTCGCGGCGAGACCCTGGCGATCGCGGACTTCGTTCGCTTGCTTCAGGTTTCGGATGCGGCGGGGGCGGCGGGCGACAGCAGCGCTCGCGACAACTCTGCGCAGAACTCGACGCAGGAGTCGTAGCGGCTCGCCGGGAACTTCGCCAGCGCCCGTTGCACGACCACGTCGGCGGCCCGGGCTCCCGGTCCCAGGCTGGCCGACAGGGCAGGGGCCAGTAGTCGCAGGTGCGCGTCGGCCAGGTCGGCGGCGTCGCGAGCGGTGAACGGCGGAGCCCCGGTGAGCAACTCGACCGCGGTGCACGCCAGGGCGTACTCGTCGGTGGCCGCCGAGGGCGCCTTGCCGTGCAGGATCTCCGGTGCGGTGTAGGGCAGCGACACCTCGCGGGCGCCGGAATGCCGGGACCGGTGGCGGACGTCGTCGACGACGGCGTGGGCCTCCCCGAAATCGGTCAGCACCGCCCCGGCGTGGCCGAAGTCCGCGGGGATGAGGATGTTGGCGGGTTTGACGTCGCCGTGCACGATGCCGCGACGGTGTGCGTAGTCCAGTGCCGCGGCCACCTGGGCCAGCGCGGTCAGCCGGTCCGCGAGCGTGCGCAGGCCGCTCGCCTTGCCTCCGTCGACGTACTGCATCGCCAGCCAGAACGGCCCGTGTCGATACACCGCGACGATATGGGGGTGCTTGAGCGCGCTGGCGAACGCGAACTCGCGGCTCAGCCGGGCCTGCTGCGCGGGGGAGCGGTGCGCCTCGTCGAGGACCTTCAGTGCCACGGGCACGGCGGGACTGCCGGGGGCATAGGCCCGATACACCACGGCGTGCCCCCCGCGGCCGACCTCGCGGTCGATCACATAGCCGCCGTAGCCGACCCCGGCTCCCGCCATGGGCTCAGGTTAGGGCGGCGCAGCCCGGTTGGGTGCAGATACGGCCGGCGCGCAGATAACTGAGAGAAACATGATCGTAACGGTAGAAATACATGACGTTTCGCTGGTGAAAGGTAATAATCAACTCCCATCCACCATCCGAGAGGCGGCCATGACAGCTCTTTCGACCCGCAATCCCCGCTCGCTCGGTGCGGTGCCGCTGGCACTGGCCGCCCTCGCCGCAGCGGGCGTCGCGCCGGTGCCGGCGGCCGGGCCGGCCGCGACCGCCAAGACGGTGGTGGCGCAGGCCACGCTGCTCGACACCGAGTCGTGGATCATGGGCGGCAGTGGCCTCCCGATCCCAACGCCGCAGTATCTGAGTGCCCTCACCGAGCGGTATCTCGACCCGGCGGTCCCCAAGTTCCCGGGCCAGCCGACCTTCCCGGTGGACGCCACCAACGCCCTGTTCACCCCGGAGGGTCTCTATCCGCTCACCGGCGTGAAAACGCTGCCGCTGGACACCTCGGTGCAGCAGGGGTCCACCATCTTGTTCCACACCATCATGGAGGAGATCGGCAAAGGCAATGACCTTGTCGTGATGGGATATTCGCAGAGCGGCATCATCAACGGCGTGGTGATGGACAAGCTGCTGGCGCTGCCCGAAGAGCTGCGGCCCACGGCCGACGAGCTGTCCTTCGTGACGTTGGGCAGTCCGTCCAACCCCAACGGCGGCCTGCTTCCCCGCTTCGACATCCCCGGCGTTCCGCTGAGCCTGGCCAGCCTGGGTGTCACGTTCAGCGGCGGCGCGCCGTCGGAGACCCCGTGGGCGTCGGTGAACTACGCACAGGAATACGACGGGTTCGCCGACTTCCCGAAGTACCCACTGAACGTCCTGGCCGACCTCAACGCCTTCATGGGCATCCTGTTCATCCACCGCACCTATCCGTCGTTGACCGACGAGCAGCTGGCGGCCGCCATCGAGCTGGACGTCTCGGAGGGCTACGCGGGCAACACCCGGTACTTCATGATCCCCTCCGAGAACCTGCCGCTGTTGGAACCGTTGCGCAGCAACGCATTCGGCGATGCATTCGCCGATCTGTTGCAGCCCGTGCTGCGGGTGCTGGTCAATCTCGGCTACGGCGACATCGAACACGGCTGGGACCAGGGTCCGGCGGACATCTCCACACCGTTCGGTCTGTTCCCCGACGTCAACCCGATGGACGTGCTCACCGCCCTGGCCAACGGCGCTCAGCAGGGTTGGACCGACTTCGGCGACGCCCTGCAGGACCTGTCGTCGGGCAGCGCGGCGGACTGGTTCGGCCTGGACACCGGCGCCGCGCTGGACTTCTCCCTGCCCAGCCTGAGCGAGGTCGTCAACGCGTTCAGCAGCGCTGCGGCCTCGCTCTACGCGACCCTGCTGCCGACCGCCGACATCATCAACTCCCTGGTGACCAGCCTGCCGGCCTACAACGTGAGCCTGTTCTTCGACGAGTTGCTCTCCGGTGACCTGGTCGGGGCGATCGGCATGCCGTTGGCGGCCACCACCGGACTGGTCACCATGGCGGCGGGGTTCCAGGCGGCGGTGTTTGCGGAGGCGTTCGCCGCCATCGAGCAGGACTTCGCCGATCTGTTCTCCTGACCGGCGCGACCGCCGTCGCCGAGCCGCCTCGGACCGTTAGTCTCATCGGCGTGACCGCATCCGACGGAACTGCCGCCACCGAGTGGTCCCCGACCGGTTCGGTCACCGTTCGGGTACCGGGCAAGCTCAACCTCTACCTGGCCGTCGGCGACCGCCGGGAGGACGGCTACCACGAGTTGACCACCGTGTTCCATGCGGTGTCGTTGGTCGACGAGGTGACGGTCCGCGACGCCGACGTGCTGTCGCTGCGGGTCGGCGGCGAGGGCTCCGACGTGCTGCCCACCGATGAGCGCAACCTGGCCTGGCAGGCCGCCGAGCTGATGGCCGAGTACGTGGGCCGGGCTCCGGACGTGGCGATCAGCATCGACAAGTCGATTCCGGTGGCCGGCGGTATGGCCGGCGGCAGCGCCGATGCCGCGGCGGTGCTGGTCGGGATGAATGTGCTCTGGGAGCTCGGTGTGCCGCGCCGCGACCTGCACGCGCTGGCCGCCCGGCTGGGCAGCGACGTGCCGTTCGCGCTGCACGGCGGTACCGCATTGGGCACCGGCCGCGGCGAGGAACTGGCGACGGTGCTCACCCGGGAGACGTTCCACTGGGTGCTGGCGTTCGCCGACCGCGGGCTGTCCACCCCGGCGGTCTTCGCCGAGTTGGACCGGCTGCGCGACACGGGTCGCCGGCTGCCGGAGTCGGGCGATCCCGAGCCTGTGCTGGCCGCGCTGGCCGCCGGTGACCCGCAGCGATTGGCCGGACTGCTCGGCAACGATCTGCAGGCGGCGGCGATCAGCCTCAACCCGGCGCTGCGCCGAACCCTGCGCGCCGGTGTGGAGGCCGGCGCGCTGGCCGGTGTGGTGTCCGGTTCCGGGCCGACGTGTGCGTTCCTGTGCGGGTCGGCGGCGTCGGCGGCCGACGTCGCCGTGGAGCTGTCGGCGTTGGGCGCGGGGCGGGCGGTACGGGTGGCCAGCGGCCCGGTCTACGGGGCCCGGGTGGTGCCGTCGTCGGTCAACGGAGCCTGACAGTCGCACCCGACACGCGGGCAGATTTGCCCCGTGGATTAAGAGGAGTTTAAGATAGCCCGCGGTGACCAAATGCGGCCAGGACATCCCTGCAACCCAGACGCTCCTGATCTGGTGGGCCGCGCATTACGGTATCGAGATCTAACCGCCACCGAATTGTGCGCGCGTGCCTCTCGCAAAGTGGTCTCCAGCAGGTGGAACATGAAATCTGAGCCCGTATGGAAAGTACTGGTGCCGGCTAGGAGGCCGTCGTGAGCAGGTTTACCGACAACATGTTCCGTAGTGCCCGGGAATCCACCAAAGGCATGGTCACCGGCGAGCCGCACACACCGGTCCGGCACACCTGGGCCGAGGTTCATGAGCGGGCCCGCCGCATCGCCGGCGGACTGGCCGCGGCCGGTGTCGGTCCCGGGGACGCGGTAGGGGTGCTTGCCGGTGCCCCGGTCGAAATCGCCCCCACGGCCCAGGGCGTGTGGATGCGCGCCGCCAGCCTGACCATGCTGCACCAGCCCACCCCGCGCACCGACCTGGCGGTCTGGGCCGAGGACACCATGACCGTCGTCGACATGATCGACGCCAAGGCCGTCATCATCTCCGAGCCCTTCATGGCGGCGGAGCCGGTGTTGACCGCCAAGGGCCTGAAGGTGGTCACGGTCGCCGATCTGCTGGCCGCCGAGCCGATCGACCCGGAAGAGGCCGGCGAGGACGATCTGGCGCTGATGCAGCTGACGTCGGGTTCGACCGGGTCGCCGAAGGCCGTGCAGATCACCCACCGCAACATCTACTCCAACGCCGAGGCGATGTTCATCAGCGCTGAGTATGACGTCGAAAAGGACGTCATGATCAGCTGGCTGCCGTGCTTCCACGACATGGGCATGATCGGCTTCCTGACCGTGCCGATGTACTTCGGTGCCGAGCTGGTCAAGATCACCCCGATGGACTTCCTGCGCGACACGCTGCTGTGGGCGAAGCTGATCGACAAGTACAAGGGCACCATGACGGCGGCCCCGAACTTTGCCTACGCCCTGTTCGCCAAGCGGCTGCGCAAGCAGGCGACCCCCGGCCAGTTCGACCTGTCCACGCTGCGGTTCGCACTCTCGGGTGCCGAGCCGGTGGAGCCGACCGACGTCGAGGACCTGATCGACGCGGGCCGGCCCTTCGGCCTGAAGCCCGAAGCCATCCTGCCGGCCTACGGCATGGCCGAGACGGTGCTGGCGGTGTCGTTCTCCAAGTGCGGTGCGGGTCTGGTCGTCGACGAGGTCGACGCCGACCTGCTGGCCGCCCTGCGTCGTGCGGTTCCGGCCACCAAGGGCAACACCCGCCGGCTGGCCTCGCTGGGGCCGCTGCTGGAGGGCATCGAGATCCGGATCGTCGACGAGCACGGCAACGCGTTGCCGGCGCGCGGCGTGGGCGTCATCCAGTTGCGCGGCGAGCCGGTGACCCCGGGCTACCTGACCATGGCGGGCTTCCTGCCGGCGCAGGACGAGCACGGCTGGTATGACACCGGCGACCTGGGCTACCAGATGGAGAACGGCCACGTGGTGGTGTGCGGCCGGGTCAAGGACGTCATCATCATGGCGGGCCGCAACATCTACCCGACCGACATCGAGCGGGCCGCCGGCCGAGTCGAGGGTGTCCGGCCGGGTTGCGCGGTCGCGGTGCGCCTCGATGCCGGGCACTCCCGGGAGACCTTCGCGGTCGCCGTCGAATCCAACGCCTGGCAGGATCCGGCCGAGGTACGCCGCATCGAGCACCAGGTTGCCCACGAGGTGGTCACCGAAGTCGACATGCGGCCCCGCAACGTGGTGGTGCTCGGGCCGGGCAGCATCCCCAAGACCCCGTCGGGCAAGCTGCGCCGGGCCAACTCCATCGCGCTGGTCACCTAGGGTCCTGGACACCTGGACCGGGAGCCCCCAGGCCGGTGGCGGGGGCGTCGTCGCGCGTTCGGTTACGCGCCCCAGGCGTGCACGATGTTCTGGGCGGGCTCCAGCCCGCGCTCGATCAGCAGTTCGGTGGCGTCGGCGGCCTGCTCGCAGATCGTCGGCAGCACGTCGCGCTCGCAGGCGGTGAACGGCTGCAACACGAACGCGGCCGGATCCTGGCGTCCCGGGGGGCGGCCGATTCCGAGCCGAACCCGCTGAAAGTCCTTGCTGCCCAGGACGGTGGCTATCGAACGCAGCCCGTTGTGGCCGCCCTCGCCGCCGCCCTGCTTGAGCCGGATCCGGCCGAAGTCCAGGTCCAGGTCGTCATGGATCACCACGACGCTGCTCGTGGGCACCGAGTAGAACTTGGCCACGGGGCCCACCTGGCGCCCCGACTCGTTCATGTAACAGCGTGGCCGGGCCAACACCACCGGGCGCCCGCACAGGCGCCCGGTGGCCACGTCGGCGCCGGAGCGCTTGTGCAGCTTGAATGTCGACCCGGCCCGCTCGGCGAGCAGGTCGACAACCATGAAGCCGACGTTGTGCCGAGTGCGGGCGTAGTTCGGGCCCGGATTGCCCAGGCCGACCACCAGTATCGGGGGTGACTCGGCCACGCCGCGCTCGGCCTACTCGGACGCGGCGGCGTCGCCGCCTTCGCCGCCGGCTTCCCCGCCCTCTTCGGCCTCGGCGCTCGGGGCCTCGATCACGTTGATCACCAGCAGTTCGGGGTCGGAGACCAGGCTCGTGCCCTTGGGCAGCTCCAGGTCGCCGGCGGTGATCTGGGTGCCGGCCTGCACGGCCTGGACGGAGACGGTCAGCTGCTCGGGAATCGACAGCGCTTCGGCCTCGATCTCCACCGCGGTGGCGTCCTGGGTGACCAGGGTGCCGGGGGCGGCGTCGCCCTCGAGGACGACGTTGACCTCCACGATGACCTTCTCGCCGCGGCGAACGACCAGCAGGTCGGCGTGCTGGATGGTGCGACGGATCGGGTGGATCTCGAGCGCCTTGGTCAGCGCCAGCTGCTCGGTGCCCTCGATGTCGAGGGTGAGTACCGCGTTGGTGCCCGAGTGGCGCAGCACGGCGGCGAAGTCTTTCGCCGGAAGCTCCAGGTGCTGGGGGGTGGTGCCGTGGCCGTAGAGGACGGCGGGAACCCGGCCGGCCCGGCGGGCCCGGCGCGACGCGCCCTTGCCGATCTCGGTCCGCACCGAGGCAGTCAGCTGGTTGGTTGTCGGGGTCTTGGCCATGGGGACTCCTTGGGTGGTACGGGTGGGCATCAGGCACGGCCAGATCGCGACAACCACCTAGGAGGTCCTCGTCGATAACGGCAGCCCAAGGGGGCCGCCCTCGCCGTGACGCCCGGTCAGGCTAACGCATCAGCAGCTCAGATCTGAAATTGAACCCCGGTGAGCTGCTCGGACAGTGTCCACAGACCGGCGGCGGTGGACCCGCTCTTGGCCGGCCGGCTGCGGCCGACCGGACCGCTGCGGCCCAGCAGGCCGAACCGCGGGCCGATGAAGGTGTTGCCGGACAGGTCCTGCGACGCCGCGTAGAGGGTCTGCCGCGCTCCGAAGTCGGCGCTGGTCGCCAGGGTCCAGTTGCCGAGCGTGCGGGTCAGCAGGTCGGCGACCCGATTGCCGGTGTGGCCCTGCAGGTTGGTGCTCGAGTAGCCGGGGTGAGCGGCCAGCGCCCGCAGCGGCGACCCCGCTGCCACGAGCCGGCGCTGGAGTTCGCTGGTGAACAACAGGTTGGCCAGCTTGGACTGGCCGTAGGCCCGCCACGGCGAATACTTCCGCGACTTCCAGTTCAGGTCGTCGAGGTTCACCTGGCCGATCCGGTGCGCGAATGAGGACACCGTGACCACCCGGTCGGTAAGTCTGGGCAGCAGCAGGTTGGTCAGCGCGAAGTGGCCCAGGTGGTTGGTGCCGATCTGACTTTCGAAGCCGTCGACGGTGGCCGCGTGAGGCACCGCCATGATGCCGGCGTTGTTGATCAGCACGTCGACCTGCGCGGTGTCGTCGGCGAAACGGCGCACCGAGGACAGGTCGGCCAGATCCAGGGGGCGAACCGTCACATCGCCGGGCATTCCCGCCGCCGCGGCCTGCCCTTTGGCGGTGTCGCGGACGGCCAGGGTGACGGCGGCGCCCACTCGCGCAAGCTCGCGCGCGGTCACCGCGCCCAATCCGCTGTTGGCGCCCGTGACGATCACGGACCGGCCGGCGAACGACGGCAGATCGCCGGCGGTCCAAGACGTCATGGCCACACTCTAGTGATCAGGTGCGCGCTCAGTGGCAGTTCGCCGTGTGCACCCAGCGCCCGTTGTAACCCGTGCAGACGGTGGGTGGCGGTGGCGGCGGGGGCGGCGGCACGTCTTCGGGCAGCGGCGCATAGTAGGCCGGTGGCGGCACCGGGTCGGCGCAACCGCTGACATACACGCGGCGGCCCACGCCTACGCAGCCCTGTGCGGTGGTGGTGCCGGCCGGTGTGAACACCACGACGGCCCCCGGCAAGCTCATCAGGGCCAGCGCCGCGAGGACCCCGATCCGGCGGGTAATCATTGGTCCAGCAGCGGGTGCTCGGCCTGGGGCAGTCCGCAACGGGCCCGGAAATCGGTCAGGGGCTGGCGCAGCCCGAGTAGGTCGGCGTGGGCCTGCGGATGGTCGGCGAAGAAGCTGCGGATCGCCTCGGGCACCTCGTCGTCGGGCCGGTCGCGCAGCTCGGTGTAGAACGCGTTGACGTCCGGATGCGCGTAGAGGTAGCCCGACGTGGAGGCGGTGACGCCGGTGACGGCGTTGGCCATATCGGCGGCGGTGCAGCCGGGTGGGGCGTCAGCCGACGCCGTGGGCCCCAGCAGGCCGGCGGCGACGGCGGCCAGCGCGGTAAGGCTCAGCGCTGACGGGCGAATGAGAGACATGGTGGGCTCCCTTCAACAGATGCGTGGCACTGTAACAAGACCTGAACGCCGATGCGGCTCACTTGGCGGCGACGGTGAACCCGGTCATGATCGCTTCGACGTCGGTGGCGTGTTTGGGTGCCTCGTCGGCCGGTGCGGTGACCGCCAGCTGCACCAGATAGCGCTGGTCTGCCGGTGCCGAACCGGTGGCGATCACCATCCGAAACCAGCTGTGCAGGCGCTGGCCGTCCATGTCGTAGGTGCCCTGCACCATCGAGGACGGGAAACCCTGGTAGTCCTCGTTGGAGGCGTCCAGCAACCGGAAATTCGGTGAGAGCTGGGCGTCGACCACCCCGTGCCGGATGGCCTCCTTCGAGTCGAAGTTGCCGTCGAGCTTGACCACGGTCAAGATCGCCCGCGGGAACTTCTCGCCCTTGCCGAGGACCAAAGTGGTCGACGGCAGCATCGGGCTTTCCTTCCTGGTCCAGCCCGGTGGTGTCGGGATCGACACGGTCAGGTCGGTGGGGGCGTTGGGGGCCACCGCCTCGGCGACCACCCCCTGGTCTTCGAGGTACCGCCCCACGGTCACCGGGGGTTCCGGTTCCGAGGAGGTGGTGGTCGCGGTGCCGTTTCCCCAAATCGAGTGGTAATCAGGGCTTTTGCTACCGCAGCCGGAGGTCGTGCCGGCCAGGACCGCGCACGCCGCCAGCGTCGCGGCCGCCGACCGAAGCGATCTCACAGGATCTCGCGGACCGCGTCCATCGGACGGGCCAGCCGGGTGCCTTTGCCGGTGACGACGAACGGCCGCTGGATCAGGATGGGGTTGGCGGCCATCGCGTCGAGCAGATCGTCGTCGGACGCTTCGGCCAGGCCCAGCTCGGCGTAGACCGCCTCGCCGGTGCGCACCGCGCCGCGTACGCCCACCCCGGCGGCGCTGATCAGCTCCGCCAGCTCCGCACGCGACGGCGGCGTCTTCAGGTACTCCACGACCGTCGGGTCGACACCGTGCTCGCGCAGCAGTTCCAGCGTTTTGCGGGAGGTCGAGCAACGCGGGTTGTGATAGATCACCGCGTCGGTCATATCAGGCGTCTCCGTCGAAAAGCCCGGTGACCGAGCCGTTTTCGAACACCGCCCGGATGGTGCTGGCCAGCAGCGGGGCGATCGACAGCACGGTCAGCTGCGGGAACCGCTTGTCCTCGGGGATCGGCAGCGTGTTGGTGACGATCACCTCGCTGGCGCCGCAGGCCGCCAGCCGCTCGGCGGCTGGGTCGCTCAGCACCCCGTGCGTGGCGGCGATGATCACGTTGCGCGCGCCGTCCTCGCGCAGCAGGTTGACGGCCGCGGCAATGGTGCCGCCGGTGTCGATCATGTCGTCGATCAGCACACAGGTCTTGCCGGCCACCTCACCGACGACGCGGTTGGATTTGACCTGGTTGGGCACCAGCGGGTCGCGGGTCTTGTGAATGAACGCCAGCGGAACGCCGCCCAGCGAGTCCGCCCACTTCTCGGCGATGCGCACCCGGCCGGAGTCGGGGGAGACCACCACGACATCGGAGTTGCCGTAGTTCTCCTTGATGTAGCCGATCAGCAGCGGCTGCGCCCGCATGTGGTCCACCGGGCCGTCGAAGAAGCCCTGGATCTGGTCGGTGTGCAGGTCCACCGTGACGATCCGGTCGGCGCCGGCGGTCTTGAGCAGGTCGGCCACCAGGCGCGCCGAGATCGGCTCGCGGCCGCGGTGCTTCTTGTCCTGCCGGGCGTAGGGGTAGAACGGCAGGATCGCGGTGATCCGCTTGGCGCTGCCGCGCTTGAGCGCGTCGATCATGAGCAGCTGTTCCATCAGCCACTGGTTCAGCGGCGCCGGGTGCGACTGCAGCACGAAGGCGTCGCAGCCGCGCACCGACTCGTCGAAACGCACGAAGATCTCGCCGTTGGCAAAGTCACGGGCGGTCTGGGCCGTCACCGGGACGTCCAGTTCCTTGGCGACCTGATCGGCCAGTTCCGGGTGCGCGCGACCGGCGAAAAGCATCAGGTTCTTGCGATTGTCTGTCCAGTCGTGGCTCACGTGCTGCCCCCGCCGTAGGAGATTTGGGAATTAGGACGAGTTAACTCGGGCCTTATGGTACGTAGCCGGCCGCGCAATTTCGCCTCGGGTCGCCTGAACGCGATCAACCTCACGGTGCGGGGTCGGGTTCGGTGCGGCCCGGCTCGCCGGCGGCGTTCGCCGCGTCGGCCGCCGCGGCGGCCGGGCTGCCGGGCCGTTTGCGCTGCACCCAGTTCTCGATGTTGCGCTGCGGTCCGGCCGACACCGCCAGCGCGCCCGGTGGAACATCGTGGCGGACCACCGTCCCGGCGCCGGTGTAGGCCCCGTCGCCGACGCTGACCGGGGCCACGAACATGGTGTCAGAGCCGGTGCGCACATGCGAGCCGATGCTGGTGCGCCGTTTGGTCTGGCCGTCATAGTTGACGAACACGCTGGAGGCGCCGATGTTGGAGTGGTCGCCGATGTCGGCGTCGCCCACGTAGGTCAGGTGCGGCACCTTGGTCCCGGTCCCGATGGTGGAGTTCTTGGTCTCGACGAACGCTCCCAGCTTGGCGTCGGCGCCCAGCACGGTGCCGGGGCGCAGGTAGGCGAACGGTCCGACCGTGGCACCGGCGCCGATCGACGACGAGGCGGCGTGGCTGCGGATCACCGACGCACCGTCGCCCACCGTGACATCGGTCAGGGTGGTGTCGGGCCCCACCGCACAGTGCGCGCCGATCCGGGTGCGGCCGAGCAGCTGCGTTCCGGGTGCCACCGTGGTGTCGCGCCCGATGGTCACGTCCACGTCGATCCAGGTGCTGGCCGGGTCGACGATGGTGACCCCGGCCCGCTGGTGCGCGGCCACCAGGCGCCGGTTGAGCTCGGCGGACAGCTCCGACAGTTGGACACGGTCGTTGACCCCGGCCACGCAGGCGGCATCGTCGACGTGGCGGGCGTGTACCACCTGGCCGTCGCCGCGGACGATGCCGATCACGTCGGTCAGGTACAGCTCGTGCTGGGCGTTGTCCGAGCCGAGCCGGCCCAGCGCGGAGCGCAGCGGCGCGATGTCGAAGGCGTAGATCCCGGCGTTGACCTCGCGGATCTCCCGCTGGGACTCGGTGGCGTCGGCCTGTTCGACGATCGCGGTCACCTCGCCGTCCTGGGTGTGCAGGATGCGGCCGTACCCGGTGGGGTCGGCCAGGGTGGTGGTCAGCACGGTGACGGCGGCCGGGGCGGTGCGGTGGGTGTCGATCAGGGCCTGCAGGGTGGCGGTGTCCAGCAGCGGGATGTCGGCGGAGGTCACCACCACGGTGCCGGTGAAGTCGTCCGGCAGGGCCGACAGGCCGCACAGCACCGCATGCCCGGTGCCCAGCTGCTGTTCCTGCAGGGCGATGTCGATGCGGCAGTCCAGGGCTTGCGCCAGCTTGGCGACCGGCCCGGCGATGCGCTCGTGGGCGTGGCCCAGCACCACCACCAGGTGACGGGGGGCCACGCCGGCGGCCGCCCGCAGGCAATGCGCGAGCATGCTGCGCCCGCCCAGCTCATGCAGCACTTTGGGGGTGTCGGAGACCATGCGGGTGCCGGATCCGGCCGCCAAGACCAGGATCACGGTGTCGTCGTGTGAAATCATCGAGCCCCACTTCTTCGCCGCGACTGTGCATGCCTGCGGTCCGCGTTGGTACGCCGCCGCCTCGCTCAGCCTTTCATCGCCCGCACCGTCGCGGCAAAGTCATCGCGCCTGTCGTACGCAGCGACAGCAGTGGCGGGCTGACTGGCCCGAGTGTTGTTACCGCTTTGGCCGAGTACCGGTACGGACTTTTTTAGGGTAACCGAGTACTCTAGCGCCCCGGCGCGGCCGGGTCTAAGAATTACCCATGGCACGTCCGCTGGATTCACGGATCCGGCGACGTTGCGGGGAAACTTCCCCCGCTTGTCTGGGCCGCTGCAGATGCTCGAGGCGGTCCGTTTGGGCCCCGTTCGCGTTCCCGCCCGCTCATTGAACGGGCTCGTCGAGACTTTTGTCCTGCGTAACTCTGTCCTGCGTAATCCCAAGGTGCGCAAGGCAGTACCCTTGCGCACTGCTGTAAGGGGGAGAGCACACATGTCGTATGTGACCACACACCCGGAGGTGCTGGCCGAGGTGGCCGGCAGCTTGCAGAAGGTCGGCTCGGTGATGACGGCCGAGAATGCGGCCGCCGCGGCCCCCACGACCGGAGTGCTGCCCGCGGCCGCCGACGAAGTATCGGCCCTGACCGCGGCCCAGTTCGCCGCACACGGCGAGATGTACCAGGCCGTCAGTGCCCAGGCTGCAGTGATCCACGAAATGATGGTGAACGCCCTAGGTATGAGCGCCAATTCGTACGCCCTCACCGAGGCGGCCAACGCGGTCGCGTCGGGCTAGACATCGCAGAGGCCCAGCCATGGACTACGGGGCGCTCCCGCCAGAGGTCAACTCCGGACGAATGTATGCGGGGCCGGGGACGGGATCGATGCTGGCCGCCGCGTCGGCTTGGGATGGTCTGGCAGCCGAATTGGAGTCCGCGGGTTCGACTTACCGATCGATGATCTCGGGGTTGATCGACGGGCAGTGGTTGGGGCCGTCATCGATGGCCATGGCGGCGGCCACCACTCCGTATGTGGAATGGATGACCACCACCGCCTTGCAGGCCGAAGAGGCGGCGTTTCAGGCGAAGGCGGCTGCAGCCGCGCACGCGGCGGCCTTCGCGATGACGGTGCCGCCTCCAGTGGTCGCGGCAAACCGGGCTCTGCTGATGGTGTTGGTCGCAACCAATTTCTTCGGGCAGAACACCCCGGCGATCGCCGCCAATGAAGCGGAATACGTCGAAATGTGGGCCCAGGACGCGACGGCGATGTACGGCTACGCCGGAAGCTCGGCCGCCGCTTCGAGGTTGACGCCCTTCGCGCCGCCGCCGTCGCCCGCCAACCCGGGCGGGCCGGCGCTGCAGAGCGCCTCGGTGGCCCAGGCTGCCGGCACCTCTGCCGGTACCGCGCAGCAGACGTTGTCGCAGATGATCTCCACTACGCTGCAAAGCCTGGCATCCCCCGCGACGTCGACTTCGTCGCCGGCTGGTCCGGGGCTCGTGGGCCAGCTGGTGAATGCGCTGGATACGGGCGGCCCCACTGTCCCCACCCCCACCCCGACCCCGACCGTGACATCGCCCTTCGGCACCATCGACGCCGGCAGCATCGTGAGCACGTTGTTCTCCCAGTATGCTTACCTGCCCGGCTTTTTCGGCATCTTTATGGCGTCCCAGGCGTTGGGTCCCCTGATGAATCCGGCCGCCGTCGCGTCCCTCACGAGCGCTGGGGGCGCTACAGCCCTGCCGCCGCTGGCCGCATTGGCCGATGCGGCGACCGCAGCGGGAACATCGGCGGGCGCGTCGGCAGGCGCGGCGATGGGCGCCGCGGCCGCCGGAGGCGTCATCGGATCAGGGTTGAGTTCGAGCCTGGGCAGTCTGGCGGGTGCCGGTCAAGCGGCATCTGTCGGGGCGTTGTCGGTGCCGCAGACTTGGGGATGGGCTGCGATGCCGCAGGTGGCGACACTCGCTTCCGCGAGTGCGCCGCTGGCGCTGTCGGCCGGCGAGGTCGCCGGCGGCATGGGTGGTGCGCCGCTCATGTTCGGTGCGTTGCCGGCGGCCGGAGCCATGGGCGCCGGGGCCATGGGCGCCGCCAAGGGGCCCGAGGGGGCCGTGCCTGCCAAATACATGCCACGCATGAAGGTGCTCGGTGGTTCACCGGCTGCCGGATACCCTGCCGAGCCGGTACCCGCGTCGCTCCCCGAGAACGCGATACCGCCCGGATTCGCGCCGCCGCCCCCCGGGTTCCGGTGTGCGCTGGTGTACCTGCCGGTCAGCGGACAGGAGCCACCGGTATGACGGCCCAACGTATTTGGATCGATTCGCCAGCAGCAGAAGCTTAACCCTATTTGAGATGGAGATCAGGAAATGCCCAGTCGCTTTATGACGGACCCGGACGCCATGCGGAGTATGGCGGGTCGATTTGATGTGCACGCTGCCACTGTGGAGGACGAGGCCCGGCGAATGTGGGCGTCATCGAGCAACATTTCCGGCGCGGGGTGGTCAGGGCTCGCCGAGCGCACGTCCTACGACACCATGGGGCAGATGCAGAGCGCGTTTCGCAACATCGTGACCATGCTGCACGGCGTGCGCGACGGCTTGGTTCGCGACGCCAACCACTACGAGACGCAAGAAGCTGCGTCCCAACAGATCTTGAGCAGCTAGGAAGGGGAGGTCGGGCTATGTCTATCAACTACCAGTTCGGTGACGTCGATGCCCATGGGGCGTTGATCCGTGCGCAGGCAGCATCGTTGGAGGCCGAACATCAAGCGATCATCCGTGATGTGTTGGCTGCCGGGGATTTCTGGGGCGGCGCCGGCTCGGTGGCCTGCCAGGAGTTCATCACCCAGCTGGGCCGGAACTTCCAGGTCATCTATGAGCAGGCCAACGTCCACGGGCAGAAGGTGCAGACGGCTGGCAACAACATGGCCAACACCGACGCCTCAGTCGGATCCAGCTGGGCCTGAGAACATCCCGGTGAGAGCGCAGGCCTGCCATGACCACTCAGCAGACCGAGTTGCCGGTGGCTGGCAATACCTTGCTCGACGGCGGTACTGGCGTCGGCGCCGAGGATTCCCCTGATCCGACCGGCCCTTCGCGGCTGCAGTCCGCGGTCTCCCATGTCGCTGAGGTGACCGCGCTGCCCCCCTTGTCGGCGCCGGTCTCCGACACAGTTGCGTTGCTGCCTGCAGCTGAGAGGTCTCTTCATACACGGTGGCAACACCGTTACGGGAAATGCCTTATGGCAACCGATTTCGCCGTTCTGAGCGCCGTTGTGGCGGTGGCGCAGATCCTGCGATTCGGAACCGTGTCAAACGGCAGTCTGTGGGCGGGAGCCGGTTCCGTGGGTTACGCGGGGGTCTCGGTACTGATCGTCTGTGCGTGGTCCCTGGGCCTGGCGATCTATCACACCCGTGCGCCACAGGTGATCGGAGCAGGACCCGAGGAGTTCCGCCGGGTGTGGACGGCCACCTTCTCGGTCTTCGGGGCCCTCGCCGTCGTGTCCACCCTGTTGAAGCTCGACATCGCGCGAGGCTATCTCGCGATCGCGTTTCCGCTCGGTCTTGTCGCGTTGTCCGCCAATCGCCGCGTGGCGCGCGCCTATATCTCGGCGCAGCGGCGCCGCGGGCGCTTCCTTACTGCCGTGCTCGCGATCGGAGAGCTCCGATCGGTCGCCGCCCTCGCGCGGTCGCTGACCCGGCATCCCGCCGACGGCTACGCCGTGGTCGGGGTGTGCACCCCCGGCGGCCCGCAACGCGGAGAGCTGGTCGTCCCGGATCTCGGGCGGCTGCGTGTGTTCCCCTACCAGGACGATATTCGGTACGCGATAGCGGCCTCGCGGGCTGACACCGTGGCGTTGACCTCGACGGCCGAGCTGGGGCCCGAAGGCGTCCACGACCTGTCGTGGCAGTTGGAGGAGCTCGGAGTCGACCTTGTCGTCTCGCCGGGAATCGTCGACGTAGCCGGCCCGCGGTTGACCGTGCGCCCGGTGGCCGACCTACCGCTGATCCAGGTTGACAAGCCGCAATATCAGGGAGCCAAGCAGTTTCAAAAGCGCGCATTCGACGTGTGCTTTTCCCTGCTGGCGCTGTTGGCTGCCGGCCCGATCATGATCGTCGCCGCCGTGGCCGTGAAAGCGACCGGCCCGGGCCCGGTCTTCTATCGTTCGGAACGCATCGGTCTGGACGGCCTGCCATTTCGGATGATCAAGTTCCGCACCATGGTTGTCGATGCTGACCGCCAACTGGCGCATCTGGTCGACCTCAACGACAGCGTCGGCGGTGTGCTGTTCAAAATCCGCAAGGACCCCAGAGTCACTCGGGTGGGCAGGCTGCTGCGCCGCTACAGCATCGACGAACTCCCGCAGTTCATCAACGTGCTGCGGGGAGAGATGAGCGTAGTCGGGCCCCGGCCACCACTGCCGGGCGAAGTCGAAGCCTATGACCACCGGGTCCGTCGCCGGCTTCTGGTCCGTCCCGGCATCACCGGACTGTGGCAGATAAGCGGCCGCTCCGACCTGTCTTGGGAGGACTCGGTGCGGTTGGACCTCTCCTACGTGGAGAACTGGTCGATGCTCAGCGATTTGGCGATCGCCGCGAAAACCGTCGGCGCGATCGGGGGTGGGAAAGGCGCGTACTGAGCTCCTGAATCGGAACACACAAAGAATCGAGGGGTGGGATGGACCGGCGTATAGCGCACCAGGGAGTCGAACACGAATGTGACCGCGATCTTCGCGAGGTCAAGGCGCGTCCATCATGAGCGCTGTGGCCACCGCTTACACCACCCAGTATCTGGAGGAGGTGAACAAGATTGCCGCACTGGTGGATCCGGCCACGATCGACCGGATGATCCAGCTGTTGTGCGGAATCCGGGAAAACGGGGGACGGTTGTTCGTCCTGGGGGTAGGCGGCAGCGCCGGCAACGCCGGACACGCAGTCAATGACTTTCGCAAGATCTGCGGGATGGAAGCCTACGCGCCCACCGATAACGTGTCGGAGCTGACCGCTCGGGTCAATGACGACGGCTGGGAGAGCTGCTTCATCAATTGGCTGAAGGGCAGCCGGCTTGGGTCCCGCGACGCGGTGCTGGTGTTCTCCGTCGGCGGCGGGAGTCTGGAACGAAACATCAGCGGCAACATCGTGCACGCGGTGCGGCACGCCAAGACTATCGGTGCGACCGTCTTGGGCATCGTGGGCCGCGACGGTGGCTACACCGCGCAGCAGGCCGACGCCTGCCTCGTCATCCCCACCTTGAGCCCCGAGACCGTTACGCCTCATGCCGAGTCCTGGCAGGCGGTGGTGTGGCACCTGATCGTCTCCCACCCCGACATGAAGGAACACGAGATGAAGTGGGAGTCGACCCGGTGACCGCGGCGGTGTTTCTGGATCGAGACGGAGTGCTAAATGAGTTGATCTTCAATCCGGCGACGGGCCAGTACGAGTCACCCCACAGGCCCGAGGATCTGGTCGTGATCGACGGCGTCATACCGGCACTGCGGCGTTTGGCCCGAGCTGGGTTCGCGCTCTTCGTGGTGTCCAACCAGCCCAGCTACGCCAAGGGCAAGACCACGTTCGAGAACATCCAGGGCATCCACCGTCGGCTGGAGGGTTCCTTGAGCGCCAATGGGATCGCCTTTGGCGACTATTTCTACTGTTATCACCACCCGGACGGGATCGTGCCGGGGTATTCGCAGAAGTGCCGGTGTCGCAAGCCGATGCCGTACTTCCTGTTGAAGGCGGCCAGCGAGCGCGGTGTCGATCTGGCCACGTCGTGGATGGTGGGCGACCAGGACACCGACGTGGAATGCGGTCAGCGCGTGGGCTGCAGGACGGCGCTGGTCACGAACGCGCATTCGGCTGCGAAGAGGGGTTGTTCGCGGCCCGACGTCACCGCGACGGCGTTGTCGCACGTTGTAGACCTGATTGTCCGTTGGAAGGGAGGTGGGGACAATGGCCCCGCTGAAGATTGACATCTACGCCGACGGCGCTGATGTGGATGAGATGCTGGCAGCGCTCAAGCAGCCTTACATCAGAGGCTTTACGACGAACCCGACGTTGATGCGTAAGGCCGGTGTGACCGACTACGAGGCCTTCGCCTCCCAGGTGCTGGGCCATATCAAAAGCCTGCCCATCTCCTTCGAGGTGTTTTCCGACGATTTCGACGAGATGGACCGGCAAGCGCGTTTCATCGACTCGTGGGGCTCGAACGTCTACGTCAAGATTCCGGTGACCAATACCGCGGGCGCGTCGGCGGCAGGACTCATCCGAACTTTGGCGTCGGATCGCATCAAGTTGAACGTGACGGCGTTGTTGACCGTCGATCAGGTCTGGGAAGTCGCCGGCGAGCTGAATCCGGACGTGCCGGCGATCGTGTCCGTCTTCGCCGGGCGCATCGCGGACACCGGCGTGGACCCTGTCCCGATCATGAAGGAGTCGTTGAAGATCCTGCAGTACCGGCCTAAAGCGAAGTTGTTGTGGGCCAGTCCACGTGAGCTGCTGAATCTGGTTCAGGCCGATCAGGTGGGTTGCCACGTCATCACGGTGACGCCCGACATCCTCAAGAAGCTGCCGATGCTCGGCCGCGACCTGGCGCAGCTTTCCCTGGACACCGTGAAGATGTTTCACAACGATGCGCACACGGCTGGATTCTCGCTCCGGACGCGTACCGATGCCTACATCTGAGGTGGAAGTTCCCGTGAAGCGAGCCCTGATCACCGGAATCACCGGGCAAGACGGCTCCTATCTCGCCGAATTGCTGTTGAGCAAGGGTTACGAAGTCCATGGGCTCGTGCGCCGGTCCTCGACGCTCAACACATCGCGGATCGACCACCTCTACGTCGATCCACACGAGCCCGCCGCACGACTGTTCTTGCACTACAGCGATCTGACCGACGGTGCCCGCCTGGTGACATTGCTGAGCACCATCGAACCGGACGAGGTCTATAACCTTGCGGCACAGTCGCATGTGCGCGTCAGCTTCGACGAGCCGGTGCACACCGGTGACACCACGGGTATGGGATCCATGCGGCTGCTGGAAGCCGTCCGGATCGCCAAGGTGGGATGCCGCTTCTACCAGGCGTCTTCCTCGGAGATGTTCGGGGCGTCACCACCACCGCAGAGCGAGGAGACCGCCTTCTATCCGCGGTCACCGTATGGCGCGGCAAAGGTCTACTCGTACTGGGTGACGCGTAACTACCGGGAGGCGTACGGCATGTTCGCCGTCAACGGCATCTTGTTCAATCACGAGTCACCCCGGCGCGGTGAGACTTTCGTGACCCGAAAGATCACCCGCGCCGCCGCCAGCATCAAAGCCGGCATGCAGTCCCATCTCTATGTGGGCAATCTGGCTGCTGTTCGCGACTGGGGGTATGCCCCGGAGTATGTCGAAGGCATGTGGCGGATGCTGCAGGCTCCCGTACCGGACGACTTCGTTCTTGCGACCGGCTTCGGCTACAGCGTGCAGGATTTTGCCCAGGCAGCATTCGATCATGCCGGCCTCGATTGGGAGAAGCACGTCAGATTCGACGAACGCTATCTGCGACCGAGCGAGGTCGATTCGCTGATCGGCGACGCCACCAAGGCAGCGAGAACGCTCGGCTGGACGGCATCCACACACACAGCCGAGCTGGCACGAATCATGGTGGACGCCGACATTGCCGCCCTGGAATGCGCGGGCCGGCCATGGATCGACAATCCGATGCTTGCTCTCCGGAGATGAGCGGCCCGATGGGCACGCCACCGTGCCCCCTCGATCGTGATTCCCCGGTATACATTGCCGGGCACCTCGGTCTGGTCGGCTCAGCCCTGTTGCGGAGGTTCCGAACAGAGGGATTCACCAACATTGCGCTGCGGTCGCGCGGTGAGCTCGACCTGACCGACCGGGCCGCGACGTTGGACTTCATCATGGAGTCAGCGCCGCAGGTCATTGTCGTCGCTGCCGCCAAAGTCGGCGGGATCTTGGCCAATAACACCTATCCGGCCGAATTTCTGTCGGAAAACCTGCAGATCCAGCTCAACCTGCTCGACGCAGCGGCTGCTGCGCGGGTGCCGCGCCTGCTTTTTCTCGGCTCTTCGTGCATCTATCCGAAGTACAGCCTGCAGCCCATCAATGAGAGCGCACTGCTCACCGGCCGCCTGGAGCCGACAAACGACGCATACGCGATCGCGAAGATCGCCGGAATCCTGCAGGTTCAGGCAGTCCGGCGTCAGTTCGGCCTTTCGTGGATCTCTGCGATGCCGACCAATCTCTATGGTCCCGGTGACAACTTCGCGCGATTCGGCTCGCATCTGCTGCCGGCCCTGATCCGCCGGTATGAAGAAGCCAGAGCGCAAGGCGCCCTGGAGGTGACCAACTGGGGCAGCGGAACCCCGCGGCGGGAGCTGCTGCATGTCGACGACCTTGCGAGTGCGTGTCTTTACATTCTGGAGCACTTCGACAGCCCCACTCACGTCAATGTGGGCACTGGCGTGGACCACACCATCGCCGAGATCGCCCGGATCGTTGCCGACGCAGTCGGTTACCGAGGTGAAACCCGCTGGGATACCGGCAAGCCGGATGGAATGCCGCGCAAACTGCTGGACGTCTCTGTTTTGGCGGATGCGGGGTGGCGGTCGGAGATCGGGCTGCGTGACGGTATCGAGTCGACGGTGGCGTGGTACCGCGACAACGCCGAGATGGCGAGGAGATGATCATGCGCATCTGCATCGTCAGTCTCAACTATGAGCCGGAGGAGTCCGGTATCGCTCCGTATACCACCGGCATGGCGGTAGGCCTGGCCGAGCGAGGGCACGACGTCGAGATTCTCACCGGCCTGCCGCATTACCCGCAGTGGCGCGTCAACCCGGCATACCGTGGCCTGTCCGGAACCCTCAAAGCGATAAACGGGGTTGTCGTACGACGTTTCGCGCACTACGTGCCCGCGGAATCTACGCTGCGCAACCGGCTGAAGTTGGAAGCCAGCTTCGGTGCCCGGGTGGTGTCGGCGGGTTGGAGCAAGCCGGAACTTGTGCTCACCGTCAGCCCGGCACTGGTCGCCAGCGCGATGGTCATCGCCCGGGCGAGGGCTGCCGGCATTCCGGTGGGCCTGATCGTTCAGGACCTGTACGGCAAGGGAGTGGTCGAGACTGCTTCCATGCCTGCGCGGATGGCGGCGCTGGCAGTGCGGTTTGAAGGTGCTGTCCTGAGTAGCGCGACGGGAACAGCCGTCGTGCACGACCATTTCGCAGACGCGGCGATCAAGATGGGCGTGGGTCGCAAGCGAATCGTCGTCATCCGGAACTGGACGCACATCGAACCGCCCCAGGCGGTGAACACGTCGGAAGTGCGCCGCAGGCATGGATGGCGGTCGCGGGAACGCATCGTTTTGCACAGCGGGAACATGGGTTTGAAGCAGGGCCTGGAAAATGTTGTCGCTGCGGCCCGATTGGCCGACGAACGTGGTGTCGACATCCGGTTCGTGCTGTTGGGTGACGGCAACCAGCGCAAGTGCCTGCAACAGTTGGCCAAAGATGTGCAGCGGCTGGAATTCAAGGATCCGTTACCGGCCGACGAGTATCGCCAGGTGCTGGCGTGCGCTGATGTTCTCCTGGTCAACGAACGGCCCGGTGTGGGGCAGATGGCGGTACCGAGCAAGTTGACGTCCTACTTCTCCGCGGGCCGGCCGGTCCTGGCCGCTACCGACGCCAACGGTGTGACCGCTGCGGAGGTCCGGGACTCGGGGGCCGGGCTCGTGATCCCCGCCGGCGATCCCGCGGCTCTGCTGGGGACGGCCGTTGGTCTGGCTGACAGCGCGGAATTCGGAGTGGGGCTTGGTCGTTCCGGCCAGCGCTACGCGCAGCGCCTGCTGAGTCGGGAACGGGCGCTGGACGCATACGAAGCCTGGTGCCACGGGTTGACCCGCACTCCGCCGGTTGCAACGCAGTATCGCGGCAACGGTTCGGCTGCCCGGGCTACCCGGCACCGACCGTTTCGCCGCCTGCCGGTAATGCCGGCGCGCGGGGATCTCAAACCGGCGTCCGGCACCTGACAGCGATGCCGACCGAGGGCATCCGAGCGTGAACCCCTTTCATCAGAGAGAGGAATCGACATGATTGATGTCGCTATCGTGGGGATCGGTTGCCGGTTGCCGGGCAAGGTGAGCGATCCCAACCAGCTGTGGGAGTTCCTGCTCTCCCGGGGAAGCGGGATTGTCGAGGTGCCTGCGGACCGTTGGAAACTGGACCGCTACTACGACCCCGAGCCGGACATGCCCGGCCGGATGTACGTTCGCAGCGGCGGGTTTTTGCAGGAATCGTTGTGGGACTTCGATCCCGAATTCTTTGGGATTGCGCCGGTAGAAGCCTCGATCATGGACCCTCAGCAGCGGCTGCTGCTGGAGGTCAGCCAGGAAGCGATGGACGACGCCGGGGTTTCCGGCCGGGTAGCCGGCCGGCCGGTCGGCGTTTACGTGGGCGCCTTCACCGCCGACAACATGACGATCCGCCGCCAGCCGCTCAGCCGGACCGCGATAAATTCCCACACTGCCACCGCGGGCTCGTTCACCATGCTGTCCAACCGGATCTCCTACGTCTATGACCTGCGTGGACCGAGTATGACCATCGACACGGCCTGCTCGTCTTCGCTGGTCGCCTTGCATGAAGCCACCCAGGCGATCGCTCGTGGCGAGATCGAGTTGGCTCTGGTCGGCGGGGTGAACGCGATGCTCACCCCGGAGACCTTCATCGAGATGTGCAAGGGCCGGTTTCTCTCCGCGGACGGACACTGCAAAACCTTTGATGCCGCCGCCGACGGTTATGCACGAGGCGAAGGAGCCGGAATCATCGTGCTCAAGCCGCTTGCGGACGCGACCCGCGATCAGGACCGCGTCTATGCGGTCATCCGGGCCACCGGTGTCAATCAGGACGGACGCACATCGGGCATCACGGTGCCCAATCCCCAGGCGCAGGCAGACCTCATCCGGCGGGTGACCGCGGAGGCGGGTCTTCGGCCCGAGCAGATCGGTTACCTCGAGGCGCACGGCACCGGTACCGCCGTCGGCGATCCGCTGGAGATGGCCGCGCTGGGCCAGACCCTGGGGCACGTCGAAGGCCGCACCACCGACCTGGTCGTCGGATCGATCAAGAATTCGATCGGCCATCTCGAAGCCGCAGCCGGGGTTGCCGGCGTGATCAAGGCGGCACTCACCCTGCACCACCGCCAACTGGCGCCGCAGGCCAGCCTGAACCAGCTGAATCCGGCCATTCCGTTCGACGAGTACCGCCTGCGGGTGATCACCGAGGCCGAAGCATTTCCGGCGGGGTACGCCACAGCGGCGGCGTCGGTGAACGGCTTTGGCTACGGCGGTACCAACGCGCACGCGGTGCTGGTGGAGGCGCCCAAGCCGCCCCGGGCGGCCGTTCGGAGGGCCCCCGCCCGGGTATTGCCGGTGTCCGGTCGCAACGCCGACGGCGCCCGTCGGCTGGCCGAGGAGTTGTTGCCGCTGGTCGCCGATCCCAGCGTGGATCCGGTTGCGTTGGCCGACACCATGTGGTCGCGTCGATCGCACCGCCATTACCGGTTCGCCGTGCCGTTCGGTGACCGCGACGACCTGCTTGCCCGGCTGACCTCGGTGGCCGATGGCTCGGTGACCGGCGGCCGTACCGTCACCGAGGGCAGGGCCCCGGTGTTCGTCTTCAGCGGAATGGGTCCGCAGTGGTGGCGGATGGGTCGCGACCTGCTCACCGCAGGCGGGCCCTTCGCCTGTGCCGCAGCCGAGGTCGACGAGTTGTTCGCCGATCTGGCCGGCTGGTCGTTGATCGACGAACTGCGCCGGGATGAATCCGATTCCCGGGTGGCCAGCACAGCCGTCGCTCAATCGGCGAACTTTCTCGTACAGATCGGACTGACCGCAGAGCTGGCGCATTACGGGGTCGTTCCCCAGGCGGTCGTCGGGCACAGCGTCGGCGAGGTCAGCGCGGCCTATGTCAGCGGCATGCTCAGCCTGGACGACGCGGTCAAGGTCAGCTACTACCGCTCCCGGCTGGCCACGCTGGCCGTCGGATCGGGAGGAATGCTCGCCGTGGGCCTCAGCGAGGCGGAGGTGCTGGACTGGATTGCCGGCCGGGCCGACCTGTGCATCGCCGCGGTGAACAGTCCGTCGGGGGTGACGCTGGCCGGCACCTGCTCGGCGATCGCCGAATTGCGGGAGACACTGAACAACGCAGGTGTCTTTGTCCGACAGCTCCGGGTGGACGTGCCGTACCACTCGCACCTCCTGGATCCGCTGCTTCCGCAGCTGAGCCGTGAGCTGGCCGGTCTGGAGCCGGAGACGCCGAGTGTCGCGCTGTATTCGACAGTGACCTCCGCCCCGGTGACGGGACCGGACTGGGGGGCCGAGTACTGGTGTGAGAATGTCCGTCGGCCAGTGCGATTCGCCGGCACTCTCGCTGCGATGATCGACGACGGTGCGCGCGTGTTTGTCGAGGTTGGCCCGCACCCGGTGCTGTCGGGCAACATCCGGGAGAGCCTGCTTGGCGCGGGTGTCACCGGAACCGCTGTCGGGACGCTCAAGCGAGACGCCGACGACGCCGTCAGCATTCGCACCGCCCTGGCCGATCTCTACGTCGCGGGTGCCCTGAACACCGAGCATGCCCCCGGTGCCTCCGACGGTCTGCCCGCCCACTGTGCGCTGCCGGTGCACCGGTTCCAGCGGCAGCGGCTGTGGTCGATGGACCAGCCGGTGGTCGACGGCTACCTGGGTACCGGCGACGCCCGGGTGCTGCCGGGAGATCTGATCGATGCGGGTCAGCCGGAATGGCGGACCGAGTTGGCCACCGCTCGACTGCTCTGGTTGCGTGACCATGTCGTCGCCGGCGCGGTGGTGCTGCCGGGAGCGGCCTACCTCGATGCCGCGCTCGCTGCGGCGGTCCACATCACGGGCCGGCCCGCCCCGGCGCTCGACGGTGTCCGGTTCATCGCGCCGCTGGTGGTGGAGGACACCGAGCTCGCCACCATGCGGCTGACCGTGGAGTCATCCAGCGGCCGGTTCACGGTCAGCTCACGAAACGGTTCGGCCACCGGCTGGACCCGGCACGCGTGTGGACGCATCGTGGACGGCCTGCTGCGGCCGACCCTTGGGGTTGCCCAGCTCACCGGCGCGACCGCCGTCACCGCCGACGAGGTGTACTCGCAGCTGGCCGACCGCGGCCTGAGCTACGGCCAGGAGTTCCGGCGAATCGTGGAAGCCCGGGTGAGCGCCACGCAGGTGGTGGCCCGTGTCGATGCCGCCGGAACCGGCGTCGCCGCCTCCAACCATCAGGCTCATCCGGTGGTGCTCGACGCCGCCCTGCAGTGCGTCGCGCTTTTGGTCGATGCCGGCCAGGCCGACGCCGGCGGGGCCGTTGTGCCCGCCGCGATACAGCACGTCCGGCAGTTCGCCGCCATCCCCGATCAGGTCATGGTCGGCGTCACCCGCGTGACGCCACAGCCGGGCGAGGCGGAACTGGTCGCCAATGTTGTGCTGACCGATCCGGAAGGTCACGTGGTCGTCGAGCTGCACCGGGCACAGTTCCGATCGATCAGCCCCGGTGCGCCCGCGCGTGGCGAACTCGAGCGGCTATGGATCGAGCCGGTGTTCGAGCCGCGCGAGGCCCGCGACACCGGTGGCCGAGACCAGACCGCGACCGGCGAGCGGGTGCTGGTGATTGCGGCCGGCCAGGAGTCGGCCGGGTGGGCCCTTCAGTACGCGTCCGCGCGGGGCACCCGGCAGGTACTCGTCGTCCGCGGCGGTGACCCGGAACGTATCTGCACCGATGCCGAAGCCGAACTGCGCCACGTGCTGAGTGCCGACCCGGCCGACACCCGCCCGCTGGTGGTGGCCGTGGTCGCGGTGACGGCACCCGGCGACGGTGCACCGCCGCTCAACACAATGCTGCGGGTCGGCGAGTTGCCGGCAATGCTGGCGGGGGCGGCCCGGGCGATGCAGAACGTGCAGGACGAGGCGATGCGCGACGGCGGGCTCGTACCGATGCACGGTTTGGTGATCACCCGAGGGGCGTTGCCGGTGCCGGGTGACGGGCAGGCGCCGGATCTGGCGGCCTCAGCCCTCGTCGGCGCTCGCCGGGTGCTGCGCAACGAGCAGCCACTGCTGAATTGGCGACTGATCGACCTCGATCACGACACCGCGCTGCCCACCGTGGTCCTGGAGTCTTTGGTCAGCGGTGCCCACGCCGACGATGCGGTGGACGAGGTCGCGCTGCGCCGGGACCGACGGATGGTGATCGTCAACCAGGCCGGCCTTGCCGGTCGACTCGAAGCGCTCGAAGCAGGCCGACCGTTGCACGACCCGGAGGCGAACTTCGAGATTGATGTGCCGCAGTCCGCGCAACTGGCCGATCTGGCGCTGCGGGAGATCCCGCGGCGAGCCCCGGGGCGGGGCGAGATCGAACTGCGCATCGACGGTATCGGGCTCAACTTCAAGGATCCGATGAAGGTGCTCGGCGTCCTCGGTGCCGACGAGCTGGCCGGCACCCACTTCGGGCTGGGTGTGGGAATGGAGGGCATCGGAGTCGTCACTCGGGTCGGTGCCGACGTCGATGAGGTCACCGTCGGCACGTCGATGTTGGTCTCGATCCCGGGGATGGCGAGCCGCTACGTCACCACCGCGGTGGACGCCGGGTCGATGGAACCCGCCGACGGCTTGCCCATGGCGGCCTGCGGCTCAGTGGTGGTGTTGATGACCGCGCACTACGCCCTGCAGCACGCCGCGCACGTTCAGCCCGACAACTGGGTGCTGGTCTCTGCCGGGGCGGGCGGCGTCGGGATGGCCGCGGTGCAGATCGCTGCCAAGGCGGGCGCTCGGGTGATCGCCACCGCATCCACCCCGGAGCGAGCCGAACTGCTGCGATCGCTGGGAGCCAAATACGTCGTCGACTCGCGCGCGCTCTCGGCGATCGACGAGGTACGCGCAATCACCGGCGGGCACGGAGCCGACATCGTGGTGAACTGCGCCCCGGGGGAGACGGTGGCGGCCAACTTGGAGGTGGCCGCCGAGTTCGGCCGGGTGGTCGAGATCGGTAAGACCGAGATCTTCGCCGGCCGGCTTGTCGACCTGGCGGTCTTCAACAAGAACCTCTCGGTGACCTCCATCGATCTGGACCGGATGATGGCGCACCGGAGGGACCTGCTGCGACAGGTACACCGCGAAGTGCTCAGCGCGCTCCGCGTCGGGGACTACGAGCTGCTGCTCACCCGCGTCATGCCGGCGTCACAGGTTGCGGAAGCCTTCGACCAGGTGGCCCGATCCACCCACCTCGGCAGGATCGTGTTGGACTTCACCGAGCCGGCGCCGCCGGTCAAACCGGCGCGGCCGGCCACCAGCATCCGGCCCGACGCGACCTACCTGGTTACCGGTGGTCTCGGGGCCCTCGGCCTGTGCACCGCGAGGTGGCTGGCCGCCAAAGACGCCGGCCGGGTCGTGTTGGCCGGCCGCCGCGGTGTGTCCGGCCCCGACCAGCAGGCCGCCCTGGACGCCCTGCGCGCCACCGGTTGCGACGTACGGGTCGAACAGGTCGACGTCGCAGACATGGCGAGCGTGCGGGGCCTGCTCGACCGGCTCGCCGATGGCCCGCCGCTGCGGGGGGTGTTCCACGCGGCCGGCGTCCTGGCCGACGAACCGCTCGGCGCGCTCAGCCAGCACGGCCTGAACGCCGTACTGCGCCCGAAGGCGCGGGGCGCGTTGATCCTCGATGAAGCCCTGGCCGACATCGAACTCGACCACTTCGTCCTGTACAGCTCGGTCAGCAGCCAGGTGGGTCTGGTGCCGCAACTCAGCTACGCCGCGGCCAGTGCCGTGCTGGACACCTTGGCCCACCACCGTTCCCGCGTCGGACGGCCCGCGCTGTCGGTGAACTGGGGAGCGCTCGCCGGCGGTATGGCCACCTCCAGCGAGTCGATTTCGGCCTCCTTGGCGCTGAACGGGCTGCGCCTGCTGCCGCTGGATGCCGCCACCGAGTATCTGGACGTGGCGATCGGGCTGAATCCGATCCAGGTGAGTGTCGTCGACATCGACTGGGGGGCATGGGGATCGATGCACCCCGCATCGGCACATACCCCAAGGTTCGCCGGCCAGGTGAACGCAGCCCGGGACTCCACTGCCACCAGCGATTCGGTACGCGCCCAGTTTGCCGCGATGCCCGACGAGCAGCGTGTTGCGACGCTCGCCGACGTACTGGCCGACCAGGTGGGCAAGGTGCTCGGCATCCCGGCAGACTCGGTCGACCGGCAGTCGCCGTTGCCCGAACTGGGGCTGGACTCTTTGTCAGCTGTCGAGTTGCGCGCCCGGATCAACGCGACGTTGGAGCTGGCGATCTCGGCGATGGAACTGAGCCGCGGCGGTGGGATCTCCTCGCTGGCTGCCCGCCTCGGCGATTATCTGGCCGTTGCCCGATGAACCGAATTTCGCTGCTACTCAAGATGAAACTGGGCGTCGTCGAAGGGGACGATCGGTGTGTAGTTGCACGCGCGATGCCAGAACTCCATGTCCTTGATCTCTCGGAGAAAGCGCGCGGGCGCACCGCCGTAAAGACCGGAGACCATGCCATCGCGATCCTTTGCCCTCGAGAGAACCGAACCCGCCGCGAGAACCGATCGCTCCGGTAGGTACGAGTCCTTGAGCAGGATGCAACCCGTGCCGGTCATCGCGTTCCGGCCCAAGATAACCCGGCCTGGCTTCGATGTGTTTTCCGCTAGATCGGCCTCGTGACTCTGGATGGTGCTCTTGATACCGCCCACGACTGCATATGGTCGGAGGATGACTTGTCCGGAGCAATCGACATAGTGGCGGTTGGTGATGTAACCGAATTCTCCGACTATGAGCTTGCCCACCAATGGGCTGTATCGCTGATATTCGGGGGCCGCGGTGAATTGATTGAATCTGCCGATCACACTCTGCGGACCCAACTCGATGCTGGAGAGCTGTTTGAAGATGTTGAAGCTCATGATCGCTGCGCCGTCGGCAATCGAGAAGCGCCCGCAATTGAGTACCAGGTTGGGTCCGATGGCGACATCGCGTCCGATGTGGTTACCCAGCGATCTTAGGATCCGTAGTTTGAAGTCACTGCTCGGTAAGAGCCAGGCGATCAATGAGAGCCATTTGTTGGGCCGACTTTCGGGCACGGCGCCTCCAATTTTCCGAGTTTCGTCAGGGTGACCAGCGGTGGGGTGCGAGTCGTGGAGGCCGCGCGGCAACATGTTATATCCCGCGGAAGTTGACGACGCCGAGGATGGCACCCGGACCCACCGCATTCGCCGATGTGTCGATAACGCCGTTGGACATCACCACAACTGCGACAGCACCCGGCAACGAAGCGGTACCCGGCGAACCCCGACGCAGAGCCGTCACCACGACCTCCCCCGAAGACTTCGGCTTGATGATGTAATTTCAACCCTTCGTTGTAAGCAGATTTGGCGAATGGTTTCCTGAGAAAGCGCCCGTCGGGCCGCGTGGCGCCAGAAGGGGCGGCGATCGTGGAATCCCGATCGCTCGCAATCGCTCTCGCGCTACTCCGCGCGCAGCTTTTCATCGTCGAACGGGACTACCGGCGTATTGGTCTCTGCGCGATCCCACCATTGGAGTCCCTCGATCTCTCGAATGAAATGTGCGGGCGCGCCGCCGTAAAGACCGCAGGCCGGCATCTCGTGCCCGGGCTTCGCCTTGGTGAGCACCGAACCGGCCGCCAGCACCGACCGTTCGGGTAGGTACGAGTCCATGAGCAGGACGCTGGCGGTGAAAGCCCCTGACGATCGGCCCAAGACGACGCGGCCGGGTTTGGACGTGTTGTCGATGAGATCGATGGAGTGGCTCTGGATGATGCACTTGACCCCGCCTATGGCCGAGAACGGCCGGAAGATGACCTGCCCGGAACAATCGACATAGTGGTGGTTGGTGATAATGCACGATTCGCCGAGCGAAAGCGTGCCCACAACTGGGCTGTACCGTTGATACTCCGGTGCCGCGGTGAGTTGATTGAATCTGCCGATGACGCTCCGCGGTCCCAGTTCGACGCTGGAGAGCTGTTTGAAGATATTGAAGTTCATGATCGCCGCACCGTCGCCGATCGAGAAGTTTCCGCAATTGAGTACAAGATTGGGGCCGAGGAAGACATCGTGTCCGATATGGTTGCCCAACGACCGCAAAGCCCACAGTTTGAAGCTGCCACTCGGTAAGAGCCAGGCGAATAACGAAAGCCACTTGTTGGGTCGATGAGCTGACATGACCCCTCCTACACCGATTTACTGTGACGTCAGTTTTGAGCGCCTGTGGTGGTGATAGCGTCGCGCCGACTCAGCGAAAAATGTGTGCGTGACCTATTCGGTGTCTGCTGCTTAGAATACGCGCATACGGCGTGACCGCCACCCCGTTAGTCGGGTCTTGGCAGGCCTCGCCGATCGGATTGACGTTAATCGGCTGCATAGCCGAGGCGATCGGAAAGGCGGCGCTGCATGAGGCGCTCGGCGAAGCTGATTGCGATCCTGCGAGTGGCGGCTTATCGAGCCGCGCTGTTGCGGCATGGGGTGGCGGCGGCCGTTGAACATGCAGTGGTGCTGGGTGCGCTGAAGCCGCGCACGGTGGTCGATGTCGGTGCCAATCGCGGTCAGTTCTCGCTCTTCGCCCTGCACACCTTTCCGGCCGCGACAATCGTCGCGCTGGAGCCACTTGCGCTGCCGGCCGCCCGCTTTCGCCGGGTCTTTGCCCGGCAACAGCGGGTCACGCTGCACCATGCCGCCCTGGCGCCGGGCAGCGGACAGTGCACCATGCACGTGTCGGGCCACGACGATTCGTCCTCTCTGCTACCCATCACCGCCACGCAGGGCCGGCTTTTCCGGGGCACCGGCGAGGTGGGCACCGAGACGGTCCGGACCGGCCCGCTGCGTGAGTTCGTCGACGGCAGCTCCATCGAGGAACCGGCGTTACTGAAGCTCGACGTCCAGGGCTATGAGCTGGAGGCGTTGCGCGCGTGCGGAGAGCTGCTCGAGAAGTTCGAGTACATCTGTGCGGAGGGCTCATTCGTGGAGTTGTACGAAGGTCAGGTGCTGGCCGACGACCTGGTCGACTGGCTGGGCGAGCGCGGCTATCAGCTGGTCCGAAGCTATGGCTCTGTCCATGACAAGGGTGGCCGAACCATCCAGGCCGACATGTTGTTCATGCGACGGCAGGACGGGCATCGTGGTGCACCCCAGTGATGTGGGTTCCCCACCGGGGCCGTATTTTGCTGCTGCGTAACAGCTTCGCCAAACGCGTGACCTCCGTTGTGCCCGGTCTTATGCTGATCCGGTGGCGACAACCGAGGAACTGTTGCAGCGCTTCTACCCGGAGTGCAAGGTCAGCGGTTTCAGCCACGTCGACGGCACGGTCGTATTTTTCACGCAGGTCGCTGCGTTGCTTCGGCCCACGGATCACGTACTCGACTTCGGTGCTGGGCGCGGCGAGCCGATCCTGGATGATGAGGTGCCCTACCGGCGTGACCTGAGCAACCTGAGGGGAAGGTGCGCGCAACTGTACGGGTGCGACGTCGACGAGGTCGTCCTCGACAACCCGTACCTGGACCACGCCGGGGTAATACAGCCAGAGGCCGAGTTGCCCTACGCCGACGACCAGTTCGATCTGATCGTGGCCCGGCACGTGTTCGAGCACATCGCCGATGCGGACCTCGTCGCACGGGAGTTGTTGCGGATCGTCAAGCCGGGAGGCTGGATCACCGCTGTCACACCGAACAAGTTGGGATACATCGCCTTGGGGGCGCGCCTGGTGCCCAACCGGTTCCACGTACGCGCCCTGAGAAGGGTGCAACCCGAGCGAAAATCGCAGGATGTCTTTCCCACGCGCTATCGGATGAACACGCGGCGGGCACTGCGGAAGGCGTTCGGCGGGGGCGCGGAGATTTTCACCGCCGGTTGGGCCTCCGAACCCGGCTACCATTTCGGGAACCCTTACCTGTACCGCCTGTTCAAGTGGGCGCATAAATTTTTACCGGCAGCGCTACAGCCGACACTTCTCATTTACATCAGAAAATGCTGAGTCGTTAGATTTATTAACTGATATCTGCGATCATCGGGGCCGGCTCTCCGCCCAGATTTCAGTGAATCCAATCCGTGAATCCGTCAGGCCGTGCTTTAACGATATTTCGAATGTCGCGAACGGTCCTGCCCAGTCGGCGATGCGGTGATCCCTGACTATCTCCTGCCGGCCGTCTGGTAGATCGATGACTGCCCGCTCGCCCCGCAGTTCGACCTGGGTCTGGTGGACGTGCGTGCCGTCCTGTTCGAGCGGTACACCGAAGTCCTGCCATCGCAGCGTCTGCAGCCCGTCCGGTGCCGGCCGATCGGGTGGCCAGACACCGAAGGTCCACAGGTTTGGTGCGATAACCAAATGCACTGGAAATCCTGGGTATAGCGGATGCTGCGAGACCAGCAGTGCCATCGCGCCGGGAGTTCCGCCCCGCGGGGTGAACGTCCAGCGAGCGCCGATGGTCGTGATGGGCGCACCCAGGCTCGCCGACGTGTAGTAGCCGGCCGCGCAGCCGTCTACCGTGGACTCGTTCGTCAGCCTGCCGCCCACGACCTTCAGTTCTGTGGACGTGTCATCGGGCGGGTTGGTTGTCCGCAGGGCTGGGCCGGGGCCGAAGTTCTCCGGTGCCGGACCGTCCGGAAGGACTTCGAAGTTCAACCGCGCCGCGACGGCGTCACGGTCGCTCATTGGCGACCGTGTGTTCTCGTCGGGGGCGTGACAGCCTGAATTGCACGCATCAGCGGTCCTTTCCGCTCGATGATAATCACCGCGGCAACGAACCGCCATAAACAAGTGTGTTCCCTAAACTGTTGGCGACCGTTAGCATATATCGGGATGAGAATCGTCATCGACAATGTCTCACCGGGGGACTCCACGTCGGCCGGCGCTATCGGCGGGATGCGGACGTACCTCGAGAGCATGCTGACGGCTATGTTGAGGGTCGCCCCGCAGCATCGCTTCGTACTTCTGACGCCGGAGTGGAACGCCTCCTTCGACCTGCCGCCCGATCCGCACCTTGAGGTTGTGCGGTTGCGCTCGGTGCCGCGCACCCGACTGAGGCGGGTTCTCTACGAACGGACTGTCTACCCGTCGGCGATCCGTCGCACGGGCGGTGATGTCTACCTGGGTATCTGCAACACCCTGCCGCCACGCCTGCCGATGCCGTCGGCGGTGGTGATCCAGTCGACACAGTTCAAGTTCGTTCCGGAGTCCTATGGCTTCCTGCAGCGGAACTACCTGCGCTGGGGGGTGGCCAAGGCGGTGCGCCGGGCCGATGCCGTCATCACCGTATCGGAGCATTCCCGACAGGACGTGATCCGTTGGCTCGGTGTGGATCCCGAGAAAGTCCACGCGGTCCACCACGGCCTCATTTTCACTCCGAACGACAACAACCGTCCGGCGCCGAAGGCCGCACGGCCATACATCCTGTGCGTCGGGGCGTTCTACCCCTACAAGAACGTCTTTCGCCTCATCGAGGCATTCAGCATCCTGAGGCAGGACGGACTGCCCCACGACCTGGTGATCGTCGGCAGCGACACCCCGGGAATGTCGCGCGATGATCTGGCCCGCCACGCCATGGCCTTTGGGGTGGACGACGCGGTTCGGCTGCCGGGACGAGTGCCGCGGGACGACTTGGAGGATCTCTACACCGGTGCCGATGTCTTCGTCATGCCGTCCCTCTACGAGACATTCGGACATCCGGTGCTCGAGGCCATGGCGCTGGGATGTCCGGTGGTGGCGGCCCGCGCCTCCAGCCTTCCAGAAGTCGTGGGTGACGCCGCCGAGCTGGTAGATCCCACGAGCGCGGAGTCCATCGCCCGTGGGCTGGTCGACGTCGTCACCGTTCCCGATCGCCGAGCGCAGCTGGTGAGCTTGGGGAAAGCCCGCTTGAACGCGTTCTCGTGGACGACGACCGCCCAAAAGACAGTGGAAGTCCTGGAAACGATCGCGGCTCGGCGCAATGTCGAGTCTTGAGACGCGCCGGCAAAAGGCCGGCGGATGAAAGCCTTCGTGACCGGCGGGGCGGGATTCATCGGCAGCAGCCTGGTGGACCGGTTACTGCAGCGCGGAGACGACGTCGTGGCTTACGACAACCTGTCTACCGGCATCGACGAGTTCCTGACTGAGGCCAGGAAGTCTGCGAGCTTCTCCTTCGTGCAGGGCGACGTGCTGGACGAGGAGACCCTGGCGCGGGCCATGAACGGTGTGGACATTGTCTTTCACCTGGCCGCCAACGCAGATGTGCGCTTCGGCACCCGGCATCCCCGCAAGGACCTGGAGCAGAACACCATCGCGACCTACAACGTCCTGGAGGCCATGCGCGGCAACGGAATCCAGAAGATCGTCTTCAGCTCCACCGGATCTGTCTACGGGGAGGCCACGGTGATCCCCACGCCCGAGACCTGTCCGTTTCCGGTGCAGACCTCGCTCTACGCCGCCTCCAAGCTCGCCGGCGAGGGCTTGATCTCGGCGTTTTGTGAAGGCTTCGGTTTCCAGGCCTGGATCTTCCGCTTTGTCTCGATCCTGGGCGAACGGTATACCCACGGCCACGTGTTCGACTTCTACAAATGTCTGCTGGAAAACCCCGGTGAGCTGCCGGTCCTGGGCGACGGCAAGCAGCGGAAGTCCTACCTCTACATCCAAGACTGCATCTCGGCAATCTTCACGGCGCTGCAGAAGGCACGCGACAACGTCAACGTCTTCAACCTGGGCGCAGACGAGTACTGCGAGGTGGATGACTCCATCGGCTGGATCACGGAGTCCCTGGGTTTGTCGCCCAGGCGCCTGTACGCCGGCGGCGACAGAGGCTGGGTCGGCGACAATCCGTTCATCTTCCTGGACACCAACAAAATTCGCTCATTGGGCTGGACCCCGGCGCTCACCATCCGGGACGCCGTCCTGCGCACCCTGACCTATCTGGAGGACAATCGCTGGCTGCTGGAAAGGCGCTCGTCGTGACGACGGGCCGGCCGGGGATGCCGCGATGAAGCTGGACGGCCGGGCGGCCGTGGTGACCGGCGGCAGCCAGGGGCTGGGGCTGGCGGTGGCGGGCGCCCTCGCGGCCGAGGGGGCCGACGTATTGATCTGCGGCCGTGGCGAAGAAGCCTTGGACAAGGCGCGTAGGCAACTGTCGGCCCGCACCGGCGGCAGGGTGGTGGCTGCCGTGGCGGATGTGTCCCGGCCGGAGGATTCCGAGCGCTTGGTGAGCAGTGCCCTCGACGCTTTCGGAAGGCTGGATGTTCTGGTCAACAATGCGGGCGTGTATGGGCCGATGGGCCTGCTCGAAGATGTGGACTGGGGCGAATGGGCCCGGGCAGTCGAGATCAACCTGCTGGGCACCGTGCTGCCCTGCCGGGCTGCATTGCGGCACATGAAGAATGCTGGGCACGGCAAGATCATCAATCTGTCGGGCGGTGGCGCCACGGCGCCGATGCCGCGCATCAGTGCCTACGCCGCCTCCAAGGCCGCGGTGGTCCGGTTCACCGAGACCCTGGCCGAGGAGGTCCGGCAGGACGGCATCGACGTGAACGCCGTGGCACCGGGGGCCCTCAACACGCGTCTGTTGGAGCAAGTCCTCTCCGCCGGGGCGGAACGGGTGGGAGCCGATTACTACGAGAAGTCGGTGAGGCAGAAACAGCAGGGTGGCGCGTCGATGGACTCGGCCGCGGCGCTGTGCGTCTTCCTGGCGTCCGCGCGCTCCGACGGACTGACCGGCAAGCTGATCAGCGCCGTGTGGGATCCGTGGGAGACCTTGCCCGCACATGCGACGGCGTTGGCCAAGAGCGACATCTACACGCTGCGGCGCATCGTGCCGAAAGACCGCGGCGAGGACTGGGGCTGAGATGGACGTCGCGGTCGTCGGCTGTGGACTGATCGGGCACAAGCGCGCGAAGCTGCTGGGTGCCCATCGACTGGCCGCCGCTGTGGACGCTGATCTCGGGAAGGCCCGGGCGCTGGCAGCGCTGCACCCCGGGGCCACCGCATCTACCGATTGGCGTGCCGCGGTCGCTCGCGCGGACGTCGACGCGGTGCTGGTGTCCACGCCCCACCACCTCCTGGCGGCGGTCGCCACCGCCGCGGCGGAGGAAGGCAAGCACGTTCTGGTCGAGAAGCCGGGGGCGCGCAGCGCCGCCGAACTGGCGCCCCTGGTGGAGGCAGCCCAGCGCAACCGGGTCGTCGCCAAGGTCGGCTTCAATCACCGGTTCCACCCCGCATTCCGCAAGGCGCGGGAGTACGTCGACGGTGGCGCCGTGGGGGATCTGATGTTCGTGCGCGGGCGCTACGGCCACGGCGGCCGGGTGGGCTACGACAGGGAATGGCGCGCGGATCCCTGCATTGCAGGCGGCGGTGAGCTGCTGGACCAGGGGATGCACCTGATCGACCTGTCGCGGTGGTTTCTGGGCGATTTCGCCCGGGTGGAGGGCTTCACACACACCTATTTCTGGGACATGCCCGTCGATGACAACAGCTTCATGGCGCTGCGCACGGCGGCGCAGCAGATGGCCTGGCTGCACGTCAGCTGGACGGAGTGGAAGAACACCTTCTCGTTCGAGCTGTACGGCAAGACGGGCAAGCTGCACGTGGAGGGCCTGGGCGGCAGCTACGGCACCGAGCGGCTGTCCTATTACCGGATGTCGCCGGAGATGGGGCCGCCCGAGACTGTCATCCATGAGTACCCGGGTCCCGATGAGTCCTGGGCGCTGGAATTCGCAGCTTTTACCCGCTCCATCACGATGGGCGAGGCCCCATGCGGGGGATTGGACGACGCCGTGAAGGCATTGGACGTGGTCGACACCATTTACCGAGCGAGCAAGCCGTGATCATCAGCCGCAGTCCCTTGCGTATCTCCCTCGGCGGCGGTGGCACCGACCTGCCGTCGTATTACCGGGACCACGAAGGGTTTCTGGTGGCCGCGGCCATAGACAAGTACGTGTACCTGACGCTGCACCAGACCTTCGGGCACGACATGATCATCAAATACTCCCAGATGGAGCTGGTGTCGTCGGCCGACGAGGTCCAGCATCCGATCATCCGCGAGGCGTTGAAGATGTTGGGAATCAATGAGACCAACCTGGAGCTGACCAGCATGGCCGACATACCGGCCGGCACCGGGTTGGGCTCGTCAGGCAGCTTCACGACGGCGCTGCTGAAGACGCTGCACACCTACCAGAAGAACCTGGTGCACCCCGAGGAGCTGGCGGAGCAGGCCTGCCATATCGAGTTGGACCTTTTGAAGGACCCCATCGGCAAACAGGACCAGTACATCGCGGCCTACGGAGGTCTGACCTGCTTCACCTTCCGCAACGACGGCAAGGTGGAGGCGGGCCCACTGAAGGTGTCGACGGAGACCTTGTACAACCTCGAGGACAATCTGCTGCTCTTCTTCACCGGCTACTCCCGCTCAGCGTCATCGATCCTGAAAGAGCAGGACGATCAGAGCAAGAAGAGGGCCGACGACATGCTCCAGAACCTGCACTTCGTCAAGGAGCTCGGTTTCAGGAGTCGGGACGCCCTGGAGAAGGGGGACCTCCATGAGTTCGGCCGCCTGATGAACACGCACTGGGAATTCAAGAAAAAGCGGTCCGGATCGATGTCGAACCCCAAAATAAACGACTGGTATGAACTGGCCCTCCGGAACGGCGCCGTGGGGGGGAAGCTGATCGGCGCCGGTGGCGGCGGATTCCTGATGTTCTACGCCGAGGACAAGGTTCGCCTGCGGCACGCCTTGATGGGCGCGGGCATGACGGAGGTGCGGTTCCGCTTCGACTTCGAGGGCACGAAGATCGTCGTCGCATCGTGACCGGACTTCCCCCCGTCGCGGTCCTGGCCGGCGGCTTGGCCACCCGCATGCGGCCACTGACGGGGTCGGTGCCCAAGTCCATGCTGGAGGTGGCCGGCGAGCCCTTCATCGCCCACCAGCTTCGGCTCTTCAAGAGACAGGGGCTGACGCAGGTCGTGCTGTGCCTGGGGCATCTGGGCGGGGCGGTGCAGGAGTTCGTCGGGGACGGGTCGGCTTTCGGACTGTCGGTTTCGGTGTCATTCGACGGGGACAGGCTGCTGGGCACCGCGGGCGCCCTGAAGAACGCCGGTGCACTGCTGGGAGAAGTCTTCTGGGTCGTCTACGGGGACTCCTACTTGGATATCGATCTGCGTCCCATCTGGGCGTCGTTCCGGTCGGACCGACGGCCGGCACTGATGACGGTGTGCCGCAACGAGGACAAATGGGACAAGAGCAACGTGCTCTTGCGGGATGGCCGAATCGTGGCCTACGACAAGAAAAGCACCGACCCCGCCATGAAGCACATCGACTTCGGGTTGCTGCTGTTACGCCGGCAGGCACTGGAGTCGGTACCGGCCGGACAGAACACGGATCTGGCCGACGTCTTGTTCTCCCTGGTCTGCCGGGACGCGGTGGCCGGCTTCGAGGTGTGCGAACGCTTCTATGAAATCGGCTCGCCTGCGGGCCTGCGTGAGACCGATGCGCGTCTGCGCCACCTCGGAAAAGAAAGATGAGCCATGCCCGTTGACGCCACTTCGATATTCTCCACCGACCAGCAGCTGTTCTACAGCATTGTGGCCATGAACGCGCTCTTCTCCTCGATGGCGTGGTGTGCTGCCAAGCCCAGCCGATGGTCGATAACAGCGGTCGTGGTGTCCGCGTTGATCTGGCCGTTTGCCGACGGGGCACTGGAAGGTGACGTCCTGCTGGCGATCAACAGCACCACCGGCATCACCGTATCGAACGTGTTTTCCTGCGTGGCAGTGGTATTCGCGTTCATCCAGACGATGCGGATCCGCGGCGCGGCGCGGCGCGATCATGCCACCGAACCGACTGCGGTCCCGCCGCTACTCCCGCGATAGTTTGAGCACCCGATGGTTGTCGGAGACGTAGACGTTGCCGGCGCGATCCACCGCCACACCGCTTCGGGGATTGCCTGCGCCGGTGCCGAACGCCAACTCCACCTGGCGGGTCGACTGGGCGGGCAGCTCGACCACCCGTTGGTGAAGACCGTCGACGACGTAAACGTTCCCCTTGGTATCCACCGCCACACCGTTGGGCGGATTCGGTCCGGTGAAACGGGTGAACGGGAGCTTCACCGGGGTGCTCGACCCGGCGAGCAGTTTCAGCACCTGGGCGTTGCCGTAACCGGTGAGGTACTTGTTGCCCGCCTGATCCACCGCAATCCCGGTGGGAGCTGTCAGCCCGACGAACGGCAGCTTCAGTTCGACCGGGGCCTTCGAACCGGCCATCAGGATCAGCGCCCGGTGGTTGCCGTAGTCGGTCACGTAGACGTTGCCGGCAACGTCGACTGCGGTCCCGGTGGGAGCTTTAAGGCCGGTGAACGGCAGCTTGGTCTGTTTTTTTGACTTACCTGACAGTTTCAGCACCGAGTTGCTTCCGTAGTCGGTGACATAGACGTTGCCGGCTTGGTCCACCGCCACGCTGTCTGGATTGAGCAAGCCGGTAAACGGCAGCATGGCCTGGCGATTCGATCCCACCGGCAGTTTCAGCACCCGCGCATTGCCGGTGTCGGCGACATAGATGTTGCCGGCGCGGTCCACCGCCACACCGCCCGGCCTGTCCAGATCGGTGAACGGCAATTCCAGCTGCGTCGTCTGCAGGTCGGCTTGCGGGCCGGCCGCATCGGCGGCGACCGCAGTCGACGGCGTGGCGTCGGGCTGGGGCGTTGTCGATGGCATATCCCACGGCGGCCCGCACAACTTGAGCCCTTCGTTGATCAAGTCGGTCATGGATGTTCGCGATACACCTGGGTTGCCCTCGTGTCCGCCCGCGGCGGCCAGCCAGATGTGCTCGGAATCCGGCTGCCAACTCTTATCCGTGGCCTTACTCGCCAGCGCGTTGAGCGCGTAGGTGTCGTTGGTGTCGGTGGAGGTGAAGGTGACAGCACCGCCATCGCACGCAAGGACTCCCGAGTCCACCTTCAAGGGCCAGGTGCCCTTGAAGGTGGACTTGTCGATCTTCTCGGCGTGCACCGCGGTATGGCCGCAGGCAGTTCCGCAACAGGCCAATAGGACAAGGATCGCGGCGATGAGCCCGACAGGTGGTGTGGTGCTGGACCATCGACCCGTGTTGGCCCTTCTCGGAGGCTGCGCCGGCACCGACCAGCGCGACACAGGTGCGGCGTTCACGGGTGTGGGCATCATTCGGAGATTGTTGAGCGCAACCACGCCCGCCACAAGCGTGATCGACTACCCTAATTCGGCCCGCGGGCCGGTAAGGTAGTCCGGTAATACCGGGCGGGTATGTGCGCCGGCGATGCCCGGTGTCCGGAGGGCAGAATCCCCTGGTGGCCCTGCCGCGGCCACCCGAGCGTGTCCGCTGTCAGCGGGACGAGGCCGTCAGGTTGGACTCCAGTTCCGGATCGGCGGCCGACTTCGGTTCGTACAGCATCAGCGGCAGTAGGGCAGCTATCGGCATAATGCCCAAAAAGTATGGTACGTAGACGGATTCGAAGACATTGATCGACAACACGCACGCGTAGTAGGTGAAGAGGTAGGGCAGTGCGGCACTCGCTGTCGTCGTCAGCTGCAGAATCACGCCGCCGACCACGACCAGCGCCCCCCAGGCGCCCACCGAGATCAATATGTCGTACCAACCGTTGTGGGGCGAGTAGTTGACATCGAAAAGTGCGTTCTGGGCGACCAGCCACCAGTAGCTCGGCCCATGGCCGAAGACCGGCGCCTGTCCGATCGCGTCACGCCCCGCCTGCCAGACGTAGCCGCGTTCGGCGTATGACGAGCCGCTGAATTTCACGAAGAGCGGGAAGAACGACGCGCAGAACCCGACGGCCAGGGCGGTGGATGCCACCCGCAGCTGCCACCGCAGGCTCGTCCTCGCCTTGATGAGCAGTAGCGCGACCGAGACCGTCACCAGCGCGAAGATCGCAGTCCTGCTCATCGCCAGCAGTTGAAAGGCCCCGACGCCGGCCAGCAGCACCATGCAGCGCCGCAGCGTCAAGGTCGCGCAGGCGAAGGGGATAAGCAGCACCGTCGCTATGCCGAGCACATTGCCGTTCGCCGACAATGGCGAGGTCAGCACCTGCGTGACGGCTCCGCACTTGTCGAGGCGACAGTGGGTCAGGACCCGGCCGGGGTTGACGATCACGGCCAGCGTCACAGCGGCCGACATCGCGAGCAGCGATACTTGCGCGGCCACGCTCAGCGTACGCACCGGTGTCACGCCCTGCTTGAGGACAACACCCATGAACAGTGCTCCCGCCATGATGAAATTGAGCACCTGCACACGCCCGGAGAACCAGACCGAGACGGCCGCGAACAGCAGTGAGGTGCCGATCAGCGCGGCGGGCAGGCTGACCTGGGTCCGTGACTCCCGCAGACCACGCACCACCCCAACCGTCGAACAGATCGCCGCGGGCGTGTACTGCAGGGCAGGAAAGAATCTGCCGGCCTGGTCCGGCGACGCCCAGATCAGAGGGCCGACGACATAGACGGTGATGAAGGGCCAGGCGGCCACCAGGAACACCCACAGCACAGTGAACCGATCTGCGCCCTGCAACAGGATGCGTGGGTCGCCGACCGCCACCCAGATCGATGCTGTTGCCGCCAAAAGAATCAGGATTGCCATCGCAGCGCAACGCCCCCTCGTCGTACCGCTCGTTCCCTACCCGATGCGTGCGCGCTCCACGCTGTCGCCGTCGGCGCTGGTGCGTTCGATCACCTTCGCGCTGTCGACAATCACCATCACCGCCAGCCGACCGTTCTCGTTGAGTTGGTCGGCGAAGCGCCGCAATTCGTCCCATCGCGAATCTGCCGAGATGATCCCGACGTGCATCGGCCGTGTCGCGGTGCCCACCGCAGCCAACGACATGGCCCGGCGTGCCGCGAGCCGGGACTCGGTGATGCGCAGCGCCAACAGGTCACTCATCAACACTTCCCAGCGGCTGTGCCGGCCATGTCCGTCGCTGTTGTGGGGCTTTCGGCTGGCGGCGACAATCAGCCAGCCCTCGGCATCGCCGAAGCAGGCTCGCAGGTACCGGAGCGCCGGACGTGGCGTCGCCGGGTGGGCGGCTTGGCGCTCCGGGGGGTCCAGCGAAATTGACGCGCCCGCTGCGACTAGCCGCTCGGCGATGCGATCCACCCCCTGGCTGAGCTGAGCCGTCTGTCGGTGCCTGGACCGCCGCCCCGCCAGGTGGGTGCGTCCGCCGACCTCGATCATGCCGATCACCGGCACGTCGCCGATGGTGCGCAGATCAGGCAGGTAACCCAGTTTTGGGTTGCGGCGTGCGCGGTAGCAGCTGGCCACCAGAGCTACCAACGCCAGCGCCAGTGCGGCGTTGACGATGTTGTTGGCTGTCCGCGGACGTGAGCGGTAGGGCGGGACGGCGGCGGGGTCGACGACTCGGACGTGAACGGCCCCTTGCTTTTCTAATTCCGACGCAGCGGTGACGAATTCCTGCGCGACGGTCACGACGTACTTGGTTGCCAGTTCACCGGTGGGTGCTGTGGCAGTGATATCGATCAGGGCCGTGTCCCGTGGCGACGTGATCGTCAGGTTGTTCCGAAGATCTTCGGCGGTGGTGGGCAGGCCGTAAACGACGACAGCTCGTTGTAGCAGCGCCGGACTGGTCAGCAGGGTCAGGAAGTCACGCGCCCGGCGTTGCGAAAGAAAGAGCGCGGCAAGGTCGGCGAACGGTCTTTGGTCGGGATCGGCGACAACGATGACGCGGGCGGTTGTGGTGTAGATGGGCTGCTGCCGCAGCGAATACGCCAGCCCCATCAGGGCACCGAGAAGGAGAGCGACGACGACTGCGCGGCGGCTGTCCAGCAGGACTCGGCCGAAGACGCTGAGCTGCACCCCCCACCTGCCTTCGACGAATTCAGTGGCGTTGGGACCATGCCATTGTGCGCCGCCAAAGCTTCCTCTGAACAGAAAACCGACCGATCGGCTCTGTGTTGGGTAGCATTGGGGGCTGTGCGCAGGCGTTATGTGGTCTGGCTGACTGCGGCAACGATTGTCGGTGCTTTCGTTGGCGCCCTGTGGAGCTGGGCGGGGGCCAACGAATACCGCGCGAGCACCCGACTGTTCGTCACCACCAACGCCGTCGACGTCAGCGACGTGTACCAGGCGACGCTGGCAGGTCAGCAGCGTGTGCTGACCTACAAGGTGCTGGCGTCGGATCTGAAGGTGCTCTCCAACGCGGTTCGCCGGGCCGGGACGAACAGCAGTCCTCTCGATTTGGCGCAGCGTCTGCATGTCGACGTGCCGCCGGCCACCATCATTTTGGACATCGGCGTCGATGACACCAATTCCGAGACGGCGGCCACCCTCGCTAACGCGGTGGCCGACGAGCTGATCGCCACAATCAACGAGCTGGAACGTCCCTTGGGCGGTGGCCCACCGCCGGTCGGCGCGACAGTGGTGCAGCGTGCGGCGCCGTCTGCTGCCACATTGCAGTCGACGCTCAACCCGGTGCTGGTCGCCGCGGGAGCGTTCGCCGGATTGATCGTGGGGCTCGTCGTCGCGGTGGCTGTCAAACGCCGTCTGCTGCCTGAGCTTCGCGCCGCACGTGGAGAATTCAGCCAGGCGCAGAGCTGATGAACGCCAGGCGCCGGCTGCTCATCGCCGTCGCCGTGGTGGTCGTCTTGAACTTGACGCTGTTCACCTCGGCGTTGCCGCGTTGCCAGCAGGTGCGCGCGGCCGCAGCGCCTTTCGGGGTGGCCAGCGTGGCCACCATGTGGAGCGACTCTCCGCAAGGCTACGCAGATGAGGCGCAATCGATCCGCGATGCCGGCGCCGGCTGGATCCGAATCATCGTGCAGTGGCACAAGATCGAACCCTCGATTGGCGCCTATGACTGGTCGACCGGCGACAACGCGGTGCAGGCCGCCAGCGCGGCCGGCCTCAGCATTTTGATGTGCATATCGGGTCCGGCGCCGGTATGGGCACAGGCTCCGGGCGCCGACCCCAACGCGGTCGGCAGCCCGCCGGCAGACCCGGTTGCGTTCGGGCAGATCGCCCGTGCCATCGCTGACCGCTACAAGACTGCGGTGGGAGCGTGGGAGATCTGGAACGAGCCCAACGCGCCGGAGTTTTTCACGCCCGTCGACGTCGGCCGCTACGCAGCACTGCTGCGGGAGGCCTACATGAACATCCATGCCGCCGCACCGCAGTCGATCGTGATGTCTGGGGGTTTGTCATCGTCGAACAGCGGCATCGACTCGGTGGACTTCATCCAGCAGCTCTACGCCGCCGGGGCGGGTGACGCATTGGATGCGATTGCTCTGCACCCTTATAGCTATCCGTACCCGATCACCGAGGACCCGCTGGGGCGAGGTGCTGCCGTGGCGCAGGTGCATCAGCTGATGGCCGCGCACGGCGAGGGCCGCAAGAAGATCTGGATCACCGAGTATGGCCAAGCCACCGGCACGTCGCCGTTTGCCGTTCCCGGTGAGCGACAGGCCGAGATCCTGGTGGCTTTCCTGCAATGGGCAAGCTCACTGGGCTACTTGGGGCCGCCCTTTCTGTTCACCAGTCGCGACCTGAGCCCGGATACATCTAACGCGGAATTCAATTTCGGGATCTACGGGGTCGACTACACGCCCAAGCCTGCCGTCGAGGCGATCAAAACCTTGGCTCGGTCCTGATCGGCGAGCCGCTGCCGGATGTGCTGGGTGCGGCACGTCCTAGCGGGACCGGCCGGGCGCCGGATGTTGTTGACGCAGCGCGTGGATCACGGGCTGGGCAAGACGGTCGGCGACCACCTGCTGGCCGGCGTGGCTGAGTTGCAGATGATCGGGCGACACGAGCTTGTCGTCCCCGGCGAACCAGTCTTCGGCGATCGGGTCGATGAACGGGGCGCCTGCTTCGGCGGCGGCGTCACGAATCATGTTGCGGGCGGCCAGGATCGCTTCGTCAGGGGGCTCGCGCCGATACCAGCTGGGCCCGACTATCAGCATGCCCGCCCGGGGCGCAGTGGACTTGACGTGGTCCAAGGTGGCGACGGCGGCATCGTGTAGGGCGGGCAGCGAGTTGACGTCGTTGGCCCCGCCCGCCAGCAGCACCAGATTGGTGTCGCGATTGACGCCCCGGGTCACCTGCTCGCCGAACGTGGGCGAGCTCGGAACGGTGACGGTGTATCCCGCACCGCCACGGCTGAAGTTGCGGAAATACGCATCGATTCCGGACTGCCCGGCCAGTCGTTGCAGGCTGGCAGGCCAGTTCTTGCTGCCGAAGCCGCCGGCCATGATGCCGGCCGCGAACTCGTCGCCGATCACCACAGCCTGCAGCGCTCCAGCCGGGGTTCGTGATGCCGTTTCGGTGGCCGGCGACAGCGCCCCGGTCGACGGTTTCGGCGGCGGGGTGCGGCCGGCGCACGCGGCGACCAGCACGGCAAGCGTGAGCAACAGCGCCCCCACCGAGCGCGTCATGGCACCACATTAGCAGCGCGAAGGCGCCGTACCGCAAGCATCAATCCGGGCAGCACGATCAGTTCGCCCAGCAGTTGCACCAGCGCCAGCGACGCGATCGGTCCGCGTGTCGCCAGGATTGCCAACAGGACCAAAGCCACGCTGTTTCCCCCCGCGATGCAGGCGGTCGCCTGATTGGGGTAGCCCGCCGCCACCAGCATTGCCGCGAACGACTGTGAGTAGGCGGAAAGCCCGGCGGCGGCGACCATTCCGGCCACCAACGGAAGTGCCGCAGCGTAGGGCGGGCCGGCGATGCGCGTCACGAGGATGCCCGCCGGCCACGCGCACAGCAGGGCGACGCCCATGTAGTACAGGCACACGCGGGAGAACTGGTGGTAAAGGTCCCAGGCATGTCCGGTGTGCAGACGGCGCGCCAGTTCCGGAATGACCACGGTCGCCATCGAGGCCGGCAGTAACAGGACTGGGCCGACCACCTTGGTGGCCACCCCGTACAGGCCGGCGACGGCAGTGCTGGCCAGGGCGGCCACGACCGGTACCTGCAGCTGAAACAGCACGTTGGACAGCGAAAGGCCCCACCATCCCATCGCGCCGCGGGTGGCTCCGACCATGTCGCCCCGGGTACCGGCGACCGAGGTCATCGGCGTGACCGCCGCGATCACCAGGGGGATCGCGAACGCGACCGCGATCAACGAGTAATTTGCCGGCCGGCCCATCACGAGGTAGGCCACCACGGCGGCGCACGGGACGATGCGCTGCGTGGCCACCAGCCAGCTCGAGTACCGATGACTGCCGATGCCGGCGAAGTGGTTCTGGGCGTAGGTCTGCAGGGTGTCCCCGGCACCCCAGACGATGCCGGCAGCCACCGTGGCGGGTAGGCGCAGCAGCGCCGCGCCGGACAGCAGCACCGTGACAAGCGCGAGATTGCTGCCGAGGTGCATGAGGTAGAGCGCACGGATCAGGCTGAGTGGCTGCCGGCCGGAGAGCTGTTGCATCGGAGAGTGTTCGGCTGCCACCCGCAGCACCCGCGCCGGTGCGCCGAAGCCGAACACGATCCCGGCCACCGTGGTCACCGCCCCGGCCGCAATGAATTCGCCGTAGGAGTGGACCGGCGAGATGCGCGCGAGCAGCAGCAGGGTCAACCCCAGTCCCACCGAGCTCACGATGCGCGAGGAAAAGCGCCACGCCACGCTCCGCGCCGTGTGCGGAGGCTGATGGTTGACCTGCCCGGTGTCCATCCGCGAACGAAGGATGCCCGACTACTGCAGCCGGGCCGACAGCCACCGCCGCAGAGTCCGGTAGGTCGGGGTGAGTCGCAGTTTGAACACCGGTATCTGGGCCAGATGAAACGCGGCGCCCCCCAACCCGTAGAGCTTTTCGACCGGGGTCCGCGAGTAACGCATTCGGACGTCGTAGGACTCCCTGACGAACGTCGGCCACATCTTGGCGGCTTTGGTTGCATCGTGGAAACGCAGCGCCCCGATCCCCACCGGCACGTAGGCCTGGCGCAAACCGGTCTGCGCGATACGTACCTGCAGGTCGTAGTCCATGGAGCAGTGCAGCCCCTCGGCGATGCCGCCCAGTTCGCGCAGCGTGCTGTCGCGCATCACGATCGACCCGGAGAACGCCGTGGGGCCTTGGAGCAGCAGTTTCTTCAGCTCCATCTGGCGCCCGGGGAACAAATCCACCGACGTGCCGTCCTCCCGGATCATGCGGCTGTCCCCGTAGAAGAGGTCGGCGTCGGGATGCTCGGCGATGGCCGTGCGCAGCCCGTCGAGCGCATCGGGCAGGAGCACGTCGTCGGAGTTCAGCCAGATCATCCACGACGGTTTTGCGCGGGCCAGGGCGCGGTTGAGGGCGTCGGACTGTCCGCGGTCGGGTTCGATCACCGGCTTGACCCGCTGATCGGCGCGCGCCAGCGCCGCTATGACGTCTTGCGTGCCGTCCGTGGATCCAGCGTCTTGAATCAGGAGTTCGTCGTCGGGACCCATCTGGTCCAGCGCACTGCGAAATGCAGTCTCGGCGAATCGCCCCGCATTATACGACGGTACGAGGATGCTGAAAACCGGTGTGGACCCGGGTTTGTCACCGCGCTGCTGGGTGCTCACCCTTCGGTTCCTCTCATCGTGCTGGATGAACCGCTTTGCCGTGGCGACGATCGCTCAACCGAGGCGAAAAAGCACTCGGGTCTCGTGAACCGTCGAATCCAAATCGCTGCGCGAACAGCCGAAACGCACAGTCGTACGCTATCAGTTGTCGGCTTCTGACGCCGCAGTTCTTTGGCGCCGGTGGCAGCCCTGACCTGCTGGGTAAGAGCGGGTCCGCGCCGGTTGGGGGACCGGCGGCGGCGTGCACGCCCCAGGTCGTCCGGCAGCGAGTTTCTGGCCGAAAGCGCGGCATCTGCGCATCAAGCTCCGTCGCCAGGACTCGAACCTGAACTATCTGAACCAAAATCAGAGGTGCTGCCGATTACACCACGACGGATCGGTGCTCGCCCAGTGACTCTAGTGCAAGGGACTACCCTGGTCGCGTGGCTGGTCTGGATAAGGACGGCCGGGCGCCGCGAGCCCGGATGACAGGTAGCGAGCGTCGCCATCAACTGATTGACGTGGCCCGCTCGCTGTTCGCCGAACGCGGGTTTGACGGCACGTCCATCGAGGAGATCGCGCAGCGCGCCAACGTGTCCAAACCCGTGGTCTATGAGCACTTCGGGGGCAAAGAGGGGCTCTACGCGGTGGTGGTCGACCGCGAGATGTCGGCATTGCTGGACGGCATCACCACGTCGCTGACCAAGGCGACCAACAATCAGTCCAGGCTGCGGGTGGAGCGCGTCGCGCTGGCATTGCTGACCTACGTCGACGAGCACACCGACGGATTCCGCATCCTGATCCGCGACTCGCCGGCGTCGATCAGTTCCGGCACCTACTCCACCCTGCTCAACGACGCGATCGGCCAGGTGTCGTCGATTCTGGCCGGCGACTTCGCCCGGCGCGGCCTGGACCCGGAGACCGCGCCGCTGTACGCCCAGGCGCTGGTCGGTTCGGTGTCGATGACGGCCCAGTGGTGGCTCGACGTGCGTGAGCCGAAGAAAGAAGTGGTGGCCGCGCACCTGGTCAACCTGTGCTGGAACGGGTTGACCCACCTGGAGCCCGATCCCACCCTGCACGACGAATAGAGCATGTACCGCAACGCAAGTCGGCGGCCTGCGCCGCACCGCCTAGAATTGCCCGCATCATGACCGCACCGGGGCACCAGAGTGTCCACACCCCGATCGCGGGGATCGTAGACCTGGCGTTGAGCGCGCCGACCTTCACCGAACTCATGGAGTCCGTGGGCGAACCGCCCGCTGAGCTCGCACTGGTCGGGCCGGTCGGTGCACGGCCGTTCGCGGCTGCCGCCCTGGCGCGCGACCGCGCCCTGCTGGTGGTCACCGCCACCGGCCACGAGGCCGACGACCTGACCGCCGAGCTGCGCGGCGTCTATGGCCACGCGGTGGCGCTCTTCCCGTCCTGGGAGACGCTGCCGCACGAGCGGCTCTCGCCGGGCGTGGACACCGTCGGCGCCCGCCTGCTGCTGCTGCGCCGGCTGGCCCGGCCCGACGACGCCCGGCTCGGTCCGCCGCTACGGGTGGTGGTGACCACCGCGCGATCGCTGCTTCAGCCGCTGACCGGCCAATTGAGCGCAATCGAGCCGGTGCTGCTGGCGCTCGGCGACGAGGTCGCCTTCGAGTCGGTGATCGCCCGGCTGGTGGAGCTGGCCTATACCCGGGTTGACCTGGTCGGCAAGCGGGGTGAGTTCGCCGTCCGCGGCGGCATCCTCGACCTGTTCCCGCCGACCGCCGAACACCCCGTACGGATCGAGTTCTGGGGCGACGAGATCACCGAGATCCGGCCGTTCTCGGTGGCCGATCAGCGCTCCATCCCCGAGATCGAGGTGGGCACCGTGGTGGCGGTGCCCTGCCGGGAGCTGCTGCTCACCGATGACGTTCGGGCCCGCGCGGCCGAGCTGGCGCGCGATCAGCCGCACACCGACAACGCCGTGAGCGGCACTGTCGGTGACATGCTGGCCAAGCTCGCCGAGGGCATCCCGGTCGACGGCATGGAGGCGCTGGCTGCCGTGTTGCGGCCCGGCCCGCAGACCCTGCTGACCGATCAGCTGCGCCCCGGTACCCCGGTGCTGGTCTGCGATCCGGAGAAGGTGCGCGCGCGTGCCGCGGATCTGATCAAGACCGGCCGGGAGTTCCTGGAAGCCTCCTGGTCGGTCGCCGCGATCGGTGGTGAGGCGCCGATCGACATCGAGCAGCTCGGCGGGACGGGTTTCCGGGACTTTGCGCAGGTACGCCAGGCCGCTCTCGACGGCGGACACCCGTGGTGGACGCTGAGCCAGCTGCCCGACCCGGACGCGACGCAGCTCGACGTGCGTCCGGCACCGTCGGCCCGCGGCCGGCAACGCGACATCGACGAGATCTTCGCGATGCTGCGGGCCCACATCGCCACCGGCGGACGCGCGGCCCTGGTCGCCCCCGGGATCGGGACCGCCCGCCGGATGGTGGAGCAGCTGGCCGAATCCGACATCGCGGCGACCCTGCTGGAGCCCGGTGCGGCACCGCAGCCCGGGGCGGTCGGGGTGCTGCAGGGCCCGCTGCACGAGGGACTGATCGTCCCCGGCGCCAACCTGGTGGTGGTGACCGAAGCCGACCTGACCGGCAACCGGGTGAGCGGCACCGAAGGCAAGCGGCTGGCGGCCAAGCGCCGCAACGCCGTCGATCCGCTGGCCCTGACCGCCGGCGACCTGGTGGTGCACGACCAGCACGGCATCGGCAAATTCGTGGAGATGACCGAGCGCACCGTCGGCGGGGCGCGGCGCGAGTACCTGGTGCTGGAATACGCGTCGGGTAAGCGGGGCGCCAACGGTACCGACAAGCTGTATGTACCGATGGACTCGCTGGACCAGCTGTCGCGCTACGTCGGCGGAACGGCCCCGGCGCTGAGCAGACTCGGCGGCAGCGACTGGACTCAGACCAAGACCAAGGCCCGCAAGGCGGTGCGCGAGATCGCCGACGAACTCGTCGCGCTCTACGCCAAACGCCAGGCCGCGCCCGGTCACGCGTTCGCCCCGGACAGCCCGTGGCAAGCCGAGATGGAAGACGCGTTCGGGTTCACCGAGACCGTGGATCAGCTCACCGCGATCGGCGAGGTCAAGGCCGACATGGAAAAGCCGGTGCCGATGGACCGGGTGATCTGCGGCGACGTCGGCTACGGCAAGACCGAGATCGCGGTGCGCGCGGCGTTCAAGGCCGTCCAGGACGGCAAGCAGGTCGCGGTGCTGGTGCCCACCACGCTGCTGGCCGATCAGCACCTGCAGACGTTCAGCACCCGGATGGCCGGGTTCCCGGTGACCGTCAAGGGGCTGTCGCGGTTCACCGATGCCCGCGAATCCAAGGCGACCATCGACGGGCTGGCCGACGGATCGGTCGATGTGGTGATCGGAACGCACCGGCTGCTGCAGACCGGGGTGCGCTGGAAGGACCTCGGTCTGGTGATCGTCGACGAGGAACAGCGGTTCGGCGTCGAGCACAAGGAGCACATCAAGGCTTTGCGCACCCATGTCGACGTGCTCACCATGAGCGCGACACCCATCCCGCGCACCCTGGAGATGAGCCTGGCCGGCATCCGGGAGATGTCGACCATCCTCACCCCGCCCGAAGACCGCTATCCCGTGCTGACCTACGTCGGCCCGCACGACGACAAGCAGGTCGCGGCCGCGCTGCGCCGGGAACTGCTGCGCGACGGTCAGGTCTTCTACGTGCACAACCGGGTCAGTTCCATCGACGCGGCCGCCGCCCGGGTACGCGCGCTGGTGCCCGAGGCCCGGGTTGTGGTCGCGCACGGTCAGATGCCCGAGGAAATGCTGGAGACCACGGTGCAGGGTTTCTGGCACCGCGAGTACGACATCCTGGTGTGCACCACGATCATCGAAACCGGCCTGGACATCTCCAACGCCAACACCCTGATCGTCGAGCGGGCCGACACCTTCGGGCTCTCGCAGCTGCATCAGCTGCGGGGCCGCGTCGGACGCAGCCGGGAACGCGGCTACGCCTACTTCCTCTACCCGCGCGAGACCCCGCTGACCGAGACCGCCCACGACCGGCTGGCCACCATCGCCCAGAACAACGAACTGGGCGCCGGCATGGCGGTGGCGATGAAGGACCTGGAGATCCGCGGTGCCGGCAACGTGCTGGGGGTGGAGCAGTCCGGGCACGTCGCCGGGGTGGGCTTCGACCTGTACGTCCGGCTGGTCGGCGAGGCCGTCGAAGCGTATCGGGCCGCCTTCAACGGCGAGACCGTCACCACCGAGGAGGTCAAGGACGTCCGGATCGACCTGCCGGTCGACGCGCACCTGCCGCCGGAGTACATCAACTCCGACCGGCTGCGGCTCGAGGCGTACCGCCGCTTGGCCTCCGCCCACGACGACGACGAGATCGCGGCGGTGGTCGAGGAACTCACCGACCGCTACGGGCCGCTTCCCGAACCCGCCGGCCGGCTGGTCGCGGTGGCCCGGCTGCGGCTGCTGTGCCGCGCGACCGGTATCACCGAAGTCTCGGCGGCCTCGGCGACCACGCTGCGGATCTCGCCGCTGACCCTGGCGGATTCGGCCCAGCTGCGGCTCAAGCGGATGCACCCCTCGGCCAGCTACCGCGCCACCACCGCCACCGTGCAGGTGCCGATACCGCGGGCCGGCGGAGCCGGCGCGCCCGTCGGGGCGCCCCGCATCCGCGACGTCGAACTCGTCCAGATGGTCGCCGACCTGATTTCGGCGCTCGACGGCAAGCCGCAGGGCGTGCTCAACGTCACCGGCGCGGTGCCCGCAGTACGGTAACCACGATGACCGTCGTGCTGGTGGACCCGCGCCGGCCCACGCTCGTGCCGGTGGAAGCTCTGGCGCTGCTGTCCGGGGAGGTCGCCTACACCGCGGAACTGCCGATCGCGGTGCCCTGGTCTCTGCCGGCCGCGCATTCGGTGCTGTCCGCCGCCGATGATCCGCAGGCCCCGGTGCTGCTGTCCTCGGACCGCGACCACCCCGCCGTGCTCGCGCGCCTGGCCGCCGGGGAAGCGCTGATCGCTGCGCCCGATCCGGCGCCGGGGGAGCGGCTGATCGATGCCGTCGCGGTGATGGACCGGTTGCGCACATCCGGGCCCTGGGAGGGCGAGCAGACCCACGACTCGCTGCGCCGATTCCTGCTCGAGGAGACCTACGAGCTTTTCGACGCGGTCCGCAGCGGCGACGCCCAGGAGCTGTGCGCGGAGCTCGGCGACGTGCTGCTGCAGGTGCTGTTCCACGCCCGCATCGCCGAGGACGCCCCCGAGCATCCGTTCTCCATCGACGACGTGGCCGACTCGTTGCTGCGCAAGCTGCGCAACCGGGCGCCCGCGGTGCTGGCCGGCGAGGAGATCTCGCTGGCCGAGCAGATGGCGCAGTGGGAAGAGCGCAAGGCCTTGGAGAAGCTGGAGAACACGGCGAACGCCCCCGGCGGCGCCTCGATCCTCGGCAACGTGCCGACCGCACAGCCGGCCCTGGCGCTGGCCGGCAAGGTGCTGCAACGCCTGGCTCGCGCCGGTGTGCCCGCAGACCTGATTCCCGAGGCGGTCACCACCGTGACGGTGGCCGCCGGCGTGGATGCCGAAAACGACTTGCGCACCGCGGTTCTGGAGCTCATGGACGCGGTGCGTGTGGCCGAGAGGGCGATCATCGGCGAACCCACCGAGCAGCAGTGGCGCGCGCATTGGCCGGCGGAGCCGCCCGTGGAGCCTGAGCCGCGTTACGAGGGAAAGTAGATCACCTGGTTGGCGAAGAGCGCGGCCGGTTCACCGATGTGGTTGGCGGCCGCGACGACCGAGGCCCGGGTGTCCAGATCCGCGTCGCCGTATTCCTCGCGGCACAGTGATACCAGGGTGTCGCCGGCGATGTGCCGCCGCCGGTTGAGCCCGGGGACGATCAGCACCTGGCCCGGATCGGGTTCAGTGTTGGCGGGAAGGTCATTCGCCAGCGCGATCACGATCGCGAGGTGGTCGTCGCCGTACCACCGGGCGGCCAGCCCCTCGAGGCTCTCCCCGTCGACGACCGTGTGGTGTCCCACGGCGGTCAGATCGGGCAGGTGCAGCCAGGCGCCCTGGTGCATCTCGCGCTGCGCGACTCCGTTGACGATCTCCCAGATCAACTGCACATTGGTGTCGTCGGTGCCGTAAAACTGCTGGGTGATCTCTTTGCGCGCCGCACCGGAATCGGGCGTGGTCAGCCGTTGCCGATACGTCACGTACGGGATCAGCAGCTGTTGCCCCGCGACGATCAGATCCGGGTTGGCGAGGTGATTCTGCCGCGCGATCACCGGATACAGCGTGCCGTCGCCGTACTCGCGCCGGGCCAGGGCGAACAGGGTGTCGCCGGGCTGGACTTGGTAGGTCTTCATGGTTGTTCCTTTCTTTGTAAGGGCTAGGGAATCCGCAGGACCTGCCCGACGCGGATCACGTCGGGGTCGTCGATACGGTCTCGGTTGGCGACGAAGAGCCGATGCCACAGATTGCCGTCGCCGTAGCGGTCCTGCGCAATCTTGAACAACGTGTCGCCGGTGACCACACGGTGCAGCGCGAAGCTGTAGAAGGGCTCGCCCAACAGCGGGCGCCCGAACGTCAGCGGCACCGAGACCGTGAAGTCGTTCTCGGGCAGCCCGCTGGGGTTGTCCGAGTGCACGGTCAGCATCCCTTCCGCGGTTGCCGGCACCGGGTAGCTGACCGTAAAGGCGAACAGCGTGTACCCGAATCCGGTGTTCGGCACGAACATCGGCGTCACCGTCGTCAGAACGGTGCCGTTGCGGTCGGTCAGGGTTGCCGAACCGACGACAGCCTCGACGGCTCCACCGAGCCCGCACAGGACGAAACTGTCGCCGACGATGTCGAACGGTTGCGGACTGCGAACCGTCAGTCGCGGTATCTGCATGGCAGGAATCCTTTCCGCAGGTCTGAAGCCCATCCTGGGTCAGGCTGCGCCGGCGGCACACGGGTAGTGGGCTACTCGATTCCTGCGCCGGGCGGGCCCGCCCGGACCGGGATCGGACGCCGATGTTGGGCGGTGACGCGGCTGAATTCGGGTACGGCGCTACTCGTGCCGGCCGGCGACGATCAGGCAGATAGTGGGACACGGCCACCACGGGAAAGGGATGCGCCATGACCCGCTCACCAGGCAACCGCGCGACCACCGATGCTGTCGTTCGCTGGATGGACACCGGCGCCGGCAGAACCGATCCGGAGCCGACGGCGCTGGCACCCATCACGCCGGCGAAGCGCAGACTGCACGCCGCCTGGCGAGAATCCGCGCAGAGCCGGATCGTCGATCTCGATGTCGAAATCGACTGTCTGATCGAGCAGTTGCGCAGCGAGATGTCCGCGGCGCAACGACGCATCGATGCTGGCGATCACCTCGTCGAGTGTCGTGGACGAGGGCAGATCCGGTGGGGGCGCAAAGGAGTTCATCTTTCCGAGGATCCACCGGTGGGGTCGCGGTCCCTGGCGTAGTCCGCTACGTAACTTGCTGCGCCGCAGCCCTTGGCGCACAGGCGGGTAGCGCACTACTCGCGTGCGGGGAGTGCGAGCGGTCCTGGCGTCGTCATCGAGTACGGAAGGGGCGCAGATGTCTTCGATCAATCCGTTCTGGCTGCCCGACGTGCTGCGCCGCGAAGGACTCGATGTCGTGGAGTTCCCCCGTTGGCGGATCCGCGGGCTCGGCGACTTCACCGACATCTGGGGCGTGATCTGCCACCACACCGGTGCCGACGAGGCGCCGCCGGAGCGCATCGCCGGCGGCACAGCCGGGGCGACGGGCCCCCACCAGGATCGGGCCGTGCTGGCTCAGCCAGGCGCGCCAATTGTCCAGACTGAGCTGCAGGTTGAAATACGACGCGATCTTGTGCGTCGCGGCGGTGGCGTAGAAGGTGTTCTCGTTGCCGGAGTACATCGCGGTGTTGATCTTGAAGGGCAGCATGGAGTCGGGCACGGCGCCGTAGTTGCGCAGAATGTCGGCCGCCGCCTTCAGCGTGGTACCTGCACCTTCGATCATCGTCTCCGGCCGCGAGGTGAACTGGTCGGTCTCCTTGGACGCCATCCAGGCGAACCGCGGTGACAGCCTCTCCGTCTTCGCCAGCCGGCCGGCTGTCACGAACATGTACCGCGCCACCCCGTCGGTCGACGCCCAGCCGACGCACGATCCGGTGTTGCCCTGATCGCCGATGCCCCACCATGAGCTGCGCAGGTCCACGTTGGCCGGCAGGGCGGCCGGGGCGCCGAGGACCCCCGCGGCCACCGCGTCGGTGAGCTTCCAGTCGGTTTGCATGCTCTTCGGCGGTGTGGGAACCAGATTGCAGATCCGCTTGCGTTCCCTGCGCCGTGTTGCGACCTTTGCCATTTCAGTGACCTCCTGTGATCGGTCCGTGCGCGATGCCCGGGTAGGCCTCCAATGATCTGGAGCGCAAAGGGGATTCAGCACGGGTAGTGGGCTACCTCAAACTGAGGCGAGCGCGGGTCCCGTGGTAAGACCGCGCTCGACCCGGCCTGCGCATCTCGCGCCTCAGTCCTCGAAATGACGGTCGTAGTCCCAGCGCTCAAGCCACAACTGCGCCTCATGCGCTCCGCTGGAAAGGAGCAGGATCAGCATGGCCGCGCAGCCGGCGACGATGACGCTCATAGCCGGTACATCTCGCGCGCCATGCGCGAGGGCTCCAGGTAGTCGCGTGCGCGCGGGTACCGCGCCGGTGGGTCGGGCAGGCTGGGCAGCGACGGCAGTGCCCGTCGGGCGACGGCCATCAGCCGGTGGCCGGCGCGCAGACGCGGCAAAGCCGCCGGTACCGCCCCAGACAGCGTCGCCCCTGCGGGGACGAGAGCGGGGGCCGGCAGCGGTACGGAATTAACCGCTTCGACAATTGCGGCCGTTCGCGGTTGCGATAACACAGACATTTCAATTTCTCCTGACATCGTCGGACTTGTGATGCGAGAAAATTAGGTCCGGCGGGCTACCGGCGGCACGAGTGGCGCGCTACCTGACTTCCGCCACGGTTGACCACGAATCCACAGGTAAAGGGGTGTACGCGCGCCCCGGAATCGCCGAAGATGAAGTATTCGAATACGCGTGTTCGCCGCGATGTGACGTTCCACGATCGATGAGGGCGGAATCGGTGCCGAAAAGAACACAGAGAGGCGGTATCGAAGTGCGCGCAACAATGGCGCGGTGGATGTCGAGAGCCGCAGAAAAGGCCGATCGCACAATCGGGTGGTCGCGCCTGCCGAGACCGTTGGCCCTCGCCGTTCTGGTCGGGCTGCGCCATCAGCTGCGGGCATACAACCTTTACGACGCCGGGCGCGGCGCCGCCGACCAGCCGCCAGATGACGGGCCGGTGTTCGGCAACCGCCTGGGTGCCCGCACTCTCAACGGCACCTATAACGACGTCGACGACCCGCTGATGGGTTCGCTGGGAAGCAGGTTCGGCCGCAACGTTCCCCCGGAATACACCTATCCGGAGGATCCCGAGGCGCTGCTCGAGCCCAATCCGCGGCTGATCAGCCGGCGGCTGCTCGGCCGCGACGACTTCCAGCCGGCGACCACGCTGAACCTGCTGGCCGCCGCGTGGATCCAATTCGAGGTCCACGACTGGTTCAGCCACGGCACCGTCGACACCCAGCCCTGGCAGATCCCGCTGCACGACCACGATCCCTGGCCACAGCGGCCGATGACCATCAAACGGGCGGCGCCCGACCCCAGCCCCGACCCGCAGGGTCCGCCCACCTTCGTCACCGGGGAGACCCACTGGTGGGACGCCTCGCAGATCTATGGCTCCACACCGGAATTCTGCGCGGCACTGCGCACCGGCGACCACGGCCGGCTCAAGCTCGACCAGCTGGGATTGCCGCCGGTCGAACTGGAGCGCCATCTCGACCTGACCGGCGCCGCCGGGAACTTCTGGGTCGGCCTGGCCATCTTGCACTCATTGTTCATGCGTGAGCACAACGCGATATGCGACCGGCTCGCGCAGTGCTACCCGCAGCTGGGCGATCAGGAACTGTACGACAAGGCCCGGCTGGTCAATTCCGCGCTGATCGCCAAGATCCACACCATCGACTGGACACCGGCCATCATCGCCCACCCCACCACGGTGCTTGCCATGCGGGCCAACTGGTTTGGCGTTCTGGGGGAGCGGTTCCGGCGCCGCTTCGGGCGCATCACCGACAGCGAGGTGCTGCAGGGCATACCCGGATCGCCCACCGACCACCACGGCGTTCCCTATTCGCTCACCGAGGAATTCGTGGCGGTGTACCGCATGCATCCGCTGATCCCCGACACCTTCCTGTTCCGCTCGTTGGCCGACGACTGTGTCGTGGCCGAACACGAGTTTTCCGATCTGACCCTGCGGCACGTGCGTGAGCGGCTCGACGAGATCCCGATGGCGCACCTGTTCTACTCATTCGGCCGAGCGCATCCCGGCGCCCTCACGTTGCACAACTTTCCCCGGCAGCTGCAGCACTTCGAGCGCCCGGACGGATCGCTGATCGACCTGGCCGCCACCGACATACTGCGGGTGCGCGAGCGCGGCGTGCCCCGCTACAACGAGTTCCGGCGCCTGTTGCGCCTCAAACCGGTGTCATCGTTCGACGAGCTGACCGACAACCCGGTGTGGGCGCAGGAACTCCGCCAGGTCTACGCGGACGTGGAGCAGGTCGACCTGATGGTCGGGCTCTACGCCGAACCCAAGCCCCGGGGATTCGGCTTCAGCGACACCGCATTTCGGATCTTTGTGCTGATGGCATCGCGGCGGCTGGCCAGTGACCGCTTCTTCACCCGGGACTTCCGGCCCGAGGTCTACACCCAGGCGGGCCTGGACTGGGTCGCCGACAACGACATGCGTAGCGTGCTGCTGCGGCACTTTCCGGCACTCGAGCCCGCCCTGGCCGGCGTCGCCAATCCCTTCGCGCCGTGGCACCCCGTCGGCGCTCCGCCGTCCACGGCACCGAAGGCGCCCGCCACCGGCGCCGCACCGAACTACGTGCGCTACCGGGAGGACCTCGAGCAGCCACGGCCCGACGAGAACGAGGTGATCGAGCGGATCACCGCCGCACTGCGCCACAACAACGAACGGGCCTACCGCAAGTTCAAGCATGGGCTGCGCGACGCGCACGCCAAGAGCCATGCGATCCTGCGCGGCGAACTGTCCGTCTACCCCGATCTGCCCGAGGAACTGGCGCAGGGCCTGTTCGCCGCGCCCGCGACGTACCCGGTGATCGCGCGGATCTCCACCACGTCCGGTGTGCTGCGCAGCGATCAGATCCGCGGTGTCCGCGGACTGGCGATCAAGGTCCTGGGCGTGCGCGGACCACGGGCCCTGGCCGACGACGATGCCACGACGCAGGACTTCATCATGGTGACCCACCGCGAGTTCCTGTTCGCCGACGCGCACGCCTACCTCGCGCAGGGCATGCCGACCGCTCGCGTACTGGCGATGCTGCCCGACCGCGCGCTGTGGGCGGGCAGCGAGGTGCTGGCGGCGGCCACCAAGGTCGGCGTGCGGCTGCCCCCGAACCTCGCGGTCTTCATCGCGCCCAACACCCACATCCTGGGCGAGACCTTCTTTTCGTCGGCGCCGCTGCGCTACGGCGACTACGTCGCGAAGATGCTCTACGCGCCGTTGTCGGACTCGGTGAGAAACCTGCAAGGCCGGCGGGTGCCCCGCGACGCCGGCCCGGAGGCCCACCGGGACCTGATGATCGACTTCTTCGCAGACCAGGGCGCCGAATACGAGCTGCGGGTGCAACTGTGCACCGACGCCGCCACGATGCCGATCGAAGACGCCACGGTGGCCTGGCCGGAAGAGGCGTCACCGCACCGGCCGGTGGCCAAGATAACCTTTCCGCCGCAGAATCCCTGCAGCCCGCAGCGCCGCGCCTTCGGCGACGATGTGCTGTCGTTCAACTCCTGGCGGGCACTGGCAGATCACCGGCCCCTGGGCTCGATCAACCGCCTCAAGCTGCAGGTCTACGAGGCCTCCAGCCAGTTCCGCCACCACGTCAACGCCGCGCCGCGCCTCGAACCGGTCGATATCGGGCAGCTGCCGGATTGATCGGATTTCTGCTGGTGACGTGCCCGGGGCCGACTTAGACTATCTATCCATGGCAGGCGGGTGGCGGCTGCTTGATCGCCCCGCGGAATGCGAGGCGATCCGGTCCTGTCTGACAGGTGAGGACTGTCGCGGTGTCGTGCTGGTGGGCTCCGCCGGAGTCGGCAAGACGACCTTGGCCCGCGCCGTCACCGCATCGCTGCCGTCCCAGGTGCACTGGGCGGCGTGCACGGAGTCTTCCCGCAGCATCCCGCTGGGGGCGTTCGCCCAGTGGGTGGAGGCGTCGGCGTCGCGCGACCCGATCGCGCTGCTGACATCGGCGCGGAAATCCCTTGTGGCTGAAGGCGACACCGTCATCGGCGTGGACGACGCGCACCTGCTGGACCAGCTGTCGGCCACCCTGCTGCACCAGCTTGTGGTGGAGGGCGCGGCGCGGGTGGTGTGCACGGTGCGCAGCGGCGAGCCGGTGTTGGACGCGGTGACCGCCTTGTGGAAGGACGCGCACCTGCAGCGCCTCGAACTGCACGTGCTGAGCAAACAACAGTCTGTCGCGCTGGTCGAAACGGTCCTGGGCGGAACGCTCGAGGGGCTCAGCGCCGACGTCATGTGGGAATCGACGGGCGGCAATCCACTGTTTCTGCGGCACCTGGTCGAAGGGGCTGTCGACGCCGGAACCTTGACCGAAGTCAACGGTGTGTGGCAGTTGCGTGGGCCGACCAAGGTGCCGTCCGGCCTGGCGGCGTTGCTCGACGAGCGTCTCGATCGCGCCGGCAAGGAGATTGTGGGCGCCTTGAAGCTGCTGGCGCTGTGCGAACCACTGGACATAGACGCGCTGTGCGAGCTGGCCGGGGAGGAGGCGGTGGACGCCGCCGAGGTGCAGGGGCTGATCCGCGTCACACAGGACGGCCGGCATCTCAGTGCCCGGTTCAGCCACCCGGTGTTCGGCGACGTCGTGCGCCGCCGGATCGGCACCGCCTCCGCGCGCAGCCTACGGGGCCGCATCGTGACGGTCCTTCGCGAACGCGATCTGGATTCGGCCGCCGACCGTATCCGGCTGGCGCACCTGTGCATCGACAGCGACCAGCAGGTGGACATGGACTCGCTGATCAGCGCGGCCAAGGATGCGATCTTCTTGTCGAACCTGCCCCTGGGGGAGCGGTTGGCGCGCTCGGCTTTCGAGCGGGGCGGCGGCCTGCGTGCCGCCGAGCTGCTGTCGCGGGCGCTGTTGTGGCAGGGGCGTCCGGTGCAGGCCGACGAGATCCTCACCCGTTTCGATCCCGCCCACCTCGATGAGCTGCAGCTCGTGCAGTGGGGCATCCCCCGGTTGTCGATCCTGTTCTGGTCGATGGGCGATATCGCCCAGGCCACCGCGCTGCTGGAACTGCTGCACAGCCGCGTCGAACACCCGGCCCTCAAACTCATCGTGGACGCCACCGGATCGGCGATGGCGATCCACCAGAACAAGATCGAGGAGGGGCTGGCCGCAGCCGAGCGGGTGCTGGCAGACCCGCGCGCCCCCAAACAAGCCGTCGACTTCGCCGCGTTCGGCGCGGGACTCGCCATGCCGCTGGCAGGCCGCGGCGGCGAGTTCGCGCCGATCGCCGCCAGGTGCCGCGCCGAGCAGAAGGCCACCGACGGCATGCTGCGCGGGATGGTGCGGTACGGCGACGTGCTCGCGCTGACCTGTATCGGGGAACTCGACCAGGCCGATCAGCGGGTGGCCGAATACACGCAGTTCTCTTCGGCCGGCCAATTCGTCGGGTGGGCCATCGCCAAGATCATGGCCGGCCTGGTCGCGATCTATCGGGGCCGATTCCGCGACGCCATCTCCTCGATGGAGCAGGCGATCGCGGCGTTGGCCGCCGAAGCCTCGCTGCCCTGGCAGCTGCCGGCGCGGGTGCTGCTGGTGCGCGCGTATGCCGCGCTGACCAACATCGACGAGGCGGAGCGGGTGCTCGACGCCACCCAGGAACACACCGGCCCGCATGAGGCGCTGTGGGAACCCCAGCTGATGATCGCCAAGGCGTGGCTCGCCGCCGGGAAGGGCGGCCAGCGCTCGGCGGTCGACTTGGCCCGTGCTGCTGCCGATCTGGCCCGCACCTCGGGTCAGTGTGCGGTCGAAGCCGAGGCGTTGCACCATGCCGCCCGGTTCGGCGACCGCACCGTAGCGGGCCGGCTGGCGACGTTGGCCACCCGCGTCGGGGGGACGGTCGCGGCCTGTTATGCCCAGCACGCGCGTGCGGTGGGCACCTCGGACGCTCCGGCGCTGGACGCGGTCAGTGTGGAATTGGAAGCCGCCGGCATGGTGTTGTCCGCCGCCGACGCCGCCGCGCAGGCGGTGCCTCTGTATGAGCGTGCGGGTCAGCGGCGCCGCAGCGCGGAGTCAGCGGCGCGGGCGCTGCGGCTGGCCACCCAATGCGACGGGGCGATGACGCCGGCCATCAGAGCTGCGGCGCGACCGCTGCCGGTGACGGCCCGCGAGCGTGAGATCGCGGCCCTGATCGCCCGTGGCCTGTCGAATCGGCAGATCGCCGAGCGGCTCACGGTGTCGGTTCGAACGGTCGAAGGGCATATCTACCGGGCCTGCATCAAACTCGACATCGCCGATCGCGACGAACTCGCCCAGATCGTCTGGCAGGAACCCGCCAGGTAGCCACGGTGCTCAGGCCGGGTGCTCGTCCCAACTTCCCGGCAGCATCGGCACCCGCAGCTCGGTGTCGAGCCCGTCGCCGGTCAGCACCGCGATGCCCGCGGCCCGCCGGCGCCCGTCGGCGGCCGTCCCGGCGAAGCCCAACGGCCCGGCGCCGGAACCCGAGGCGCTCGCCGTCGCCGGCGCACCCCAGTCCGGGGTCACCGAGACGTTCATGTCCATGTACTCGTCGCCGAACCCGCGCTGTTTGACGCGCTGGCGCCGGCGGCGCTGCTGCGCCAGCGTCAGCGCCGCGGCGTCGGCGGGCGCGTCCTGGTCTTCGGCGGCGTCTTCCTCGGCACTGCGGGAACGCCGCGCACCGCTGGAGCGCCGCGCCGGCGACGCAACGCTGCTCACCAGATACAGGCAGGAGGTCGGCCCGAAACCGACACCCGGACCGCCGCCGGCCGGCCCGCCCGCCGGCATCCCGGCGCTGACGTTGACCGGCGCGGGCTGACCGGCCGAGGAGATCGGCTCGGCGCAGGGGCAGGCCTCGGCACCCGCCGGCACCGGGGCGCCCGCGGCCACCGGCGTGGCAGTACCGGCCACCGGCAGCGGCGGAGTCGGCTCGGGCATGTGGTCGAGCGCGCCCACCGCGCCGATAGCGCCGAGCGCACCCAGCCCGGCGGCGGCGGCCAGGGCGGGCGCGGCGGCCATGACGATGGGGATCGCCATCTGCACCGCGATCTGCCCCAGCGGCCACAGCAGCGTCAGCGTGTGGAAGGTGCTCCAGCCCAGGGCCCCGGCCAGAATCGGGGACATGCCCGGAATCTGCAGCAACATCTGGCTGACCGAGCTGGCGAACGGAAAGGCCTCGATCGGATATCCGTCGACCCCCAGCAGCGACCACAGCCACTTGGCGATCGGGTCCGCGAAGCCCATGTTGTACTGCCGAAGCAGGTCGGCGACTTGTTGTTCCCAGCTCACGGGTGGGGCGGCTTCGGCGGCCGACGCCAGAATCGGCGGTGCGGGCGCGGCCAGCGGAACCGAGGCCAGTGCGGCCCCGGCGATGCCCTGGTAGAGCGTCATCATCTCCGCGGCCTGCACCCACATGCGGGCGTAGTCGGCTTCGTTGAGGGCGATCGGGATGGTGTTGATGCCGAAGAAGTTCGTGGCCACCAGCGTGGCGTGCACGGCGTGGTTGGCGGCGAGTTCGGCCAGCGTGGGCATGCCGGCCAGCGCGGTGGTGTAGGCCGCCGCCGCCGTACGGTGCAGGTTGGCCGCGGTTGTGCTGGTGACGGCGCTCTCGGCCAGCCAGCTCAGATACGGTTGGTGCGCGGCCGCGTACTCCAGGGCACTGGGTCCCTGCCATGCACTGGCCTGCACACCGGCCAGCACCGCGTCCAGCTCGGCGGCCACCTCGGCATACTCCGCGCTCATCGCCGTCCACGCCGACGCCGACTCCAGCAGCGGACCGGGCCCGGGCCCGGCGCTCAGCAGTGCCGAGTGCACCTCCGGCGGCGAGGCCAACCAGACGGGTGCGGTCATCGAACACCTCTCCTCACATGTCTGCGATCCAGCTTGCTCTTTGAGTAGTCGCGGCGAAGTCCGGTTCGGTTCCGTTCGGATCAACCTTTGTGTCCGGGCGCCGAATGAGCGACTATGTCGGCATGCGGTGCGAGGTAGTGCGCGAAACTCTGTCGTCGCTGCTGGACGGCGAGCAGCAAGGCCTGCCCGCCCAGCAGGTGGATGCGCATCTGGCGTCGTGCCGCAGTTGCCGGCGCTGGCTGGTCGGGGCGGCCGCCCAGGCCCGGCGGCTCAGCGAGATCGACACCGGCACCGAAGCCGGCCCCGACCTGGCCGCACAGATCCTGGCGGCCGCCGGAGTGACGTCGGTCACCGGCATTTCCAGCCGGGACCGGTGGGCGCACTGGGGCGTGCGACGGCTGGCACTGATCGCGGTGGGGGCGCTGCAGGTGGCGATGGCACTTGCCCAGATCGCGGGCGTGCACTTCGGCATGGTCTCGGCTCACGGCCACGGCGCAGCCACCGGCGCGCATTTGCTGCATGAGTCCACCGCATGGCTCTTGGCGCTCGGTGGCGCAATGATCGCCGCCGGCGTCTGGCCCACCCTGGCGGTCGGCGTTGCGGCAATCTCGGGAGTATATGCGCTGGCACTGGGCGGTTATGTGGCTATCGACGCCTACCACGGCCAGGTGACGGCAGCGCGTATCGCCAGCCACCTTCCGGTGCTGATCGGTTTGGTATTCGCTTTGCTGGTGACGCGGGAATGGGTCGGCGACTCGCGCCCCCGCCCGGCCCGCGAAGACGCCGGCGGCCCCGCCGCGGGGACTGCCGCGGTGACGGCGGCCGGCCGCCCCCGGCGCCGTCATCTGCGATCGGTCAACCACGCGGCCGGCTCTACGACCACGCGTCGTAATCAGGTCACGTACCCCGGTCTAAAGTTGTCGTCCATGGCGGGAGCTGAGCGAGTCGACGAGCACGCTGTCACCGCACTCGCCGTAGCTGCCGCGGCCGGCGACGCGCGTGCGCTGGAATCGTTCATCAAGGCCACCCAGAGCGACGTCTGGCGCTTTGTCGCCTACCTGTTCGACGGTGTCAGCGCGGACGACCTGACCCAGGAGACCTACCTGCGGGCGATCAGCGCGATCCCGCGGTTCGCCGGCCGTTCCAGTGCCCGGACCTGGCTGCTGGCCATTGCCCGGCGGGTGGTGGCCGACCACATCCGCTACCTCAAGTCGCGTCCGCGCACCGCACCGGGAATCGACCCCGAACTGCTGCTCGACCGTGACCGGCCCACCCGCGGCTTCGAAGACGTCGTCGAGGTGACCGCGCTGATCGCCGGGCTCTCGACCGATCAGCGCGAGGCATTGCTGTTGACCCAGCTGTTCGGCCTGTCCTACCACGACGCCGCCGAGGTCTGTGGCTGCCCGGTGGGCACCATCAGATCCCGGGTCGCCCGCGCGCGTGACGCGCTGCTCGCCGACCCCGAGCACACCGAGCTGACTGGTTAGACCGCCGGGTCCGCACAGGCGGGCCGAGATTCGGCCGGGCGTGTAGCCCGGTCAGAGCCGCCGTCGGCGGAGCAGTCATGGAACGATGGACGGGTAACCAGAGTTCGAGCTTGGGGAGATCGGTGTCGGCGCTACGTTGGCTGCGGACGGCTGCCGTGGTGGGCGGGACGGCTGTCCTGCTGGCATCCAGCTGCAGCTGGCAGCTCGGCAGCCCGATCCCGCAGGGCGTTCCGCCGCCACCGGGTGACCCGGTCCCGCCGGTCAGCACCGATCTCGCGTCCGGCCGGCCCGCCGACCAGCTCTATCAGTGGGCCGCCGAGCGGGCCCCGCTGCTGGGCATCCCGATCACCGCGCTGGAGGCCTACGCCTACGCCGCGCGGGTCGCCGAGGTGGAGAACCCCGGCTGCCACCTGGGCTGGACCACACTGGCCGGTATCGGCCAGATCGAGAGTCACCACGGGCACTACAACAACGCCACGGTGGCACGCAACGGCGATGTGCGGCCCAAGATCCGTGGGGTCCGGCTCGACGGCTCCGGGGGCAATCTGCACATCGTCGAGGAGGCCCAGCCGGATCTGGCCGACGACGACGGCGTGGTCCGTGCGATGGGTCCGATGCAGTTCATCCCGGAGACCTGGCGGCTCTACGGCGTCGACGCCAACAACGACGGCATCATCAGCCCGGACAACATCGACGACGCCGCGCTGTCGGCGGCCGGTTACCTGTGCTGGCGCGGTAAAGATCTGGCCACCCCCAAGGGCTGGATGACGGCGCTGATGGCCTACAACCAGTCGGAGATCTACGCCCGCGCCGTCCGGGATTGGGCCGCGGCATACGCAGCCGGTCGCCCGCTGTGAGGCGTCCGGTACGGGCTAGGCTCCCAGCAGGCCCTCACTAGGACAAAGCAGTCCCCACCCAGCTCAAGGAGAAGTCAGTGCCCATCATCCAGCAGGTCGGCGCCCGCGAGATCCTCGATTCCCGCGGCAACCCCACGGTCGAGGTCGAGGTCGCGCTGGAGGACGGCACCTTCGCCCGGGCCGCGGTGCCCTCCGGTGCCTCCACCGGTGAGCACGAGGCCGTCGAGCTGCGCGACGGCGGTGCCCGCTACGGCGGCAAGGGCGTGCAGAAGGCGGTCACCGCGGTGCTGGACGAGATCGCGCCGGTGGTCATCGGTATCAGCGCCGACGACCAGCGTCTGGTCGACCAGGCGCTGGTGGACCTCGACGGCACGCCGGACAAGTCCCGGCTGGGCGCCAACGCCATGCTCGGGGTGTCGCTGGCGGTGGCCAAGGCCGCAGCCGACTCCGCGGCGCTGCCGCTGTACCGCTACCTCGGCGGCCCCAACGCCCACATCCTGCCGGTGCCGATGATGAACATCCTCAACGGCGGCGCGCACGCCGACACCGGAGTCGACGTCCAGGAGTTCATGGTCGCCCCGATCGGCGCCCCCAACTTCGCTGAGGCGCTGCGCTGGGGCGCGGAGGTCTACCACTCGCTCAAGGCCGTGCTCAAGAAGCAGGGCCTGGCCACCGGTCTGGGCGACGAGGGCGGCTTCGCCCCCGACGTCGCCGGCACCACCGCCGCGCTGGATCTGATCAGCACCGCGATCGAGGCCACCGGCCTCACCCTGGGCAGCGATGTGGCGCTGGCGCTCGACGTCGCGGCCACCGAGTTCTACACCGAGGGCAGCGGCTACGCGTTCGAGAAGCAGAACCGCACTGCTGAGCAGCTGGCCGAGTTCTATGCCACGTTGCTCGACAGCTACCCGCTGGTGTCGATCGAAGACCCGCTGTCCGAGGACGACTGGGACGGCTGGGTGTCGCTGACCTCGGCGATCGGGGACCGGGTGCAGCTGGTCGGCGACGACCTGTTCGTCACCAACCCCGAACGTCTCGAGGAGGGCATCGAGCGGGGCGCGGCGAACGCCCTGCTGGTCAAGGTCAACCAGATCGGCACCCTGACCGAGACTCTGGACGCGGTCACCCTGGCCCACCACAGCGGCTACCGCACCATGATGAGCCACCGCAGCGGCGAGACCGAGGACACCACTATCGCCGACCTGGCGGTGGCCGTCAGCAGCGGTCAGATCAAGACCGGCGCTCCGGCCCGCAGCGAGCGGGTGGCCAAGTACAACCAGCTGTTGCGTATCGAGGAGGAACTCGGCGACGCCGCCCGCTACGCCGGCGAGCTGGCCTTCCCCCGCTACGCCCCGGAGAGCAAGTAGCAGCCAGGGGCCGCTGCCATGTCCGATCCGAAACGGCCCGACGCCAAGCGGCGCGCCGCGACATCGCGGCCGGGACGGGGCGGAGAAAACGGACGGGCGCGCCCGCGCCGCGCGCCGGCGGTGCGCCGCGCCACCAGTAGCTCGCGAGCCCCGTCGCCGTCACCGGCCAGAGCGGTCAAACGCGCCATCGCGGCGGCGGCCGAGCAGAGCGCGGAACTGCGGGTGGGGTTCACCGCCCGGCGGGCGGTGATCCTGGCGGCGGTGATGTGCGTGCTCACCCTGACCCTCGCCGGGCCGGTCCGTACCTTCTTCGCCCAGCACGCGGAGATGAAACAGCAGTCCCAATTGGAGGACACCCTGCACCGCCAGATCAGCGACCTGCAGCAGCAGAAGGCCAACCTGGACGATCCCGCGCACATCCGGGCGCAGGCCCGCCAGCGCCTCGGCTTCGTCATGCCCGGCGAAATCCCCTACCAGGTGCAGCTGCCCGGCGCACCGGAGATGCCCGGCGAACCGGGCACCGACTCCCCGGCCTTGGCCAGCGACGATCCCTGGTACACCGCGCTGTGGCACACCATCGCCGACGCACCCCACCCCGCGCCGGTGCCGCCGGGCCCCCCGGGGCCGCCCGGTCCGCCGGGGCTGCCCGCCCCGCCCGTACCGGTGGTGCCCCGTGGTTGATCGCGCCGACCTGGACACGGTGAGCCGGCAACTGGGCCGCGAGGCCCGCGGCGTCCTGGAGATCTCCTACCGGTGCCCCAACGGCGAGCCCGCCGTGGTCAAGACCGCCCCGAAGCTGCCCGACGGAACACCGTTTCCCACCCTGTACTACCTGACGCACCCGGCGCTGACCGCCGCGGCCAGCCGGTTGGAGTCCTCGGGCCTGATGGCCGAGATGACCGAGCGGCTGCAGCACGACCCCGAGCTGGCCGCCGGTTACCGGGCCGCCCACGAGTCCTATCTCGCCGAACGGGATGCGATCGAGCCGCTGGGCACCACGTTCACCGGCGGCGGGATGCCCGACCGGGTGAAATGCCTGCACGTGCTGATGGCGCACGCGCTGGCCAAGGGCCGCGGGGTCAACCCGTTCGGTGACGAGGCGCTGGCGATATTGGCGGCCGAACCGGCGATGGTCGGCATCCTGGCCCCGCAGGACTGGCTATGACCCGGCTGGCCGGAATCGACTGTGGCACCAACTCGATTCGGCTGCTGATCGCCGAGCCGGTGAACGGCGGGCTGCGCGACATCCATCGCGAGATGCGGGTCGTGCGGCTGGGAGAGGGCGTCGACGCGACCGGGCGATTCGCCCCCGAGGCATTGGAACGCACCCGCGCGGCGCTGGCTGACTACGCTGATCTGCTGCTGGCCCACGGTGTTTCACGAGTGCGGATGGTGGCCACCTCGGCCACCCGGGACGCGGCCAACCGCGATGTGTTCTTCGCGATGACCGCGCAGGTCCTGGGTCGGGCGGTACCGGGTGCGGTGGCTGAGGTCATCACCGGAGCGCAGGAAGCGCAACTGTCCTTCCGCGGTGCGGTCGGCGAGTTGGACAGCGCCGACGGACCATTCGTGGTCGTGGACCTGGGGGGCGGGTCCACCGAGGTGGTGCTCGGGGATCCCGAGAATGGGGTCGCGGCGAGCTATTCGGCGAACGTGGGCTGTGTCCGGGTCACCGAGCGGTGCCTGCATTCCGACCCGCCGACCGCCGCCGAGGTTTCGGCTGCCCGCGACATGGTCCGCCTACTGCTCGGCGAAGCGGTCGCCGCCGTGCCCGTCCAGCGCGCCCGGACCTGGGTGGGGGTGGCCGGCACCATGACGACGCTGGCGGCCTTGGCGCTCGGTCTCCAGAAGTACGACCCGGCGGTGATCCACCTGTCGCATACCGGCTTCGACGAGCTCTCGGCGGTCTGCGACCGGCTGATCGGGATGAGCCGTGCCGAGCGGGCCGCGCTGGGCCCGATGCATCCCGGCCGTGTCGACGTGATCGGCGGCGGCGCGATCGTCGTCCAGGAACTGGCCCGGATCTTCGCCGAGCGCGCCGGTATCGGCGAGCTGGTGGTCAGCGAACACGACATCCTGGACGGGATCGTGTTGTCGATCGCCTAGTGGCCCCACCCGGGCCGGGCGCGGGCGCAGCGTAATTGAGCCGTTAAGGACGCCGCGTCGAGCGTAAAGAAAGCGTCAACGGCCACCGCCGTGCCGGTTGAGCGGGTCTAGCTTCAGGGCAGTCGGGTTCCCGAGAAGGAGACCACGTGGCTGTCGTTGCGTACCTGATCCTGACGGTGGTGCTCTTCGCCCTGCTCGGCGCGGTGCTGAGGTGGGTGGAGCGACTGTGAGCATCGCCAACGCCGTCGGTCTGGCACTGACCGTTCTGGTGCTCGCGCTGCTGGTCGCGGCGCTGCTCTTCCCGGAAAGGTTCTAGTTGACTACGGCAGCCTCGCCGGCGGTGTTCCTGTCCTCGCTGGTGCTGGCGCTGGTTATCGTGCACGCCCCACTGGGGGACTACATGTACCGGGTATACACCCGCGAAACGCATTCCCGCGGTGAACGATTCATTTACCGCATGGTGGGTGTCGACCCCGGGCGCGAGCAGACCTGGGTCGGCTATGCGCGCAGCGTGCTGGCTTTCTCCGCGGTGTGCGTGGTGTTCGTGTTCGCGGCGCAGCTGGTGCAGGGCGCGCTGGTGCTGCATCGCCCCCATCCGGCGGGCGCGATGACTGCCGGGCTGGCGTGGAACACCGCGGTCAGCTTCGTCACCAACACCAACTGGCAGGCGTACGCCGGGGAATCGACCCAGGGGCATCTGGTGCAGATGGCCGCCCTGGCGGTGCAGAACTTCGTGTCCGCAGCGGTCGGGATGGCGGTGGCCATCGCCTTGGTGCGCGGCTTCGCGCGACGGCGCAGCGCGGTGCTGGGCTCATTCTGGGTTGATCTGGTCCGCGGCACCCTGCGCATCCTGTTGCCCATCGCGGCTCTTGCCGCCATCGCGTTGATCGCCGGCGGCGTCGTCCAGAACTTCCACGTCGAAGACCAGACTCTGGCCACGATCGCAAGCGCGCCGCAGACCCTTCCCGGCGGCCCGGCGGCCAGCCAGGAGTCCATAAAGCTGTTGGGCACCAACGGAGGTGGCTTCTACAATGCCAACTCCGCGCATCCCTTCGAAAACCCCACCGCGCTGACCAACTGGTTGGAGATCTTCCTGCTGCTGGTCATCGCGTTCTCGCTGCCCCGCACGTTCGGGCGCCTGGTGGGCAGCGCCAAGCAGGGGCACGCCATCGTCGCCGTCATGACCGTGCTGGCCGTCATCGGCGTCGGCCTGCTCGGCTGGTCGCAACTGGCGCACCACGGCACCGTCCCCACCGCGGTCGGGGCCGCCGGCGAAGGGGTCGAGCAGCGCCTGGGGATCGCCGACTCCGCGGTCTTCGCCGCCGCCACCACGCTGACGTCCACCGGCGCGGTGAATTCCGCGCACGACTCCTACACCAGTCTGGGCGGCCTGATGACGATGGTCGACATGCAACTCGGGGAGGTGGCGCCCGGCGGCGCCGGTTCCGGGCTCTACGGACTCCTGATCCTCGCCGTGATCACCGTGTTCGTCGCCGGTCTGATGGTGGGGCGTACCCCGGAATACCTGGGAAAGAAGATCACGGCGCGCGAAATCAAGCTGGCGGCAAGCTATTTCCTGGTGATGCCGGTGGTCGTGCTGGCCGGCACAGCCATCTCGATCGCCCTGCCGGGACCGCGCTCGGCGATGAGCAACACCGGGCCGCACGGACTGTCCGAGGTGTTGTATGCCTTCACCTCCGCGGCGAACAACAACGGTTCGGCGTTCGCCGGGCTGGCGGCCGACGGCACGTGGTACGAGACCGCACTGGGAATCGCCATGCTCATCGGCAGATTCGTGCCGATCATCATGGTTCTCGCGCTGGCCGGGGCGCTCGCCGCGCAGGGACGCACTCCGGAATCGCTCGGCACGCTGCCCACCCACAAACCGCAGTTCGTGGGCTTGGTGGTCGGCGTGACGGTCATCCTGGTCGCGCTCACCTTCCTGCCGTCGCTGGCGCTGGGGCCGCTGGCTGAAGGGCTGCACTGACATGCGTTCGGCCCTGGCCGCCTCCCCGCCACCGCAGACCGCGCACCGGCAGGTGCCGAGCGGCGTGATCGACCGCGCCCTGCTGGCCCGGTCGCTGCCCGCCGCGCTGCGCAAGCTCGATCCCCGCACCTTGTGGCGTAACCCGGTGATGCTCATCGTCGAGATCGGCGCGGTGTGGTCGACGGTGCTGGCGATGGGCGATCCGAGCTGGTTCGGCTGGCTGACCGTGGGCTGGCTGTGGCTGACCGTGGTGATCGCCAACCTGGCTGAGGCGGTCGCCGAAGGCCGCGGCAAGGCGCAGGCCGACGCGCTGCGAAAGTCCAAGTCCGACGCGGTCGCGCGACGGCTCCGCGGCTGGACCCCCACCACACCCGGTATCGAAGAGGCCGTCGCGGCGCCGCTGCTGCAACGGGGAGACGTCGTGGTGGTCGAGGCGGGCGAGATCGTCCCCGGCGACGGCGACGTGGTGCAGGGCATCGCCTCGGTGGACGAATCCGCGATCACCGGCGAATCGGCGCCGGTGATCCGGGAATCCGGCGGAGACCGCTCGGCGGTCACCGGCGGAACCCGGGTGCTCTCGGACCGCATCGTGGTCCGGATCACCCAGCAGCCCGGACACAGCTTCGTCGACCGGATGATCGCGCTGGTCGAAGGCGCCAACCGGCAACGGACCCCGAACGAGATCGCGTTGAACATCCTGCTGGCCGCCCTCAGCATCATCCTGGTGATCGCCGTGGCCACCCTGCAGCCGCTGGCGATCTACTCCAAGGCCAACAATCCCGGTGTCGCCGACACCGCGGCGCTCAACGGCAACGGCGTCAGCGGCATCGTTCTGGTGGCGCTGCTGGTCTGCCTGATCCCCACCACGATCGGGGCGCTGCTGTCGGCCATCGGGATCGCCGGCATGGACCGGCTGGTGCAGCGCAATGTGCTGGCCATGTCCGGCCGCGCGGTGGAGGCCGCCGGCGACGTCAACACCCTGCTGCTGGACAAGACCGGCACCATCACCCTGGGCAACCGGCACGCCTCGGAGTTCCTTGCGCTGACCGGGGTCAGCGCCGCCGAACTGGCCGACGCCGCCCAGCTGTCCAGCCTCGCCGACGAAACCCCAGAGGGGCGCTCGATCGTCGTCTACGCCAAAGAGGCCTACGGGCTGCGTACCCGCACACCGGGCGAACTGACGGCCGCGACCTGGGTCGAGTTCTCTGCGCTGACGCGCATGTCCGGGGTGGACATCGGCGGACGCCAACTGCGCAAAGGCGCCACCCACGCGGTGACGGACTGGGTGCGCGGCCACGGCGGCGAGATCCCCACCGAACTCGGCCAGATCGTCGACGGTATCGGCGCCGCCGGTGGCACCCCGTTGGTGGTCGCCGAAGTGCTCGTCGGCGGACCCGCCATGGTGCTCGGTGTCATTCACCTGCGCGACGTGCTCAAGCAGGGCATGCGCGAGCGGTTCGACGCGATGCGCCGGATGGGCATCCGGACCGTGATGATCACCGGCGACAACCCGTTGACCGCCAAGGCGATTGCCGATGAGGCCGGGGTCGATGACTTCCTTGCCGAGGCCACCCCCGAAGACAAGCTGATGCTGATCAAACGGGAGCAGCAGGGCGGTCGGCTGGTCGCGATGACCGGCGACGGCACCAACGACGCCCCGGCGCTGGCGCAGGCCGATGTCGGGGTGGCGATGAACACCGGCACCAGTGCCGCCAAAGAGGCCGGCAACATGGTGGACCTGGACTCCGACCCCACCAAACTCATCGAGATCGTGGAGATCGGCAAGCAGCTGCTGATCACCCGGGGCGCGCTGACCACGTTCTCGATCGCCAACGACATCGCCAAATACTTCGCCATCATCCCGGCACTGTTCGTGGCGATCTTCCCGGGACTGGGTCTGCTCAACGTGATGCGGTTGCACAGTCCGCAGTCGGCGATCCTGTCGGCGGTGATCTTCAATGCGCTGATCATCGCCGCCCTGATCCCGCTGGCGCTACGCGGAGTGCGCTACGTCGCGGGCAGCGCATCCGTGTTGCTCAACCGCAACCTCGCGGTCTACGGCCTGGGCGGCATCGTGGCCCCGTTCCTCGGCATCAAACTGATCGACCTGCTGGTGCAGCTGCTACCCGGGATGGCCTGAGATGAGAATGACGGACGCGATCCGGGGCCACCTGGTGGCGCTGCGGGCACTGCTGGTCTTGACCGCCATCCTGGGCATCGGCTACCCGCTGTTCGTCTGGCTGGTGGCGCAGATCCCCGGTCTGCACAGCCGCGCCGAAGGCTCACTGATCACCGTCGACGGCCGGCCGGTCGCCAGCGCCCTGATCGGGCAGTCGTTCACCGACGCAGCCGGCCGTCCGTTGCCCCAGTATCTGCAGAGCCGGCCGAGCGCAACCGGCTACGACACCCTGGCAAGCGGGGCAAGCAATTTGGGCCCGGAAAGCATGGTCGACCGGCCCGCGCACCCGAGCCTGCTCAGCGAAGTCTGCGCACGCAGCGCAGCCATTGCGCAGGCGGAAGGCCTGGGTGCGGCGGGCGGGGCGCGGCCGTTCTGCACTCCGGGCGGAAAGGGCGCGGTACTGGCCGTTTTCGGCCCGCGCGACGCCCACGGCGCCGTCACCCATCCGGGGCGCGTGGTCAGCGTCAACGAACCGTGCGAGACCGGCAGCGCACCCTTTATGGCCGAATATCACGGCGTCCGAGTGCAATGCGCGCAGCCGGGCGAGGACTATGCGGCCGGCCGCATCGTGCCGATCCGGGGGGCGGCGCCCGGGCATCCCCGGGTGCCGGCCGATGCGGTCACCGCCAGCGGCAGCGGCCTGGACCCCGACATCTCACCGGCCTACGCCGACCTGCAGGCCGAGCGGATCGCGAAAGCGCGGGGTATCAGCGCAGCCGAGGTCCGCGCGGTGATCGGCGCCCATCAGCGCGGCCGACTGCTGGGATTCCTCGGCCAGGCCCGGGTGAGCGTGGTCGCAGTCAACCTGGAATTGGACCGCAGGCACCCTGTCGCCGGTTGCTGCCGGGGCGGATGATCGAACTGTGAGCCCTTACGACTCGCCTTGCAAGCGTGGGGAGTTGCGCATCTACCTCGGTGCGGCTCCCGGCGTCGGCAAAACCTACGCGATGCTCGGGGAGGCCCATCGGCGGCTGGAGCGGGGCACCGACGTGGTGGCGGCGGTGGTCGAGACGTACGGCCGGCGGCACACCGAGGAACTGCTCGAGGGAATCGAGGTGGTCCCGCCGCGCTGGATCGACTACCGCGGCAAGCGTTTCCCCGAACTCGATGTCGACGCCGTGCTGGCGCGACGGCCGCAGGTGGCGCTCGTCGACGAGCTGGCCCACACCAACACGCCGGGAAGCACCAACCACAAACGGTGGCAGGACGTCGAACAACTGCTCGCTGCCGGAATCACGGTGATCTCCACGCTCAATGTGCAGCACCTGGAGAGCCTCAACGACGTCGTCGCCGAGATCACCGGCGTACAGCAGCAGGAGACCGTGCCGGACGCGTTCGTCCGTCAGGCGTCGCAGCTGGAACTCGTCGACATCGCTCCCGAAGCCCTGCGCCGACGGCTCGCCCACGGAAACGTCTACGCACCGGAGAAAGTCGACGCGGCCCTGTCGAACTTCTTCCGGGGCGGCAACCTCACAGCGCTGCGGGAACTGGCGCTGCTGTGGGTGGCCGACCAGGTGGACGCCGCGCTGGCCAAATACCGCGCCGACAACAAGATCACCGCCACCTGGGAGGCCCGCGAGCGTGTGGTGGTGGCCGTGACCGGCGGCCCGGAATCGGAGACGCTGATCCGGCGTGCCTCACGGATCGCGTCGCGGTCCGGGGCGGAGCTGGAGGCGCTGCACGTGCTGACCGGCGACGGGCACGCGGGGTTGCCGCCCGCGCGGATCGGGAAGATCCGCGAACTGGCCGGCAGCCTGGGCGCTGCACTGCACGTCGTCGTCGGCGACGACGTGCCGAGCGCGCTGCTGGACTTCGCCCGCGAAGTCAACGCCACGCAGTTGGTGATCGGGACGTCACGCCGGTCCCGCTGGGCGCGGCTGTTCGAGGAGGGCATCGGAGCCACGGTGGTGCGCCGGTCCGGCAAGATCGACGTCCACATCGTGACCCACGAGGAGTCCCGGCGCGGCATCCGTAGGCCGGTGATGTCTGCCCGGCAACGTCGCGCCCTGCCGTGGCTGGCGGCGGCGCTCGTACCCGCGGCGGTGTGCGCCGTCACCGTGAAACTGTTGGACCCGCTGCTCGGGGTGGGCGGCGAGAGTGCGCTGTTCTTCGTCAGTGTGCTCGTGGTGTCGATGCTGGGCGGCGTTGGGGCGGCAAGTGTTTCGGCGGTGATATCGGGGTTGCTGCTCAACTATTTCCTGATCGACCCACGCTACAGTTTCACCATCGCCGACACCGATTCGGCGATCACCGAGATCGTCCTGCTGTTGGTCGCAGTTGCCGTCGCGGCGCTGGTGGATCGTGCCGCCGAACGCGCCCGCGAGGCCGGCCGTGCGTCACATGACGCGGAGCTTTTGGCCCTGTTCTCCGGGGCGGTGCTGCGCGGCGCCGATCTTGCGACGCTGCTGGAACGCGTGCGGGAGACCTACGCACTGCGGGCGGTGAGCCTGCTGCGGATGCGCACCCCGGCCGGCACGGAATCCGGGCGCACGATCATCGCCACCGTGGGCGAGGCACCGCAGTTGACCGTCGAGTCCGCCGACACCGCGATCGACGCCGACGAGGAATTCTGGATGCTGCTCTCGGGAAGGCAGTTGGCGGCCCGTGACCGACGGGTTTTGTCCGCGGTGGCCAAACAGGCTGCCGGGCTGGTCAGACAGCGTGAACTGGCCGCCGAGGCCACCCGCGCCGAGGCCGTCGGCCGCGCCGATGAGCTGCGCCGCTCGCTGCTGTCGGCGGTCAGCCATGACCTGCGGACCCCGCTGGCCGCGGCCAAGGCCGCGGTGTCGAGTCTGCGCGCCGACGACGTCGGATTCTCACCGGAGGACACCGCCGAACTGCTGGCCACCGTCGAGGAATCGGTCGACCAGCTCACCGCCCTGGTGGCCAACCTGCTCGATTCCTCCCGGCTTGCCGCCGGGGCGGTGCGACCGGCGTTGCACCGGGTGTATCTCGACGACGCCGTGGAACGCGCCATGGGAAGTATCGGCCGCGGGGACACCGGCTTTCGCCGTACCGGTATCGAGCGTGTGGCCGTCGACGTGGGCGACGCGGTGGCGCTGGCCGATGCGGGACTGCTGGACCGGGTGCTGGCCAACCTGCTGGACAACGCCCTGCGCTACGCCCCGAAGGGCTCCGTGCGGGTCAGTGCGTCCCGGCTCGGCGACCGGGTGGTGATCAACATCGCCGACCAGGGCCGGGGCCTGCCGCCCGGCGGCGAGCGCCTGTTCGAGCCCTTCCAGCGCAGCGGCGACCAGCACAACACCACCGGGATCGGGCTGGGCCTGTCGGTGGCGCGAGGGTTCGCCGAAGCGATGGGCGGAACCCTCTGCGCCACCGAGACACCGGGCGGCGGGCTCACCATGGTGCTGGATCTGGCCGCGCCGCCCGAGCCGTGACTCAGTGCTTCCAGATGACCTTGTCGACTCCGGCGGCGTCGCGGTAGACGACGCTGTCGGGCGCCGTGCCGTTCTTGACGTCGAAGTAGAGCCGGCCAGTGGTCTGGCTGCCCGTCGCGATGGGCGCGTTGGGCAGGCCGTCGGTTTCGTTGCCCTTCATCACCGAGAACGTCGAGCTGTTGACGGCGCGGGCGTTGAAGTCGGCGATATTCGGTGTCGGTGAACCGCTGACCGCACGGGCGGTGACATCGGAATACCAGATCCCGTCATTGTGCCCGCTGGGCTGCAGGTTCTCGACGGTGTAATCGATGGCTCCGCCGGGGCTTTGAATTTCTTGCGAGTCGCCGAACCCGACCACCTGGGGGTCGGCCCATGCCGGCGACACTGCCAGCATTCCTGCCGCAGCGAGGCCGGCCGTTGCCACGGCTGTTTTCTTGGCGATGTGGGAGAACATCACGGTATAGCTCCTTCCGCTTGGTTCGGAAGGCATATCCGCGCCGACGGAATTCAAAACCTGCAATTCACACCTCGAAGCGATAACCCATCCCCGCCTCGGTGAGCAGATGCTTGGGATTCGACGGATCGTTTTCGAGTTTGCGCCGCAACTGTGCCAGGTAAACCCGCAGGTACTGGGTCTCCTTGGCGTAGGCCGGACCCCACACCTGGGTGAGCAATTCGTCGCGGCCCACCAATTTGCCCCGGTTGCGCACCAGCATCTCCAACATGCCCCACTCGGTGGGGGTCAAGTGCACCTCGCCGCCGTTCTTGGTGACTTTCTTGGCCGCCAGGTCCACGGTGAACGAAGAGGTCTCGACTATCGGCTGGTCGATCTCGGCGGTTGCCGCATTGCGCCGTGCGGCGGCCCGCAGCCGAGCCAGGAATTCGTCCATTCCGAAGGGTTTGGTGACGTAGTCGTCGGCGCCGGCGTCCAGGGCCTCCACCTTGTCGGCGGAGTCGGTGCGCGCCGACAGCACGATCACCGGAGCCGTCAGCCAGCCGCGCAGCCCGGCCAGCACCTCGATGCCGGAGATGTCGGGCAGTCCCAGGTCCAGGATCACCACGTCCGGGCGCTGTTCGGCGGCGGCGCGCAGCGCCCCGGCCCCGGTCGAGGCGGTGACGACTTCGTAGCCGCGCACCGACAGGTTGATCTTCAGCGCGCGCAGGATCTGCGGCTCGTCGTCGACTACCAGAACCCGTGTGCTCATCAGCTCTCTCCCCCCGGTGCGGCCAGATCTATCACCATGGTCAACCCGCCGCCGGGCGTCTCCGTCGCCGAGATGGTGCCGCCCATCGCCTCGGTGAAGCCCCGCGCCACCGACAGCCCCAGGCCGACCCCGCTGGTGTTGTCGCGGTCGCCCAAGCGCTGGAACGGATCGAACACATACGCCTCGCCGCCCCGCGGTAGGCCGCGGCCCTCATCGGCGACGTTGATCAGCACCCGGTCTCCGACGCGGCCGGCCGTCACCCGCACCACGCTGTCGGAGGCGTAGCGCAACGCGTTGTCGATCACGTTGGCCAGCACCCGTTCCAGCAGGCCGGCGTCGGCCATCGCCACGGTCGCACCGACATCGACCTTCACCTGGTCCACTCCGGCCCGGCCGAAGGTGTTGCTGCGCTTTCCGATTCCGACCAACGCGCGCTGGACCACCTCTTCCAGGTAGACCTTGGTCAGCTCGGGCCGGACCACGCCGGCCGCCAGCCGTGAGGAGTCCAGCAGGTTGCCCACCAGGTCGGTGAGCTGGTCGATCGATTCCTCGACGGTGGCCAGCAGTTCGGCGGTGTCGGCGGGGGAGAAGTCGACGTCGTCGGCGCGCAGACTCGACACCGCCGCCTTGGCCGCGGCCAGCGGGGTGCGCAGGTCATGGCTGACCGCCGACAGCAGCGAGCGGCGCAGCTCATCGGTGCGCATCACCGCGTCGGCGCGGTCCGCCTCGGCGGCCAGTTCCTCCTGGCGGACCAGTCCCGCGGCCTGCCGGGCCACCACCGACAGCACCCGCCGATCACGCGAGGCCAACTGCCGCCCGGCCATCAGCATCCAGAATTCGTTGTCGCCCACATCGATCGAGGTGTCCGCGAGATCGACCGAGGTGCACGGATCTTCGCCAACCGAGGCCACCACCTGGGTAGTCGCGGTGTTGTTCGACACCCGAACCAGGCTGACCGAGCGCTGCGCGTAGGTCTCGCGAACCCGCTCGAGCAGAGTGTCCAGGTCCGCGCCGCGCAGCACCGATCCGGCGAACAGCGTCATCAGTTCGGCTTCGCGTGAGGCCCGGCCGGCCTCCCGGCTCCGGTTGGCGGCGCTGTCCACCAGGGCGGCCACCGCCACCGCCACCAACAGCAGCACCACCTCGGTGACCGCGGCGTCGGTTTCGGCGACGGTGAAGTCGTGGCGCGGCGCGAGCAGGAAGTAGTTCAGCAGCACTCCCGACAACAGCGCCGACAGCACCGCCGGCCCGATCCCGCCGAGCAGGGCCACCAGCAGCACACCGACGAAGAACAGCGCACTCAGGCCGGTCTCGAGGTAGCGGTCGAGCAGGCCCACGGTGACCGCGCACATCAGGCAGGGCACCACGACCGCCGCCAGCCAGGAGATCGCGCGCCGTTCCGGCGGCGAGAGCGACAGCGCCCGCAAACCCGGCCGGGCGGCGTCGGTGGTGACGATGTGCACGTCGATGTCGCCGGAGTGCTGCACCACTGCCGCACCGACGCCCTCGTCGAAGATGCGCGCCCAGCGCGACCGCCGGGAGCTGCCGATCACCAGCTGGGTGGCGTTGACGTCGCGTGCGAACTCCAGCAGCCCGGTCGGCACGTCGTCGCCGATCACGGTGTGCAGCGAGGCCCCCAGGCTGATCGCCAGCTGGCGCATTTTGCCCACCCACGGGGCCGGTGCGCCCGACAGGCCGTCGCCGCCCAGGACATGCAGCACCAGCAGTTCACCGCCGGCTTTGGAGGCGATCCGGGACGCCCGGCGCACCAGGGCTTCGGATTCGGATCCGCCGGTGACCGCGGCGACGATGCGTTCCCGGGCCTCCCAGGTCTCGGTGATCTTCTTGTCGGCCCGGTACCGGGTCAGTGCGGCGTCGACCTGCCCGGCCAGCCACAGCAGTGCCAGTTCCCGCAACGCGGTCAGGGTCTCGCCGCGGAAGTAGTTGGCCAGCGCCGCGTCCACCTTCTCCGGGGGATAGACGTTGCCGTGGGACAGCCTGCGGCGCAGGGCCTCCGGTGCGATATCGATGAGTTCGATCTGCTCGGCCTTGCGCACGACCGCGTCGGGGACGGTGTCGAGCTGGGGGGTCCCGGTGATCTTGGCGGCGACGTCGCTCAAGCTCTCCAGCTGCTGGACGTCGAGGGTGGAGATGACCGTGATGCCCGCATCGAGCAGCTCTTCGATGTCCTGCCAGCGTTTGGCGTTGCGGCTGCCGGGCGGGTTGGTGTGGGCGAGGTCGTCGACCAGCACCACCTGCGGGTGGCGTGCCAGCACCGCGTCGAGGTCGAGTTCTCCGCCGGGCTCGCCGACGATCTCGATGCCCTGCAGCAGCTCGGCGGTCTTGGGGCGGCCGTGCGTCTGCACCGCGGCGGCCACCACATCGGTGCCGCGCTCGGCGCGACGGTGGGCTTCGCCCAGCATGGCGTAGGTCTTCCCGACCCCGGGCGCAGCCCCCAGGTAGATGCGGAGTTCACCGCGCCGGGGGCGCTGGCTCACGACACTCACCCGACCATCATCCCGGCAAACGGCGTCCTCAGCCAGCGGCGACGGGCCGTGCCATCACGGTGGGCTTGAACCCGTAGCGCGGGTTGCTCGACCCCGAGCCGCTGCGCGCCGCCGCGGCCGCCGCCGGAATCCCGGCCCCGACGGCGTTGACCGTGCCGGCCTCCTCGGCGTCGGTCCAGCCGTGGCTGACCAGGGTGGCGGCATTGTCGGGAATCGACGTCGCCGTGGCGGGCACGGCTGCGGGCCAACTGGACGGCACCGACAGCCCGCCCGCCGCGGCGGCCGTGCCGAGGCCGGCCAGCACCGGTGCGCCGCCGGAAGCCGCCCCGGTCGGGGCGCCGACGGAGTCCACCAGCACCATCGATCCCGCCGCTTCGGCGGCGGGCCCGTGCGCGATGGCGATGGCGCTGGCGATGCCGGCGAACATGTGCCAGACGCCGGCGTTGCTCAACGCCGAGCTGTAGGTCTGCAGTCCGTTCCAGATCCCGATGTTCTGGGTGGAGCCGATGAAGTTGGACAGGAAGTCGGTACCGCCCTGCGCCGGCAGTGACGCGGCGGCCGGGCCGGCCAGGGTCTGCACGGCCGCGGGCAGCCCGGAGACCAGCTGCGACAGCCCGTCCTGGGCGCTGCTGGCCGACGCCTGGGCCACCGCGGCGCCCTGACCGGCCAGGCCGGCCGGGTTGGCGCCGGGCGCCGGGGAGTTCAGCGGTTGCAGCACCCCGGCCAGCGACGACGAGGCCGCGTAGCCGTACATGGCCAGGGCGTCCTGCGCCCACATCTCGGCATACTGGGTCTCCACCGCCGCGATCGCCGCGGTGTTGAGTCCCAGGAAGTTGGACGCCACCAGGGCCGCGAACTGGGCCCGGTTGGCGGCCACCACCGCCGGCGGCACCGTCATCGCGAAGGCTGCCTCGTAGGCGGCGGCCGACGCCGATGCCTGCGCCGCGGCGTGCTCGGCGGCAGCGGCGGTGGTGGTGAGCCACGCGGTGTAGGGCCGGGCGGCGGCGGCCATCGCCGCGGCGGCCGGGCCGCGCCAGGTCTCCTCGGTCAGGGTCGAGATCACCGACTCGTAGGTGGCCGCGGTGGTGGCCAGTTCGGCGCCCAGCGCGTTCCAGGCCGTGGCGGCGGCGGTCATCGGCGCGGCGCCGGCGCCGGTGTACATGCGCGCGGAGTTGATTTCCGGGGGCAGGGCTGCGTAGTCCATGTCGGCGCGCTCCGTTCTAGACGATCGGCTTGCGGGGCATCACAACCGGCTTGACGCCGTAGCGCGGGCGGCCGAACCCGTAGCGGCCGCGCTCGGCCGGCGCCACGGGAGCGCCGGCGGGCAGCGTGGCCGCACCGTGCGGTTCGGCGGCCGGGCCGGCTGCGGCGAGCGGGCGGGCGGTGGCGGCCGGTTCGGCTTCGGCGGCCCAGGTGGGCGGCGCCGAGAGTTTGTTGACCGGGGCGGCCTGGCCGGCGGCCGCCGCGACCGGGGCGGCCTGGCCGGCGGCCGGTGTGGTCTGGGCGACCAGTTCGGCGTCGACGGCGCCGGTGACGTGGTGGACCACACCGGACGGGTTGGTGATGAAGCCGGTGCCCAGGCTGGTGAACGCCGAGGTGCCGGAGGCCAGGTTGCTGGCCTGCATGGCGGCCAGGATGGCGGAGTTGCTGGCGATCCCGCCGAGCCCGTAGGTCGGGTCGGCGGCGGCGCCCGTTCCGGCGTTCGCCAGGCTGGACGCGGTGCCCAGCCCCGCGGTGGAGGTGGCCGCCGCGGAGTTGGCGGACTCGGTCTGTCCGTAGGACTCGGCGCTGGTGCGCAGGGTGTGGATGAACAGTTCCTGCATGGCCGCGGCTTGGGCGCTGATCTGCTGATACAGCGCGCCGTAGGCGGAGAACTGGGCGGCCTGCAGGGCGGAGACCTCATCGGAGGCGGCCGGGGCCAGCCCGGTGATCGGGCTGGCCGCGGCCGCGTTCTGAGCGTTGAGTCCCGCGGCGATCGTTTGCAGGTCACCAGCCGCCGCGGTCAACGCCTCGGGATGGGTGGTCAGGAACGACATGACAGCTCCTCGCGAAGAGTGAAGCCGGCCCCTTCGGGGCCCGGGTTGCCGCTCCACTTTTTCGCCCGACCTGCGACTGTGAGGTGTCGTTAACGAGTTCTTAACGGTCTGGTGCGGATTATTGACGGTTTGCTATCAGGCCCAGCTGGACCCGACGGCGGCGTCGGTGCCGGCCATGTTGTTGCCGGCCGTCTGCACCTTCTGCCCGTGGGCGTTGGCCTGCTCGTAGATGACCGCGAAGTTGCGCCCGAGGGCGGTCACGAACTCCTGGCAGGCCACCGAGCCGGCGCCGCCCCAGAAGTCCCCGGCGGCCAGCACGTCGTGCACGATCGCCTGGTGTTCGGCCTCGAGGGCGGCGGCCTGGGCGCGGATCAGCGCGCCGTGGGCATCGACATCACCGAACTGGTAGTTGATGGACATGGGAATCATTACTCCTCGTTGTTGTGGTTGGGTTAGCTGCTCAGGACCTGCTGCGAAGCAGCTTCCTGCTGTTCGTACAGGTTGGCGTCGCGGAGCAGTCCGTCGCGCACGTCGTGCAGCATCCTGACGATGTTGCTGAACGCGGTCTGCATCTGGCCCATGGTGTCGTAGGACGTGCGTTCGGCCAGACCGCCCCAGCCGGAGCCGGAAATGCTGGTCGTCGACGCCCACATCCGCCGGGCTTCGTCCTCCACGGTCTGCGCGTGGGCGTCGAAGCGGGCCGCTGTCGCGCGCATGGCGTGCGGGTCGGTCATGAAACGGGTGGTCATTGTTCTTTCTCCTTGGGTTGTTCTGTTTTCACTGCTCAGCCGGCCGCCACCGGATGGAAGGTGACGGTGGGCCGAAATCCGTAGTTGTTGTCGTTGCTCGACGAGTTGGTGCGTGCGGCGAGCGGTGCGATGGGCATCCCGGCGGGCAGGGCGCCCGCGCCGCGTTCGGCCGCGGCCGGCAGGGCCGCGCCCGCGAGCGCGGTGGTGCTGTTGCCCACCGTCGCGCCGGTGGAGGCCCATGTCGGGGGGACCGACAACAGGCCGACCGAAGTCGCCCGTCCCATGCCGGCCACCACGCCGGCGCTCTTGCCCGCGGCGCCGGTACCCAGCGCGCCGGCTGAAGTGGCCAGGCGCGCCGCGCTGGTCAGGGCGGGGGCGGCATACAGCGGAGCCGCGGCCAGCGAGGGTGTCGCAAAGGTGCCGTCACCGGCGCTGCTGACGATGCCCAGCATGCTCGACAACACGCCCACAAGGTCCGAGCCACTTGAGCTCGCCAGCGAGCCCAGGTTGGCCGGGTCCAGCAGGCTGCTGAGCATCCCCTCTGCGGCCGACGAACCGGACTGCAACGGCGACGAAAAGCCTTGCAGGGCAGAGGGAACTGCCGAGATCAGCTGGGAGATGCCGCCCAGCCCCGCCGGGCTGGTGTTCGTGACGGGCTCGGTGAACGGGGTCACCTGCGCCGCCGCGGCCGCCGAGCCCGCGTAGCCGTACATGGCCGCGGCGTCCTGGGCCCACATCTGCGCGTACTGCGCCTCGGTGGCCATGATCGCCGGGGTGTTCTGGCCCAGCAGGTTGGTCGCGACCAGCATCATCAAAAGGCTGCGGTTGGCCGCGATCAGCGGCGGCGGCACCGTCATGGCGAACGCCGTCTCGAATGCCGCTGCGGCCGCGGTGGCCTGGGTTGCGGTCTGCTCGGCCATTTCGGCGGTGGTGTTCAGCCACGCCACGTAGGGCGTGACCGCGGCGATCATCGCCGCCGACGACGGACCCGTCCACGGCCCGCCGGCCAAAGCGGTGACCACCGCCTGATACGCGGCGGCCGTCATGCCCAGTTCCACGGCCAAGCCCTGCCAGGCGGTGGCGGCGGCCAGCATGGGCGCCGCTCCCGGTCCGGTGTAGATCCAGGCAGAGTTGATCTCCGGGGGCAAGGCCCCGAACTCCAACATTTCTCGAATCCTTTGGGTGACTGTGGACCTAGCGGGCTGCGATCGCGTTGGCGGCCTCGGTCGCCTCGTACGCGGCAGCGCTGGTCATCAAGGTGGTGACGAACATCTGGTGAACCGCATCCGCCTGGGCGCTGACCGCCTGGTACAAACCGGCGTGCACGGCGAACTGGGCGGCGGTCAACGCCGACACCGGGTCCGCCGCCGCGGGGATCACACCGGTAGTCGCCGGGGCGGCCGCCGCGTTCTGGGCGGCCATCGCCGAACCGATACCGGTCAATTCGCCGGCCGCGGCCGTCAGCTCTGCGGGCTGAGCGCTCACGAACGACATCAACGACATCACCATCTCCTCATCGAACGAGCCGGCACCGTGCCGGCCACGAGATCCACAGTGCCGATGCGCCGCCCGGATAGCTCGTGCCCTTACGCGGTCTTAACGGCCCCCGATCGAACCTTGATGAGTCCTTGATGCCCGCACTATGCAGGTGCCGCAAATCCCCACTGTGCCTGCGGATTTGCCGTCTAACGGCGGGGGGAGAGACGGCCGACAAGTTGGCGCGCCAGTGTGAGGCAGGTCTCTGCTCGCGGGGCCGGCTACAAGGATGGTTTGTGGGCGGTGCGCAGCTCGTGGATCGGGCGCGCAGGGCAGCGTCGGCGTGCTCGCGGTGGGGACGGGTGGCTCCTACGCCGGAGTGCCGATGGCACGGAGAGTGCGGCCCCGTGGCCTGAAACCAACTATGGCGGCACCGTCGAACCCGGGGTACATCACACGGTTTTGAGAACTCAGCGATTTTCTGGGTTCGGTGCTGACTGTAGTGGAGGGCTTCGCATTCGGCTGGTGGCATGTCGGGGCAGTAGCTATTGATGCGGCGGTGGTCGAACCAGTCCACCCATTCCAGGGTGGCTACTTCTACCTGGTCGATGGTGCGCCACGGGCCCCGGAGCTTGATAGAACACCGGTTTCAGTCACCCAACTTCAGCCGTGACCGTCCTCGGGAACGGAATGTCGTCACGTGCAATGTCGTGCGGGAAACACGGCGAAGTCGCAATAACGCTGGGCGGGTATCCCGGCGGGTTGGACGCCCTGATCTGGAAGGTGTAACCATCCGGCGAATAACCGAACCTGTTGGGTTTACGGAAATCGTCGCGCTCGAAGACCCACCAGCCCCAGCTCTTCCAGATGTCACCTGTCTGGGTGATGAGCTTGTCGGCGTCTACCTCTGAGGGCACAGTCAGGTCGCCGGTTGCCGTGAACTCGACTGGCGGGTTGGTGTTGAGAGGTGAATCGTTGCATGGCACCGCGGTGGTGCCGCCGCTGTATCGACTCGCGTCGAAGGCGATTCCAGGAGGTAGCGCGGTAAGTGTCTTTTTGAGGTATGCGAGCACCGTGTCCTGGGCTTGTTGCTGACTCGTCGGCGTGACGACAGCCGCTTTCCACCCCGGCGGGGGCGGGGGTGCCGATGTCATGGTGGAACCTCCCAAAATAGTTGCCCCTGTGGGGATAGGCGGACCCAGCGGCTGTTCGGTGTGGCAGCCAACTGTCAGAAATCCGAGCAGCGCAAGTGCCATGAGTCGCTGGAACTGCGCAATACCGCGCCGATACTCGTTGCCCATGATGTCTAGCCTCCTACCGAGTAGGGAGCTTGCACGCCGCCGATCACCGCGCCCAGGTTGGCCAGCGACGGAGTCTCCGCATCCCAGTAGCTGCCGTGGGATTTCAGGCTCGGGAAGAGTCCGCCCGGTCCGGTGCCAACTCCACTTCCGGCGAAGAGGTTGATTGCTCCGAAATCCGCGCCCATCGGGTTGGGGCCGAGGGTGTGGGAAGTGAAGATGTTGGCGGGGCTGATCGGATCGAACGGGTCAGTCATGGCATACACCGTGCCCCCAGGGTTGATGTTCAGGTCGCTGGCATGGTCTACCAGCATGCCTGGGCTGGCGACCGCGATGACATTGTCGGCGGCCAGATGGTGCCCGTCGCTAGCTGCCGCTCCGACCAGTGTGGTGCCGTAGCTGTGCCCGATCACGGTGTCGGTGGACGGTGCCCCGATGTGCGAGGCCCGCATCCCGTTCTCGAATGAGTCGAGGGCAGCGGCCCCGTGCTGGGCGTAGCTGGGCCACGGCGCCTGTTCCAGTACAGACATCGGGCGGTCATACGCCATCCAGGTCGTCACCGATATATCTCCGGTGTGGAGGTCGCGGTTTGCAACCATCGCCGCGTCGTACATCGCCGCTGCCCTGGTCATGCTGCCGCCGACGTGGGTGAGGTCGTCGCCAGTTCCGGGCACCAGGACGGCGTTGTGGCTGGCCTTGTCGGGATTGCCGATCGACACCGCGGCGTGGCCCTTGTCATCGAGGTAACCCAGGTAGCGAGACGGGCCATCTTTCGGCGCCTTCATCGCGTTCTGCACGCCCTGGTACTCCGCCAGCGAGTGCTTGGCCGCTTGTAATTGCGGTCCGAGAGCAGCCATCTCGCTGCTTGTCTCCGGGCTGTGATCGCCCATGTAGACCTGGCGGGCCAGTTGGTCGTAGCGCGCTTGCATCGCATCGACGTTGGACTGGGCATTGGCCATCAGCTCGGGCAGATGACGTTCGTTGTTGTAGTGGGTCTTGTCTGCGAACGGCATCCCCGGGTGGTTGCCGATGAAGTGGTCGCTGTCGTAGACGGCATCTTTCTGGGCCTCTGACAAGTGAGTCCACCACTGCGTGAACTGCTGCGGATCATCCGGCGGAAGTCCCGGCCCCCGCACGCCAACACCACCTGCACCGCCGTCGGCGCCCTCGTCGCCGAAGCCGAACTCGTGCAACCCCGCGCTGGCTGTGGTGAGGGTGCGGGAGAGGTCATCCTCGTCGAGGACGAGCTTGTAGACCTTGGACATGAGGTAGCTGCGGTGGCCCTCGGCTTCCAGTTCACGCTGTTCCAGCTCGGCGGCGGAGCTGTACCAGGTGATCCGGTCGGTGACGGACCAGTCTTCACCGACCGTGAAGTTGTCGTTCTCGATTTCGTCCACCGTGTCGAGCACCGAACTCTTGGTGCCGTCCTGGGCATCGGCACCGCGCTCGGCGATCCCCGCGAGGGTGTCGGTGGTATCAACGGGCGTGCGGATTTTCACCAGGTCGAGGTAGGCGCGGTCCTGGAAGGCTTCGCCACCTGAACCGGTCCAATCGGTCCCGCCGGGGCGCAGGGAGGATTGATGCACCTCGGTGAATGCGGACTCCCACGTGCGGCCGAGGTTTCGCCAGGCGGCTGCGCTGGCCCGCAGGTGATCCCAGCTGGCAGCGCGGACCTCGGACAGGGTCGGTAGACCAGACATCGGGTGTTACCTGCCTACGCCGAATCCGCCGGCTGCGCCGCCGTCTCCACCGGCTGCGCGCGGGACCCGGGGGGTGATGCCCGGCGGCAGTCCACCGGCCCCACCGTCGCCGCCCGGGCCGGCGGGCAGGGGCGAGGCCACCGCGGTGAGGCGCTGCGCCCCCAGCTCGTCCTGGTCCTGGTATTCGCTCGCGGCTTTGGTGAGCTTGCTCCCGTTCGCGGTCATCCGGGATTTGCAGGCGGTGCCGATGGTGCTCATCCCGGCGTTCACCGCGCTAGTGGCTGCGCCGGTGGACTGCCAGGTGGAGAGAGTCACGGTCGGCAGAGCCGGTGCGACTGTCGCGGCGAGAGCTTCGCAACGTTGCGCGACGGTACGCAGACCTTCGGGGGTGACCTTGAGGGTAGGGGGGTCTGCTGCGGGAGGTCATTGGGGAACTGTATTTGAAGGACGCGATTCAGGGAATAAACCCACCCCTCTCGTTTGCCTCGACGAATACACCTACCTCGTTGGAGGGGTTCGGTGTCTTCTCGCTATAGTGCTGGCCAAAGCCGCGGACCGATTCGAGACGCTGACTTTGGTGCTGGGCTATTGCGGCCTCCGGTTCGGGGAGGCAGTCGCACTGAGACGCTGGCATGGGGGATCGGGTGCTGACGGTGCGTTCGTCCGCAACCGCGGTAACAGGTGAGGGCACCGTGGAGTCGACGACAGACACGAAGCGCGATCGCCACGTGCCCGTGCCCGAACCTATCTGGAAGAAACTCAAGGCCGAGTTGCCCACCGACCCGAACACTTTGGTGTTTCCCAGGCGGAAGGGCGGTTCCTACGGCTCGGTGAGTACCGCTGGGCATTCGACAACGCGTGCGCAGACGTCGGTATAGACGGGCTGGTGCCCCCACGGCCGAAGGCACACCACGGCGTCACTGGCGATCAGTGCAGGCGCTAACGTCAAAGTCGTGCAGAAACTCCTAGGGCATGCGACAGCGGCCTTGAAGGCCATCGAAAGCGCTGCGGTATCACGGCGGTATTCGGATCGTCAGGCTGAGGCGGCCTCAAACAGGCTCTGACCTGCAACGCCCCCATAGCCCAATTGGCAGAGGCAGCGGACTTAAAATCCGCCCAGTGTCGGTTCGAGTCCGACTGGGGGCACGTTAGCTGTACTGCTCGACGTGCTGGTAATGACGGTAAACGGCTTTGCTACTCGCCTTCGGCTGGCCGCCGTGCCCACATTTTGCCCACACTCTCGTCTAACTTGTCGGCAACCGCAGTGAGATCGTCATCGAAAAGATCCGCGTAAACGTCCAACGTCATGGCCGCGCTGGCGTGCCCCAACATCCGCTGAACCACCTTCACGTTGGCGCCGGCAGAGATCGACAGGCTGGCCGCGGTGTGCCGCAGCGCGTGCGCGGTGACCCGCGGGAACACCGGCGTGACCGCCTGACCGTCATCGCTGGCCTTGATCTCCTCGGCCCGTGCCTTGTCTGCCGCGGTGATGCAGCGATCCACCGCCCCCGACAGCCACGAATCGTGCGACGACGGCGGCCCCAGGTGCCCACCCGACCGGGACGGCCACAACAGCTCGTCACGGCCCTTACCCCGGCAGGTCTTGGCCAGCTCGTCGACCACGAACGCCGGCAGTACCACCGTGCGGCTCTTGCCCGACTTCAGCGTGCCCACATGCACCTTGGAGCCGACCGCCACCGCGTTCTCGTGCAGCACCACCCGCCGCTTCAGAAAATCGATGTCCGACGCCCGCAGGGCCGCCGCCTCACCCCACCGCAGCCCCGCCGTGCCGAGCAGCAGCACCAGCGACCCATACCGGCCCGCCTCACCGGCCAGGGCGTGCAGCTGGGCAGCTGTTAGGTACAAGTTCTTGCGTCGGGTGCGAGTCGGCAGCTTCACCCCGCGGGCCGGATTGGCCGCCAGTCGGCGGTCCCGCACCGCGTCATCGAGAATCCGCGCCAGCACCGAGTAGGCCGTGATCACCAGCGTGGCCTTCCGCTGGGTCGCCAGCTCCGCGATCCATGCCTGCACGTCGGAATAGGCGATCTCGGCGATCTGCTTCCTAGCCCACCGAGGCTCAACATGCACCCGCCACGCCGACTCGACCGAATGAAACGCCGAGGGCTTCATAACCCCCTTCTGGCGCTTCAACCATCCCGGCCCCAGCTCGCCCACGGTGATCTTCCCCAGCGCCGGCGCCACATACTCGCCCTTGAGCTTGGAGACCTCGACGGTGGCCGCGAACGCCTCAGCTTCCCGTTTCGTGGTGAACCCGCGCTTGTCGGTCTGGCGACGGTCCGGTGTCCGGTACCGAACCCGGTAACGTGTTGCTCCGCTGCTGGTTTCGTACTTACTGATCGTCGCCATCTTCGCCCCTGTGGAACATTCGCAGTACGTCCCGTGTGCGCCATGATGGCCAAGCTGCTGGGTTTGGCGTCTCATCATCGCCGGGCACGAACGCTCCCTGTAGCCATTCCCACCCCCGCCGAGCGGACTCCGGTTCTCGGCCGGTCTGTACTACCTGATCGTCGACCTCGGCGCTCTCGGGCATCAGCAATCGGATTGGTGAAACCCCAAGCGCGACGGCGAGTGCCACCAGGTCGTCGGTATCAACTCGGCGACTCCCAGCCTCGATGCGTTGGATGCCTAGCGGCGGTATCGGTCGGCCGATTTTCTTGAGCCTTGCGGATAGCTCGGCTCCCGAGATCCGCTCGCGGTCTCGCAAGGATCGGATATTGGCGCGCACGGCTTCCCCGGTGGGGCCTAATTGCCGGCCGGGCTTTGTCTCTGCCATGTTCGCGACCCTAGTGCATCAGATTCGATGTTTCCTCACGTCGAGTTTGACATCGCAGCACGACGTATGCAAGCTGATGTAGTGCCATATCAAAATAGATGTCCTGAAGTATCGATTAGGAGGCTTAAGTGGCTGATTTGCCGGAGGTGATGACGGCCAAGCAGCTGGCCGCATACCTGAGTATCAGCGAGGCGTCGCTGGCCCAGGACCGTTACCTGCGTCGCGGTGTGCCGTTCACGAAAGTGGGAAGTAAGCGGGTCCGGTATCTGCGGGCCGACGTTCTCGGCTACCTGGCGGCCAACCGCACGGGCGGCGATGCCGCGTGACCGTCAACAGCAGAACGGCCCCCGTTTCCCCCGGCGTTGGCGCGCCGGGCGGGGACCGCTCGGAATCCACAACCTACGAGATCGGAGATTCGACTATGAATCCTACCGTCGACCACGGCGTTCCGTGCCGGCTCTGCACCGTCCCGACCACCGATGGCGCTGCGCTGTGCACGTTCTGTCGGGACTACGCTGGCGACCCCGTTGATTCTCTGACCCGCGGGTGCTGTGGCGGGGTGGGGGGACATGCCGGTGGCTGCGCGTCATCGGCCCTGGAGAGCGCGGCGGCGGAGACTGTGGAGATTCGTGCCGATGTCGCTGCCGCGATGCGCGCCCTGTCAAAGGATTCGCCGCTGTGGGCGGCGGTCGATCTCGTTCAAGCCATGGGGCATCTACGCGAAGCGCGGAGGGCGATCGAGAGGGCCTTGCTGACCATCGCCGCCGAGGCGGTGCGGTGATGGGCGTGGAATCGTGGCAGGTGAGCTGGTGGCCGGTGCACCGGTTCCTCGCCGCAGTGGTCGACCAGGCGAACGTCGGGCCGTTGCCGCTGGCCGGCACCCCGAGCTGGCAGGCACTGGCCGACGACGACCCGACCAAGCTGTTGGCCCTCGCTGATGCTGGCCAGCACGCAGTCCTGCAATGGGACATCGCCCAGACCGCCGCCGCTGACGCCTCGAAAGCCATTGCCGCCGCCGAAGATTGGCCCGCCGTAGCCCGATGCATACGACGCGGCCGTGGTGCCGCCTACATCTCACGGAGGGTAACGGCGTGATCAACTCCGATCTGACCAAGAAGTTCTTCCTCGAATCCGACAGTGACCAACTGGCGAAGATCTATCAGTGGGCGCGTGCTCGCTACGCAGCACCGTGGGCGGTGTTCTTCGCCGTGCTGCTGCGGGTGTCGGCCAGCCTCGGCCCTCATGTGCAGCTCCCTGGCGTCATCGGTGGCCGAGCATCGTTGAACTTGCTCTGCGCGTTCGTGTCCCTGTCCGGTGGCGGCAAGGGCATCAGCGACAAGGTCGGCCGTCTGGCCTGGCCGAGGCCGATCACCGAATTGCCGATCGGGTCGGGTGAGGGCATCGCTGCGACGTTCAAGCCACCGGCCAAACCGGACGGGGACGCCGAACCAATCGACTCGGTGATCTTCAATTGCTCGGAGATCGACGTCTTCACCGGCATCGCTACCCGCCAGGGGTCCACCATATTGGGCACGCTTAAGGCATTCGCGATGGGCGAACTGCTGGGCGCCACCAACGCCAGCGCGGCCACCTCCCGCAACGTTCAAGCGCACACCTACCGCGGCTGCCTGTCGGTCGGTGCCCAGCCGGGCCACACCGGCATCATCTTCGACGACACCACCGGAGGTACCCCGCAACGCTTCCTGTGGGCACCAACCATCGACCCGGACATGCCCGCCCAGCGCACCGCCGACCCTGCACCGCTCGACACCGATATACCGCTCTGGACGCCCGGTATGGACGGAGTAGTGGAGATCGGCTACGGCCCGCCGGAGATCACCGAGCAGATCATCGCCGCGCACCTTGCCCGCCAGCGCGGCGACGGCGACGCCCTCGACGGGCATTGGATGTTGACCCGGTGCAAGGTCGCGGCCCTCCTGGCCGTCATGCACCAACGGTCGGTCGTCTCCGAGTCGGACTGGGAGCTGGCCGCCACTGTCATGGCGGTCTCCGACGCCACCCGCCAGATGCTGCTCGACCACGCCAAGCAGGCCGCTAGAGCAAAGATCAGAGATCGAGCACTGAGTCGAGCAACGTTCGACGAGATCATCGACGAACGACATGGCACGACCGTCCGCAACCGCATCATGCGGCTACTCGCCAACGGTCCGATGCCGAGAGGCGAGTTGCGCCGAGCGATGGGTAAACAGCACTACCGCGAAGCGTTCGACGCGGTACTGCCGTACTTGGAGAAGATTTGCGAGGTGGTCGCCATCCCCGGCGAGAAGGCGCCGCACTATGCGATCAACCCGGAGTTCACCGGTGAACCCGGGTTCACCCCACGAAAGGCCAGTTCAACAGGGGTGAACCATGAGTTCACGGGTGAACCGTCCGCTACCGTGACGGATCTCGATACCCGCAGATCGCACGATAACGGTCGCCCCAAGCTGTCGTGTCGCAAGTGGTTGGCCCAGTACGTCGCGCAGCTACTCGAGGGCGGTCAGCAGTACGTTGCTGCCGCCGACGTGTACCGGGCGGGAGAGGCGGCTGGCTACGGCAAACAGAATGTCGCTACCGCCCAGGCGCAGGTGCACCAGATCCGAGTTGCCGCCCGCGACCGCAGCTCCGTCACATGGTGCATCGACCCCGCGGTGACCCTCGACTACCAGCCTGTCGGGGAATGGATAGCAAACTACATTGACCGGCTACCGACAGGCGTGAGGCAGGTCGACGAGACCGATTTTCGGCGGGCCGGTGAGGCGGCCGGCTACGGCTGGTCGAATCTCAGGAACGCCGCGAACCGACATCCCCGACTGTCGGTCGGCGGCGGTGCACTGACGATCGCCGGCGACCAGGAAGCCGCCCTGTGATCGCCCGTCTGTTGCTATCGGCGGCCTACACAGCCACCGGTGCCGGGTCGGTGCCGTGCCCGACGTGCGGTACCGGTGTCGGCCTCTGGTGCTCGACACCGGATGGCCACCGGAGGCGACTGCCGTGCGTCGCCCGCCTCCGGGCTGTGCCCCCACCCAACGATGCGCCGTCATGGCGCGACCCCTCAGAACCCACCCACCCGAAAGGACGAACCGATGACTGACCCCCGCCCCGAACTGGCCGGCCGCGCTGATTTTTTGCGCCTCGCCGGCCAGCTGCACTCCGGCGATCAGGAGGGCATCGACGCCGTTCTGGCCAACTTAGCCGACCAGCCCGCCGGGTACGCCGTCGCACTGGTCGAGGCCGGCCTCCGTGAATACCTGGTTGCACTGCGTGCCATGACGCCCGACCCCGAGGTGGCGCAGCGGTGGCTGGACGCGACAGGGCTCGAGGCCCTCGACCGGCTGCGCGACACCGACTGATCTGTTTCGATTGTTTCAATTCTGGTGGTAACGTCGCGGGTGACGGTTGGCCCTTTCGCTGGCCGTCAGCCCTGGCGCATCGGAGAAGGTCCGCCCTACCTGGCACTGGTGGGCGGACCCGCCGGGGCAACCAGTTCGGCGCCTGGGCTGGCACTGCCCGGCCGAACCCCGCAGCGGGAAGCGCTGGCACTGCGCCCCTGCGCTACATCCCATAACTCACGTTGCACTGCAACGCAATTCATGCCTATGGAGGGCATCATGCAATCGCTCGAAGAACTCACCGCACTGCGCGACAAGCTCAACGCCGGCCGCGCGGCCATCACCGACCGCGTTCGGGCCGAAAACCGCGAACGCCTCACCGCCGGAGAGGACGCCAAGTTCCGCGCCCTCACGGAGGGTGTCGACGAAGCCAACCACCGGATCGCAGAGTGGCATCGATCCGGCCGCGGTAACCCGATCGTCGCTCACGCACGCAGCGGTATGGTCGCGGACCCCTCGGGGAGCCGCGGCGGCTGGGCCGAACGCGCAGCCACCGGCATCGAGTCCATGGGCGGCGAATCCCGTGCGGTCGTGTCCGGCTCCATCGACCTGCCCAGCCTGATCGAGCCGCAAGTCGAGGCCCTGCCGCGACCGGAGCGGCTCATCGACCTGCTCGTGTCCCGTAAGTCTTTGGGTAGTGGGGTTGCGTTCGAGTATTTGCGGCAGACGGTCAGAACCACGGCCGCTGCGCCGGTCGCTGACCTTGCCGACAAGCCCACATCGACGTACACGATGGTGCCCGTCACCGGCGCCGCCGTCGTCCTGGCGCACCTGTCCGAGAATGTTCCGATTCGCTACTGGCAAGACCACCTGGACGTCGTTCATTGGCTGGAGAACGAGATGGTGGAAGGTGTCACCGATTCGCTTGAGCGCCAAGTCATCCAGGGAACTGGTGTCGGTATCAATTTGGAGGGTGTGCTCAAGGTCGACGGCACCACCGAGGTCGAATGGGCAGGCGATCTCGGCACCACCTTGCGATCGGCACTGACGGTGTTGCAGGTCGCGGCGGTGCGGCCCAACGCCTGGGTGCTGCACCCGGCGGACGCCGCCCGTATCGACCTGGCCCGGTGGAACCTCCCCGGGGCGGGGGAGGACGCCCCCGACGAGGCCCCCGGGCCCTACCTCCATGACGGGTTCACCAACGGCGTCGCCAGCTCGGCCAACATCCTGGGCGGGCCCGGCATCCAGCGGGTGGTCTCCACCAGCGTCCCCGTCGGGACCGCGATCCTCGGTGACTGGTCGAAGCTGCGGCTCTACGTGCGGGAGCAGATGCGCTTGGACATTGATGCCAGTGGCGAGAACTTCAAGAGCAACACCGCCACCCTGCGCGCCGAGTGCCGTGTCGGTGTTGCGCACTTGCAGCCCGCCGCGTTCGCCGTCGTGGCCCTCACCGACGACTGACCGGCTGAGCCGTGATGCGCGACTTCGGTGCCCTGACCGAAGCGGGCTTCGTCGCCATCGAGGAAGCCGCTTCGGCCATGGGTTGGTCGACAGCGGCCGTGCAGGCGGCGGTGACGGCGGGAACCCTGCGGGCGGTGTCGACCGGTGGCGGGGGATGGCTGGTGCAGCCGGCGATCGTCACATACCGCTGACCTCAAGGACGTGGTGCTGCTGCTGGTGCTGACGGCGGACGCCAGCAGCAGCACCACCACCAACTGAAGGCCACAACAGGCCACAGAATCGCCTCTACCGACGCAGATCCAACACCATCACTGACCGTAGGACAGCCGCCGAACGGCCCACCACGCCGCCACCAGCCGCCACACCACCTGAACCAAGCGCACCCAAGAGGAGGGGGCGGGTCGAAAGTCTCCGAACGAGGCACGGGCCTGACCGGCGGCACTCACCTCCTCTCCCCCCGAAGAAAAGGAGAAATTGCGTGCGGACGAAATGGCCGACCGCGAGGGTGATGTCGGTGCAGGTGAGCGGTGGTTTTCGTTGCTAGCGCTGGACGCGTCGAGTGTTCGGTTTTTTGACTGCACTTTCCGGCACACTGGAGGACGTGAAAGCGCCTGAACGCAACGCGCGCGACCGGCGTGTGAGGCGCATGGTGGCGGCCGGCAAGTCCTACAGGGATGCTGCTGCCGCGGTCGGATTGCGGAGTCCCGCGTCGGTGCACGAGATCGTTCACCGCGGCCGAGGGATGCTGTCCCGGCAACCTTCGGATCTGGACCTATGGCGCGCTAACGGTGTGTGCTGAGAATGATCGATCAGTCCTGCTCGCGAGTTCGTGGCCCATCGCGCAGCCACTTAGGCATTCGATCGAGCGGACTGGAAGGCTCCGCATAGACCCGCTGAGCGCGGCGAAGAAACCCTGTCAGTGATTCGCTCATGTCTTTGCCGAGCCCTCTAAAGGCGGTGGCTTCCTGTTCGCTCAGCTGGTGGTTGCCGCGGTTGAAAACACTTTCAGCGCGTTCGGAATACTCCGACAACGCGGCGAGCGCCAGCCTTCTGTTCCGTGCCAATTCTGCGTCATTACAAGTCATCTGGACGGCGAGAAGCGCTTGGACCAGCTCAGCTGTTGTTCGCTGGTATTCGAGCCTTACGGAGGGATCAAATCCCCGGATGGATTCTTGGTGGGATTTTGGCACGGGTAGATAGAGAAGTTGGGACGAGGCATCGCACCATCCTTGAACGGCAGCGTAGTAGCGCGTTACAACCTCGCGGCCAGTGAGTCTGCGGCGTTCGTTGATTTGTGACCGGCCGACATGCAGGGTGACCGCGGCAGCCAGGAACGCGGCGATGGTGGCCCACGGCCACTGAGTCAGATCTTCGACAAGCCCGGATACTCCACGTGCGTACATCGGCTCATCATTCCGCTATCCGGTGAGGGGTCCGGCGCCGGCCGCACTGTTCGCGCTTAGCAGTCTTTGATCGAAGGTCGCTTATCCGGGAGTCTTGAACCAGGTCACGGCGACGGATCGTTAGTGACTCACTATCGTGTCTGTCCATGCTAAACGAACCACAGCCTGAAGCTGTGGTGCTACGTTTCACGCCTATGAGTCCAGCAGGTCTGTTGAACCGGGCCGCACAGGACGCGCGACGCAGTGGAGGTCAGGGGCATCACACCGCATCAGTTTGGGCTGATCACGCCCGGGATGGTGAGGATCGGGGGCGAGTGGTAGCTCGGCTGCTGGCCGCCACAGAATTGCACGGACTCTGTCCGGAGCGGAACCTCCACCTGTGGTGGTGCTCGTCTGCAAGAACCCTCACTGAACTGGGGTTCAGCTTCGAGAAAGATCGATATGCAGGGGAGCCCGAGGAGCACTACTCTGTGGTTCTCGGGCATCCGCCTACGATGGAGGATGCTGAGCGGTTTGTTGCGGCGTTCACCAAGGAGAGGAGGCCGGAGCAATGACTGAGATCATGATCGACCCGAACGTACGCGTTGCGGGCGGCTTGACGTTCTCTGGATTTGAGGATGTCCGCGGACCTATGCCTGTAGCCGGTCAACGAGTTCTGGTGCGGGAGCCCGAAGCGAACCTTGTGGCGCCGGGGATCGTGACCAGCGTGGATAACGAAGACTCGTTAATCTATATTCGCGTCGAGTGGGCCAGTTTGAAGACGGATGTTCTACCGACTCCCGATCAGCTCTTGCGACGAATTGGCGCGTTCGTGCAGAATTTCGCCCCCGATGGCCCTACCTGGGTGACATCACAACGGACGGACCACACGGCTGCCTCTAAGCAGTTGCAGTCTGCATGAGTGACGCAGCTGAGTCCGCGCATGTCAGCTTGCTCATGGCTGACTACGCCAACGTCGATCCGCAGGGCAAGCTCAATATAGTTGGCGGAGGAATAACCGGGCTCGGTTGCGAGGTAGCCTCTGGCGCGGTTACGGCCCCGCATGCCGTTGTAGCCGTAGTGAGCTTCGGTGCCGAGTTCGTTGGTGAATCGCCAGCAGTTGAACTTTCCCTTGAGGATGAGAACGGCGCTTTAGTGGAGCTTCCTGGCTCGGCTGGCGTGCCGGAGTTTCTCCGGGTTGGTCACGTAGGCCAGTTGGAGCCGCTTCGGTTACAGGGCCTGTACATACCTAAAGATGCGGTCCGTCCGAGCGTGCAGTTTGTGATGCATTTTGCGACTGGCCTTCCGCTTCCGCCTGGCCACAGATACGTATGGCGGGTCAGGGTAGATCACGAGACTAAGGCGGAGTGGACGTACGTGTTCTACGTCCCGGAGCCGGCGTCGCCTCCTGTTCTTGGTTAGCCGCTGCCCCAGTTCGCCACGAAAGCACTTGCTGTGCGGACGTTAATGCACACATCGTGCCCACAATTTGCCCACAGTTACAGATACCTAGGGTGAACTTCGCTGATGTGATTTCGCAGCTAACGCGGCATCTGCTCTGCCTGCCAGCACCATGAAATCGGTTCGAGTCCGACTGGGGACACCGGCAGCTAGGTGACGTGCGGCATCGGAACCCGGTCACCCACTTCGCCGTTGGCGTCGCGCAGCGCCGGCGCGGCCAGCCCTTCACGCAGCAGCCAACGGGCGAGCTCGAGTGTCTGGGCGATCTCGTCGTCGGTGATGCGCAGGCCGTCGGGCTGCTGCCGCAACGCGATCACGCCGTTCCAGGCCCCCCACAGGTAGTGCGCCAGCCGCAGCGAGTCGACCGGTCGGGCCTCACCCGCGGCAATGGCGTTGTCGATCTGGGCGGCGTAGTTGCGCAGCAGCGCGCCGACGCGGTCGCGGATGCGTGCCTCGGTCTCGTCGTCGCCGGACAGCTGTTCTGCTCCCGGGCTGCGGAAGGCCAAGAAGCTGAAGGCGCCGGGATGCTCGAGGTGAAAGCGCAGGTAGGCGTCGCCGCCGGCCAGCACCCGCTGCAGCGGGCTCAGCGACGGGTCTTCGCTACGCGCCATGTATTCGGTGAACAGTTCCAGTGCGCGATCCACCAGTTGCAGGTACAGCCCGCGTTTGCCGTTGAAGTGGCCGTAGATGGATCCGACCGAGACGTCGGCGAGCACCGCGATCTCCTCGATGCGGGCGGCGCCGTAGCCGGATCGGCTGAACACGATCTCGGCGGCGTCCAGGATGGCGCCCCGGGTGCGGGCCCGGCGCCGGTCGGCCCGCGCCGCGGCCGGCGGGGCAGGAGGCGGGACGGGGTCGTCAGGCATCGGCCCAGGATAGGCCACCGCCGGCAAATTTAAGCAAAATTCAAGAACTGAAAACACTTACAAAATCGCCTACGAGCTGGCATTCTCCTGCTATGCCTGAGCACACAGACGTGGTTATCGTCGGCAGTCGCTGCGCCGGTTCGGCCGCCGCCGTCGCGCTCGCCCGCCGGGGCCGTGCGGTGATCGCACTCGACAGCGCGGCCTTTCCCTCCGACACCTTGTCCACCCACCTGCTGTTCACCCACCACTGGGCCGAGGTGGAACGCATCGGCGCCACCGAGCGGGTGCTCGAACTGGGCGCCCCGCTGCACGCCCGCGCCGGACTCGGGGCGCCCGGCGTGGAGACCGTCGGCCCGTCGAGTACCTACGAGGGCTTCTCCGCCGGAGCGTGCATCCGCCGCCCCGGGTTCGACCTGGCCCTGGTGGAGACCGCCCGCGCCGCCGGAGCCGAGGTCCGCGAGCACGTCCGGGTCACCGATCTGCTGCGCGATCCGCACGGGCGGGTCCGCGGGGTGCGGTACAAGCAGCGCAACGGCGTCACCGGGGAGATCACCGCGAAATTGGTCATCGGCGCCGACGGGCGACGGTCCACCGTCGCGCGCCTGGTCGGCACCCGCGAGCACCACAGCTGGGACAACCAGCGCATGATGGCCTTCGCCTACTTCGAGGATGCCCAGCCCGAGAACCGGCACGTGGCCATGCAGTGGCGCTCCGAGGACGACCTGGTGACCGTCTTCCCCTGTGACGGCGGGCAACTGGTGGCGCTGCAGATGCCCCCGGTGCGCCGCGCCGACGAGTACCGCGCGGACCGATCGGCGGCCTTCGCGGCGACCGTCGACCGCATTCCGCCCTATGCCGAGCGGCTGCGCGGCTGCACCCAGGTCAGCAACGTCTACGTCTCCAACCACCATCCGTCCTACTTTCGGCACTCCCACGGTCCCGGCTGGGCGCTGGCCGGCGACGCGGGGCACTTCAAGGATCCGGTGACCGCGCAGGGCATCCGCGACGCGCTGCGCTTCGGACGGCTGCTCGGCGAGGCCGCCGCTCCCTGCCTGGACGATCCCGCCAAGCTCGACCGGGCGCTGGCGCAGTGGGAGCTCGACCGGGACGCCCAGTGCCTGGCCATGTATCAGTGGGCGAATTCGCTGGGGCGCGACGACGCCGTCTCGCCGATCGAGTTCGCCGCCTACCGGTGGTTCGCCGCCCGGCCGGACGGATTCACCGAAGTCGCCGATGTCTTCAACCGCATCGCCTCACCGCAGCAGGTGTTCTCGCCCGCCAACGTGGTGCGCTGGACCGCCGCGGCGGCCCGCGATCCGCACGTCGACAATCGCCAACTGTGGCGAACGCTGCGCCGCGACCTGCGCCGCGAGGCCGAGCGCATGGTCGAGAAGCGCAAGTTCACCCACCGGCGCGCGGCGTCGGCGCGACTACCTTTTACCCCCGCCGCGTCCGGTGATCGCGACCCGGTTCAGGCCTAGCGACAGCGGCCTCCGATCGGCCGGCCGTGCCGCTCATCGACGGCGCTGGTGCAGGCCAGAGCGCCGCCCGGGCGGCCCCGGCGAACCGTGTACCCGTCCGGCTGAAAAATTGCAAGGGATATGTGACTAGAACCGCCGAATTGATCTGCTGCAGCGTCTTAATTTCTTATTCAACCCTAATACCTGCGCCGATCACAAGTTTGCCTCAAGGCACTAAGCACCAGCTAGAGTGGTGTAACAAGGGTTGCTACAGCGCGGGTATCGGCGCGTTTCACCGCTCTGACGTGGGGTTTGTGGGATTTCCCTGCGACCTCGATCACAATAATTACGACATTTTTCTGTAACTTCGATTTAACCGCTACCATCGACCAGACGCCCTGCCTCGGCAACCCGGTTCGTCCGGATCCGCTGCGACAGCCGCGGGGGTGTGAGCAGTGACGAGACGAACTGAGCGGATACGAACCGTGGTCGATTGGAGCGATGTGGACGAAGTGCCGGCATATAGATTGGCCAACTCTGGATCCCGCTTCGCCAATGCTGTGAACCTGGACCGCGGCCCCATCGGCGGCCTCGCCGTCACCCCCGACGGCCGGCGCCTGCTGGCCACCAACTACAGCGACGACACCGTCTCGATCATCGACACCGCCAGCCGCCGCGTCGTGGGCACAGTTATGCAGGCCGCCGAGGCGTACACGATTGCCGCCGGCCCGGCCGGCAGCGGCTGGGCCTATGTCACCGCCGGTTCCATCGACCTGGACGCCGTACTGGTGATCGACATCGCCACCGCCGAAATCACCGGGTGCTACCCCGTGGCCATGGACATCGGCGACCTGGTCGCCGACCCGACCAGCAGTCGCGTCTACCTCACCCGCACCGGCCCCGCCGGGGTCGACGTGCTCGCGCTCGACGCCGCCCTGCGCCCCGCCGGATCGGTCGGCCTGTCCGGGCACCCCGCCGCCGCGCCGGTGGGCCTGCGGATCAGCGCTGACGGCCGCAGGCTCTATGCGGCGCTGCGTGCGCCCAGCGGCGACACCATCACCGTTCTCGACCGGGACCTGCGCGTCGTCGACACCGTCCGGGTCGGCGCCAGCATCACCGACTTCGCGGTCAGCCCCGACGGGGCCCGCCTCTACGTGGCGACCTCCGGGCCCGATGGGCGCGGCAGCGTCCACCTCGTCGACGCACGCACCCACGCGGTGTGCTCCAGCCGCGCCGCCGAAGCCCGGCTCATCCAGCTGGTCGCCAGCCGCGACGGCCAGCGGGTGTACCTGGTGACCGAGGACGCCGTGGTGGTGTTGTGTGCCCGCACCAACGAGACGCTCGGCACGCTGACCGGCATCGCCGAGCCGTCCTGCGTCGCAGAGAGCCCGGACGGCAGCCGGCTCTACGTCGCCGGGTTCGACGGCAATGTCAGCGTCGCGTCGCTGGCCGACCTGCCGGCACCGTCGGCGTTGCTGCACGAGCAGCTCGAACTCGACGACGTCGTCACCCGGATGCTGCAACTGGAACCCGCGCTGTAACCCACGCCGCATCCGGAATCGCGCCGTGATCGAATAGGCCGATGCGCAGCACCATGCAGCACTGGCCGCTGACGGTCGGTGCCATCTTGCACCACGTCACCACCGTCCACGGCGATCGCACTGTCACCAGCGTGACTGACGGCGGACACCGTGTCACCACCTATCGCGAGCTGGGCCGGCAGGTGGCCCGGCTGGCCAACGCGCTGCGGCGGGTCGGGGTCACCGGCGACGAGCGGGTGGCCACCTTCATGTGGAACAACACCGAACACCTGGCCGCCTACCTGGCGGTCCCGGCGATGGGCGCCGTGCTGCACACGCTCAACATCCGGCTCTTCGCCGAGCAGATCGTCTTCGTCGCCGACGAAGCGCAGGACCAGGTGATCCTGGTCGATGCCTCCCTGGTGTCGCAGCTGGCGCCGGTGCTGCCGCAGCTGCCGAGCGTGCACACCGTGATCGTCGTCGGCGACGGCGACACCGCCGCGCTGGCGGCCTCCGGCAAGACCGTGCTGGACTACCACGCGCTGCTGGCCGCCGAGTCCGACGAATTCGACTGGCCGGTGCTCGACGAGAACTCGGCGGCCGCCATGTGCTACACCAGCGGCACCACCGGCAACCCCAAGGGCGTGGTGTACAGCCACCGGTCCAGCTATCTGCACGCCATGGCCGGGTGCTCCACCAACAGCACCGCGATCGGCTCGATCGACTGCGTCCTGCCGATCGTGCCGATGTTCCACGCCAACGCCTGGGGGCTGCCGTATTCGGCACTGATGGCCGGCGCGGACCTGGTGATGCCCGACCGGCATCTGGACGCCGAGTCGCTGGTCGCCCTCATCGAGTCGCAGCGGGCCACCGTGGCCGGTGCGGTGCCGACGATCTGGAACGACATCATGCACTTCCTGGAGCGCGAACCCGACCACGACATCTCGTCGCTGCGGATGGTGGCCTGTGGGGGTTCGGCGGTCCCGGTCTCGCTGATGCAGGCGTTCGAGCAGCGCCACGGCGTGCAGATTCGGCAACTGTGGGGCATGACTGAGACCTCGCCGATGGCCACTATGGCGTGGCCGCCGCCGGCCACCCCGCCCGACCAGCACTGGGCGCTGCGGGGCACCCAGGGCAGGCCGGTGTGCGGTGTGGAGACACGCATCGTCGACGACGAGGACCGGGTGCTGCCCCACGACGGCGAGTCGGTCGGCGAACTGGAAGTGCGCGGGGCATGGATCACCGGCGCCTACTACCGCGGCCAGGATGACGCCAAGTTCGCCTCGGGCTGGCTGCGCACCGGAGACGTGGGCCGTATCGACCCGCAGGGTTTCATCACGCTGACCGACCGGGCCAAGGACGTGATCAAATCCGGCGGCGAGTGGATCTCCTCGGTGGAACTGGAGAACGAACTGATCGCGCACCCCGACGTGGTCGAGGCCGCCGTGGTGGGGGTGCCCGACGAACGCTGGCAGGAGCGGCCACTGGCGGTCGTGGTGCGCCGCGACGGCACCGCGGTCGGTGGTGCGGAGCTGCGAAAGTTCCTGACCGACAAAGTCGCTCGCTGGTGGCTGCCGGAGCGCTGGACGTTCGTCGAGGCGATCCCGCGGACCAGCGTCGGCAAGTATGACAAGAAGACCATTCGGGCCCGGTACGCCGAAGACCAATATCAGGTGAGCGAGGTGCGTGACTGATGAGCCTGCGTGTCATTCAATGGGCAACCGGAGGAGTCGGCGTCGCCGCGATCAAGGGCGTGCTCGAGCATCCCGATCTGGAGCTGATCGGCTGCTGGGTGCACTCGGAGTCCAAGAGCGGCAAGGACGTCGGGGAGATCATCGGCACCGGACCGGTGGGGGTGACGGCCACCGACCGCGTCGAAGACGTGCTGGCCCTCGACGCCGACGCGGTGATCTACGCGCCGCTGCTGCCCAACCCCGATGAGGTTGCCGCACTGCTGCGTTCGGGAAAGAACGTCGTCACCCCGGTCGGCTGGTTCTACCCGACCGAGAAGGAGGCGGGCCCGCTGGAGGCCGCCGCACGGGAGGGCAACGTGACCCTGCACGGCGCCGGCATCGGGCCCGGCGCCGCCACCGAACTGTTCCCGCTGCTGCTGTCGGTGATGTCCACCGGGGTGACGTTCATTCGCGGCGAGGAGTACTCGGACCTGCGCACCTACGACGCCCCGGACGTGCTGCGGTACGTGATGGGCTTCGGCGGCACCCCCGACCAGGCCCTGAGCGGCCCGATGCAGAAGCTGCTCGACGGCGGGTTCCGCCAGTCGGTGCGGCTGTGCGTGGACCGGCTGGGATTCGCCGCCGACGAGCACATCCACTCCTCGCAGGAGGTGGCGGTGGCCACCGCACCCATCGATTCGCCGATCGGCACCATCGAAGCCGGCCAGGTCGCCGGCCGCCGGTTCCACTGGGAAGCCACCGTCGGCGACCAGGTGGTGGCCCGGGTCACCGTCAACTGGCTGATGGGCGAGCAGCACCTCGACCCGCCCTGGACTTTCGGGCCGGCGGGCGAGCGCTACGAGATGGAGGTGCGGGGCAATCCCGACACCTTCGTCACCGTCAAGGGCTGGCAGCCCGAGACCGTCGAAGCCGGCCTGGTCAGCAATCCGGGCATCGTGGCGACCGCGGCGCACTGCGTCAACGCCATCCCGGCGACCTGCGCGGCCCCGCCCGGCATCGCCGGGTTCTTCGACCTGCCGCCGCTGACCGGCCGAGCCGCACCGCACCTGGCCCGCTGAGCTCATCGTGTGTCGACTATTCGGGCTGCACGCCGGGACCGACGTCGTCACGGCCACGTTCTGGCTGCTCGACGCCCCGGACAGTCTCGCCGCGCAGAGCCGGCGCAACCCGGACGGCACCGGCATCGGAGTCTTCGACGCCGACGCCGTACCCCACCTGTACAAAGAGCCGATAGCGGCATGGCGCGACGCCGCATTCTCCACCGAGGCGCACGAGCTGACCGGGACCACGTTCATCGCGCACGTGCGCTACGCCACCACCGGCGAGCTCGACGTCGCCAACACCCATCCGTTTCTGCAGGACGGGCGGATCTTCGCGCACAACGGCGTCCTGCATGGCCTCGAGACCGTCGAGGAGCGACTTCGCGAAATCGGCACAGCGGATCTGGTTGCGGGACAAACCGATTCCGAGCGGGTCTTCGCGCTGATCACCGGCTACGTCCGAGCCCATGACGGCGACATCGGGGCAGGCCTGCGCGAGGCGGTCGGCTGGCTGGCGGCCAATGTGCCCATCTATGCGCTCAACATCCTGCTGAGCACGGCCACGCAGATGTGGGCGCTGCGCTACCCCGAGACCCATCAGCTGTACCTGCTGGACCGCCGCGAGTCGGCCGCACCGGCCGAACTGGACCTGCAGACCCACCGCATCCGGGCGCACTCCGAGCAGTTGCGCGGCCGCCCGGCGGTGGTCTTCGCCAGCGAGCCCATGGACGCCGACCCCCGCTGGCGCCTGATCGATTCCGGCGAGCTGATCCATGTCGATGCGGACCTGACCATCACCGCCGAGCTGGCCTTCCCCGATCCGCCCGCCCGGCAACTGCGCCGGAAAGATTTGACCGTTGTCGCCGAGGAGGCCCAACACCCTTGGAAAACTGGGAAATGACCAACAAGCGTGCCCTGGTACTGGGCGGCGGTGGGCTGGCGGGCATCGCCTGGGAGACGGGTGTGCTCTGCGGAATCGCCGACGAGGCACCCGCCGCGGCCCGGGCCCTGCTGGAATCGGCGGTGCTGGTGGGCACCTCGGCCGGATCGGCGGTGGCCGCCCAGCTCGGCAGCGGGATGGCACTGGAGGAACTGTTCGCCCGCCAACTGGCGCCCACCACCTCGGAGATCGATCCCGGCGTCGAGACCGACGCGCTGACCGAGCTGTTCATGGCGGCGATCACCGAACCCAACAACACCACCGAGCAGAAGCTGCAAGGCATCGGTGCGGTGGCCCTGGCGGCGCAGACCGTCGCCGCACCCGTGCGCCGGGCCATCATCGCCGACCGTCTGCCGTCACACGAGTGGCCGCAACGGGCGCTGCGGATCACCGCGATCGACATCGACACCGGGACGCTGACCGTCTTCGACCGTGACTCCGGGGTGGACCTCGTCGACGCGGTGGCGGCCAGTTGCGCGGTGCCGGGTGCCTGGCCCCCGGTGGTGCTCGGGACGCGCCGCTACATGGACGGCGGCGTGCGCAGCACGATCAACCTGGACGTGGCCGCCGACTGCGACGAAGCGGTGCTGCTGGTACCGGCAGGCGGCGGCGTGGGCGCCGAGATCGCGGCGTTTGCCGGTCGCGTCTGCGCGGTATTGGCCGACGACACCGCGGCGCGCGCCTTCGGCAACCCGCTCGACCCGGCGTGCCGGGCGCCCTCAGCGCGGGCCGGGCGTGAACAGGGCCGCCGCCAGGCCCAGGCGGTCGCCGAATTCTTGGAGATCTAAAGCGATTTCGCGCCGTCAAGCGCATCGACAGCCAATTGCCGGCCCACCTCGATCAGCTCGGCGGCACGATGGAAGTCCAAGCTGCGGCAGGCCGTTCGAGGCACCTCGATGAGCAGGTCGGGCGGATGCGATGCCAGCTGATGACGGGCCAGCGCGGCCTGGGCGATATCGATGGTCCGGTTCATCACCTCGAAGCTGCCGAGTTTCGGCACCTCGGCGGCGGCGTCCTCGCTGTCTTCGGGTTCGGCCTCGCCGCTGCTGAACCGGTCCAGGACCGCCCGTGCGGTCGGCCGGTCCAGCAAAGATCGCACCCCGGTGGTGTCCAGCAGCGCGGAGGTGCTGCGCAGCACCCGCGTCAACCGGCCGGCGGGCGCGCCGCGCTCGGTCTCTTCGGCGGTCGGGGCGGCGACGGCCGGATCGCCCCCGCTGAGGCTCACCGCCAGCGTCAGATCGGCGTTGACGGCGCTCAGCGGGGCGATCGGCAGGGGATCGAGGATGCCGCCGTCGGCCAGCAGGCGCCCGTCCACCACGTGCGGTGCGATCACCCCGGGGATCGCGATCGAGGCCCGGATGGCGGTGTCGAGCGGGCCGCGCTGCAACCAGACGGATCGGCCGGTGATCAGATCGGTGGCCACAGCGGTATAGGGAATCGGCAGGTCTTCGATCGCGATGTCGCCCAGGATGTCGCGGACCACCTCGAGAAACTTGCCGGCGCGCAGCACCCCGGCGGCGGTGAACGACGGATCCAGCAGGCGCAGCACCGCGCCCTGGGTCAGTGACGTGGCCCATTCGGTGAACTCGTCGAGGTGACCGGCTGCCTGCACGGCGCCCACCAGCGCGCCCATTGAGGACCCGGCGATGCCGATGATGTCGTAGCCGCGCTCCTGCAGTTCGGCGATCACCCCGATGTGGGCGTATCCGCGCGCGCCGCCGCTGCCCAGCACCAGAGCCACCTGGGGAGCTCGGCCCGCCCCGGAGTCCGCAGCAGGGGTCATGTGCACCATTCTGCGGGCAAAGCGGCCTCCGCGCTTTGCCTCAGTGCGATTGCAACCCGAGGGTGCCGGGCAAACGTGCAGCGTATGGCCGGTAATCGGGACCGGGCGGGCGGCACGAGCGCGTCCACGGCATGCCACGGCCCGATGCGTGCCGCGCCGCGCACGCCTAGCATGGCCGCTGTGATGGTGCACGGGGGATTCCAGGGCTGTTGTTGCCGCAGCTGATTTGCTGCCGGCCCCTGTCGTAGATCCCACCCCATCCGTTTTCTGGAGTACTCGCATGGTTACCGCTGAACCCATCGCACTGCGGCGCCCGGCGGCCCCGTCGCGCTCGCTGCGCCTGCCGGACCTGCTGCAGACCACAGACCTGGCCGCCGACGCGGTGCTGCAGGGCCGCTACAACCACCTGCTGCCCGCCTCCGGGCTGCCCGAAGACCACCGCTGGTTCGCCCGCATTCACGGCGACGAGCGGCTCGACATCTGGCTGATCAGTTGGGTACCGGGCCACGCCACCGAACTGCACGACCACGGCGACTCGCTCGGCGCGCTGACCGTGCTCTCCGGGGCGCTCGATGAATTCCATTGGGACGGCGATAAGTTGGCGCAGCGGCGGCTTGCCGCCGGAGACCAGGCGGCGTTCACCCGCGGCTGGGTGCACGATGTCGTCTGGGCGCCGCCGGCCCCGCTGGAGCCGGCCGCCCCGACGCTGAGCGTGCACGCCTACTCGCCGCCCCTGGTGGAAATGTCCTACTACGACGTCGCGCCCGACAACACCCTGCGCCGGCAGCGCACCGAGCTCACCGAACACCCGGAGGCGTCATGAGCACCACACAGGTGAGCAGCCGCATCGACCGCGTGCTGGAGGCCGCCCGCGCCCGGCTGCACCGGATCACCGCAGCTGAGGTGCCCGCCGAGCTGCGGGCCGGCGGCTACCTCGTCGACATCCGGCCGGCCGCGCAGCGCGCCCGGGAAGGCCAGGTGCCCGGCGCGCTGGTGATCGAACGCAACGTGCTGGAGTGGCGCTGCGACCCGACGAGCGATGCCCGGTTGCCGCAGGCGGTCGACGACGACGTGCGGTGGATCATCCTGTGCTCGCAGGGCTACACCTCGAGTCTGGCCGCGGCCGCATTGCTGGATCTGGGCCTGCACCGTGCCACCGATGTCGTCGGCGGCTACCAGGCCCTGGCCGCCGCCGGCCAGTTGGTGCGGCCCGCCGACGAGTTAGGTATTGGCGTGCAGCAGGGGGCGGAGCCGTTCGGTTTTGTCGGGAGTCCACGCCGCTGGATGTAATATCGCCGCCCACGCATCGGCGATATCGGCGACATAGCTGTGCCCATGCCCGGCGGGAACGTGGATAGCCACCGCCATATCCGCGGAGACCTGCAGAAACGTCACGATCGGGGTCCAGTGCACCTGCGGCAGCACGTCGTAGCCGCGGGGCTCTTTGAGCCAGTCCGGCCGCTTGTACAGCAGGTCGGGATGCCACCAGGCGATCGGGTCGGAGGCGTGCTGCAGATACACCACCCGCGGTGAATCCGTCGACCACGGTCCGGGGCGGTCCAGGTCTTGCGGTCGAGCGACGAAACGCACGGCCGCGCCGTCGTGGTAGATCGGCAGCCACCGCGGCGATCCCGAATCGCGGTTGACGGTCAGGTCCGTCCAGATGGTGTTCTGAAAGGTCGGCCCGGTGAACAGTGCACCGTCGGTACGGGCCAGCACGTTATTCAGGCTCATGAAGGAGGCCTCGGCGCCGAACGAGCCCAGACTCTCGCCGAACACCACCAGCTTGGGCCGACGGTTCTCCGGCAGGGCCCGCACCTTCTTGTCGACGGCTTCGAACAGGGCCTGGCCGGCCTGGCGGGCGTTCTCCCGGTCCACCAGAAACGACAGCCAGCTGGGCAGGAACGAATACTGCATGCTCACCGTGGCGATGTCGCCGTTGTACATGTACTCCAGGGCAGTGGCCTGGGCTTCGTTGATCCAGCCGGTTCCGGTGGTGGTGGCCACCGCCACCACTGCGCGCGCCAGGCCGCCGGTGCGGGCCAATTCGGCGGCCGCCAGCTCCGCGGTCGCTTTGATCCCGTCGGCGGAGTTCAGGCCGGCGTACGCCCGGATCGGTTCGACGGCCGGTGCACCGTTGAACTGGCTGAGCTGGGCCACGGTCGGCCCACTGGCCACGAAGATGCGGCCCTGATGGCCCAGCGACTCCCAGGACACCAGCGACTCCGGCCCGCCGGAGCGCAATCGCGTCGACGGCGCCGCCCGGTCCGGGCTGGTCTCCTCGTTGACCGCCCCGAAGGTGCTGTTCATGGCGTTCATCGCGGCTTTGACCACCACGCCGTTGAGCACCGCCAACAACAGTGCCATCAGCAACGACACCGCGACCACCGCCGAGACCCGGGGCGGCGCGACGCGCTCGAGCTGGCGCATCAGAAAGCGGATCAGCTTTCTGATCACTTGGCCGATCTCGACCAGAACGAACAGCGTCACCACCGCTATCGCGCCGGCCTGCGGGTAGTTGTACCAGGTCAGCCGCGGCACGCCCATCAGGTCGCGAATCTGGTCCTGCCAGCCGTGGATGGTCCACACCACCCAGATGTGCACGGCTGTCGCGGTGGGCACCAGCACCAGCCAGGCCCACCGCGGCGGCGGGGGACTGGTGTCCTTGGAGGCCATGAAGCGCACCAGCCAGACACTGAAGACCCCCAGCGCGTAGCCGATCGCACCTGAGCCGCCGCTGACCAGACCCTGGAAGAGCGGCCCGCGGGGCAGCAGCGACGGCGTCAGCGACAACCACAGGAAGACCAGGCCCACGACGGTGCCGGTGAACGTGTAATGCCGGGCCCACCACGGCGGGCGCGCCGTCACTACCGAGGTCGTGGTGGCCGGCGCACTCATCGCAGATCTATCAGCGGTGGGTGAAGTTCGGCGGACGCTTCTCGGTGAACGCCGCCATGCCCTCAGTCTGGTCGTCGGTGGCGAACGCCGAATGGAACAGTCGGCGCTCGTAGAGCAATCCCTCGGCCAGCGTGGACTCGAAGGCCCGGTTCACCGCTTCCTTGGCCATCCGGGCGGCCGACAGGCTCATCCCGGCGATGGTGGCGGCGACCTTGCCCGCCTCGGCCAGCAGGTCGTCGGCCGGCACGACGCGTGACACCAGACCGGAGCGTTCGGCTTCGGCGGCGTCGATGGTGCGGCCGGTCAGGATCAGATCCATCGCCTTGGCCTTGCCGATGGCCCGGGTCAGTCGCTGGGAGCCGCCCATGCCGGGCAGCACACCGAGCTTGATCTCCGGCTGGCCGAACTTCGCGGTGTCGGCGGCGATCACCAGGTCGCACATCATCGCCAGCTCGCAGCCGCCGCCCAGGGCGTGCCCGGCGACTGCGGCGATGGTGGGGGTGCGCACCGCGGCCAGCTTGGACCAGGCGGCGAAGAAGTCGGCGGCGAACACGTCGGCGAAGCTCAGGTCGGCCATCTCTTTGATGTCCGCGCCCGCGGCGAACGCCTTGGCGTTGCCGGTGATGATGATCGCTCCGATGCCCGGGTCGGCGTCGAAAGCAGCGGCGGCGGTGGTGACTTCGTGCATCACCTGGCTGTTGAGGGCATTGAGCGCCTGCGGCCGGTTCAAGGTGATGGTCCCGACGCGGCCGTCGCGGTCGACGAGGATGGTCTCGTAGGTCTGCGCTGTCACGGTGGCTCCTTTTGGTGGGTTAGAAGGTCAGGTCGGGGTCGGCGGAGACGAAGTACGCGTCGATGTCGGCGGCGGTCACCTCGGCCAGGGTGGCCGGTGCCCACTGCGGATTGCGGTCCTTGTCGACCAGCTGGGCGCGGATGCCCTCCACCAGGTCGTGGGTGCGCAGCGACGCGCACGACACCCGGAACTCCTGGATCAGCACCTCTTCCAGGCCGGCGAGCCGTCCAGCCCGGCGCACCGCCTCCAGCGTCACCGCGCACGCCACCGGAGACCGGGTGCCGATCAGTTCGGCGGCGGCGTTGGCGTCGGGGCCGGCGTGGCCGGCCAGTGCTTCCACAATCTCGGCGACGGTGTCGTGGGCGTAGCACTCGTCGATCCAGTCGCGCTGCGCGGCAAGCTGACTGGCCGGCGGCTCGGCGGCGTATGCGGCTAGGGCGCTGTCCACCCCGTCGGCGACGATCGCTGCGGTGAAGGACTCCAGCTGCGCATGGGGCACATAGTGGTCGGCGAAGCCCAGGGCGATGGCGTCCGGCCCGGAAAACGGTGCGCCGGTCAGCGCCGCGTGCAGGCCGAGCCGGCCGGGGGCACGCGAGAGCAGATAGGTGCCGCCGACGTCCGGGATGAATCCGATGCCGACTTCGGGCATCGCCATCTTGGTGGTGTCGGTGACGACCCGGGTGTTGGCGTGTGCCCCGACGCCGACGCCGCCGCCCATCACGATGCCGTCCATGATCGACACGTAGGGCTTGGGGAAGCTGCCGATCTGCGCGTTCAGCAGGTACTCGTCGTACCAGAACTTCCGCGCCTGGGCGCCGTCGGCTTTGGCGCTGTGGTAGATCGCGACCACGTCGCCGCCGGCACACAAACCGCGCTCGCCGGCCCCGCTGAGCACCACCGCCGTCACCTCGGGATCGTCGGCCCACGCGGTCAGTGCCGTGGTCATCGCGGTCACCATCGGCAGGGTCAGTGAGTTGATCGCCTTCGGGCGGTTGAGGGTCAGCAGACCGACGCCGTTGTCGACTCGGGCCAGTACCTCGTCAGATTCGCCTGTCACGCCTTCGCAATGTAGATCCCTAGGCGCGGTCGCTGCTGCGCGGGTAAGGTTTGGCCAGAGAACGGCCGGTTAGTCCGTTCGGGAACTCCAGCGGGTCGGGAAACGTTGACTCAGTATTCGTAACCCTTCGCTTTACAGCATGAAGAGAGGATCGGGACGGTGCGGGAGACCAGCAACCCGGTATTTCGTTCGTTGCCCAAACAACAGGGCGGCTACGCGCAGTTCGGCACAGGTATGGCCGGTGCTACCCAGCAGATGGGTCAGACCTACCAGGTCGACCCGTCACTGGCCTACCAGCGGGAAGTCGTCACTCGCCCGCTGACCATCGACGATGTCGTCACCAAGACCGGCATCACGCTCGGTGTGCTGAGCCTGTCGGCCATCGTCTCGTTCTTCCTGGTGGCCTCCAACCAGGCGCTGGCCGCCCCGCTGACCTTCATCGGCGCGTTCGGCGGTCTGGCCATGGTCATGATCGGCATGTTCGCCCGCAAGCAGGACAGCAAGGCCCTGGTGCTGAGCTACGCGGTGCTCGAGGGCATGTTCCTGGGCGCCATCTCCTTCGTGCTGACCGCGGTCACCGTCGGAACCAGTAACGCCGGTTCGTTGATCGGCCAGGCCGTGATGGGCACCCTCGGGGTGTTCGGCGGCATGCTCGTGGTCTACAAGACCGGCGCCATTCGGGTCACCCCGAAGTTCACCCGGATGCTCGTGGGCGCCATGTTCGGCGTGCTGGCCCTGATGATCGGCAACCTGGTGCTGTCGCTGTTCGGCGTCGGCGGCGGTGAGGGCCTGGGCCTGCGCAGCGGCGGAACCCTGTCCATCGTGTTCTCCCTGGTCTGCATCGGTATCGCGGCGTTCAGCTTCCTGATCGACTTCGACGCGGCCGACCAGCTGATTCGCGCCGGCGCGCCGGAGAAGGCCGCGTGGGGTATCGCGCTGGGCCTGACCGTCACCCTGGTCTGGTTGTACCTGGAGATCCTGCGGCTGCTCAGCTACTTCCAGAGCGAGTGACCGTCCAGCTCTAGCTCCACCCTCTAGCTCCACCCGTTGACTCTGCGCTGACCAGGCAAGCTACTCGCACTTTTGCCTGGTACGCGCAGAGTCAACTGCTATCTGGGGACCTGTCGGAGCACGCTGGCAGCATGCCGGCATGGCAGGCGAACCCTTCCTCGGCAGCGAGGCACTGGCCGCCGGTGCGGTCACCTGGCACGAGCTCGCCAAGTACTACACGGCGCTCATGCCGAACGTCTACCTGGACAAACACCTCACGCCCACGCTGCGCAGACGTACGCGCGCGGCGTGGCTGTGGACCCATCGACAGGGCGTCGTCAGCGGTCTGGCCGCCGCGGCGCTGCACGGCTCCGGCTGGATCGACGACCACGCGCCGGTCGAACTGATCTGGCGCAACGCCAGGGCGCCGAGCGGCGTCAAGACCCGGGCGGACCTGCTCCTGGCCGGCGAGACGCAGCTTTGCGACGGGATGCCGGTCACCACGGTGGAGCGCACCGCTTTCGACCTGGGCCGGCGCGGCCCCCTGCGTCAGGCGGTCGCCAGACTCGACGCGCTGGCCCATGCCACGCACTTCAAGACCGACGATGTCGCCCGGCTGGCGGCGCGGCATCGTCATACCCGCGGCCTGCGCCAACTGGAAGCCGCCCTGTACCTCGCCGACGCCGGGGCGCAGTCACCGAAAGAGACCTGGCTGCGGCTGCTGCTCGTCGACGCCGGGTTCCCGCGGCCGGGGACGCAGATCCCCGTACTCGAGGACGGCTATCCGCGGTACTTCCTCGACATGGGGTGGGAGGACATCATGCTCGCGGTCGAATACGACGGCGACCAGCACCGCACCAGCCGCCCGCAGTTCGTGAAGGACGTGGAGCGCCTGGAATACCTGCGAGACGCCGGCTGGACCCACATCACGGTGCTCGCCGAACACCGCGGTGACGACGTGATCCGCCGGGTCAGAAGTGCCTGGGATGCCCTACAACGCCGTTGACTCTGCGCTCACCAGGCGGGCTACTCGCACTTTTGCCTGGTAGGCGCAGAGTCAACGAAAAACGAAAAACTAGGAGAGGCGCTCGACCACCATGGCCATGCCCTGGCCGCCGCCCACACACATGGTCTCCACACCGAACTGCTTGTCGTAGGTGGCCAGGTTGTTCAGCAGCGTGGCGGTGATCCGGGCGCCGGTCATACCGAACGGGTGCCCCAGGGCGATCGCCCCGCCGGACACGTTCAGCTTGTCCTCGTCGATGCCCAGCTCGCGGGCCGAACCGAGCACCTGCACCGCGAAGGCCTCGTTGATCTCGAACAGGTCGATGTCGGAAACCGACATCTTGGCGTTGGCCAGCGCCTTCTTGACCGCCTCGATCGGGCCCAGGCCCATGATCTCCGGCGACAGACCCGACACCCCGGTGGCCACGATCCGGGCCAGCGGCTTCAGCCCCAGCTCCTTGGCCTTGGTGTCGCTGGTGATGATCACCGCGGCGGCGCCGTCGTTCAGCGGGCACGCGTTGCCGGCGGTGATCGTGCCATTGGGCCGGAACACCGGCTTGAGCTGGCTGATCTTCTCGTAGGTGGTGCCGGCGCGCGGGCCGTCATCCGTGCTCACGACGGTGCCGTCGGGCAGGGTGACCGGCGAGATCTCGCGGGCGAAGAAGCCACTCTTGATGGCTTCCTCGGCGCGGTTCTGGCTGCGCACACCCCAGTGGTCCTGGTCCTCGCGGCTGATGCCGGTGTGCAGCACCACGTTCTCGGCGGTCTGGCCCATCGCGATGTAGACGTCGGGCAGCAGGCCGTCGTTCCGCGGGTCGTGCCACTCCTCGGCACCGGCCGCGGCGGCCTCGGAGCGGGCCTGGGCGTCGGCGAACAGCGGGTTCTTGCTGTTGGGGGCGCCGTCGGCGGCACCGATGGGGAACTGCGAAACGGTCTCGACTCCGGCGGAGATGAACGCGTCGCCCTCGCCGGCCTTGATCGCGTGGAACGCCATCCGGGTGGTCTGCAGCGAAGACGAGCAGTACCGGTTCACCGTGGTGCCCGGCAGGAAGTCGTAGCCGAGCAGCACCGATACGACGCGGCCGATGTTGTAGCCGGAGGCGCCGCCGGGCTGGCCGCAGCCCATCATCAGGTCGTCGATCTCGCGCGGGTCCAAGGCAGGCACCTTGTCCAGGGCGGCGCGCACCATCTGGGCGGCCAGGTCATCGGGCCGCATGGTGACCAGGGAGCCCTTACCGGCCCGGCCGATGGGCGAACGCGCAGTGGAGACGATGACAGCTTCGGGCACGGGGACTCCTTGAGATCGGGTTTTCAGAGCCGAATCTAGTCCGAGGAGGCCACCGCGCGGGAGTCGGGCCGGTACAGGGCGCCGCAGAGCGCAGGGATCATCTGTGTGGCCGCCAGCGCGTACCCGGCTGCCGACGGGTGGTACTGATCGCGGGCGAACAGCGGCTCGCGGGCCTGGCGGAACTCCCGGAGATCGACGAAAGGCACCGTGATGCCGCCGGCGGCCTTGACCGCGTGGGTCTGAGCCCGGGCCAGCCGCCGGGCCCGGGTATGGGCGACCCAGCGCAACGGCTGGGGGATGGCACTGACCACACCGAGGTCCGGGCAGGTGGCGACGATCACCGCCGCACCGCCGGCGCGCAGTCGCTTGACCACCGCGTGCAGTCGCTGCGCTGAGCCATCGATGCCGTGCAGCGCGGTGACGTCGTTGGCCCCGATCATGATCACTGCCGCGTCCGGTGGCGGACCGGCGACGAACATCGCGTCGACCTGGCCGGCCAGCCCCATGGTGGTCGCACCGACAATCGCCTTGGTGCTCAACCGGATTCGCGATCCGGTGTGCTCTGCCAAGGCTCTGGCGATCAGCGCTCCGGGAACCTCGTCGGCCGACAGGCAGCCGTAGCCGGTGGCGGTCGAGTCGCCGAAGACCATCAGGTGCAGATCCACCCTCATGCCGCGCTGGAACCGCTCGGCCGGCCCGCCGCCGGCGGCGTAGACACCGTCCGCATAGGGCGCGATGCCCCAGGCCCGGGGAATGATCTGGCGCGCCCGGTCGGCCTGCCCGGCCAAGAGTCCGCGCACGCCCAGATACAGCGTGCCGCTGGAGGCGATCGCGCCGGCGGTCACCAGCGTGACCGCCGAGCGACGCGGTGCCCGGAACTGCATGCCCGCAATTTTAGGGAGCCGGCGCCCGGATCGCCCCTGAGTAGCAAACAAGAGATGGTCACGAAGCGGACCCGATGCCGTATCGGAACGAATCCTAAGATTTCTTCACAATTTCTGGCGTGTGACGATACTTGCAACCGCGTTGGCCGAGCCGGCCCGGCCGGCTGGAGGGAGTGTCCGCCATGACCGCACCCGAGATAATTCCCAGCTCGCCCCGTCTTCGCTCCCGCCTGTACCCCGCCCCGCGGCGTCCCCGGCACGGCCGCCATGACGGGCTGCCCGTCGAGGTGGTCGAGGAGTCCGCCAGTGTCGAAGGCCGCCTGGCGTGGCTGGCCGCCCGCGCCACAATTCGCCCGGTCCTCTCGGTCGGCAGCTACCTCCCGGGGATGCCGTGGCCGTTCGGGTTGCTCGACGTCGCCGCCAAGGCGGTGCTGCCCGTGCCGGGCACCGTCCGCGCCGCCATCCGGCTGCCGCGCTGCAAAGCCCAGCTGGTGCGGGCCGCCGGCGTGCTGCCGGCCGACGGCACCCGCCGGGTGGTGCTCTACATGCACGGCGGCGCTTTCCTGACCTGTGGGGCCAACACCCATGGCCGGCTGGTCACCAAGCTGTCGGAGTACGCCGACAGTCCGGTCCTGGTGGTGGAGTACCGGATGATTCCCAAGCACTCCATCGCCGACGCGGTCGACGACTGCTACGACGGCTACCGCTGGTTGCGCCGTCAAGGTTACGAGCCGGACCAGATCGTGCTGGCCGGTGACTCGGCCGGGGGCTATCTGTCGCTGGCGTTGGCCTTGCGGCTGCTGGACGAGGACGACGACGAAGTCCCGGCCGCCATCGTCGCGATGTCGCCGCTGCTGGAGATCGCCAAGGAGGCAAAGAAGGCGCACCCCAACATTCACACCGGTGCGATGTTCCCGCCCAAGGCATTTGACGCACTGGTGGAACTGGTCGAGGCCGCGGCGCGGCGCGACCGCGTGCACGGCAGCGACGTACTCGAGCCGCTGCAACACGTCCGGCCCGGACTTCCGCGCACCCTGATTCACGTCTCCGGTTCGGAGGTGCTGCTGCACGACGCCCAACTGGGCGCCAAAGTGCTCGCGGCCGCCGGTATCCCGGTGGAGTTGCGGATCTGGCCGGGTCAGATCCACGTCTTCCAGATCGCCGCGCCCTTCGTGCCCGAGGCCACCCGCTCCTTGCGGCAGATCGGTGAATACATCCGCGAGGCCACCGGCTGACCCATCCGGCCGGAGAACCTGAGACGATGGCAGGTATGCGGATAGCGCGCCACATCAGTGAACTCATCGGCAACACCCCGCTGGTCGAGCTGACTTCGATCGTCCCCGAGGGAGCCGGCCGAATAGTGGCCAAGGTCGAGTACCTCAACCCGGGCGCGAGCTCCAAGGACCGCATCGCGGTCAAGATGATCGACGCCGCCGAGGCCAGCGGCGCGCTCAAACCGGGCGGCACCATCGTCGAGCCGACATCCGGCAACACCGGCGTGGGTCTGGCGCTGGTCGCCCAGCGCCGCGGCTACAAGTGCGTGTTCGTCTGCCCGGACAAGGTCAGCGAGGACAAACAGAATGTGTTGCGCGCCTACGGCGCCGAGGTGGTGGTGTGTCCGACGGCGGTGCCGCCGGACGACCCGGCCAGCTATTACAGCGTGTCCAACCGGCTCGTCGAGGAGATCGACGGCGCCTGGAAACCGGACCAGTACTCCAACCCGGCCGGGCCCGCCAGCCACTACGAGACCACCGGCCCGGAGATCTGGGCCGACACCGACGGCCAGGTCACCCATTTCGTCGCCGGAATCGGGACCGGCGGCACCATCACCGGCACCGGCAGCTACCTCAAAGAGGTCTCGGCCGGCCGGGTGCAGGTGATCGGCGCAGACCCGGAAGGCTCGGTCTACTCCGGCGGTACGGGCCGGCCGTATCTGGTCGAAGGAGTGGGGGAGGACTTCTGGCCGGCCGCCTACGATCCGAGCATTCCCGACCGGATCATCGCGGTGTCCGACGCGGACTCGTTCGACATGACCCGGCGCCTGGCCCGGGAGGAGGCGTTGCTGGTCGGCGGCTCCTGCGGCATGGCCGTGGTGGCCGCGGTGGAGACCGCCGTCAAGGCCGGCCCGGAGGCGCTGGTGGTCGTTCTGCTGCCGGACGGCGGGCGCGGGTACATGTCCAAGCTGTTCAACGACGCCTGGATGTCCTCCTACGGATTCCTGCGGTCCCGGCTGGACGGTTCGACGGTGCAGCCCACCGTCGCCGACGTTCTGCGGGCCAAGGCGGGGGTGCTGCCGGACTTGGTGCACACCCACCCGTCGGAGACGCTGCGCGACGCCATCGGCATCCTGCGCGAGTACGGCGTTTCGCAGATGCCCGTGGTGGGCGCCGAGCCGCCGGTGATGGCCGGTGAGGTGGCCGGCAGCGTGTCCGAACGTGACTTGCTGTCGGCGGTGTTCGAGGGCCGCGCGAAGCTGGCCGACGCGGTGTCGAAGCACATGGGCCCGCCCCTGCCGCTGATCGGATCCGGCGAGGTCGTCGCTACCGCCGCCACCATGCTGGCCGAAGTCGACGCGGTGATGGTGGTGCAGGACGGCAAGCCCGTGGGCGTTATAACACGCCACGATCTGCTGGGCTTTATGTCCGATGGGCCACGCCGCAGATAACGGCGTTGCGCACCCTGTCCTGCGGTAGCGTTTTACCAATTCACCGCCACGACCCGAGAGGGTAGAGATGACCGAATTCCCGCCGTCCCAGCCGGGCAACTACCCGCCCCCGTCCGGTGATGTCCCGCCGCCCGGCAACTACCCGCCGCCCGGCGGCAACTACCCGCCGCCCGGCAACTACCCGCCCCCGCCGCCGGGGAACTACCCTCCGCCGCCGGCCGGTAACTACCCGCCCCCGCCGCCGGGGAACTACCCCCCGCCGCCGCCCGGCAACTACCCGCCCCCGCCCCCGGGGAACTACCCCCCGCCGCCGCCCGGCTACGGCGCCTATTCGGGCGCGCCCGGCAACGCGGTCGGCCAGCTGCCGCAGGAGGCCTACACGTCCTGGCTGACCCGCGTGGGCGCCTACCTCATCGACTTTCTGCCGGTGCTGGTCCTCTACGGCATCCCGTCGATGATCGCCGGCACCACAGCCGACCGTGAATGCGTCAGCAGCTCCACGGGATTCGAGTGCACGGTCACGCCCTCGAGCGCCGGTGCGACGCTGATGTTCCTGGGCTGGCTGGCGGCGCTCATCTTCGGCATCTGGAACTTCGGTTATCGGCAGGGCACCACCGGGTCGAGCATCGGCAAGTCGGTGCTGAAGTTCAAGGTGGTCTCCGAATCCACCGGCCAGCCGATCGGGTTCGGCATGTCACTGGTGCGCCAGTTGGCCCACGTGGTCGACAGCATCATCTTGGGTATCGGCTACCTGTTCCCGCTCTGGGACGCCAAACGCCAGACCATCGCCGACAAGATCATGTCCACCGTCTGCCTGCCGATCCGGTGAACCCGAACAACCCACACTGCACTGCGGGCCTGTCCACCACGGCCGTCCACTCCGGGTTCCGCCCCGACCCGGCGACCGGGGCGGTCAACGTGCCGATCTACGCCAGCAGCACCTTCGCCCAAGACGGCGTCGGTGGGCTGCGCGGCGGGTTCGAGTACGCGCGCACCGGCAACCCGACCCGCGCCGCCCTGGAGACCGCGCTGGCCGCGGTGGAGCAGGGCCGGTTCGGCCGGGCGTTCGGTTCGGGGATGGCCGCCACCGACTGCGCGCTGCGCGCGATGCTGCGCCCCGGCGATCACCTGATCATTCCCGACGACGCCTACGGTGGCACCTTCCGGCTGATCGACAAGGTCTTCACCCAGTGGGGGGTGGCCTATACCCCGGTCGCCCTGTCGGATCTGGATGCGGTTCGGGCGGCGGTCACCGGCACCACCCGGCTCATCTGGGTGGAGACGCCCACCAACCCGCTGCTGTCGATCGCCGACATCGCCGGTATCGCCGCGATCGGCAAAGAAGCCGGCGCCCGGGTCCTGGTGGACAACACCTTCGCCTCGCCGGCGTTACAGCAGCCGCTGACCCTGGGCGCCGACGTGGTGCTGCACTCGACCACCAAGTACATCGGCGGGCACTCCGACGTGGTGGGCGGTGCGCTGGTCACCAGCGACGAAGAGCTCGACGCGGCCTTCGCGTTCCTGCAGAACGGGGCGGGGGCCGTACCGGGCCCCTTCGACACCTACCTGACGCTGCGGGGCCTGAAGACTCTGGTGCTGCGAATGCAGCGGCACAGCGAGAACGCCGCGGCGATCGCCGAATTCCTCAGCGGGCATCCCGCGGTGAGCCAGGTGCGCTACCCCGGACTGGCGGAGCACCCCGGCCACCGGGTCGCCGCGGCGCAGATGCGCGGTTTCGGGGGCATGGTGTCGGTCCGGATGCGCGGCGGCCGGGCGGCCGCCGAGAAGCTGTGCGCCGGAACCGAGATCTTCATCCTGGCCGAATCACTCGGCGGGGTGGAGTCGCTGATCGAACTGCCCGGCGCAATGACGCACGCGTCGACGGCAGGTTCGCAACTGGAGGTTCCCGACGACCTGGTACGCCTGTCGGTGGGCATCGAGGACATCGACGACCTGATCGGCGACCTCAAGCAGGCGCTGGACTGACCCGGTGCCGCCCGGGCTCAGGAGTGGTAGGGCTCCGCGCTGACCAAGGTCACCGTGACGGTCTTACCGCTGGGCACCTTGTAGCTGCGCTCCTCGCCCTCCTTGGCGCCCAGCAGGGCGTGCCCGAGCGGCGAGTTCGGCGAATAGACCTCGAGCTTGTCGTCGCCGACACCCTCCTGGCGGGTGGCGATCAGGAAAGTCTCGGTGTCGCTCTTGTCGCCGTCGTAGTAGACCGTGACCACCGAGCCCGGCAGTGCCACACCGGATTGGGTGGGGGCCTCCCCGACCTTGGCGTTGTTGAGCAGCTCCTGCAACTGCCGGATACGGGCTTCCTGCTGGCCCTGCTCTTCACGCGCTGCGTGATAGCCGCCGTTCTCGCGCAGGTCCCCCTCTTCGCGGCGGTCGTTGATCTCCGCTGCGATCACCGGACGGTTCGCAATCAGCTGGTCGAGCTCCGCCTTGAGCCGATCGTGTGACTCCTGCGTCAGCCAGGTCACCTGAGTGTCCGTCATCTCACTGTGCTCCTTGTGTCGTCCGCGCCAATGGGCAGTGGGGCGACATCGTTGTCATGCAGCCTCTAATGCAGCAATACACGGCTCCAGCTGGAACCGTGTATCCGAATAGGATACCACTGCAAAGTCAGGGCAAACGTAAATAATCAGGGACGTCGCTGCCGCAACCGTAGACGTCGCCCATGACAGGCGGCTGGGAAGATTTCACGGTCGTCGTCACCTGGACGGTCGCCGACTCCGACGGGGGAACGAGAATTTCGCGCCGGCCGGTCTCGCTGCCGTCGCTGGACCGGACCCGCACGATGCACGCCGCGGGCCGCGACGGGTCGGATCGAGTCACGCTGAACTTAACCGAGACGGTTTGGTCGTCGAGCACTTCATAGCCGTACAGGTCGCCCTTGACCTCTGCGGTGGCGAAGCGCTGGTAACCCACCACGGCCAGGGCCGCGGCGGTCGCGATCGCCAGCGCACCCAGGGTGATCGCCAGCAGCTTGCGGGGCAGAGTGCTGCGCTGGGTATCCCGATAGCGGTCCGGCTTGGTGTCGGTCATCGTGAGGTAGGTCCCATGGTCGCCGATGGAGTCGGGAGTGGTTACCGCGCCCGCCTCCGGTGGTGGAACGATGGGGGCAGAAACCATCTGGAACTATAGGCGTCCGGTCTGGGCTTCCGGCAGGAGGAACCTGGAGGAACGGGGAGTGCGCATGAGTGGACTGCGGCTGATGGCGGTGCACGCCCACCCTGACGACGAGTCCAGCAAAGGCGCGGCCACCCTGGCCCGCTACGCCGCCGCCGGGCACCGGGTGATGGTGGTGACGCTGACCGGCGGCGAGCGCGGCGACATCCTCAACCCCGCCATGGACCTGCCCGACGTGCACGGCCACATCGCCGAGATCCGGCGCGACGAGATGGCCAAGGCGGCCGAGATCCTCGGGGTGGAGCACCACTGGCTGGGTTTCGTCGACTCCGGCCTGCCCAAGGGCGACCCGTTGCCGCCCCTGCCCGAAGACTGCTTCGCGCTGGTCCCGCTGGAGATCTCCACCGAAGCCCTGGTGCGTGCGGTGCGGCAGTTCCGCCCGCACGTGATGACGACCTACGACGAGAACGGCGGCTACCCGCACCCCGACCACATCCGGTGCCACCAGGTGTCGGTGGCCGCGTTCGAGGCCGCCGCGGACTACCGGCGCTACCCGCAGGCCGGTGATCCGTGGTCGGTGTCCAAGCTGTACTACAACCACGGGTTCCTGCGGCAGCGGATGCAGCTGCTGCAGGACGAGTTCGCCCGAAACGGCGAGGTCGGGCCGTTCGCCAAGTGGCTCAAGCACTGGCAGCCCGACCACGATGTGTTCGCCGAACGGGTGACCACCCGCGTCGAATGCGCCGACTACTTCGGTCAGCGTGACGACGCGCTGCGCGCGCACGCCACCCAGATCGACCCCAACGGCGACTTCTTCGCCGCTCCGATCGAGTGGCAGCAGCGACTGTGGCCCACGGAGGAGTTCGAGCTGGCCCGTTCTCGGGTGCCGGTTACGCTGCCGGAGACGGACCTGTTCGTCGGGATCGAGGACAACGGATGAACCACGCTGTGCTGACCATGCTGTGGATTGTGGCCGAGGAGGCGCCGCGCGATACCGGGCCGGACTTCGGCAAGGCCAGCCCTTTCGGTCTGCTGGTCATCGTGCTGCTGATGCTCGGCACCTTCGGGCTGGTGTGGTCGATGAACCGGCAGCTCAAGAAGCTGCCTGAGTCCTTCGACCCCGAGCACCCGGCCCCCGACCAGGCCGCCGACGAGGGGACCGTCGGCTCCGCGCCCTCCGGCGACGACAGCTAAGCGCCGCGGCGACGGCCCGTTCGCTGACAGCGTCGGGTAGGCGTCAGGGCGTTCTGCCCGGTGCCGGGACCGGGTTAGCGTGGATGGATGGCCAACCGTCTCGCCGTGTCCGCCAGCCCCTACCTGCGCCAACACGCCGACAACCCGGTGGACTGGTGGGAGTGGACGCCCGAGGCGCTGGCGCAGGCCGCCGAACGCGACGTGCCGATCCTGTTGTCGGTCGGCTACGCGGCCTGCCACTGGTGTCATGTGATGGCGCACGGGTGCTTCGCGGACACCGAGGTGGCCGCCGCGATGAACGCGGGCTTTGTGTGCATCAAGGTCGACCGCGAGGAACGCCCGGACATCGATGCGATCTACATGGCCGCCACCCAGGCGTTGACCGGCGCCGGCGGTTGGCCGATGACCTGTTTCCTGACTCCCGACGGCAGGCCGTTCTTCTGCGGCACGTACTACCCCAAAGATGCTTTCCTGAACCTGCTTTCGGCGATCACCGCCACCTGGAACGAGCGCCGCGACGAAGTCGAGCAGGCCTCGACGAGCATCGCCGCCGAATTGCGCGCCATGGCAGCCCGGCTGCCGAGCGACGGCCCGCCCGTCGACGAGTCGCTGTGCGACGCCGCGGTGGGGGCGCTGTTGCGCACCGAGGACACCGTCCACGGTGGATTCGGCGGCGCGCCGAAGTTCCCGCCGTCGGCGCTGCTGGAGTTCCTGCTGCGGCACTACGAGCGGACCGCGAGCCGGACTGCCCTCGAAGCGGTGGTCCGCGCCGGTACGGGGATGGCCCGCGGCGGGATCTACGACCAGTTGGCCGGCGGCTTCGCCCGCTACAGCGTCGACAACGCCTGGGTGGTACCGCATTTCGAAAAGATGCTGTACGACAACGCGTTGCTGCTGCGGGTCTACGCGCACTGGGCCCGGCGCACCGGCGACCCGCTGGCCATGCGGGTGACCGCGCAGACGGCCCAGTTCCTGCTGGAGGAGCTGTCCGAGGACGCCGTGTTCATCTCGTCGCTGGACGCCGACGCCGCCGGCCAGGAGGGCCTGACCTATGTGTGGACCCCCGAGCAGCTGACCGAGGTCCTCGGCGCGGCTGACGGCCGGTGGGCGGCGGAGGTCTTCGGGGTCACGCCGGAGGGAACGTTCGATCCCGATGACTCCGGCGCCTCGGTGCTGCGTCTGCCGGTAGACCCCCACGACGGGCCGCGGTTCGACCGGGTGCGCCGGGAGTTGCTGGTTGCCCGGCGCACGCGGCCCCAACCCGACCGGGACGGCAAGGTGGTCACCGCCTGGAACGGCCTGGCGATCACCGCGCTGACCGAGGCGGCGGTGGCGCTGGACGATCCGCGGCTGGCCGCCGCCGCCCGAGACTGCGCGGGCCGACTGCTCGAGCTGCATCTGGTGGACGGCCGGCTGCGCCGGGCCAGTCTGGGCGGCCGGGTGGGGGACAGCCCGGCGGTCCTGGAGGACTATGGCGCGCTGGCCACCGGACTGCTCGGCGTCTACCAGTTCAGCGGTGCGCAGAGCCTGCTTGATGGGGCGCTCGGCCTGCTGGACACGGCGCTGGACCACTTCGCCGACCCGGAGTCGCCCGGACGGTGGTTCGACACCTCCGATGACGCCGAAGCGCTCATGGTGCGCCCCGGCGACCCACTGGACGGGGCCACCCCGTCGGGGGCGGCGCTGATCACCGAGGCGTTGCTGACCGCGTCCCTGGTGGCGGGGAGCCGCGCGCAGCGCTACGGCCGGGCCGCCGCCGACGCCCTGGGGGCGCACGGGGCGCTGCTGGCGCGGGCACCGCGGGCAGCGGGCCACTGGCTGGCCGTGGCCGAGGCCACCCTGCGCGGTCCGCTGCAGATCGCGGTGGCGTGCCAGGGCCCGGACTCCGCGCTGCTCGCCCAGGCGCGCCGGCTGGCACCCGGCGGATCGGTGGTGGTCGGCGGAGCGGCCGAATCCGGTGAGCTGCTGGCCGGGCGGGACCGGGTCAACGGCGTCGACGCCGCCTACGTCTGTCGGGGTCCGGTGTGCGATCTGCCGGTGGTCAGCGCGGCGGAGTTGGCCGCGGCCCTTGCGGTTCCGCCGCATCCGGCATCCGTGTAACGTGCGGCACATGACGAGCGCACCGGACCGAACGCAGGCCATCACCGAGACCGTCCACCGCTACATCGAGCTGGTCGGCGGCGGCGACGCCGATGCGCTGGTGGAGCTGTACGCGGCCGATGCCACCGTCGAGGACCCGGTGGGCGGCGAGGTGCACATCGGGCACCAGGCCATCCGCAACTTCTACTCGGCCATCACCGGGCTGCAGCGCGAGTCGGAGCTGGTGACGTTGCGGGTCGCCGGTAACGAGGCGGCATTCCACTTCGCGCTGACCATCACCAACGGTGACCACCGGATGCGCATCGAGCCCATCGACGTGATGGTGTTCGACGGCGACGGCAAGGTCGCCGCGATGAAGGCCTACTGGTCGGCGGAGAACATCACCCACCTGTAGCGGGGCCCGCCCCCTTACCGGTCAGTGCAGGGCCGCGAACCAGATCGCGATGTACTGGCACAGCGCGGCCACCGCGGTGCAGGCATGGAAGAACTCGTGGTAGCCGAACGTCTCGGGCCAGGGGTCCGGCCACTTCAGCGCGTACATGATCGCGCCGATGCTGTAGAGCGCGCCGCCGACGACCAGCAGCACCATCGCCGCGACACCGGCGTTCTCCATGATCGTCGCGATGAAGAACACCGACACCCACCCCAGTAACAGGTAGAGCGGCACCCCCACCCACTTCGGGGCGGTCGGCCAGCACAGCTTGAGCACCACGCCGGCCAGCGCCCCGCCCCACACGATCGTCATCACCAGCCGTTCCTGGGCGCCGTGGTCCATCGCCAGCATCGCGAACGGGGTGTAGGTGCCGGCGATGAAGATGAAGATCATCGCGTGGTCGAGCCGCTTCATCCGGATCCGGGCGGCGACCGACTTCCAGGTCACCCGGTGATAGATGGCGCTGACCGCGAACATGCCCACCACGGAGATGGAGTAGGCCAGCGATGCCAGACCGGCCTCGGGCCCGGCCAGCGGCCAGGTCACCCCGATCAGCGCGATCCCGGCGATCAGCGCCACGACGGCTGAGACGACGTGAATCCAGCCGCGGCCCCGCGGCTTGACGCGCGGCGCCGGCAACCCGGTCGGATTCGGCTCGGCGATGGTGTCGGTGTGGGTGCTCATGGGCCTTCCTGAACTCCACGCGGATCCCGGACTGATTCCCGTCCATGCTTGCCGATAACAGTAGTCTGGGTTTTTGTGGCAATCATCCCGGCGCGCTTGAAGGAGCCGCTGTACCGGATTTACGAGCTGCGCCTGCGGCAGGGCCTGGCGGCGTCTCGGGCGAATCTGCCCCGCCACATCGCCGTTCTCTGCGACGGTAACCGGCGCTGGGCGCGCGACGCCGGCTACGACGACGTCAGCTACGGCTACCGGATGGGCGCCGCCAAGATCGCCGAGATGCTGCGCTGGTGCGCTGACGCAGGCATCGAGATGGCCACCGTCTATCTGCTGTCCACCGAGAACCTGCAGCGCGATCCCGCCGAACTGGCCGCCCTGATCGAGATCATCACCGACGTGGTGGAGGAGATCTGCGCGCCGGCAAACCGGTGGAGCGTGCGCACCGTCGGGGATCTGGGTCTGCTGGGCGAAGAGCCGGCGCGCCGGCTGCGGGAGGCCGTCGAGAGCACTGCGAGCACGGCGAACGGCGACGATGGGGCCTGCCGGCTGCATGTCAACGTCGCGGTCGGCTACGGCGGTCGGCAGGAGATCGTCGACGCGGTGCGGGGTCTGCTGGGCAAGCAGCTGGCCAACGGCGCCACCGCGGAGGAACTCGTCGAGGCGGTGACCGTCGAGGGCATCTCGGAGAACCTCTACACCTCGGGGCAGCCCGACCCGGACCTGGTGATCCGCACCTCGGGGGAGCAGCGGTTGTCCGGCTTCCTGCTGTGGCAGAGCGCCTACTCGGAGATGTGGTTCACCGAGGCGCACTGGCCGGCGTTTCGGCGGGTCGACTTCCTGCGGGCGCTGCGCGACTACAGCGTGCGGCACCGCAGGTTCGGACGGTAGGAGCAGGCGCGCTCAGGCGGCACCGTCTACAGTTTTCTCCCATGAAGTGGCGGCTGGCGGCGTTGACGCTGATCCCTGGGACCCTGATCTTCGGCGCCGCACCGGCGCAGGCCGACGAGAAGAGCTACCTCAGCTACCTGGAGTCGCACGGGTTCAAGTACCAGAACAGTCCCGGTCTGACCACGCCGGCCGGGGCGGTGCAATTCGGCGGGATCATCTGCCAGAACCTGCGCCGGGGCCGCCCCGCCAAGGACCGGTTCGGCACGAAGGTCGCCGACGGCGTCACCAAGGTCATGATCGACGCCGCGCAAAAGGAGCTGTGCCCGGACACCCTGGCGCCCGCTGCCACCACGACACCGGCGGTGCCGCCACCGGACGGCGTCGAACCGGCCCCGCCGGCCCCGGAGCTTGCGCCCCTGCCGGACGGCGCGCCTCCGCCGTTCCCGCCGCCACCCGGTTTCCCGCCGCCCCCGATGTTCCCCCCGCCCCCGGGCTTCCCGCCGCCTCCGGAGCTGGTGCCCGCGCCCGCACCCGCCGCCGAATTCCCGCCGCCGCCGATATGGCCGCCTGCGCCCGAGCCGGCCCCGCCCGCGGATGAGCCGGCACCCCCGGCGGCCACGCCGCAGCCGGGGACCGCAACCCAGCCGTAGCTTTCGGCCAATGACGGCGACTCACTGCGCCCGGCTCCGCTGCGCAGGTCGCCGCTAGAGCTTGCGCAGGCGCAGCCTGTTGATGGAGTGATCGGCGTCTTTGCGCAGCACCAGGGTGGCCCGCGGTCGCGTGGGCAAGATGTTCTCGATCAGGTTGGGTCGGTTGATGGAGCGCCAGATGTCGCGCGCGGCGGCGACGGCCTGCTGGTCGCCCAACGGCGCGTAGTGGTGGAAGTGCGAGTCGGGGTCGGCGAACGAGGTGGAGCGCATCGCCAGGAACCGCGCGACGTACCAGTGCTCGATGTCTTCGACCCGGGCGTCGACGTACAGCGAGAAGTCGAACAGGTCGGAGATCATCAGCGTCGGCCCCGTCTGTAACACGTTGAGGCCTTCGAGGATCAAGATGTCGGGGTGGCGAACCACCTGCTTGGCGTTGGGAACGATGTCGTAGCTCAGGTGTGAATACACCGGTGCGCACACATAGTCCGCGCCGGACTTCACCGAGGTGACGAAGCGCATCAGGGCACGCCGGTTGTAGCTTTCCGGAAAGCCCTTGCGGTGCATCAGGTTCCGGCGCTCCAACTCGTGGTTGGGGTAGAGGAACCCGTCGGTGGTGACCAGGTCCACCCGGGGGTGGTGATCCCAGCGGGCCAGCAGTGCCTGCAGCACGCGGGCCGTGGTGGACTTGCCGACCGCCACACTGCCGGCCACCCCGATGACGAACGGCACCGGCCGGTCGGGGCTCTGGTGGTTCTCACCGAGGAATTCCGCGGTGGCGGCGAACAGCTGTTGGCGCGCGGCGACCTGCAGGTGCAGAAGTCGGGCCAGCGGCAGGTAGACCTCTTCGACCTCCAGCAGGTCGACCTGCTCACCGAGGCCGCGCAGCGCCACAACTTCGGCTTCGCTGAGCGGCATCGGCGTCGACATACGCAGTGTCCGCCATTGACGTCGGTCGAACTCCACGTAGGGACTCGGCTCACTAAGCCGCTGCATGACCGTACAGTCTTGCAGGCACCGCGACCGTTAGCCTGATCGGGTATGGAGCCCGCCGTCTTGATCCGCGAGTACCTGTTGCTCGGTCTGCGCTTCGACCGCATCGAGCAGGGGTATGTCGACGCCTTCACCGGCGATCCCGCGCTGCGGCGTGTGGTCGCCGACGAGCCGAGCCCGGATCCGGCCGCACTGGCGCGCCAGGCCGAGAAACTGGCCGTGGAGCTGCCGGGCGGACTCGACGCCCAGCGCGCGGAATACCTGCGGGCACACCTGCGGGCGCTGGCCTGCGCGGGGCGCAAGTTCGCCGGCGAGCAGGTCGGCTTCGTCGAAGAGGTGCGCGACTACTTCGATGTCGAGATCGCCAAGGCCGACACCGACCGCTACCGGCAGGCCCACGCCCGGCTCGACGAGGCGCTGGGTGGGACCGGCCCGCTGGCCGAGCGCATGATCGCCTACCGCCGCGCCGAGGAGATTCCGCCGGAGCGCCTCGAAGCGGCCATCCACGCGTTCTCCTCGGCGCTGCGCGACCGGGTGCGGGTGAGCTTCCCGCTGCCCGAGACCGAGACCATCACCTACGAGGTGGTGACCGACAAGCCGTGGTCGGGTTTCAACTACTACCGCGGCGACTACCACTCCACGGTGGCGGTCAACGCCGACCTCAAACAGCTGATGTCGAACCTGCCGCGGCTGGTGGCGCACGAGTCCTACCCGGGACATCACACCGAGCACTGCCGCAAGGAAGCCGGGCTGGTGGCCGAGCTGGGCCAGGCCGAACAGACCATCTTCCTGGTCAACACGCCGCAGTGCCTGATGGCCGAGGGGCTGGCCGACCTGGCGTTGCACGCCGCGGTGGGACCGGGCTGGGGCGCCTGGGCGGCCGAGATCTACGCCGACCTGGGTTTGACATTCGACGGTCAGCGGGCCGAAGCGGTGTCCGAGGCCGCCGCGGCGCTGGCCGACGTGCGGCAGGACGCGGCGCTGATGCTGCACGACGAGGGCCGCGACGCCGACGAGGTGGTGGCCTACCTGCGCCGGTGGCTGCTGGTCCCTGAGGATCGGGCACGCCAGGCGCTGCGGTTCCTGGCCTCGCCGCTGTGGCGCGCCTACACCTCGACCTACGTGGAGGGCTACCGGCTGCTGCGCGCCTGGCTGGACGCTCCGGCGCAAGATCCCGGCGACCCGGCCGCGTCCGGGGGCCGGCTCACCGAACGTTTCCGGCGGCTGCTCGACGAACCGCTGACGCCTTCGCGCCTGCGTGCCGAGCTGGGTGGATAGCAGGTCGGGCGGGTGCACACCGGCTCGATAGACTTGCGCGCGTGACTGCCGCACCGAACACCCGCCCCGCATCCACCATGTCGGCCCCGCTGGCTGAACTCGACCCCGACATCGCCGAGCTGCTCGGCAAGGAGCTGGGGCGTCAGCGCGACACGCTGGAGATGATCGCGTCGGAGAACTTCGTGCCGCGGGCGGTGCTGCAGGCGCACGGCAGCGTGCTGACCAACAAGTACGCCGAGGGCCTGCCGGGCCGGCGTTACTACGGCGGCTGCGAGCACGTCGACGTGGTGGAGAACATCGCCCGCGACCGCGCCAAGGAACTGTTCGGAGCGGATTTCGCCAACGTCCAGCCGCACTCGGGCGCCCAGGCCAACGCGGCGGTGCTGCAGGCGCTGATGGAGCCCGGTGACCGGCTCTTGGGTCTGGACCTGGCCAACGGGGGACACCTGACACACGGGATGCGGCTGAACTTCTCCGGCAAGCTCTACGAGAACGCCTTCTACGGTGTGGACCCGGTCACCCACCGCGTCGACATGGACGTGGTGCGCGCGCAGGCCCTGGAATTCAAGCCGAAGGTGATCATCGCCGGGTGGTCGGCCTACCCGCGCATCCTGGACTTCGCGGCGTTTCGGTCCATCGCCGACGAGGTCGGCGCGACCCTGTGGGTCGACATGGCGCACTTCGCCGGGCTGGTCGCCACCGGACTGCACCCCTCGCCGGTACCGCACGCTCAGGTGGTGTCGACCACGGTGCACAAGACGCTGGGCGGCCCGCGCTCCGGGCTGATCATCGGCAAGAAGGAGTTCGCCAAGCAGATCAACTCGGCGGTCTTCCCGGGTCAGCAGGGCGGCCCGTTGATGCACGTGATCGCCGCCAAGGCCGTCGCGCTGAAGATCGCCGGCACGCCGGAGTTCGCCGAGCGCCAGCAGCGGGTGCTCTCCGGCGCCAAGATCATCGCCGAGCGGCTGCTGGCCGCCGACGTGGCCCAGGCCGGTGTGTCGGTGGTCAGCGGCGGGACCGACGTGCACCTGGTGCTGGTCGACCTGCGTGACTCGCCGCTGGACGGCCAGATGGCCGAGGACCTGCTGCACGAGGTCGGCATCACCGTCAACCGCAACGCCGTCCCGAACGACCCGCGCCCGCCGATGGTCACCTCCGGGCTTCGGGTCGGCACTCCGGCGCTGGCCACCCGTGGTTTCGGCGACGCCGAGTTCACCGAGGTCGCCGACATCATCGCCACCGCGCTGGCGGCCGGTTCGGCCGCCGACGTGCCGGCGCTGCGGGCCCGGGTCACCAAGCTGGCGCAGGACTTCCCGCTCTACGACGGGCTTGAGGACTGGAAACTGGCCTAGCCGGCTGGGTCGCGGGGCGTGCCGTGAACTGCTCGCCGTGACACGCCGTACCCCGAGTTGACAGGATAGTGTGAATTCGGGTTACAGTTACTTTCATGGCTAAACGTCCCGTTGCTAATGCACTGATCCTCGAGCTCGAGCCGGTGGTCGACGCGAACCTGGCCCGGCACATCGACACGGTTGACCCGTGGTACGCCCACGACTATGTGCCGTTCGAGCAGGGCGAGAACTTCGCCTTCCTCGGGGGCAAGGACTGGGACCCGTCACAGGTCACGCTGCCCAAGGTGATCACCGACGCCTGCGAGATCCTGCTGATCGAGAAGGACAGCCTGGCCGGCTACCACCGCGAACTGGTCGAGCACTTCATCCTCGAGGACAAGTGGGGCCGCTGGATCGGCCGCTGGACCGCCGAGGAGCACCTGCACGCCATCGCGCTGCGCGAGTACCTGATGGTCACCCGCGAGATCGACCCGGACGCCAACGAGCGCGTGCGCATGGAGCACGTCCAGAAGGGCTACCGCGCCGACCGCTACAGCCAGGTCGAGACGCTGGTGTTCATGGCCTTCTACGAGCGCGCCTGCGCCGAGTACTGCCGTAACCTGGCCGACCAGATCGAGGAGCCCGTGCTCAAGGGTCTGATCGGCCGCATCGCCGGCGACGAGGAACGCCACGAAGGGTTCTTCGCCAACCTGATCGCGCACTGCCTGGACTACGTGCACGACGAGACCCTGGCCGCCATCGCCGCGCGGGCCGCCGAACTCAAGATCGTCGGCGCCGACATCGACGCCTACGCCGACCGGCAGCCCGGAATCGCCGAAGCCGGCATCTTCGGGCCCGACCAGTTGCGCCGGGTGATCTCCGACCGGATCAGCGCCTGGGGCCTGGCCGCGCACCCCGATCTGAAGCAGTTTGTGATCGGCTGACACTCCGGCGCGCCTGCGCTGCGGGCACGCATCGGCGGGGGTACCGTCGCAATCGATGGCTAGCCACACGCTTCGCTGTCTCATCGGCACCACCGGTCGTGATTACGACAGGACCGGCCCCGTTCCTGTGCCGCCCCCCGTCGAATTGTTCGCGCGGGGTCGCGCGTGCCCTCACCGCTGGAGCGCCTAGTGCCTGATATCCGGACGTACGTGCTCGACACCTCCGTGCTGCTGTCGGACCCCTGGGCCTGCACCCGGTTCGCCGAACACGAAGTTGTCGTCCCACTGGTGGTCATCAGCGAGCTGGAGGCCAAACGCCACCACCACGAGCTGGGCTGGTTCGCCCGCCAGGCGCTGCGCATCTTCGACGACATGCGCCTGCAGTATGGGCGGCTTGATCAGCCCATTCCCGTTGGGACGCAGGGCGGAAAGCTGCACGTCGAGCTCAACCACAGCGACCCCGCGGTGCTGCCCACCGGATTCCGCACCGACAGCAACGACTCGCGCATCCTGACCTGCGCGGCCAACCTGGCCGCCGAGGGCCGCCGGGTGACGTTGGTGAGCAAGGACATTCCGCTGCGCGTCAAGGCCGCCGCGCTCGGCCTGGCCGCTGACGAGTACCACGCGCAGGACGTCATCGTCTCCGGCTGGACCGGAATGGACGAGGTCGAGGCGTCGGTGGAGGACATCGACGCCCTCTTTGACGAGGGCGAGATCGACCTGGCGGCAGCCCGGGATCTGCCGTGCCACACCGGAATCCGGCTGCTCGGTGGGACCTCGCATGCACTGGGCCGGGTCAATGCCGCCAAACGGGTGCAGCTGGTCCGCGGCGACCGGGAGGCGTTCGGACTGCGGGGCCGGTCTGCCGAACAGCGGGTGGCGCTGGACCTGCTGCTCGACGAATCGGTGGGAATCGTCTCGCTGGGCGGCAAGGCCGGCACCGGCAAGTCGGCGCTGGCGCTGTGCGCCGGCCTGGAAGCGGTCCTGGAGCGGCGCACCCAGCGCAAGGTGGTGGTGTTCCGCCCGCTCTACGCCGTCGGCGGCCAGGAACTGGGCTATCTGCCCGGCAGCGAGAACGAGAAGATGGGGCCGTGGGCCCAGGCGGTGTTCGACACCCTGGAAGGTCTGGCCAGCCCCGCGGTGCTCGAGGAGGTGCAGTCGCGCGGCATGCTCGAGGTGTTGCCGCTGACCCATATCCGGGGCCGCTCGCTGCACGACTCGTTCGTGATCGTCGACGAAGCGCAGTCGTTGGAGCGCAATGTGCTGCTGACGGTGCTGTCCCGGCTGGGCACCGGATCGCGGGTGGTGCTCACCCACGATGTCGCGCAGCGCGACAACCTGCGGGTCGGCCGGCATGACGGCATCGCCGCGGTGATCGAGAAGCTCAAGGGGCACCCGCTGTTCGCTCACATCACCCTGCTGCGCAGCGAGCGCTCGCCGATCGCCGCCCTGGTCACCGAGATGCTGGAGGAGATCAACGGGCCCGACCTGGGCTGAAAACCCCAGCACACCGGGAGGCCCGTTTCGGCGGCAAGCCTCTCCAGGCTAAGAAAACGCCAACATCCCCATTACCTAATTCTGATGTTTAGGTAAGCTTCCTTGTGTGGACGCCCGGGGAGCGAAGGATACTCGCAACGGGCGGCAACGCCCTCGCCGCCTCACCGGAACGGTTCCCAGACGGGTTTTCGCCGCGACATCGCTGGTAGGGGCCTTATTGGCCCTCGGGATGTCGCCGGTGTCCACGGCGCCCGCGGCGGCTGACCTCGACGATATTCTGGCGCCGCTCTGGGACGCGATCAGCACCGCGCAGGTAGAGCCGGATCTCTTCGCGGCATTCGGCGTGGAGCCGCCCTTCGCCTCGCAGGCCGATGACCTCGGCTGGGAGGCCCTCTACGACGGCCTGAGCGACTACGTGGACAGCAACGGCTGGTTGCTCGACCTGATCAACGCGCCGTTCGTCACGATGTTCGGGCGGACGTTGATCGGCGACGGGATCGACTTCTACACCGGCACCAATGATTCCTGGTTCGGCTGGGTGCCCGGTATCGGCGATCTCGGTGACGGCGGGTTCTTGTTCGGCGATGGCGGCACCGGCGCCGACGGGACGGCCGATCACCTGGCGGGCTACGCCGGCGGCTTCGCCGGCATGTGGGGCAACGGCGGCGACGGCGGCGCCGGATTCGACGGGGGAACCGGGGGCGCCGGCGGCGACGGCGGCTGGCTGGCCGGTAACGGCGGGGCCGGTGGTGTCGGCGGTGCGGGCGCTGACGGTGGTGACGGCGGTGCCGCCAATTGGCTGGCCGGCGACGGCGGGGCCGGTGGCGCCGGTGGCGCGGGATTCGCCGCCGGCTGGACCGGTGAAGCCGGCGGGGACGGCGGCAACGGCGGCGCCGGTGGCCGCGCCGGTCTTTTCTTCGGCAGTGGTGGCGCCGGCGGGAACGGCGGGGCGGGCGGCGCGGGATCTGCGGGCGCCGACGGCGCGACACCGGGCGCCGCGGGCGAGCACGGCGGTGCCGGTGGCGCCGGCGGCGACGGCGGTATCGGTGGTAGCGGCGCCAGCGCGGGCGCGCACGGTGCGGGCGGTGCCGGTGGTGCCGGCGGCAACGGTGGTCGGGGCGCGGCCGGCGCCGCGGGAGCCGACGGCACGGCCTCGCATGTGGATGGATTGGCCGGGCAGGCCGGTGGGGCCGGGGGCAATGCCGGCGCCGGCGGCGCAGGGGGCGCCTCGGGAGCGGGCACCGTCGCGGCCAGCGGTCTGCACGGCGCCGCGGGCGTCGGTGGTGACGGCGGCGCCGGTGGGGCGGGCTTTCACGGTCTGAACGGCACGGCAGAGCGCATCGACGGCACCAACGGGGGCGCCGGGGGCGCCGGCGGCGCCGGGGGCGCCGGCGGCGCCGGGGGTGCCGGGGGAGTCGAGGTCGGCGGCGGCCGGGCGCTGCAGGGCGACGGCGGCAACGGGGGCGCCGGTGGCTCGGGTGGCGCTGGTTACAACGGTCGGGACGGCGCTGCGGCGACGACACCGGGTGCGGCCGGCGGCACCGGCGAGAACGGCGGCGCGGGCGGTCATGGCGGCGACGGCGGGCAGGGCGGCGCGGGCCGAGTCGACGGAGTTCAGGGTGTCGGCGGCGCTGGTGGCGACGGGGGCTCGGGAGGCCGCGGTGGCGCCGGGGCCAGCGGAGTGGACGGCACCGCCGGGCGTATCGACGGCCAGCTCGGCGGTAGCGGTGGTGCCGGCGGCAACGGCGGGGTCGCGGGTAACGGGGGCAGTGGGTCGCTGGGCGGTTCCGGGGGCACCGGAGGTAGCGCCGGAAGTGGCGGTGCCGGCGGCGCCGGCGGAAACGGTTCCGGTGGCGGCAACGCCGAAGCGGCGGGCAGCGGAGGCGACGGGGGAGTCGGCGGTCAGGCCGGCGGTCGGGGCGCCGGTGGCGTGGGCGGCGCCAACGGCGACGGCATCACCCAGGCGGCCGACGGTTCCGGGGGTGCCGCTGCTGCGTCGGGTAACGGCGGTGCGGGCGGCGACGGCGGGCGCGGTGAGGTGTCGGCCGGCGCAGCGTTCGGTCAATACGGCGGCACCGGGGGCACCGGCGGCCATGGTGGTGTCGCCAACGGCGGGGCGGCCGGAAGCGGTGGCGCCGGCGGTGCCGGTGGTGCCGGGTCTGCGATCGGCCTGGGTGCGGTCGGCGGTGGTGGAGGCACCGGTGGCGCCGGCGGAACCGCGGACGGGACGCGAGCCGGACAGGGCGGTGGCGGTGGCGGCGGTGGGGGCATGGCCTCCGTCACCGGTGCCGGTGCAGCCGCCGACACGACGGTGACCGGCGGCCGCGGCGGCGATGGTGGTGCCGGCAGCGCCGACACCGCGGGCGAGACCGGCCGAACCGGAGGCCAGGCCACTGCCGTGATCGACGGAAGTTCCTCGGGCGTGACGGTCACCGGCGGGAGCGCCTCGGCCCGCGCCGACGGCGCCGACGCGGCACTGAACGTCGGCGCCGGCAGCAGCGTCGAGCACAGCAGCGTCACCGCAGGCACGGTGGGTGCCGGCGGCAGCGGCGGTTCGGCATCCCTGGCGGCCACCAACGGCGGAAGCATCGTGGGCAGCACAGTCACCGGCGGCAACGGTGACGACCGCACCGGCAACGGCGGCAACGCCTCGATCTCCGTCGACGGGACGGGCAGCAGTGTCGTCGACAGCGTGGTGATCGGCGGCGGCGGGGCTCAGGGCGCCGACGGCGGTGCGGGCGGCGCCGGTGGTTTGGCGGAGGTGAACGCCTGGGAAGGCGGCAGGGTCACCGACAGCGTCGTCATCGGCGGTTCCGGTGGAGTGGGTGCCGACGGAGGTCTCGGCGGTGCCGGCGGTCGCGCTTCGGTCAGCGCCGGCCCCGGCGGCGTCGCCGCGGTGGAGGCCCGGGGCGGCCTCGGCGGTGCGGCCGACGGCGCCGGCAGCGTCGGTGGGGCCGGCGGCACGGGGGTGGTCGGCAGCGGAATCCTCGGTGAGGGCGGCACGATCACCGGTACCGCAACCGGCGGTGTCGGCGGAGCGGCGGACGGGGGCGGGCGCGGCGGCGTCGGCGGCAGCGGCGGGCTCTACGCCTACCTGGGCGGCCACGCGGAGAACAACGACGCCACCGGCGGTGCGGGCGGCGCTGGTCTGGCCGGCGGCGTCGGAGGAGCGGGCGGCTACGGCGACGTCTATTCCACCGGCGACGTCTATGACGGCACCGTCACCGGTGGCGCCGGCGGCGCCGGCATCTCCGGTGGTATCGGAGGTGCCGGTGGGTACAGCTTCCTGCAGGCCGGTGTCGAGCCCGGTGACACCGCCGGCGTCACCGGTACCAGCACCGGCGGAGCCGGGGGCATCGGTGGCGCCGGCGGAGTAGGCGGGACCGGCGGGTTAGCCATGATCTTCGCCGGCACCGTCTCCCAGGTGAGCGGCACCGTCATCGGTGGAGCGGCCGGAAACGCCCTCGACGGCGGGTCCGGCGGGGCCGGCGGCTACGCAGCCATCGCGACCTTGGAGGACAACGTCGTCGTCAACGGGACGGCGATCGGGGGCGACGGCGGAGCGGCCGGCGCAGCGGGAATCGGCGGCGCGGGTGGCGCTGGTGGTGACGGCGGCATCAGCAGGATCGATCTGGTCACCGACGCCGGCCAGATGATCACCGACGGCACGTCGGTCGGCGGCGCCGGAGGAAACGGCGGAGACGGCGGTGCGGGTGCCGACGGCGGTGACGGCGGTGACGGCGGCGCGGCCTTCACCACCGGTGGCAGCGACAGCATCGGCGGAGGCGGAGGAAACGGCGGAAACGGCGGTGCCGTAGGGCCCAACGGCGACGGCCACGGTGGCCGGGGCGGAAACGGCGGCACCGGCTACGGCGCCGTCGGCGGCAACGGCCAACACGGCGGCAACGGCCAGGCCGACGGCACCCCCGGTGCCGACGGTGCCCCCGGAGCCGACACCCCGTAGCGCCGTCGGCGTCCCGGTAGGCTGCCGGGGTGGTGAAACCCTGGCGCGTCGGTGTTGTCGCGACGGTTGTTGCGGTGCTCGCCGCCTGTACCAGTCAGGTGCACGAGGCCACGGCGGACCCGGTGGACTGTGCGGTGGTCAAGTGTGTGGCCCTGACATTCGATGACGGGCCCTCGCCTTACACCGATCGGCTGCTGCGGGTGTTGAACGATGCCGGGGCACGCTCCACGTTCTTCCTGATCGGCAACAAGGTGGCAGCAAACCCCCTGGCTGCCAAGCGGATCGCCGAAGCCGGTATGGAGATCGGCAGTCACACCTGGGAACACCCGAACATGACCACGATTCCCGCAGCGAACGTGCCGGCTCAGTTCGCCAAGGCCAACGACGCCATCCGGTCGGCCACCGGGCACACGCCGACCTTGTGGCGGCCGCCCGGGGGGCTCACCGATGATGCGGTCAATGCGCAGGCCGCCCAGTTCGGCCTGGCGGGGATTCTGTGGGATGTCGTTCCCTTCGACTGGATCAACGACGCCGACACCGCCGCCACCCGCTACATGTTGATGACGCAGATCCGGCCCGGTTCGGTGGTGCTGTTCCACGACACCTACTCCTCGACCGTCGACCTGGTGTATCAGTTCCTGCCTGTGTTCAAAGCCAACGGCTACCACCTGGTCACGGTCAGCGAGCTCCTCGGGCCGCGCGCACCGGGAAGCGTGTACGGCGGACGCGAGAACGGTCCGCCGGCCAACGAGCTGCACGACATTCCCACGGCGGATATCCCGGCGCTGCCGGCCACACCTTCGCCGCCGCCGATGCCGAACTTCCCGATCACCGATATCGCCGGGGCCAATTCGGGGGGACCCAACAACGGCGCCTGATGGCCGCGGATCCGGGATATGTTGTCAGTGGACGCTGCTAAAATCGAACGTGTGTTCGAACAGTCGCCGAGGGTTCCGTCTCCGGAGGCGATGGCGCGGCTCAGTGAGCGGTTCCGGCGGCGCTATCCGCCCCAGACGCCGGAGTCGGCTGCCCTGGTGGAGCGGATCTGTGCCACGGCGCGGGCGGAGAATCGGGCCGCCGCGGCGCACCTGGCCGCAATCGGCGAGTTGTTCGCGCTGCGGCTGAGCCGGTGCGGTGAGACCGCGCAGTGGGCCGTGGACACCGAGGCGGCGGTGGCCGCCGAGGTTGCCGCGGGTTTGCGGATCAGCCAGGGGCTGGCGGCGAGCCGTCTGCGGTACGCGCGGGCGATGCGCGAACAGTTGCCCAAGGTGGCGCAGGTGTTCAAGGCCGGCGATATCGACATCCGAATGTTTCAGACGATCGTGTACCGCACCGGTCTGATCACCGACGCGGACGTGCTGGCGGCGGTGGATGGCCAGTTGGCGGCGCAGGTGGCCCGCTGGCCGTCGTTGACCCTGAGCCGGTTGGCGGGGCGCATCGACAAGATCGTCGCCAAGGCCGACAAGGATGCGGTGCGGCGCCGCCGAGAGCGGCAGGCCGAACGTGAGATCGTCATCGAAGACTTTGCCGAGGGCGGCATGTCGGAGATCCGCGGCAGCCTGTTCACTCCCGATGCCCGCGCTGTGGACAAGGCGCTGGATGCGTTGGCCGCCACGGTGTGCGAGCACGATCCTCGCGACCTTGGCCAGCGGCGTGCCGACGCGATGGGCGCGCTGGCGGCGCGGGCGGACCGGCTGGGCTGTCGCTGCGGTCGCCCGGACTGTTCGGCGGGAGGGCGTCCGGGAGCGTCGCCGGTCGTCATTCACGTGATCGCCGGGCAGGCCACCGTCGACGGTGTGGGTGAGGAGCCGGGATCACTGGTGGAGGCCGATGGCCTGCTTCCGCCGGAGCTGATCGCAGAGCTGGCCAAGTCGGCTCGGTCAGTGCCGCTGGTGCACCCTGCCGATGCCCCGGCCGAGCCTGGGTATGTGCCCTCGAAAGCATTGGCGG